>JAZDPG010000076.1:0-133923 GCA_043797815.1 Bacteroidota bacterium
CGAAATCCTACAAATACTCAGCATATCTCTGCTCGACAAAACACCTATAAAAGAGATACTTACGAAATGCGATTACAAAGATGTCAAAGAACCAAATAATAATCAATTAATAATCAGTGGGTTTTAAGTGCCCACTAGTGAAATGATTTATAAGAAAAGACATGAAAAAAATCTTTACCCTGACCATCCTGGCCATAGGCCTGACGGGTTTTGCACAGGGTGACCCGGAACCCCAGTCCGGCTTCCTGAACGGACATCCCGATGACTATCTGCCGCCCTATATCTGGAAGGTCAGTGGCTTCGGGGAGCGGCCCGACTGGTCCCATGACGGGACCCACATTCTTTTCGTGGATAAGCCCATGGGCGAGGTATACGAAATGGAATTGTCTACCGGCATCATCAGCCCCAAAACCCGCCACTTTAACCATCATGGATTCACCCGGGCCATGTACCTGTCCAACGGGGATATCCTGCTTTCCGGTCCCAACGAGACCTTTGATGCCACCGATCCGGCTGAACGCGACCGTGCACGCGACATGTGCTGGCTCTCCGTACTGGACAAAAGCGGAACAAGGAAACCAGTCCCGTTGGGAACCCTCTGCGCCGAGGGAGCGGCTGTCTCAAGAACCCGGTTGAAAATTGCATGGACACACCGTGGCCGTCAATTCCCGGAGATGGGCATCAACCACGCCATAATCCTCATGGCTGAAATCGTCTATGAAAATGGTATTCCGCGCCTGGATAAGCAGCAGGTGGTTTTCGACTCCCGCCAGCTGCCTTTTAAGCTGGGAAATTCAAGCCTGGAAACCCAGAACCTTGTGCCGCCGGAGGATACCCGGCTCACTTTCGCGGTGTATACCATTGAAGATGGAAAAAACACCGAGGCATTTCTGCTGGATACGGAAACAGGGCTATACACGAACCTGACCAAATCTCCCTGCTGCTATGACGAGCCCGAGGGGGTCTTTCCCGACGGACAGTATACCTGTGTGGAACATGGCCCCAGCCGGGAGAGCGCCTGGCCCCTTATTGATCTGTTTAAATTAAGACTTGACGGATCGGGTGAGATGCAACGGCTCACCTATTTCACCGATGTGAAAGGCTATAAAGCCAGTCAGGGCGTTGTTTCCGATGATGGAAAATACCTCTGTTTCCAGATCGGGAAAGCGGACCAGGAAGCCGGGGTGGGTTTCGGATTCTATATCATGGATCTCGAAGCGGCTAAAAATGACCTTGAACCGTTTCAGAACTTTGCAGAATGAAAAACAAACTGGGCATCTGCCTCTTATCCTGTGGTTTGGTCCTGGCGGCATGCTCGCATACTCCGGCCTCAAAGGTATCCATTCACTACAACTCCCGGTCTCCAACGCTCTCTTACGGTGCAGGGAGGCTCACAAGTCAACTGGCTGCCTCCGGTTTTTTGGTGTCGGAAGAGGCTTTGGGCACCAAAGCCGGACCTGATCAGAGCAGAGAATTATCCGGAGGCCACACCTTTCAGTGACCAGGAACTAAAGGAGTGGCAGGCGTTCTGGAAACAACTTTTCAATATGGCCCGGGAGCGAGGAATCGAAACCTACCTGGTGAACTGGAATATCGTGGTCTCCTCCGAATTTGCAGATGCCTATGGAGCAGATGTGCACAATGACCTGTCAGACCAGGTGAAGAGATACATCCGGGAGTCGGTTACACAACTGATCAACGAATACGAGGACCTGACCGGGCTGGGGGTAACCCTTGCCGACTGGATGGGGAACTGGGGGGAACAGAAAATGAGTCCGGCTGACAGGGAACAGTGGATCCGGGAGTCTTTCGTGGAGGGGATGCATCAAGCGGACCGGAAAATTAAATTCATCCACCGTGCCGTGCTGGCCGGCGATCCGGAAGAGATGCGGAGGGTAATCGACGATGCCGCTCTTCCCGGGAAAACAATCGTGGAAGTAAAATTCAACTGGTCCCATGCCCATTCCACGCCCTGTCGTTACCTTATACCGATAAAAGGTCAATTATCATTGATGCTTGAAAGTTCTCCGGTCGCAGGCAAAAGAGTGTTCCGGTGCTCTATAGACAGGACATTGAATAGCTAAGCTTAAATAGTTAATTATAAGTCAAGTAAACAGAAATATGTCAGGGATGACCCGGACAACACGCTGTGAAATCCGGCCTGGGTGTCCCGATGATGAAAACAGGCGTACCGACCTGGAATTTGTTATGCAGGGAAGATAAAGTCGAAGAGGTTTGCCATTCCCTGCCGTATGATTCCGCTTCTTTTTCTACGTAGTAACCCTCCCGTGAAAGCTTGTGATCCAGGCTGGCCAGGCCATACACCAGAACTGCGGTGGCGGTGGCAGCCTGTTCCTTGTGCGGAGATTCATCGTTTGAGGTTTAAATTGGAAAAAGAAGCTCCAAATTTAACAGATAAAATTGCTTTTGACTAACTTATGCCCTCTGCAAATAAGAACAACGCCATGGGCAAAAGGGACCAGACACTGACAACCATCAAAACCCTGCTCAGCACGGGACTGCTCGCAATCACCGTGGTGCTGACCGTCCAGTTGATCTTTCTGGCCAAAGAGAACCAGGAACGAAAAATCGACCTGGCAGAGATCAACCATGTACGATACGGCCTGCTGAATGCAGATGCATGGAAGGAACAGGTCACGCTGATCATGACCAAAAGGATCCTTGAGTTTGACCTCACTCCCGAAAACCGGGGGGAGCTCCAGGAGAGCCTGGAAATCATAATGTATGGTTTGCTGGATGACCTTGAGGCAGTGATCGAGGAGCGGACCTCGGGCCAGTTTGCAGGGATGAAAAAATGGATCGCCGGAATGGTGCTGGATGTGAACCAGCTCAGGGACAGTGTGCCCACCTATGCCGGCCAGGTGCTGGATGAGATCAACAAACCTTCCACCAAAAAAGCGGTCCAGACCTACCTGTCAGACAAACTGGGTGACCTCTCTGACGCCACCTACAACCTGGACAGCCTGGGACTTGTGGATGAAATCCTGTTGAAATACGACGCTCCCGATGAAGCGGAATGCAAAGCAATGCTCAGGACAGATATTGATCAGAACACAGAAGTGATCAACTTCCGCGTCATGCTGATCCTGCTCTTTGTCCTGTTGATCTTCCTTTTAAATACCATCACCCGGGCACCGATGACCAGGTTTCAGTCCCCGCTGCTGATCCTCTCCTCGGCATGCCTGCTCATCGGCGGTATCATTACACCCATGATCGACCTGGAAGCCCGGATCGACATGCTTCAGTTTCAGCTGATCGGGGAGATGGTTGTGTTCAGGGACAACATCATTTTCTTTCAGAGCAAGAGCATCACCGACATCGTGGAGATCCTGATCAGGGAGGGTTCGTTCGAAATGATATTCGTGGGCATCCTGATCTTTACCTTCAGTATCGTATTCCCGGTCTCCAAACTGGTCTCCTCTTACCTCTGGTCACTTCATATCGGGAAGCTCAATGAGAACAGGCTGATCCGCTTCTTCGTGATGAAATCGGGAAAATGGTCCATGGCCGATGTGATGGTCGTGGCCATTTTCATGGCTTACATCGGCTTCAACGGAATTGTGGGAAGTCAGCTCGACATATTGAAGAAATCATCCGAAGCGGTGGATATCTTCACCACCAACGGGACCGCGCTGCTGGGCGGGTTTTACCTCTTCCTCTCATTCTGCATTTCAAGTCTGGTGCTCTCAGAGATCCTGGTCAGGAAATCCCAGAATCCAAATGAATGAAACAGATCGCTGTCATTGATACCGGGTATGAATCCTATGCATACGAGCATCAACTGTTTGCATACCTGGGATATGAGCTGATCATCTATGAAGGCGAAGAGAAAGGGGGAAGGCGGCCCTTTGAATTCGCCGGGAGCGCAGAAGGGATCCTGGTAAGAGACCGGAAGGTGGGGCCTGCTGAAATGGCGCTCATGCCCAAACTGAAAGCCATTGTCAGGTATGGGGTGGGCTACGACAACATTGACCTGGAAGCAGCCCGGGAACGCTCCATCCGTGTATCCAATGTGCAGGGCTATGCCAGTCATTCGGTATCCGACCATGCCCTGGCACTCATGTTTGCCTGTACCCGCAACCTGCAGGGTAAACGGGAAGGATCCTTCGGCGTTCCTCCCAGGAAAGAAATTATGGAGTTGCACAACAAGACCCTGGGTATCATCGGTATCGGAAGGATCGGAAGCCAGCTGGCATTGAAGGCCTCTTCCCTGTTTAAAAGGATAGTGGCCTTTGATCCCTATAAATCATTGGAGTATATGACCAGGCTGAATGTAAGCCGTGTAGCGTTGCCGGAGCTGCTCCGGGAAAGCCATGTGATCAGCCTCCATTGCAGCCTGAGTGATGAAACCCGGCACATCCTGGATGATTCCGGGTTTGAGATGATGGCACAAAAACCGGTCGTCATCAATACATCACGCGGACCGGTCATCGCGGAAAAAGCCCTTCTGGATGCATTGAGGGAAGGAAAGATCCACAGTGCCGGACTGGATGTATTCGAACAGGAGCCTCCGGGTAAGGGGCAGGCAGAGCTCCTCGGACACCCCCTGGTTGTCACCACTCCCCATGTGGCATGGTATTCAGAAAATGCGGTGAAAACCCTCCAGAAGCGGGCTGCGGACAACATGGCAGGATTGCTTCTTGGTAAGCAGGTTGATGATGAATTGTAAAAGCAGAGTTATGAAACAAACACTATTGATCAGTGTGGCCTTGCTGGGTTTCCTTGCGGCAGGACTTGAGGGACAGGATCAAGGCCAGTGGCCTGCCGGTTCTTCCTCCATCTCCTTCTATGCGGGCACCCTGGGAATTGTCACTCCCCTTTCTGTGCAATACGAACACCTCTGGCATAAAAAGAAGGTACACACCGGAATCTCCGCCGGGATCACCAACTCATTCTTTTGTGATGGGGAGTCTGGCAATGCTTTCCTGGGCGCTTACCTGGCCATGGTTTTCATGACCGGAATGGATGAACACCATTTTGAGGGAAGGATTGGTGCCTCCTATCACCCCATATACCTTTTCCCTGATTTCGGAACAAAGAATGAGGAAATACCTTTCATGCCGGTCATCACCCTGGGCTACAGGTTCCAAAAACCCGGGGGCAACCGGTTCTACCGCGTTTCAATCGGTACCGGGGGTATCGGTGCCGGAATTGGATTTGTGCTTAAACAGCCTGTTCATAATGAAAAAGAGTAACAGAGACACCCATGCCCACCCTGCTCCTCGATAAGAAAAAATGCCTCCGTAACGTGGAGAGAATGGCCCGGAAGGCGGCTGATAAAGGTCTCTCCTTCCGCCCCCATTTCAAGACCCATCAATCGGCTGAGATCGGAAGCTGGTTCAGAACATACGGCGTCTCCTCTATTACCGTCTCCTCCTTCAGAATGGCAGCCTACTTTGTACGCTCCGGGTGGAAAGATATTCTGGTGGCCTTCCCATTCAACCCCCATGACCTGGCCCGGCTCAATGCACTGTCCGGATCAGCCAGGATCGCCATCCTGCTGGACCATCCTGCCACGCTGCCCTTTCTTGAACGACTGGATCGTCCGGCGGACTTCTACGTGGATATTGATACCGGGTATGGCCGAACGGGATTAAAATCCGAAGATACGGAGGGTATTGAAAACCTGCTCAAAGCCAGCCACTCCAACAAAAAGTTGCACTTCAGTGGATTTTACTGTCACGCCGGTCACTCCTATAAATCAGCTGATCCGGGAATCAAAAACTGGATCCACCAGAAGGCCAGGCAGGACCTTGCCAAATTGAAAAAGCAGTTCAGTTCCCATGATCCACGGGCCCTTTACGGGGACACACCCAACTGCAGCATCCAGGAGAATTTTAATGGGATTGATGAGATCACGCCGGGTAACTTTGTCTTTTACGACCTGATGCAGCATTCTCTGGGTTCATGCGCACCGGACGATATCGCTGTGGCCATGGCCTGTCCTGTCACGGGAAAATACCGTGATCCCCGCAGAATGGTCATCCATGGAGGGGCGGTTCATTTTTCAAAGGAATCAATGTCGAAGGATGGCCAGGTGGTGTTCGGCCAGGTGGCCAGTGTTGATGTTAAAAACGGCCAAGCAGAAAAGGGATGGGATCCTTTGCCCGACGGGCCTTTTCTGACCGGTATCTCACAGGAACACGGCATTATTGAGAAGTGTGAAAGAATTGATGACCGGACGGGCATCGGGGACCTGCTTTATATCCTGCCGGTGCATTCCTGCCTTACGGCCAACCTGATGAAGGAGTACAGAACCCTGGAAGGGGACCTGATCCAAACCATCAACGCCTGATCTTACCATGCATTTTGAATATTTGATTTGCAATTTACATGGTTAATTGGACTGGCTGAATTGATGGAAGAACTATGACCGCGGTTTCCCGTAAACGTGATCCCCGATCTTCCTGATGCGTTCCATCTCCACTTCAGTGAGCGGACCGGAGTCCAGGGTCTTCAGGTTCTCACGCAACATCTCATGGGTCCGTGCACCGGTCATGCAGACATCCACCGCAGGGTTGCTCAGTACAAAACGGTAACATTCCGTGGCCGTCAGGGGTTTTTCTCCGGGAGGCATCCTGCTCTCTTTCAGAAGTTGCCCCCAGCGGGTAGCCGTAAAAGAGATCATGCCCGGACGATTCTCTCCACCGCAATAGGGAAAGACATCCTTTTCGGCCCCGCTGTTGGCTGCATTGTACCTCACCTGGAAAATATCGATCCCGCTGTGATCCGCCAATGCGGGAAACAGCTTCCGGTTGTGGCCCGACAGCCCCAGGTAAGCAACCAGCCCCTTATCTTTCAGGCTGTTGCCAAAGTCCATCAGTTGCCAGCGCGGTCTGGAAGGATGGTAACCCAGCATCAGGACATCCACATGGTCGAGGCCCATCTTACTCAACCCCCTGTGAAAATGGCCCTTTCCGATCAAAGGTGAATGGGTGTACTCCATCAGACAAACCACCAGTTTGTCACGTTGCCCCCTGGCCTTGATATTCCTGATGGCTTTGATCATCTCTTCGGACCGGCCTTTTATAAAAGTGCCAAGCACGAAATAGTTGCAGCCCCTTTCAAAGGCCTCCTCGAATGCCGCTGCAGGAGCCCCGTAGCTGGATGATATCCCCAAACGGCCCACCAGAAGGCCGGTTCGCCCAAGGATCACGGGTTCACTGAATGTTGTCATCTCACCGTATGTTTACTATAAATGTAGCATAAATCATTTGCAAATGGGGTTAACCCGGCTAGAGGCTCATCTCTTCAATGCGGTTCAATTCGGCCCTGCAGCGCTGACAAAAATGCCTGTTCTTCTGGTCCAGGTCCTCAACATAGGTACTTGACCGCATGACACATACCGGATTGCTGCAGTGGATCAGTCCGAAGGTGTGTCCCAGTTCGTGGATGATCACCTTTGTGAAGCGATCGATGAGCAGCTGGTAATCAGGAGCAAGACCGTAGTGTTCATTTTTCAAACGATACAGAGAGGCCACCCCGGTATAGCCGTTCAGTTTTGCCTGACCAAAAATGTAGGTAAGGATGGGAATATAAAGGTCGACCCGTACCATGCCGATGACCTTGATTGCATCGCTGGGAGCCCGCTGGGAGATCATGTGCAGCAATTTATTGGCATCATACTGCCTGCGTCCCGGATTGTAGAAATGGCTGATATCGAGACTGCAATCTCTCAGCTCCACAGGATAATGAAACTCCCGCGAAACATCCGCTGCGACCCTTTCTGTCAGTTTCTTTTCGAAAAGTCCGCACGACACCAGTATAATAGCCGGGCCCTTCAAGCGGATTATTCCTGTTTGATTTTGTATTTTTTAATCTTGTTGTAGAGTGTCGCACGGTCCACATTCAGCGCCCTGGCCGTACGTGAAATGTTCCATCCGTACTTCTCCAGGATCCTGGTAATATGTTTTTTCTCGAGGTCATCGAGGCTCTCGATGGAACTGCTCATCACCTCCCGCCCCATGGGCAGGTCCTTCAGGCGGATCACCTTGCCGTTGCCCACCACAATGGCCCGTTCAATCATGTTCTCCAGTTCCCGTACATTGCCCGGGTACTCGAACGATTCCAGGTGCTTCATGGCAACCGGATCGATGGAAATCATGTCCCTGCTCATGGAACTGCAGTACTTCATAATGAAATGGTTCACCAGTCCGGGGATATCACCGGGCCGTTCCCGGAGTGGCGGGATCCTGATGTTTACCACATTGAGACGGTAGTAAAGGTCTTCCCGGAAGGTTCCGCTATGGACCATCTCCTTCAGGTTGCGGTTGGTGGCACAGATCACCCTGAAATCAGATGTAATCTCCTTGTTTCCTCCAACCCTTACAAATGATTTGGACTCCAGCACACGCAGCAGTTCCACCTGCATCTTGGGGGAGATGGTCCCGATCTCATCCAGAAAAATGGTTCCGCCGTCTGCCATTTCGAACCGCCCTTTCCGGTTGAACGCAGCACCCGTAAAGGCCCCCTTTTCATGTCCGAACAGTTCGCTCTCCAGCAGGCTCTCCGAGAGAGCACCGCAGTGCACACTGATCAGCGGGAAATATTTCCTTGGGGAGTTGGAATGGATGGCCCTGGCCACCAACTCCTTTCCTGTTCCGCTCTCCCCGGTAATGATCACCGAAGAATCGGAGGGAGCAACCTGCTCCACCTCCCTTAATACCCTCTTCAGGGGCTCGCTCTCCCCTACAATATCCTCCACATTCACAAGGGTGGTCATGTGCTCCTTCAGGTTTTCATTCTCCGCTTTCAAAGCCACCTGGGTGGCCGCATTGCGGATCAGATGCGACAGATCGTCCGGATCGAAAGGTTTGGTCACATAGTCGAAGGCCCCCTCCTTGAGTGCCTGAACGGCCGTATCCACCGAAGCAAATGCCGTCATGATAATCACTATGGGAACCCGCGGCAGGGCCCTGATCCTCCGGTGCATTTCCATACCATCCATCCCGGGCATCTTGATGTCAGCCAGGACAATATCAAACTCCTTCTCATCCAGGAGAGACAGTGCTTTCTTGGCATTCTCGGCGGTTTCAACACGGTAACCGTCGTCGATAAACCAGTTATAGAGGGAGTCTCTCACCGACTCCTCATCGTCAACGATCAGAATTGATATGCGATTGGGCATGAGCTTCTATTTTTAAACTTCCGTAAGCGAAAGTACAATTGTAATGGTCGTTCCCTGGCCCGGTTCCGATTTCACATCGATACGCCCCTTGTGATTCTCCACGATACCGTGCACGATGGAGAGCCCAAGACCAATACCGCTGGTATCGTGTTTGGTAGAGAAAAAGGGCTCAAAAATATGGGGCAGGTCCACAGGGGAAATTCCGGATCCGTTGTCGGCCACAACGATACTGATATGTTCCTCATCCGGGTTACTGGTACGGATCACGATTTCACCCTGCTCGGCCACAGCCTCTGATGCATTGACCAGCAGGGCCACACACGCCTGCTTCACCTGGTTGGGGCTGCAGATCACCCGGTCATTTACAGCCCTGAAATCTTTACTGAAACTGATGTCGGCTATCCTGATTGAATGGGTCATCAGGCGGTAGGTTTCCTCCAGCAGCTTATGGATATGAACCGGCTCAAAATCCTCCCGCTCCTTCCGGGAGAAATCGAGCAGACCGCGTACGATATCCCCGCAGCGCTTGGTTTCCGATTCGATCAGTTTCAGGTTCTTCAGGATTGAATCCTTTTTGGGATGATCAAATTCGGAGCTGTTGAGTTGCTTGTATATCAACTTGTTATAAATAAGAATACCCGACAGCGGGTTGTTAATCTCGTGGGCTACCGAGGAGGAAAGTTTGCCCAGTGAGGCAATACGCTCCACATGGATCAGTTCATTGTGTGCAGCAGACAATTCTTCCGATTTTTTCTGCACCTTGTATTCAAGCTGTTGCGACCAGTTTTGCAGCTCATTGGTGGCAGCATCAATGTTGTCCAGCATGTTGTTAAAAGCCACCGATACCAGGCGCATATCATCCAGCAAACCGGGTTTGATCTCCAGCCGGATGCTGCCATCGCCGGAGGAGACCGCCTCGCTGGCCTTCACGATGGAGTTTAACGGATTCTTGATTCTTTTCCTGGTAAAAACCACAAGGAAGGTGACCAGCAGGATGATGATCAGCATGGCCAGCAACATAAAATCCCGGGAGGACTGCACAGAAAACGTATCCAGGTCCTCCAGCGGCATGGTCACCAGCATGGATCCCAATACCTTATCGGCTTCATCGTGGGCATGGCACACCGCTGTATAGCAGGAGGGTTCATTGAGAATGGGCTGCCTGATCAACAGGTGCCTGATGCCCTGTACCTGCTGATGGATGCCGCATTCGGGTACGTCTCCCACTACCAGATAGGACTTCTCAGTTGTTGAAAACCTGGAGGCCAGATCGTGATGACAGGAAATACAGTTGGGATTACTGTGAGAATTCTCCTCCCTGTGAACCGACGAAAAGGCCAGCTGGTTATGGTCGTCATACAGGTTCACCTCATCAATGCCCGACATGTTGCTGATCACATCCAGGGTCCGCTGAAGCATCGCCTTGTCATTCTCAAGCATGGAGTAGTAGAGCGATCCTTCAATAATGGAGCTGATATTGTCCCCGTTCTGACTGATGGTCCGGTTGTAAAAATCCATGTAGACCGACCCGAATACAATGTTGAACAGAACGAAAACAACGATCAGGGATCCGGCAATGATGATCACCACCCTGCCATAAATGGAAGATCTGAAACGGACAAAGTTCCTGACCACACGCTTGCTGCCACCTTTGCGAAACAATCTGTTCACCGGGTCGTGTTATGAAGCTTCCCGGCACCATGCGCCGGGAAGCTTTGAAATTACAAAAAAGAGGCGGTTCTTCAGCCTTCCATATTCAGAAACTTCTCCTGGAAACCAATCCAGGCCTCCCGGTCAAGCTCCATGAGCGGGTGACCGGTCAGTTCACCACCTTCCTGCAGGATTACTTCAGCCCCGGAGGGTCCGTTCACTGTCCCTGCCAAATAGTCCTTAAACCTGTCCAGTTCACTGCCTGTCCATTCCAGAGCCTGGCGGGCCATCAGTGCATCACGGGTCTCCTCCTGCCACTTCTCGGGTCTGATCCGGTAGAGCCACGCATTGTAAGGGTCCTTGCCGATTTGGGCTGACTCCTTCTCCAGGGAGCTGTGCACCCTGTCAATCTCACCCGAGATGGGAGAGGTAATCACCAGCTCTTTCCCCTGCTGGCAGATTCTGGCTATGGGTTCTCCGCGTTTCACCCGCTCCTGCCTTTCTTTCAGGTATTGTAACTCAATACCACCGGTCAGGTGCAAAAGCAGGTCGTCCATACCCACGCTGGCCACACCCGATCGCTCCAGGTGGCTCCAGGTATGGTTCCTGCTGAAGAACAAGCCCTGGGGAATCCTCAGTGCCTGCAGGGTAATGGCTTGCAGCGCACTGCTGACCTCCTTCATCTTCACGGGCCTGTTGAGCAACATCCAGAAAGGGATGATCAGTATGAGAAAGGCAATCACGATGATATATTCAATCCCCTTGGTATCGAAGATATCCGAATAAACAAATTGTTCCATGTCAAACGAGTTAAAAGTTGAAAGGCAAAAGTTAAAAGAACATACTTAGTGGCCATCGGGGACCCAGGCAGGTGATTCCCGCAAAACCGGCATCCGCCTGACAATCCACCGGAAGATCCATATCTCGACAGAGAGAACAGTAAGGGTCACCACAATCTCCATCCATGAGGGAACATAGTGAACGGGAGCATCCCATTTAAAACCGATCACCGTGACATTCAGCCGGTTGATAACAATCCCCACCATGGTAACCAGCGATGAAACCTTCACCAGACTGATGTTGTGGGTGCGGTAGCTGTAGAAGTACATAAGCATGGGCACAATCACAAAACCGATCATTTCGGTCAGGTACCATGCCCCCATGCGTGAATCCAGGTATTGCCAGTGCTTCCCGTGTACAAATACCACGATCTGCAGGAAGAAATAGACCAGCATGGCAAAGGCACATATTTTTGAAAGCCCGTGCAGGATCCCGTCGTGGCCCATGTGATCCTTTTCACTGATCTGGCCGGCAAAAACCCTGTTGCTGATGGAACCTTCGAAGATGACCATGGAGAGCCCGGCAAAAATGCTGGAGACAAAGAACAAAATAGGAATGAATTCCGAGTACCACAGGGGATGAATCTTCTCTCTGGCCATCAGGTATAGCGCTCCAAGACCGGACTGGTGCAGGGTCGACAGGGTAATCCCGAAAATCACCGCACCAATGGTCATCCCTGATAAAATTTTCCGTGCCTTCTTCGCCCCGATCCATTCGGCAATGGCGGGTGAAAACTCGATCAGCTGCGCAATCATGTAGAGGAGGAAGTGCCATGCCACCAGGAAGAGCACCGAACTGACCCCGAAGCTGTTCCCGATGATGGGATTCACCACGTTCCATGGTTTACCCAGGTCCAGAAGCAGCGCCCCTGCATAAAACACATAGGCCAGGAATCCATTCAGCACAGTCACCCTCACAATGGGTTTGTACTTTTCCATATTCAGGATATAGACCATGAAGGTGACCACATAGGCCCCTCCGGCAAAGGCAACACCCGTAACCACATCGAACCCGATCCACAATCCCCAGGGCACTTCCTGGGTCAGGTTGGTAATGGAACCGATTCCATACACAAAACGGATCACGATAAGCACAATGCCGGCCATGATGACGGGTACCGAAATGATGTTAAACGGCGTGAATATTTTGCCGTGTGGCCTGAGGGATGCAAGCAGAAATTTTCCCACAGGCATGCCATCATTGTCTTTTGGTATAATTGCTTTATAATTCATCATGGTCTTCAGAGGTTTTAGAATTATTCTTCGTGGCATTGTGAATCCCCAGTAAAATGGCGGGCCACATGATAAATATGGATGGAACGGCGTAAAGGAACCCTTTGGCAAGCTCGGGATAGGACTTCTTCTGAAGTCTGGTATTGAGGCCCAGCTCTTCGAAGGGAACAGGTGAAAGGTAGAGATATCCGGTACCGCCGGCCTCGTTTTCACCATAAATGCCATCATAATACAGATCCGGATTATCGTTGATCCTGCGGCGCGCCTCACTGATCAGTTCCCTGCGGGTGCCAAAGACAAGAGCTTCGGCCGGACAATCAGCCACGCATGCCGGCAATTCCCCCTCCTTCACCCTGTCGAAACACATGTCACACTTGACTATATCCGGATTGGCGCTGTGGTACTCGAATTTGGGGACATCAAACGGACAGGAGACCATGCAGTAGCGGCACCCCATGCATTTTTCATCACGCCAGATCACAGGCCCCTCCTTGGTTTTGTACATGGCCCTGGTAAGACAGGCCGCTGCACAGGCAGGCTGGTTGCAGTGCATACACTGGTTCTTTACGTAAACTTCGCCCAGGGTGGTTTCATGGGCGTTGATGACCGACCTCCTTTTTTCATTGGTCTTCCGGATGGTTCCTGCAACAGGATATTCCCCGGGATCGGGTTCAGGAAGATCATGTGCCAGTGCACAGGCCACTTCACAACTCTGACAACCCACACAACGGGTGGCATCGTAAAGGATCCCATAAAATTCTGTTTCATCACCCTTGTCAGGAACGGCATTCAGCTCTTTGCCCGTGCCGAGGGCAATCCCGGTAATGCCCATTGCCCTGAAAAAATTACGTCTGTTAATTCCCATTTGATTGGTCTTAAATGAATATGTAGATGAAAGCCCGGAGCTTACCCGGACTGCAGATAACTGGTTTGCTATGAACAATTGATAAACCTGGTCTGGAACTCCTCCCATACCCTGGGGCCAAACTCCTCAAGCACTCCTTCCCGGATCTCTCCTCCATCCTGCATGATGGCCACTACTTCTTTCTCATTTCCGGTATTCCATCCGGCGGAGAAAAAATCTTTCAAGCGGGTGAACTCACTTTTCAGCCAATCTGCGTACGACTCTCCCATAAAGAATGCCTTCAGTTCCCTGAACCAGTTGACCGGTTCCACCAGATAGACCCAGCCACCATTATAGGGATCGGCATTGATCACAGATGCATCCTTGAGCAATTCCCGGTTCTGATCCACCACAATGCCCGACACCGGGGACTTGATTTCCAGCTGTTTTCCCTTCTGTATAAGGGTAAGCAAAGACCCGCCCCTGTTGATCTTTTCACCCGGACTCTTCATCACCACACGGGTCACACTGCCGGTTACATTTTGTATGAAATCATCAATCCCGATGCGCACATTCCCCTCTTTCTCCATAAAGGTCCAAGTATGGGATTTATCAAAGAACAGTCCGGCTGGAAAAACCCTTGCATCCTTTCCGAATACAGCCCTGGCCGGTGACCGGGGTACCGGAGAACCGGCGTCTCTTTGATCCGATCGTTTCACAATCAGAGACAGCAATATCCCCCCGGTCAGCACAATTCCGAGAACCAGAAGGATGGTGCCGGTGGAAGATGATCTTACCGGCAGGTCTGCAATTGGATTGGACAGGGCGGAAAGATGCTCCAGCCCCGATACCCTGTCACCGTAGTCAAGTTTTACAAGAGACACCGGGGCCAGGGATTCCTGTCCCCCTGTGATCATCCATTCCAGGAACGTAACTTCTTCTCCATGAACAGCTTGTCTGCCTGTTATGGCATAAACCTTGCTGAAGAGTGCCTTGGGATATTTGCCTATAAAAATTCCATGTGAAAGGTCGGAACAACTCCTGTAAATATTCTCAAACTGCGTCAGCTTACCATCTCCGTCACCATCTACAGGAACCAGGCAGAATCCGGCATCCATTCCGCTCTGTTCCAGTTTCACCAGGCTTGTCAGGTCACAGAAACCGATGGCGTTCGGATCTGATTCAATCATGGTGATCATCTCGCCGGGGTCCCGGATCTCCCTTGCATTGATTTGCGCAGGTTGGGTAAGGATAAATTCAGCCAGGTAGCTTCTGCTGCACGCATCCGCCGGCATATAAGCCCTAACCGGATTCTTTCCTTCGACCTCAAGAACAGAGCCCCAGGTCATCCCTGAGGAACTGTAAATTCTGGCAAACTGATCCGGGGTGATCCCTTTTTGAAGAATCAGGTCCTTTTGGGGATGGTTTACATTCATGACCGGGACAATCACTTGTCGCCCCACCACCATCCTGAACAATCGTTCATCATTCATTCCGGAAAAGGATCCCTTTCTCACCAGGGCAATGGTTCCTTCATTGAGCAAAGCAGAAGCGTCATTTTCAGGAATCTCCGACACCTGAATGGAAACACCCTCCTTCTTTTGCATATACTGATCCGCCAGATCATTGGCCAGGACAGTCAGTTCAGGGCTGCACAACAGCTGCAGCGCGGTTTCATTGGTCGTACCGGTCTTCTCCGGGTTTGCACAGGCTGCCATTGCCGTAAACAAAAGCGCCACTGCGATCATCATTTTTCTGCCAGGTTTCATTGCATCTCTTTTTTAAGGTTGCAAATCACCAATCAAAGATGATGCCACGCAGTAATAACTTATTGTTATTGTGCGTCTTAGATTATGTCGAGAAGACTGGGAATTTAGTAAAACTGTGGTATTTTTCAACAACAGGACTGATATAGGAGTGTGAACTGTCTCTGCTCCTGCATGTTCAGGGTGGTGTAGCATTATTCAACAGCTGTGGTATTTTTCCACATGACAGTCCGGAGTGCCAGTAAAATCAGACTACCCGGTGGTTCCCATGGCATTGGCAATGGCATTCACGCTCCGGAGCAGGTTCTTCAGAAGCTGCTCCTCCGTTTCCTGTTTTCCCCTCTTCCTGGCCTCCCTCCATTCGCCCAGCAGATGGACCTGTTCCCTGTGAAGGGGAAGCAAGGCAGCGGCCCTTAAGCGGGTGGACAGGAAATGATTCACCCTTCGTTCTGAGATGGGGCTTCCCAACAGGTCAAGCATCATCTCCCTGGTAAGTGCCAGTTCACTGAGCAACATCTCCAGGATATCATTCCGTACTTTTGCATCCTCCACCAGGCCGGCATACAGGATCATCACCTCCTCATCGGTGGCTGCCAGGCTCGTATCCACATTGGTGAGTACGTACCGTACAAAATCGTCTTTTTTAACAAGCGCTTTCAGCAGGCTGTATTTGCCGGGTTCCGCCGACTTCATTCCGGCAAAGGTTGCTCCCACCCCATACCAGCTGGAGATGTGCATGCGCGACTGGGTCCAGCTGAACACCCAGGGTATGGCCCTCAGGTCTTCCAGGGCCCTTTTCCCCCTTCTGCGTGCGGGCCTGGAACCGATCTTGCTGGACTCGATGACATCAATGGGTGTGGCCTGCTCATAAAACCTGATAAAAGAGGGATGGGTGGTTAGTTCCTTGAACGCCCGGTAACTCTCACCGGCCATGTAGGAGAACAGGGCATCACGGTCCGGATTTTCCCCGTTACTGCCACCCGCATTCAGTATGGCGGCCTGTGCAGTTCCCGCAAGAAGCAGTTCAAGATTGTATGCTGCATTGCCCTTGTTGGCATATTTCCTTTCGATGGTCTCACCCTGTTCGGTGATCCTGATCAGCCCGTTCTGAACCGAACCGGGAAGGGATTTCAGGAACCAGTGGGTGGGTCCTGCACCCCGGCTGATGGTGCCTCCCTTTCCGTGAAAGAAGCGGATCTCCACCCCATGCTTTTTGCCGACGGCTGCCATTTTCACCTGGGCATCATAGAGGTACCATGTACTGGCCAGGATACCTCCGTCCTTGTTGCTGTCGCTGTATCCGATCATTACATCCTGAACCAAAAAGGACCTGCCACGGCTGTCACGATGGTACTCCAGACTGTTTTTTGTGACCGGATGGGCGAGGAAAGCATCCAGGATTCCCGGGCTCTGTTTCAAATCTTCAATGGTTTCAAACAAGGGGACCACAGGCATCGGACATACCATTCCGGCCCCTGTATGCCTTAACAGCCCGGCCTCCCTGGCGAAAAGGTAAACGGTAAAGAGGTCCCGCTCACTGCGTGTCATGCTCACAATCAGATTCCCCACCGCCCTTTCAGAATAGGTCAGGATATGTTTGGAAAGAGTAAGGTATGTATTCACTGCCTCCCTGGCCATGTCTGGTCCAAGCAGCTCCGGGCTTGTCAAAAAGGGGCGCATGCTCGAAAGCTCATCAAGGATAAACCGGTTCAGCAGTGACGGATCTCCGGCAATCCCTTCATACCTGGCTGGCATGCTGGTCCGGATCAGGTCCAGAAGTGCCTCTTCATGGTACTGGCTGTTCTGCCTGATATCCAGCCTGGCCAGGTGAAATCCGAAAATAGCGAGGTGACGCAGCACTTTCTGTACATCATATGCTGCCATGGACCAGGCCCCATAGTCCACAAGGGCCTTCTTCAGAAGCTGCAGGTCCTCCACCAGTTCAACCGAACTCCGGTACGACCCTGGTGTATCTTTCAGACCGATTCCTCCCCCGGATCTCTCTTCCACGGGCAACTTTCGTTTCAGCAACTTCACATACTGTTTGAAAGGCTCCTTCTTGTCCCCCTCCGCAACCTGGCTGCCCTCTTTCTCCAATTCTTCCAGCCTGATCCGGAAGGAAGCGATCAGCTCTTCCTCCGAACAGTATATGCTTACCTTGTCGGCAAGGTCATCCAGCATGGAGATCACGAGCCTGAAAGCATGAATCCGGAATATCTTCAGAGTCTTCTCGGTTACCCCGGCCGTTACCAGCGGATGTCCGTCCCGGTCCCCTCCCACCCAGTTTCCAAAGGTGACGGAGGGAAAATTGCCGGTATCTTCTATATATACAGGATCAAATCCGGCACTTTCCCAGGCCTGTTTCAACCTGAAATCGAGAAAGGGAAGGACTTCAGGAAACACCTTATAGAAATAGTGCAGCACATTCTCAAGCTCTGATTCAATGGCTGGTTTCTCCATAAAAATCTCACCTATAAACCAGAGTTTGTGAAGAATGCGCTTGATGTCATGCTTGATCTCGTCCCGTTCATACCTGTTGTACATGGTGTTTTCAAGCTGCACCAGCAAAAGATAAAGCTGCCTGTACAAGCCCAGTACCACCGGACGTTTGGCCTCGGTGGGATGGGCTGTCAGCACGGGTTCAACCTCAACCCGCTTGAACTGATCAAGGATCTTTTCTTCGCTGATCCCTCCCTTCTTCAGCTCCATCAACACATTGCCCCACAATCCGTTTACACTGCTCAGCCCTCCGGATTCTCTTTTCTGCCTGCGGTTCTGAACCGCACCATTCACCTCCGAGAGATTCAATAACTGAAAGCAAATGGAATAGAGATGAAGCAGATCCTGCCTGTTTTCTTCCGGAAATTCAGGTTCAAACGCCGTGATCCAAGGCAGCTTCGCGGCCAGCTCCTTTTTGCCATTTTCCTCCAGTACTTCAGAAAAGCACTGAAGCAGGAACTCCAGGTCCCTGTAAGGTTTTCCCAGCAACTTCTGGATCTCGTGAAGGCTTGTCATTACTTATTTTGCAAAAAAAGTGCATTTCTCCTGTAAACTTACGCAATCTAAAGTTAATTTGTAACCTGCTTTTTATCGCCTTTTTCCGGTGCAGGTGAATAATCAGAACAAATCCGGTTCTTCTTGATTCAGATTGTTTTGTCACCATCCGCGGGCGGTCCAAGCGGTTCTAAATGAAAAAAACATAATTCAACGATACGCATAAGAAAAATATTTGCTTAAATTGCAATCTGCCAAAACTAAAAAACGAACCATCTAAACCTACTACTACAATGAAACAAATCTACTCCGGAAAGTTCTTTCTATCCATTTTATTGATGTTGATGATCCCGGGCGTATTGTTTGCAGCCGGAACAATCAAAGGCGTGGTTAAGGATGCCATTACCGGCGATCCATTGCCGGGTGCGAACATTGTTATCAAGTCGATTTACCACGGGACAGCCACCGGCATTGATGGTGAATTTGTCCTGGCCGGTATACCGGACGGATCCCAGGTGGTATCCGTCAGTTACCTGGGGTATGTGGAACAGGAGCTCACAGTGAATGTATCTGACGGTGAGACCGAAACCATAGAAGTTTTGCTGGAAGTAATGTCCATACAGGGCGAAGAGGTTGTGATCACAGCCCAGGCCTATGGCCAGAGGGCTGCCATCAACCAGCAGATGGCCGCCAATACGGTGATAAATGTCGTATCCGCAGAAAAAATTGAGGAGTTACCCGATGCCAATGCCGCAGAAGCACTCGGACGCCTTCCGGGAGTCTCCCTGAAGAGGGGATCAGGGGAAGCCAACCAGGTGGTTATTCGTGGTTTATCCCCGAAATACAACAATGTGACCATTGAGGGCATCAAGATGGCCTCCACCAGCGATTATGACAGGAGCGTGGACCTGAGCCTGGTACAGAGTGAGATGCTTGCCGGTATGGAAGTATCCAAATCACTTCGTCCGGACATGGATGCGGATGCGCTCGGAGGCACAGTCAACCTGCGACTGCAGGAAGCTCCCATGACAAGGAAGATCAATTTTGCTGCAGAAGGGGGTTATGCCAACCTGGGCAAAGATTTTGCCAACTATAAATTTACCGGTGGTTACAGCGACCGGTTCTTTGATAAGAAATTCGGTGTGAGCCTGCGGGCTACCACCGAACAGAAGCAGATGCCGTCCCACCGGTTTTCAGCAGGGTACTCGGGTGCATACAATGATTTTGTCCTGGATGAGAACGACGAGGTGGTGGACACGGTCCTTCTGACCAGGACACAAAACATCACCCTGGTTGACCAGAAGCAGACCCGGCACCGGACCAACGGAAGCCTGATCCTGGATTTCAAAAACGATTGGTGGGAGGTGAAATTCTTCAACCTGCTCAGCATTAAAAATGATGATGTGCTTACCCGGAACAACGGGCGTGAATTCCTTACCCAGACCATGGCCGCCAGCTACACCCAAAGTGTAACTGAAGCCCTGTGGAGGACCATGACCCGTACCCACTCCCTTCAGAACACCTTCAGGTTTGGGGCTTCCAAACTGGATGTGGACCTCTCCACCACCTATGCCGATGTGCACATGGATGACCAGAGCTTCCCGTTCGTGGAAGATTCCCGTTTGAATATTGACCAGGAGTGGCTGATTTACCAGGACCCCAAGGTGGTTTTTGAATCCTTCGGGGGTCTGGATTCTCTGGATATCAACAGCACCTATCTGCGGGAGTTACAGAACAGCGCACAGCAGCTGATTGATGAAAGTTATGACGCCAGGATCGACTATGAGCTGTCTTTCACGCTGGCCGGGGCTGTATCCGGAAAACTGAAACTGGGAGGTAAATACCACCAGCTGACCCGGTCCAGCAACGGAACCGCACGTTATTACTCTCAGGAATGGGGGGGATCTGTTGCAAGGCGCCAGAAATTCCTGGAGATTTTCCCCTGGGTAGAGACCGATCTGGGTGTTCAGCGGGGGATCAATGCAGCGAATTTTGTGGATCCCGACTACGATGCCGGCAAATTCCTGAACGGACGTTATGACCTGGCCTGGGGGGCCGATATTGACCTGCTCACCGATATGCAGGGCACCTTGCTGGATGAAGCCGGAGATGCTTATTACACCAGGGGTGTTGAAGATTACCAGAGAGATTACGAGGCCACTGAACAATTGATGGCCGGGTATACGATGGTCGAACTGAATATCGGCCCGAAACTGATGATCCTTCCGGGGGTAAGGTATGAGCAGAACGAAACGGAGTATTTTGCGTTCCACATCAAGCAGGCCGACAATGTGGTGGGTATTGAACCCAATCCCGATTCGGTGTTTACCGAGCGCAAGAACCAACAGTGGTTCCCTTCGGTCAACCTGAAATTCAAGGCCACTGATTTTCTGAGCATCCAGGGTGCCGTCTATAAAAGCACCTCCCGCCCAAGTTTCCGCCAGATCTCTCCGCTGGTTATTTACCCGCAAACAGGTCAGGGTATTACATCCAATAATCCCTGGCTTGAACCCTCAAGCGCCTGGAATTATGACCTGGGTGTTTCGATCATGAAACCCAAGGTAGGATTGTTTACCATTTATGGTTTCTACAAAGAGATCAGCGACCTGATCTTCGTGATGAACGGCTACAAGCCCAGCAAGAAAGGATTGATTGTGGGCGGACCGGATGACCTGGATGACCGGATCCTGGGTGCAGAGTATTATGATCCCTTATATCTGGCAAAGGAAGGCACAACCGACCTGCCTTTCAACAACCCTGAAAGGGCCCAGGTTTACGGGGTTGAGGTATCATGGCAGACCAACTTCTGGTACCTGCCGGGAGTGCTCAAGGGACTGGTCCTGGATGTGAACTATACCATCATGAAGACCCAAACCCAGTATCCCTATTTCGAATCCGTCGTGGTGGGCATGGATTCCTCGGGATTTGTTCCTCTTCCCATCTACGGACAGGAGTACAATACCCGGACGGGACCCATGGAGGACCAGCCGGCATCCATCCTGAATGTGATCCTGGGATGGGACTATCGCGGATTCAGTGCCAGGGTCTCCTACCGCTACCAGAGCAATACGGTAGAGGGACTGGATGCGCGCTATTCGGTCTTCGACAGGTACTATGACACCTTCTCGCTGATGGACCTGATGCTGAAGCAAAACATTACCAAGAACATTTCAGCCTATGCGAATTTGACCAACATCCTTAACCATGTGGACGACTACTACTTTGGCGAACAACCGGGACATCCTGCTTTGCCGACCAACAGCCAGTTCTATGGATTCCGCGCACAGGTGGGTGTAAAAATTAATCTGTAAAAAAAGGAGGTATTTATGTATATATTGTTTAGTGACTTAATTATTAACAAAAACCGAAAAACATGAAAGTTAGAACTTTACTATTTGGAGTTGCCAGTTTGTTTATCACCGCAGCCCTATCTGCCCAGGACGTCAAAGTCCTCGAAGGCGGAGCTGCCAATGGCGGTATCATTGAAACCACCATCAACGCTGAGGTGTCTGGCGGTGTGAACAAGATTTATGAACTGAAAAGAGGACAGTTTTACCTGATGCACGCTCCCATCAATGTGGACAATGCAGGTGGAACACTCACCATCAGGGCAGAGGCCGGAGACGGTCCAAAACCGGTGATCATCCGCCTTCCGTTGAATGAAGTTGCTGTTGGAGTAAACGTCATCAAAGGAAGTTTTACCATGCAGAATATCCAGCTTCAATGGAGGCAAACCGATGGGGCCGATGGCGGTTATTGGAATCTTTTTTCCATTAATGAAAATAACAGCAAACTGCTGGTGGAAGATTGCTTGTTCGATATGGGTTACGGTGTGCTCTTTAATACCGACGGTGTGGAAAACGGACAGGTTTCCATTTTCAGGAACAACTATTTCCGTGATTTCCACGATGGCCAACAGTGGTGGGCAGGCAGGGTCATGAACTGCAAAGTTCCTGTGGATACCCTGATCTATGAAAACAACACCTCCACCGGAGCCGGTCTGACCATTCTGGGACAGGAATGCATGATGGCTTATGGTTTTATCAACCACAACACCTTCATCAACAACACCAAGTATCCCTTCCTGAACCAGTACTGGAAAGAGTGTTATTACACCAACAACCTTTTCGTCAATGCCAACTGGGTTGGTGAAGACATGGAAAATGTGGCCACCGGCGGACAGGATCCGGATGCATTGATGCACGGGCTTGTGGGTGTGGATACCATTACAGTTCATCAATGGCTCGACAAGAAGTTCCTGAATGCAGACTCAACTGCCCTCACAGCAGATATTGATGAGATTTCTGACTATATCTGGTATGCAGCAGACAACGTTTGTGTATCCAGTACAACCCTGGACGCCTATTACGGAGGCACTCCCAATGATGGGATTGATGGTGCAGCATCTTCTTACCTGAACTGGGGCGGACTTGGAAACGGTCCGTGGAGAATTGTCAACGTTCCCGGGATTTTTATGAATTCAAGGACCGAGCAATTGATCGCTGACCATGACAACATCAAGGCAGAGAACAACATCGTCTATGAGTTCAAGGCTGAAGAAATGGGCTTTGGCACCGATCCGCTGCCCCAGGCTGCTGCTGATGTCTATATTGACTGGAACCGTTCCAAGTGGGGCGTTCCTGATGTTACCACTCCGGATCTTCAGCCCACCCATTTCGGTGACTTTGATGCCAATACCATTGCCGGTGTTGAAACTGAAGACTCGGACGCCGGTGGTATCACCAAGATCTCTGACATGGTTGAGGACTTCTCATACACCAAAAGCCTTGTTTCCAACATTGATGGCAAGCGTATTGGCGCATTGCACTGGAATGATGAGGCTTATGATCCCGCTGCCTCTCTGGCCGCTGTAAAGGCAGCTTATGCAAGCAACGGCATTGAAAACAGGGAAGTAGCTGTTTCCAGGTTCGAGCTGAAGAACTATCCGAATCCCTTTGGAGTCAGTACGACCATCAGTTTCAACCTGAAGGACAATTCATTCGTAAACCTCTCCGTATATGATGTTTCCGGAAGAATGGTAGCACAGCTGATCAATGAAAACAGGGCAGGTGGTGAAAATACTGTTCAGTTCTCACCTGACTACGCTGCAAGCAGCACCTATTTCTATAAACTCACGACCGATTTCGGTACTGAGACCAGGAAAATGATGATGCTGAAGTAATTCACTTCAAACCTCCTATCACTACAGGGTGGCCTAATGGCCGCCCTGTTTTGTTTTCAGTCACTACGTCAATAGGAATCCATAATTTGTTTGCTAAATTTAAGACCCTCAACCAAGCTGTTTTTCATGGATAAGGAGATAAGGATCTGTGTCATCGGACCCGGAGCCATCGGTGGTATAACGGCCGGCGTGCTTACCCGGGAAGGTTATGCTGTCAGGCTGGTCACCAGGCATCAGGAACTGGCTGAAAAGATCAGCAGTGCGGGAATTGTAGTCAACGGTCATTGCGGGGACTTCACCATCCCTGTCCCCTCCGAAGCCAAGCCGGAGGAGCTTGAGGGTATCTTCGATTTTGTGCTGATTGCCACAAAGGCCGGCTCACTGGTGGACGCTGCCAGGGGGATCCTTCCCTTTCTGGATGAAAATTCCCGGGTCGTATCCATGCAAAACGGGATCTGTGAAGAGATGCTGGCCGAAGTGGTGGGTGAAGAGCGTACCATTGGCTGCGTGGTGGGTTGGGGAGGCACCATGCATGAACCTGGGAGGGTGGAGATGACCTCAGGAGGCGAATTCATCCTGGGCAACTGGAACCGTGGGAAAGACAGTGAGCTTGAGAAACTGGCAGGGATACTCGGGCATATCGTCGAAACCCGGACCACCGATGAAATACTCCCTGAGCTCTATTCCAAGATGATCATCAATGCATGCATCACCACCCTGGGAGCTGTATGCGGCCTGTACCTGGGCGAGATGCTTGCCAGAAAGAGGGCACGCAACCTGTTTATTGAGGTCATCAGGGAGGCCATTGAAGTGGCCAAGGCCATGGATCTCAAGGTCGCTCCTGCCGCTTCGGGGAAATTGGATTTCTATGACTTTCTTCGTCCCGGACTTCTGTCAGGATTGAAAAGACACCTCACCATCAGGGTGATTGGAATGAAATACCGCAGGCTTAAATCATCCAGCCTCCAGAGCCTGGAAAGGGGCCGGAAAACGGAGGTTGACAACTACAATGGTTATATCTCAGCGAAAGGCCGGGAATTCAGGGTTGCCACCCCGGTAAACGACCTGCTCACCAGCATGGTCAGAGAGATTGAGGAGGGAAAAAGAGAGATCACCCCTGACAATTTCAGAGAGATCACTTGCTAACCGGACTGTATTATACAATTTGTAATTTACATTTTGTAACATCACACAAAAACGAGATGAGTTTTATACAAACAATAAAGCCAAGGGTTTCCAAACGAACTCTTCTCTATATCGCTGCAGTGGTGTGGACATTTGCAGGCGGAATGCTCATCTGTAAAGGCATTCTGCTTTCAATTCAGGCGCCTGAAGCTTTGGTGATAAAAATTTCCATCAGCATATTGGGAGGCGCTGCATTCTACCGCTTGCTCTTTTCGACCATCTCCAGAAAACATACGAAACGGATCGTTGAACTGAAAATGGAAAAACCCTGTCTGTTCTCCTTTTTCAATTTCAGGAGCTACATCCTGATGGCCGTCATGATCACAGCAGGTGTAATGCTCAGAAAATCGGGAATCATACCTCCACAATACTTGCTGGTGTTATACTTTACCATGGGGATTCCCCTGTTCCTCTCCTCCTTCCGGTTCTATTACCATGGCCTGTTCTATGATCATGATAGGCCCTGAGCAGAGTTTTACACGGTAATCTCCACCACATTTCCTTCCGGGTCAAGGACCACACTTTCATAATACCCGTCACCTGTAGTTCTCGGTTCACCAATAAGCGGAAATCCGTCACGTCTGAAAGTTTCTGTAAGTTCATCAACCCTTTCCTTGCTTCCCACAGATATGGAGATATGGGCCAGTCCATGGGCCATTCCCTTTTTGCCTGCAAATTCGGAAATATCCGGACGGTGCATGATCTCAAATCTGGTCTCCGAACCGGGAAATGAAAGGAAATAAGAGGAGTAGCCTTTTTTTGGATTGATATATTTGCCGCTGCAGGCCATTCCAAAATATCTTTTGTAAAAACCGGTCAGGAATTCCAGGTCCTTTGCCCAGAGAGCAATGTGTTCAAATTTCATCGGATGGAGGTTCAATTCAATACAAGGTAATCAATCTTCTTTTCCATAACCGTTGATGGTCAGGCGAATCACAAATAACTGTTAAAATCCATTGAATACCTAAGCGAATCCGGCCATCTTCGCGGTATTTAATGCGTTCTGTCGTCCGTCATTCGGAAAAACAGTCCCGCTCCCAGAATGACCACAAAGGCCAGGGCCGCATGAATATGCATGGCCTTTAGCATTCCCGTGGTATCCCGCAGATAACCCAGCATCAGGTTCCCCAGGGTAACCCCCGCCCCAAAATGAAATGCCCATATCAAAGCCTGGCCCGTGGTGCGAAGGTGGTCGGGAGTCCGGGCCTGCACATATTCCACTACACCGATCAGGAAAAAAGCAATGGTGATTCCGTGAAAGATGCTTACAACAAGGGCCAAAACCGGATTTGTAATAAATCCGTATAATACCATTCTCGCGCCCGAAACTGTCATGGCCAGCATGATGATCCTTTCAGCCCTTACCCGCTTCAGGTACCTGGCCCCGATGATGAACGCCGGAACCTCAAAAGTGGCCTGGATGAAAAAG
Source organism: Bacteroidota bacterium (assembly GCA_043797815.1). GTDB lineage: Bacteria > Bacteroidota > Bacteroidia > Bacteroidales. The sequence continues at coordinate 26,271 of JAZDPG010000076.1, forward strand.
ACCCATCCGATGAACGAGCTCTCCACCCCCAGATCCCTGTAATAGAGGTTAATAAATTGGTGCAGTGGCGAGATGGCAACCCCATAAAGCATGATGATCAGAAGGAACAGGAGCAACTTCCCGTTCCTGAAAAAGATCCCGAAGCTTCCGAAGGTAACCAGGCTGCGGCCTGTGACCGGCCTGGAGGGCAAGGTAAACAGATTGAACAGGGAAAGAACCAGGAACATGACTGCAGCAATATTAAAAATAATGCCTGTATCCTGCCTGGCAAAATAGCCCACCACCAGCGAAGAGACTGCATACCCGGCCGATCCCCACAGCCGGAACTGTCCATAGCTTAAACGGGGATTCCCCCGGATATACCCCATGGTCATCCCATCCACCACGGCGCCTGAAGGCTGGTGAAACACAGAGATAACAGCAATAAATACAAGCATCCAATGGAAAGCCAGGGTCTGTCCCATCAGGAATACCATCACTGCGCAAACTACAGAGAGCAGCAGCAGGATCCTGTTGTTCCCGAACTTATCGGCGATCATTCCCCAGAAAGGAACAACAAGGGCCGAAGTGGAGATAAAAACTGCATTCAGGGCACCGATCTGCATACTGGTATATCCAATGTTGTCGAGATGAACATTGAAAAACGACTGCCATCCCGCAAAGGAACCTGACATCAGAAAATAGAATACCGGGAGTTTGAAGGATTCGCTGATCTCAGGAAAGAGCCCTTCTATGCGTTTGATCAATAGTGATGGATCTGTATCAACTGTTTCCCAAAATTAGCTAAATTTCCATTTTATTGCATGAAGAATTATAAACCTCAGCCATAGAGGATGGACCGTCAGGATAAACCCGAGGTAGCCGGACTACGTTCCATCAAACTGGAGACCGAACCCGGTACCTATTTCTGGTGTGCATGCGGCCGCAGCAGCAGGCAACCCTTTTGTGACGGCTCGCACAGGGAGACCGGCTTTCTTCCCCTCAGGGTTGTCATTGCTGAAAAGCAGCTGGTGAAATGGTGCAGTTGCAAGATGACCAAGACACCGCCCTTTTGTGACCACAGCCACCGGGAATTACCGGGGTATTCCAGATAGATCCCAGGCAGAACCTGATCAAATAAGAATTTTACTTAACCAAACCCAGCAATATGAAAACACTCCAACGATCTGGCTACAGGAGCATCACTTTCCTTCTCCTGCTTACCTTACTTTCATGTAATGAAGCTTATATAACCGTCCCTTTTGACAGTGAGAAGGAGGTCTCCGGGATGAAGTTTGCATTGGAAGATATTTCACCCGGACTGCCGGCCAACTGGGATGGTTATGAATATGTGGTCCTTGAATTCATGATTACCACCCCACAGCGGTTTCAGGTGGGTTTCACCACGGAGACCGGGTACAACGAACTGCGGGTCATGAGTTATACGCCCAACGGCTGGAACAAGCTGGCCATCCCGCTGGGTTTCTACCGTGAGCCTCCCGCTGCCCGCAGTGACCTGGCGGCTACCTTTAACCAGCCCAGGTATACCGGATGGATCAATCTGACCGGCCAGAGGAGCCCCATGAGGGGCATCGACTCCGTCGGCATCAGGATGCAGGCTCCCATCGGTAACCCGGTGTTGAAACTGCGATCGGTAAGCCTTGCCAAAGAGGACCCGGGTGACCAGTACCTGGGTGAAATTCCGGTGGTGGATGAATTCGGGCAATACAATCTGGGCGACTGGAAAGGCAAAATACATTCACTGGCAGAGCTTCAGAAGGAGTGGGAAGCGGAGGAGAGTCAGCCTGCAGACAGTAACCAGTTTCATTATTCCAAATACGGAGGTTACCTCGATGCCCGCATTGATGAAGGAACCGGCTTCTTCCGGACACAAAAAATCGATGGCCGCTGGTGGTTTGTGGACCCGGAAGGACACCTCTTTCTTTCCCACGGTGTGAACTGTGTGGGACCGGGTGGAGGCGGGGGTGTTTACAGGCTCGAACACCGTCGGAACCTTTATATGGAACTGCCACCGGAGGATCTGGCTTCGGGAAGCGGCAGGTACCGGTCGGGTTCGTTCGGCAACTGGAACCTTTACCGCCGCTATGGAGAGAATTACAGAGAGAAATCCGTGGACAACATCATCACCCGGATGGATCGCTGGGGGTTCAACACCATTGCCAACTGGTCACAATCCGATGTGTATAAGCGGAACCAAAAAGCCTTTACACTCCAGTTGAGGGACATCGGCATCGAAGGTGAACTGATGGGCCTGGCTGATGTATATGCCCCGGATTTTGAGGAAAAAATTGACCAGGCAATCCGGTCGACCGTGGAGCCCTACCGGGACAATCCCTGGTTGCTGGGCTATTTCACCTTCAACGAGCCCTCCTTCCTGGGCCGGGAACAACGGCTGTGCGACCTGATCCTTGAAGGGAAGGAACGACCCATCCGGACAGCGCTGCAGGAACATCTGGCAAAAGGGGATACACCTGAAAGCAGAAAGGAATTTATCCACCACACGTTCCGGATCTTTATTGAAACCACGGACCTCGCGCTGAACAGGCACGATCCCAACCATCTGACCCTGGGGATCCGCTTCGGACAGGAGGCTGACAACGAGATACTGGAGCTCTGCAAGGATGTCTTTGACGTGTTCAGCTTCAACTGTTACGACCTGTATCCCCGGAAAGAGATGCTGGACAGGTTCATGGAGGTCACCGGCAAACCCCTGTTCATCGGGGAGTATCACTTCGGAACGGTGGACCGGGGCATGGCGCAGTCCCTGTGGCAGGTCAATTCGCAGGAAGAAAGAGGCACAGCCTACCGTTACTATACCGAACAGGCTTATGCGCACCCGGGACTCATCGGCACCTCCTATTTCCAGTGGTGTGACCAGGACCTCACGGGACGCAGTGGCGACGGGGAGAATTACAACTGCGGGCTTGTGGATGTGACCGACCGGCCCTATCCCTTCCTGGTGGAGGCAGCATCGGAGACGGCAAAAAGGATTTTTGACGTACATTCCGGTACCCTTCCCCCCGTTGACAGGGCCCCCGCTAAGGCACGGGGGCACCACGCCATACCGGACCTCTGGAACCAGTAAGCCTTCAGATTGAATTAGATCAAAAATCCAAAAACCATATTCAAATGAAAAACCGATATGTCCAATTGCTGCCAGCTGCAACCCTTATACTTCTGCTGGCCTTATCACTGTCATGTAATCACGCTTCAACCACTGTTTCAGGGCTCTCCGTTGATTCGCTTGACCTGGCTGACAGGAGAATGCAGGCCCATGTGGATGAAGGCAGGCTGCCGTGTATCGCAACCCTGGTGATCAGGGATGGCCGGATGGTACGCCAGCGCGTCCATGGGCTGGCCAATATAGAGGAGAAAAGAGAATTGGAGGAGGATGCCCTCTTCAGGATCTATTCCATGTCAAAACCGATCACTGCGGCTGCCTTGATGATCCTGTCTGATGAAGGTAAATTTCAGCTGGATGACCCGGTAGCCGGATATATCCCGGCCTTTGAAAATACAGGGGTTTATGTGGATGGAGAGATCGTGAAGCAGCAACAGCCTTTCACGGTCAGGAACCTGCTGACACATACGGCCGGATTCTGCTATGGCTGGGATCCCGGCTCCCATGTGGACTCCCTGTACAACCAGATCACTCCCACCGGGATATGGGGTGGAGGCAATCTGGCAGGCATGGTTGAACTCCTAGCCACCATCCCCCTGAAAAACCAGCCCGGTTCAAAATATGAGTATTCGGTATCCCTTGATGTGGCTGGCTATCTGGTTGAGGTGCTGTCCGGAATGCCCTTTGATGAATTCCTGCAAACCCGGCTGTTCGGTCCGCTGGGAATGGATGATACCGGTTTCGAAGTCCCCGAAGAGGATTTCCAACGGCTGGCCATGATCTATACCCCTGACCAGCAAACCGGAGCGCTCACTCCCGTGGAGGAAATGACCAATGCCGTGAAACAGAAGGTAACATTGTTTTCAGGCGGCGGCGGATTGGTCTCCACCATTGGCGACTATGGAAGGTTCGCCCGGATGCTTCTGAATGGAGGAGAACTCGATGGTGTACGTGTTCTCAAGGAATCTACTGTCAAACTGATTATGTCGGATCAGATTCCAGCCACAGCAAGCTTTGAGGAAGGATTCGGTTATGGCCTGGGAGGCTCGGTTGAAACAGAAACCGGTGCCTATTCATGGTCGGGAGCCGCCTCCACATCCTTTGTGGCCGATACTGAAAACAACATGGTCATCCTGGCATTCACGCAATACGTACCCTTTATGGGTGTTCCATTTGCAAGTGAGTACAAGGAACTGGTCCGGAATGCCGTCATGGAGTAGCCGGCTTTCGCATACGCGCTCAGGGAAACTGTGATCCGGTTTTGAAAACCAGCTTCATAAAATGATTTAACTCGGTGCGCCAGACAAGCCATTGATGGCCTCCGGGCATATGGTGCCAGGTATGTTCTACGAGGTTCTCTTCCAGAAAACCCACCAGGTCCAGATGCCCCTGGTACCTGGAATCGTCCTCGCCGCAGGCGATATACAGCAGCGATAAGCCGTTGATTGCATCAATTTTATCTTTAAATCCAGTTATGCGGTCATCCATGTCAAATTCGGCTGATGCCAGCAGCCCGGAGCTGAACTGCCCCACCCAGCCAAAAACGTCCAGGTTGTTCAGTCCCATTACAAAAGCCTGTCCGCCTCCCATGGAAAGTCCGGTGATGGCCGTATTCTCCTTGCCGGCTTTTATTCTGTATTTTTTATTTACCAGGGGTATGATCTCCGTTAAAAGCTCTTTTTCAAGTATCCCCATGCCTTCTTTGGTGCTTCCGCTTGCCCAGGTGCCGTCGGTAAAACCGTTCATCGAACCACAGTTCAACCCGTTCTGCATGGGGAGCATCTATTCTGAAGGTGATGGAGTTATCCTCATGCACCACAGGTGAGAATTTTGGCTGTGGCGGTCCCCACCATCCACTGGTACCAAAGGTGTTTTTACCCGCTTGGGCAGAAACTGTGATGGAACACAACAGAAAGCCTGCCAGAATTAAATAATTTTTCATTCAATGAAATTTTTAATGGTAATTGAGTGTCAGGGACTAACTGTAGCAGGCTCTTCTCAGTGACCTGACACAATCCCCCACCTGAAAGTCAAACAGGCTGCTGCAGACAAAAGAGGCTCCGTTTTCAAACGCATATTCGTAGCCCTCCTGGAATGGAATCGCCCCGGCTGCCGAAGTTTTAAAAGCGATCCATGGGATGCCGGTATCTTTCATCAACTCAGCAAATTCTTCCGGTTTATCACACCAGAAGTTGTCATAAAAGGAATCGGGCTTCTTGGATTTATCCTTATAAATTTCCATGTATTCCCTGTGATCTGCCGGCTGAGCTGACCAGTAAGAATCTTTGTGAAACGATTTATAAATGAAATCAGGAAAGAGCTTCTCCCGTATGGCGAAGGCTATGGTTTCATTATAACAGGCCCCGATGCCTGCCGGCACATTGAATTTTTTAATCATTTCAATGGCCCTGGGGATATAATCATAATCTCCATTTGCAATGCATTTATCAGCAATTTCACCGGATATGCAAATGGCCGATGCACCGATCATCAGGTTGCGCTCGACCAGGTGTTCAACTTTATTGATATCGTAGGTATAAATTTCGGAGATCCATTGCATCCGGCCGCCCCACTCCTCTTTCCAGTAATCCTGAAGCCGGTAATCCATAAAATTCTTAAAGTTCAGCACAATGGTGTTGATCCCGTATGTTTCCATCATCTTCAGGGTCATCAGGATCCGGTTCTCCGAATTGTAATTGTCTGCCAGCCTGTTCACATACCACAGGTCCCTGCACCCGTACTGACCTGAAATAATGCTGTTCCCTGCGATCAGCCGGCTTATGCTCAGCTCGCCGATCTTCTCCTCAGGCAGGTTGCTGCGGTTCTGTTGTACCTCGCCGTCATTATTAAGGTCTATGCGCTTTAACCGCTCCATTTCGCGGGCAAATACATCCTGGTTTCCCAGAGAAGTTGCCCCGGTTGCCGCATCCACGCCTGCATAGGTTTTGCTTTGAAAGAAAGGAATTGAGAAAGCTGCTAAAAATGGGAGGGTCCCCAGTGATTTTAAAATTTCCCTTCGCCTGTTCTGCCCCTGCTTGTCCGGGTCAATTTTATGGGAAGAATTTGCCCCGGGCTTAATTAACGAAACCAACCTGCCCAAGCCAAATACCCGGCCGGTGGGAAAAACAAAGAGGACCACCAGAGCCACGATCTCGATCAGCAGCGCATTGGCTATAAATGCAGGTCCGGTTCCGGCAGCCTGGTTTAAAATATCAAAGGGTGGATAGGCTGCATAGTACAAGCCCAGCAAAAGGATGGCCGCAATGGCCGCAAGCTTTTCAAAAATCCCCAGAACCAGAACCAAGCCCGCAAGGAGCAGCGTCCACATATTAAGTGCATCAACAATGCCCATCATTGTTTTTTGAGAGGCGATCCAGTTAAACACGCCATGGGATCCTTCAAGAAATGCTTTGGCTGTCCAGTTTGGGCTGATTATTTTAATCAGGCCGTTGAAAAACAGGTGCCCGCCAATGACAATGCGCAGGGCGATAAGGGCAATTCCACCTGTTGAATTCAGTTTGATTTTCATAGGAGAGAAAGTTGGAATTTATAAGGGACTCATTGCAATTTGGAGATTTCAGGCTGATGCCAACAGACCGGAAGCTTCGCGAACGAGCTCGCCAATGGCAATCTTCTGGGGACATACCGCTTCTGCACCGGTATAGTCAAAATTTGTGATGTTTTCCCTTATTTGCAATGGCAACCTGGCATAGTTCTGTTTTGCCATTTCAAATTGACAGTGTCCGTGATAATAGACCATATACCTCAATACGTCCGCGATGTAAGGCATCTCGGGCATGGCCTTTTTACATATGTGTGCACATCCAAGGCATGACAGGTGCGATGTTGCCTTACAATATTGGTTTAACACGGCCATATCTTTCTCTGAAAGCCTGGTCTGATCAAGAATGGCTGCCACATTCTGCATCAGGATCCCGATATCTTCCATTCCAACCGATGCACCACTTATTCTTTCATCCTGCAACACGAGTTTCAGCTTGGCCTGTCCTTCCGTAAAACCACCATCCAGAAAGTGTTCCACCATTTCTTCTACGGCGGCAGTCTCAAAGGGCCCCTCCAGATGCAACTGCTTTGAAAGGGTCCGCTGCGTTTTGATGGCTACAATTCCTTTCCCTGCATTGTAGCAGGCATCCAGCGACCTTTGCATGTCCTCATCCGTGAGCAATTCAACATTGTACTTGGCATAAACAAAATCTACCCAATCTGTCTCTGAGGCCCTTTTCAAAATGGCTGCCATGTTGTTGTGCGTGCTGAGCCCCACCAGGCGGAATTTTCCTTCCGCTTTTTTATTTTTGGCCCATTCTCCCAGTTCCGGGGTAATTTGCTCCGGAAACTCTACCGCATGTAAAGGACAATAGGCATCCAGCTGATCCACACCGAATCTGGTCAGTGAAGTATTTAACTCCTTTTCAATGCGTTTGGTATCGGGCATATTGTCCCAGATATCATCGGCCTTTGAAACGATAAATGTGCCTTCCCTTGATCCGGGATTTTTTGCAAAATATTCCCCCAGCCCTGTTTCGGCCATTCCCCCGCTGTACATAACGGATGTATCCCAGTAATTCACGCCGTATTTGAGACAGGTGGCCAGTAAAGCGTGTTTTTTACCCATATCCCTGGCTGCACCCAGGATGAGTACAGGTATGTCGACACCAGTATTCCCGAATGGCCTGGTGGGTATCTTCATGGCAGCTGATTCATCGGCCCCCTGGCTGTGCCGGTTGGTACAATACTGGTTGAGAGGCACCATGGCGCCTGCCCCCAATGTTCCAAGTCCTTTTATAAAATTCCTGCGGTTGAAATTTGGATTTTCATTTTTCATATTCGTTCTATTTGCCTCTGGCAGCCCAGTAGATTCCACCGTAAATGTGATCCAGGAACCTGGAATCGGTGTAGTGAATTTCCAAATGGCCCAGGGCTGTATAAAAAGACCTGCCCCCGTCATATTCCTGGTACCAGGCAATGGGGTGATTGCTTCCCATTCCGTTTACTTCTGCGCCATCGACCACTCTTTTGGCCACGTATGTATTTTCATCCACGGTTAACAGCACCTTCATCCGGTCGGTCAGGGCTTCTCCGAATTCATACCATTCATCGGTCCACAGCCATTGATCGGGCAAATGCATGCATGCCGGGAAAGTCCTGTCCATCACGTGCAGTACCGCAGTCTGCTTCTCGGGGTGCCCCGTAAAAGACCGCCCTACCAGTTTCTGGAACCATTCACACTGGTCCCTCGTCACAGAGGTGGCATGGATGCCAACAAATCCGCCTCCATGCTGAATAAATTCCTTCAGGTTGCCCATCTGTTCTTCATTAAGCGACTCCCCGTTGGCATTCAAAAAAAGAACCACAGCATAGCGGTTCAGGTTTTCATCCGTGAAACTGGAAGCTTGCTGGGTCCAGTCCAGGTCAAAAAAGTGCTTTTCCGCCATTTTCTTGAATTCCGTGACGGCAGTGGGAATGACCGGATTGTGCCAGTAATCGGGACTGGTGTACACCATCACCCTGAACTTCTCCTGTGAAAAGAGGGAAAAACTGGCAGACAGCGTAAAAATGCAGAGGAATAACAGGCTTTTTGTATTCATTGGTATCTTGTTTTAGGAAATGGAGGTATTTTTATTTGTAAGGTAACATTTGCCAAGATATAAATTCATTTGTTTAAAATCGCCAACTCTTCGCATGCTATTTTCCCTGGAATAAGCATATGGTTATGCATACTTTTTTTAGCCCGTTCGCAGGGATCACAATGATAATTCAGATAAATCTCATGAAGAATCTGATCATTACTGGACCACCCTACCGATAATTTTTATCTTTGCCAGATTATAACCCCAAAACCCATGAAAAAACCGACCATACTTTTGATCCTCATTGCCATGAGCGCTTGCAATCCATCACCCGACACCAAAACAGGAAAAGAAGGAAATCCCTTTTTCGCTCCCCTGAACCAGCCGCTTCAGTACAGTGAAGTGACACAGGAACACATCCGGGACTATGCAATGCTTACCCTCGGGGAAGTGGATGAGATCCTGAAGGGGATCCGGAACGCAAAGGAACCCGGCTTCGAGAACATTTTTGTGGAATTCGACAGGGCCATCAACAGCCTGGGAAAGGCCGCCAACAACTGTTTTATGTTTTACTGGGTGTCACCCGACTCCCTGTCCAGGGAAAGGGGACTGGAAGGCTACCAGAAACTGGACTCCCTTTCCAGCAGCCTCTCTTCGGATGCCACGCTCTTCAGGCAGATGCTGGCCTTCAAAGAAAGTGCCGCCTATGGAGAACTCACGGGGCACCGGAAGCGCTTTGTGGACGACGTGATCCTCTCCTTCGAGCATTCCGGGGTAAACCTGGAAGCCGAAGCCCTGGAAAAGTTCAGGGCCCTGAAATCGGAAATCAGTGAACTTTCATCCCGGTACTCCATCAACATGAATACGGCCAACGCAGTACTGGAACTTGATAAAAAGGGAGCTGAAGGCATTCCCCAGGGCATACTGGAGGGATACCTTAAGGAGGATGGAACATACGGGATACCGGTCATACCCGCAACCAGGCAACCGGTCCTGAACAACGCCATCCGGGAAGAAACCCGGAAATCCTTCTATGTCAAATACCAGAACAGGGGTTATGAAAAAAACCTGGACATTCTGGCCCAACTGGCAGACAAACGGCACCAGCTTGCCGGATTGATGAACTACCCTGGCTATGCTGCTTATGCCACCTCCGTGAAAATGTCAAAAACACCTGAAGCCGTATGGGGCTTCCTGGAGGATCTGATCGACCGTTCCGGAACCAAGGCAAAGGCAGACCTGGAAAAGCTGAGGCAATTCAGAAACCGCAAGAGCGGGATCCAGTCAGCCGAGCCTGTAAATCCATGGGATGAGGGGTATTACAGGAACCAGTTGTTGCTTGAAGAATTCCAGGTGGACCAGGAGTCCATCAGGGAATACCTGCCCATGGAACAATGTCTGTCCGGTATGCTTGGCATCTTCAGCGAATTGCTTGGGGTGGAATACAGAAGGGTTGAAAATCCTTCTGTATGGCATAAGGATGTAATCCTTTACGAAGTCCTTGAAAAGGGTGAGGTAAGCGGCCGGTTTTACCTGGATCTCTATCCCAGGCCCAACAAGGAATCATGGTTTTACGGCGTTCAAATCAATTACGGAAGACTTACCACCGGGGGACAGGAGATACCCACCTGCCTCCTGCTGGCCAACTTTACACCGGCCACCGAAAACCGCCCGGCCATGGTCAGCCACGACGAACTGAGCACCCTGTTCCACGAATTCGGCCACATCATGGACAACATGTCCTATACAGGTGAATTTTGCTGGCAGGCCAACTCCAAGGAGGACTTCGCAGAAGCCATGGCCCAGATCTTTGAGAACTGGATCTGGGATTACAATATGCTCAGCAGTTTTGCACATCACTACCAGACCGGGGAGGTGCTGCCCCGGGCAGTCTTTGACAACATGCTGAAAGCAAAAAATGTCACCTCCGGGCTCGATGCCATGCGATCGCTCCGAAACAGCGTTTATGACATGTTGCTCTACGACCGTTTTGACCCTGCTGCCGTTTTCGACAGCGATCAGCTTTGGAGGACCACCGACCGGATCACGGGGATCCCGAACTATGTGGAGGGGACACATGGCCAGGGAAGCTGGATCCACATCAACACCCACCCCAACTATTACTACGGATACCTGTGGGCCGAGGTCTATGCCCAGGACATGTTCACCGTTTTCAAAGAGAAAGGGCTCACCAATACCGGCGCGGGTGTCCGCTACCGCCAGCTGATCCTGGCCAATGGCACCCAGCGCGATATCAACGAAGCCGTGGAGGAATTCCTGGGCCGTCCGTCCAACAACGAAGCATATATCAAGAGTCTGGGCCTGTAAGAAAGCATGTTATGATCAGTGATGAATAATGGTTTTCGATCCGTTGAAGAATATATAGATTCGTTCCCTGAAGAGGTTCAGATCCTGCTGGAGAGGGTACGTTCAACAATCAGGGAGAAGGCACCCGGTGCCCTTGAAAGCATCTCCTATGGTATGCCGGCCTACAAGACCCATGGAAAACCCCTGGTCTTTTTCGCCGGATTTAAAAAGCACATCGGATTTTACGCTACACCAACAGGACACGCAGCATTTGCCGCTGAACTTTCACCATACAAACAGGGAAAAGGCTCTGTTCAGTTTCCACTTGACAAGCCCATCCCTTTCGGATTAATCGGCAGAATGGTCGAATTCAGGGTACATGAAAACAGGGTTCTGTACACCAAGACGGGCCCTTCATAAAATAAACACAAACTTCCTCTTTCGCTTTCTCATCCAACCAGTGCAGATAATTCAAACCAAGGGATTTATCCAGCAAGGGCGCCGGAACAAACGGAGCAATTACCTTCAGAATTTCCTGGTCTCCAAGTTTCCTGATCGCAGAAAGCACCTCATGTACAGGCTGTTCTCCAGCATGGAGCATATCACGGATATCCACGGTACCGACAATGGAAGATTCTTTAAACCACAATGGTTTTGTAATAATATAGCTGGTCTGATCGGACTGATCCGATTCGATGAAAACCTGATTCACTTCAGATCTCATTGCATTGACAAGTTCCTCCACCCTGATTCCTCCGATGGTGGCTGCCTGGCTCAGATTGGTGATTTTTGTGATGGTCCTTCTGAGTAACGGATTCTTCAGCTTCTCAAATTGCGGTGCAAATCCAAGGAGGACCTCTTCCAACTGAGGATATGCCTCCAACAGGTCATAGATCTTTGTTTTCGGCGTAATCTCAAGCTTATCCATGGCTTTCCTCTATCTGGTTTGTATAGGACAATATCCGTTTTTCTCCCTGAAGCTCCCTGCTTTTAGTCAGGTCCTGGGAAAACTCCAGCGTACCCAGGTATTCCCCGTTTTTACCGCGCAGGGCAAAATATTCTATCAGAATGAATTTCCCTTTCATCTGGATCCAGAAGGGTGCATGGGATGCCTTTCCCGACTTAAAATCCCCGAGGATCTTTTCGACAATATGAACACTTCCCGGAGGATGGCACAGGCGCACATCCCGGTTGATGATGGAACGGCTCCGGGCAAATATCCTGTCTTTCCCCTGGGTAAAATATTTTACCTTATCGTTCCGGTCCACAAAGGTCATATCCGCAGGAATGGTGTTCAATATGGCCATAATTTCTTTGGCTGAAAAACTACCGGATGGAAGTTGGATACCCCCTTCACCTGACACTGCAGACCCGTCCTTTTGTTCGGAATATCCCTCCGGGATCCACTCCACCTGGGGATCATACAAGGCAAATCCAAATTCAAGGGTTTGTTTGTGAATATTCCACCAGTCATCGGTGGTCAGCACATCCATGCTCATGGGGAACAGGATCTCTTCTTCCTTTTGAATCATATCCACCAGGGCCTTCAGGGCAGGATGAAAAAGCAAATCTAGTGAGTCAGACAGATCCTGGTTCTTTAAACCCGGAGTTCTTAAGATATCAATGCAAGCTTTGAGTTGATCCCTGATCTCATCGTGCTTTCCCCACATGACCTTTGGCGGCCTGGTAATCTCATTTTTTTCCAGGTAAGGAAACAACAGATACTCCTTTCGCTGATAGTGCTTGTCAACATCCATGATGTCATTGAAGCAAGCCTGCAGGGTCCGGACATAGGTTTCAAATTCAACATCGCCTAGCTTATGAAGGGTGTCTAAAAGGCCAGCAGCCCTTTCAGCCACCTTTTTAATTTCAGCATTTTCATTTCTAAAGACATCCACCGGATGACCTGCCGGAACTTCCCTGGCCCCGCTTACATCCACATTTCCTTCCAGTACCTCACCATGCACATCGCACAATTTCAAAACCTCGGTTTCGGGCAAGCCTTCCTTTATAAGTTCCTGCTCAACTTCCACTACCTCACCATAGGGGACCTGCTTCAAAGTCTCCATCAGCTCCCGCCTGACGGTTTCCGGAGATTCACCCTCATGGAGCTTCAAAATGAGCGCTTTCAAACGCTCCTTCCTGTATCTTGAATTGTCTATTAATTCACTCATAACAAATTATTTATTAATGATCAAACCATTCGATTAAGTACAGCATGGCCATCCCGGATTTTTTCTGACAGGGAACTGATGGTTTCCCTTTTCACGATATTAAAGAATCCATCCCGGATGAAAACGTACTGATCATGCAAGGGACAGGGGTTGTCATCATTACAGCTTTTAAGTCCAAAACCACATTTATGAAAGCAGGCATCTCCCTCCATTACATGAATCACATCGTACAAACTCAATTGCGACTGATTATCGGCAAAAGCGAATCCTCCCCCACGCCCCCTCATGGAACCCAGAAGCCTGTGCTTGGTGAGGGTTTGAAGGATCTTCGCCGAATATGATAACGGGGCTTCGATCTCCCAGGCGATCTCATTCACACCGGGGCGCAGGTTTTCCCAGTTTTTCAATTGAATAAATACCAATGCCCTGATGGCATACTCTGTACTTTTGGACAACATGTTTAATTTCTCCCGGCAGTTAACTCCTGTTCCAGCACGATGGCCTTCTTAAACAATACATTGTTCTCAAGATGGATATGGCGGTGCAGATCCTGCTCAAAATCCTTCAGGGTCTGGTAGGTGATTTTAAAGGTATTGCATCCATCGGGCGGACAGGTATATTGATTCGACAATGATGATATCCTTTCAAAGCGCTCTCCTTCGGTCTGATGCTCAGTATCCAGCGTTTCGATGATTTTCCCAAGCTTTCCAAAACCGCTGTTTGAGCCTTTGTTTTCACTGTTAAATTTCATCATTTTTCGTATAGCCGGAAAGAGAATCAACTCTTCTTTTTGCATGTGTGCACTTAAATTCCCGGCAGCACCTTCAAACAACTCCTTTATTTCAAAAAGTTCAGCATGGTTCTGGCCATGAACATCACACAATTTGCTTAATTTCTGCTGAAGAAACGGAACTTGCCCCTTTATATAATAATGGTGGCGTTTCTCTATATAGGTACATAGCTCATCCAGGGCCAGGCTGTTGATGTATACCGAATCAGGGTCGCTCGAAACAAGCAATGCTTCCAGTTCCGGAAGCAATGCATCCATATCGGTATTTGATTTTTCACAGGCCTGGGCCAGAGAAATCCCTCCCCCGCAACAGAAATCAATTCCATTTCTATCGAAAATCCGGGCCGTCCTGTAGTTTTCCTTCACGATATCTCCGATTCTTGTTTCTCTGTTAATCTCCATTTCAAATGCTTTTTGGTTCAGTACAAATATACAAATTTTTTTATATAAGGATATAAGGGTCCTTTTATAATTTTATATATATTTGCTTCCAGAACGAACTCATCTGATTTTGATATGAAAACAAAAAGACTATGGTTGGGATTCATCCTGGTATTGGTGATTTCATTCGGTATACTCGGCTATTTCGGACGAGAAATTTACCGGGAAGCTCCACCCGTTCCAGACAAAGTGTTGGTCACCGATGGAACCATTCTGCTATACGGTCAAGACATTAAGGACGGTCAGAACATCTGGCAATCCATCGGTGGACAGGAGGTTGGAACTGTGTGGGGTCATGGAGCATATAAAGCTCCCGACTGGACGGCCGATTGGTTGCACCGGGAGGCTGTATATATTCTTGAAAAACTGTCACAGGCCGAATTTTCCACCGGCTATGGTAGTCTGGATGAAGAGAAGCAGGCCATGCTTCGGAACAGGCTTCAAAAAGAACTCAGGACCAACACCTATGACAAAAACACCAACACCATCACAGTGTCGGAAATCCGGGCAGAGGCTTTCAAAGCCATCGGCAGTCACTATGCCGGATTGTTTATGGATGGCCCCAGGGAGGCTCATTTACGGGAGGCATATGCCATTCCGGAAAACAGTATTAAAGATCCCGGAAGAATGTTTCAAATGAACTGCTTCTTCTTTTGGGCTACCTGGTCAACGGTCACAGAACGTCCGGGAAAGGATATTACCTATACAAACAACTGGCCGCCGGAAAAGCTGGTGGCAAACGAACCAACCGGGTCACTTTTGCTGTGGACCGGTTTCAGCGTCATCATGCTCCTGACAGGCATTGGATTACTGGCATGGTATTATGCTGCCAACCGTAAAGAAGAAGAAGAACCAGGAGAAGTACCTGCGGTGAATCCATTATCGGGTATCAGGCAAACCCCGTCCATGAAAGCCACACTGAAATATTTCTGGGTGGTTACGGCACTGATCCTGGTACAGATCTTAATGGGGGTAATCACAGCCCACTACGGGGTTGAAGGGCTTGGATTCTACGGACTTCCCCTGGCGGACTTTCTGCCCTATTCCATTTCAAGGACATGGCATATCCAACTGGCCATTTTCTGGATCGCCACCTCATGGCTGGCCACGGGTTTGTTTATCGCTCCTGCCGTATCAGGAAAGGAACCCAAATTCCAGAAACTGGGTGTAAACGTGCTCTTTATTGCCCTTCTGGTTATTGTGGTTGGTTCGCTCGCAGGTCAGTGGATGGGTGTGATGCAGAAACTGGGTCTGGCCCAGAACTTCTGGTTTGGCCATCAGGGATATGAATATGTGGACCTGGGACGGTTCTGGCAGGGCTTCCTCTTTCTGGGCCTGTTCATCTGGCTGTTTTTGATGGGAAGAGCCCTCTGGCCCGCCATCAAACAGCGCAATGAAAACCGCCACCTGCTGGTCATGTTTCTGATCGCATCCATTGCCATCGCATCCTTCTATGGTGCAGGCCTCATGTGGGGACAACAGACGCATCTTTCTGTGGCAGAATACTGGCGCTGGTGGGTGGTTCACCTGTGGGTCGAAGGATTCTTCGAGGTTTTTGCTACAGTTGCCATCGCTTTCCTGTTTGTACGCATGCAATTACTCAGGGCATCAGTGGCCACTTCCAGCGTATTGTTCTCCACCATCATTTTCCTGTCGGGGGGGATTCTTGGAACGTTCCATCATCTGTACTTTACGGGTACCCCGACCGGAGTACTGGCCCTTGGTGCAACATTCAGCGCTCTGGAAGTAGCGCCGCTGGTGTTTATGGGATTTGAAGCCTATCACAACCTCAAGCTCAGCCGTGCGACGGCATGGGTGAGCGCCTATAAGTGGCCTATCTATTTCTTTGTTGCTGTGGCATTCTGGAACCTGCTGGGTGCCGGCATATTCGGTTTCCTGATCAACCCTCCCATTGCTCTTTACTACATGCAGGGATTGAATACCACGCCCGTGCATGGTCATACCGCACTCTTCGGGGTGTATGGAATGCTGGGGATCGGTTTGATGCTGTTTGTCCTGAGAGACATGGATCTCAGCGCTGTGTGGAAAGAGAAACCCATACGTAACGCATTCTGGGCTTTAAATATCGGTTTGCTGCTGATGGTTGTAATCAGTGTGCTGCCGGTAGGACTTGCCCAAACAGTGGCCAGTGCCCAGCATGGCCTCTGGTATGCGCGTTCAGCCGAATTTCTGGAGACTCCTGCCATGGAAACCATTCGCTGGCTCAGGGTGATCGGCGATACCATCTTCGCCATTGGTTCACTCTACCTGGGTTGGTTTGTGTTCGGACTAAAAGGAGGATGGTCCATTAGAAAGAACCAAACAGCCTGACAACAACCGAAAGTCTGATTTCATTTTAGTGAGTCGAATACGCCTTGTGTTCGGCTCATTATTATTTCATGTCCTTATTTGGCGTATTTTTATCCCTCCTGATCGTATAAGCTATGTTTGAAACCATGAAGAAAACAATGAACACAGGGTCTGCAGTGCTGATCAACGCAATCATGTGCATATCACCATTGATCGCATCAGCACAGGACTACGGAGTCAGGATTGCCTTTGTGGGCAACAGCATTACCTACGGGGCAGGGCTCTCAAACCCAGCAACCCAGAGTTTCCCCGCCAAGGTCGGGGATTTGCTTGAGGAGGTGTACGGCGACACCTGTGTGGTAGGCAATTTCGGTGTTTCCGCACGGACCATGCTGAAACACGGTGATTTCCCCATCTGGGATGAGCCGGCTTTTACCCAGGCCCTGAATTTCAAGCCAAACATTGTGGTCATTGCCCTGGGGACAAACGATACAAAGCCTTATAACTGGGACGAGTACGGAGATGAATTTTATGGTGATTACATGTCGATGATTGACACCTTCAAACGAATCAATCCATATACCGGGTTTTTTGTTTGTTACCCGCCTCCTGCATTTGAAATTGTCTGGGACATCAGGGATTCGGTGATCGTCCATGGAGTGATCCCTGCAGTGGAGCAAATCGCAGCTGAAACCGGGGCAGCGTTAATCAACTTCTACACCCCGCTCACAGACAGCGTCCATCTTTTCCCCGATTACATACACCCGGATGTTGAGGGTTCGGCAGTGATGGCCCGGATCGTGGTTGAGCGTTTCACGGAGACCGATGTGATCCGGCAGTCTGAAAAAGGAGTGACCTTTGTTACCCGTGTGGAAAGCGACCATCCTTACATCACCAGCCGGGACAGCGTGGGCATGTTGAGCTGGACCACCATCAATGCCAAGACCGTCTGGCTGGACGGATCGGAGGTTGGTCTTAACGGCAGCCAGGAAGTCAATCATCTTTTGGGAACCACCCATACCATCATCGCCGGGGGTGACAAGCATTCCGATACTGCCGTGTTTGAATTCATCATCTATACTCCCGGGGTAGGGAAAATTACATGTTCAGCCTCTCAGGAATCCATGTATACGGGAGATACGATCCAAGTGACTGCCTTCTACCTCGATCAGCATGGATACCCATTGATTGATACGGTCGTCGATCTTCAATGGAGTGTCAGTTATGGAAAAGGAACTGTTTTTGGTCCCATGGACAACACGGTATTATTTACAAGTGCGGTGGTTGGTTCTGCTCGCGTGACAGGCAGTTATATGGGAGTAGCCGGGGGTGTCACGGTGAAAGTCAAGGAAAGGGAAACCACTTCTGCTGGAAATCCGGGCACAGCTCCTGAAACAGAGGTATTTCCCAATCCTTTCAACGAATCCCTGACCTTCAGGCTGAACCTGGCAGAAACAGGGGGAGGAACCCTGAAAATGATCGATCTGCCTGGTAAAACCTGCATTCGAAGAACAATTGGACATGGTGAGTCCGGGCCTTTCTTCCTGGATACGAACCAACTTCCGGAAGGGATTTACTTCTATGAACTGAAAACCGGCAAAAGCGTGTTCACCGGGAAACTGGTCAAAAACCAGTCCTGCCCTTCTTCCAGGTAAGAAAGGGAAGGTAACACAAGCCGGCGAACAGAAAAATCAACCAGCCTGTGCCATATTTATTCAAACAATTGAAAAAGAATATTAAGTGGACGGTTTGAAAACAATCAATGGATATTTCCAGCTATGTGAATGGCGATCAAACCGCTATTACATTAAAACCATAGCGAGCAATAATGCTGAAAGAATCAGCAGACCAACAATTATCGCTATTGTATTTCCCTTTCTTTGTTTTACACTGTTGTCAAGTAACATGGCTGTATAATTTATATACCATTTAGACGTGTTGGTGTGGTACGGGTAACCCGGAATCAAAGAATAATTTTCGGAGTGTTACCAACGGCATTCAGCACGTCTTAATCATATACATGAAGATGCCGTGAAAACAACAACATCTGTTCACAGCCAGCTTAAAACCCTGGGTGGCTTTTTCGGTAAAATAGCCACAGCAATAGTTGCCGGCAAATAGAAAGCTTTGAATATGTTGACAATAAGAAAAACAGGTGAAGGCTACTATTTAGCCTCCCTGACAGGAGAAAAAGAAGAACTGGGAAGAAATGATTGTCATCTGATGAAGAAGGATTTGATGGCGGTACTTAAACCGCACAGGGAAATAACAATCAGCATGAAGGGGGTAAAATCCATCACCGCTGGAGGAATTCATATTTTAGAAGAACTAAAGCATGCTGCCGATGCCCGCAAGTGCAAGATCCGTTTTATTAACGCCGAACCTTCGGTGGCACCGGTACTCGCAGAACTCACACAAAAGAAAGCCCAGCAACACAATACACTTGAAATAGATGAACTCTTCCAGTAAAAGATTTCAATGGATCGCTGACCTTCAATGAGCTTATTTCATAATTACCATCTTCTTCTGAGAGATTTGCCGGCCTGCTTTCAGCCGCACAAAGTAAACCCCTGAAGCCAGGTTTTCCCCGTTGAAGAATACCTCATGAGCGCCTGCATCCTGCTGCTCATCGACCAGCGTCTTTATCCGCGTTCCCAAAAGATCATAAACCGTTAGTACAACATCACTGTTTTTTGCCAATTCATACGTGATGGTTGTTGAGAAACTGAATGGGTTCGGGTAAATCCGGGAAAGTTGAAATACCCCGGGCCTTGTTGCCTGCTCATCATTGATGCCAACGGTGGATTCCGTGAATTTGATCCAGTTGACATTCTGATAGCCTTTTACACAACGCATGGTTAGAATGTGCTCGCCTTCACTTATTGATTTTCCTGAAACAAAAACAGATGCATATCCATCCCAGTCGTTGGTATTGGGAGTGGAAACTGTTCCGCTTATACTCAAAAAATCAACAATTAAAGAAATGCTTGACCCATCCATGGCTGTTGCATAGCGGATTTCTATATCATACAAACCGGTGGCAGCAACATCGACCGTATAGTTGACCCATTCACCATCCTGGAAATCGCCGATATTATATCCGCCGCCTTCATCACCAGACCCTCCGACATCCACCGGATCATCACCATGGTAGGTAATCAGGAACTTGTTTCCGGGGGTTAATTCGTGAAAAGAAACACCTTCGCCGCCAAAATCATAATCTTCACATTCAATCTTTCCTGGGATGGCGTGCGGAACCCCCAGGAACGGACCCTGTGCTTCACGTACCGTGATTTTAACTGAATCTGTTACCACACTCAGTCCCTCATTATCTGTTACAACCGCTGCAATTGAATAAAACCCGACAGGTACTTTCTCCCAGACAAAATCAAAGGGTTCAGAGTCAAGTTCGCCGATTTTGGCCGATCCGTTGTAAAATTCCACCAAAGCGATTTCGCCATCCGGATCACTTGCAGCCACAGAGATGGTCACATCGGAAGAGTCAACAAACACGGCTTTGTTTTCCGGAGCAGTGATGGTGGCATTAGGAGCCTTGTTCCCCATAACGAATTTCATGTAATCCATACAGAATTCACCGCTATCCATCACAAGACGAATGGCTTCGTTTCCGGTGGAAAGCACACCGAGAGGAACACTGATCGTATCCCACACCTGGTTCCCGCCCGTATTGGGAACAACTACCGGACCTGTTATATCCATACCGTTCATCTCCAAATGGAAATGTCTGTCATCCAAAGCTGAAGCAAGGGCCAGCTCGAGTGTGTAGGTACCCGTGGTATCAATGTTAACGGGATATTCGGTCCATTCACCACTTTCAATATCCGTGATACAATAGCCACCGGAATCAATGGTATCAATATCAACACCCGTATCTTCCCTGTAATAACCTGGCACATTCACAGTGTCTGTATCAGCATAAGAACTACCGGCACCACAAATTCCAAAATTCTCAGCTTCAATTTTTCCCGGTATGGAAGATACAACTCCATCATAGGCACAAAATGATTGCCAGCCAGGCATTTCATCCAGTGTAATCACCTTGGGATTGTTGTATGTATCCAAGATCTGCTGAACGGTATTGGTTGCCCCGCCGTTTTCATCCTCATAGAGCCCGTAGGCCCAGATCATAAAGAAGGCCATTTTCGGCTGGTTGTTGATGACCGAAGCCGCGGGGACTTTAAAACTCTCCCCGATACCAATGGGTTTGCCACCCGACTGTGCCACCAGTGCATTGTAATAACTTAAATCAGTAAATCCGCCGCTGTAATAATCAAGAGCCGCCATGTCAAAATATTTATCTCCCGGATTATACTGCTGGTAACTTGAATGGATATCCTGAACATCCCAGGTCCAGATGAGGTTGGTCAGCCCCAACTCATTGGTCATGTAATCATGTGTGAGCTTCCAGAGCGCTACGGTGTTTTCGGCACCGCCGGAATTCCACCAGAATACGGTTTGATTCTGCTCATGAAAAGGCCTCCACAGCACCTCAACACCCTTTTCTTGCAGGTATTGAAGATAAGGAGCAACAACAACATCAATTCTGCTCTTCCATTCAGTATTTAAGGCTCCGCCCTCAGTCAGGAGGTCGGTCCACTGAGAAGCATCCAAAGAACTTTTTACGCCTCCGTCCCACCCACAGGGCTCTGTTTGTGTAGGAGGACAGGCATGCCACATCAGATTAATGACGGCCCCATCGTGCCACTGTTTCTCAGCTTCGTAGGTTACGTCCCAGCGAAGTGAACTCTGGCCGTGAAAGCCAAAATCAGCACCATACAGAGCCGGGTTTTTCCCGGTTACCTTGTGGACCTCATCGGTCCAGTAGCTTGGCCCGGTTGGATTTCCATGAAACGCTTTCAGGTCGTTATGTTGCCCGGACAGTATGTTTTTTCCGGAAATACCATAGAGGTAGTTCAGGGTTTTAAACCTGGTTTGCGCTGCGGCCAGGGAGGAGAAAAACAGCACAAAAAGTAGTGCTGTGGTTATTTTTGCAGTGTGTTTCATATGTTTTTCCTTCTGTTTATTCAGCATTCTAAATTGTACCGAAGATACCAATTTTTCAGGCTAGAAACCTCTCCAGTTGCAGGGCAAAAATTTTTCATACCCGGGTTCACTGGGTTCGGGAGTTCCTGCAACAATGGTTATTTAATAATTTTTCCCGAATCCAGTACCCTGTCAAAGGAGATGAGCCTGTACAGATAGATCCCCGGGGCCAGGTCGCCCAGGTTCATTTGCAGGCGGCCGGTTGTGGTGGGATCGGATACACGCAGCAAAGTACCAGTGGAATTGTAGATTTCTATCCGGACGGAGCTTGCAGCAGGCTCAAAACCGAAGGTGATGAGGTCGGTGAAGGGATTGGGGTAGGCGGAGGGTCAGCCAGGTTTTAAGGAATTCCACATCATCCCCGTAATCGGTTCCTACATAATAATTGGGC
Organism: Bacteroidota bacterium; assembly: GCA_043797815.1. Lineage (GTDB taxonomy): Bacteria > Bacteroidota > Bacteroidia > Bacteroidales. Next base: position 48,457 of record JAZDPG010000076.1, read on the forward strand.
CAGACATAGATTCCCAGTACAGGCCAGCGTTCGAAATTCCTCATCCTGGCCTCTCTGATGGTTTCCAGGTTATCGTCGATGTAGTGTATCAGCGAATCGGTGTTCAATGCCCCTGCCCTGAGGCCCTTCCATTTGCAGGCGATGGCATTCCGGATGGGTTCGGTTGCCATGAGATCCGTGATCCAGAAGGGACGGATGGAGCTGGTTTCACACTTGGTCCACGACCAGCCCTGCGGCACGGGCTCATCCCCGAAATCGGAATTCCCGTAAGCAAGATCCAGGTCCCACACAGGTCCCAGGTGCAGCCTGCCCCCTCTGCTGTCAATCTCCTTGTACATATAGAAGCTCAGTTTATAACCATCCACATGTTTGCAGATCTCCGTAGGGATCCAGTAATCCGCAAAGGAATTTATATCGATGAAAGGCAGGAAGTCCGATTCGTCTGCAGCGGATTTTACTGCATCCTCAAAGCCGGAAACAAAATCCCGGATATAGGCCTTCTGCTCAGGCACCAGTTGATCATACCCGGGATCGTGATAGGCGTAAAAAACGTTCCGGTATGCTGAATACCAACCGTCACCGGGCTCCGGGTCGTTCCTGTCGATCTGGATGATATAGCCACCTGTAAGCTGGTCCCCATCGGTATCATCAGGATCCAGTTCTGCAATGTTCACCCGGTGATCATCCTGTTTGATCTTTTCGCTAAGCACATATACCCCGGAATAATCGTTATTGATCCATAGTTCTATCCACCGGGTACGGGGTGCATAACTTCCTGTGGCAGAGGCAATGTGATAGGAAAGGACATTCCGGATCAGGGTTTTGTCGGTATAGGGCCCGTGCAGTACCCAGTCATTTTCTTCGGGCAGCCCCAGGAGGGGAACATTGTAGTTGGCCCCGCTGTCATCCTGGGTTTCAAAGTTGTAGTTCTTCTTGGGGAAGAGCTGGGAGGACGAACCACGTATCTTTATAAAGATCCTCCCGTTGTAGACGTTGAAGGAATCGGTGAGGAGATTGCTTCTTCCCGAAGAGCTATAATCCATCAGGCCCATCTCAGCCACAATCCGCTCTCCCGGTCCGATGGTCTGACCGTTGGTCTGAATCATCATCAATGGCAGTTCGTAAGCCTCCTGTGCCTCCATTACCGGAACTGCCAGGATCATAAGCAGAAAAAAAACAGAAACCTGGTTTCTTTCATCTGTGTTTGGTGTACTATACCCTCAGTGATAAACCAGGATCCTTCCAGCCTGGCTCCCTCCATCGAAACGCATTCTGTACAGGTAGAGCCCCGGAGGACGATTCATGCTCTGCCATTCGACCATGTGACTGCCGGCAGCCATAACCCTGTTTTCCAGCACATCAACAACCATATCATGCGCATTGATCACTTCGATATAAACCTGGCCGGGCCCGAGGACCGAGTCAGCAAACGCACGTCCGGCTTCTTTTATAGCCGGACCATTGGTTTTGACATCCACATGGGTCCGCATAATAAAAACCGCGTCCGGATTGTCCTGCACAAAAGGATGAACGCCGAATAAGCTGGCTTCGGCCTTCCCGATCGCGGCCTTCGCCGGCAGCAGCATCAATCCCGTCCCCGCTACAATGGAATGGCGAATAAATGACCGTCTGTCAAGGTTCATGGCATGAATAAAGGTAGGAAAATGCAATTCCCAATATACACAGTCCAATACAACTTTTGTATGAATGACCCCGGGAGAATCACTGAAAAGTCAGCTTCCTTTTTGAGCGGTTCAAAGGGGGACTTTCCCATAGCTGTATAATAACACCACCTTGCAAGTCCCGGGGAAAACCACAAAGAACCTGCGCCGTACCTATTCAGCCCGCGAAATGATCAGCACCATCTCATCTTTCGATCTCAGATAGATATCCTTTACTATCATCAGGCCATTTTCAACTTTTATGTTCCCGATATCATTGTAATTAAAAATTTCCGGGATGTAGGTCTTCACTGAATAAGTGAAATTGCTATCTGTGATGTGGTCCAGGGTAATACCGGTCTTCACATCGCAGTTGCTGTCATTGAGTACATACACATAATAATTTTTACCGCATTTCACAGCATAGGTCTCCACCACATTGCCACTTACCGACACTGTATCAAAGGAACCATTTCCGGCTGCAAGCATTTGATCACTGATCTCCCGGACCCCTTTAAAATATTGAGTGACACCCCGGTCATCAAAGAATTCCCACCACCATGACATGGGCAATACGGGTGTGGGTGTGAACATTCCGTACCACAAGCCGCATTTGTAATCATAGACCTTCTCAACGGCCATGGTTGAAAAATTCAGGTTCCAGTCCCACTCATAACCAAACTCACCAATGGCAAAAGGCTTCTGGTGCTTGTATGCTTCTTCAATGGTTTCGGGCCTCATGCGGGTTGTGCGTTTGTAAATATGTTTCTGGTTCAGATCCATGTTGTCAAGATCCCACATCCCCGGTATTTCCCGGTGGGAAACACTTGTGGTAACCAGGTGTTTGTATGGATCGATGCTTTTCAGATAGGTGCTCATTATATCATGCCATTCGGCAACTTTGTCAAGGGGAATAAGGACACTGTCCCGGGGTGAACGTGTAAAGGCTGCGTTATCCACTTCATTGAAGAATTCCCAGAACGCGACGTTTGTAGAATAACCCCACCTGGCAACAAAATACCGCAATTTGTTCTTGTATTTAATTCTTGATTCTTCGAGTGTAAAAAATTCGGTGGGCGTTTTTGCCGGCCCGCCGTTTACGGAATTAAATGCCTGTCTTGACCAGCTGCTTTCTTCCATATACATGCCATGCACATCCATGGCAATCATCACATAGATCCCGTTTTCTTTTGCAAGATCCAGTATTTCATCAAACCTGTTTACCGGTTCCGGTTCCACCGGAGTTGCTTCATTTCTACGTGTCCTGGGAAGTGTCCATTCCGACGGGAGGCTCCCCTGGTGCATCCACACGCGCATGAAGTTTGCCCCGGAGAAGGATACTTTGGGAAGAAGGTATTCATAGGTGAACTTTCTTTCCTCACTCCCTCGCGGATCCCAGCAGATGTTTTCCCCGATACCGCGGAACAGCTTTCCGGAATCAAACTTCAATGTCCAGTAGTTGTTTGTCCTCAAAAACCCTTCGTTCGAGGAATCCTTGCTGGTAAAACTCTTTTCGCCTGAGTTTTCTGCCACATGGCCCCCTTTTGTTAATCTGAAATGATATAAATATTTTCCTGTTTCAGCAGGGGCAAATCTGGCCTTCCACAAGGAGCCGGCATCTGATTTGTGATCAAAATAGCATGGCAATACAAGGTCCTCCCCCGAAGGGCTTGTAATCATCATATCAAGTTGAATATCCCTTGAATCATAAGGGTTTTCGAATTCAGATTGAATGTTGATATCAAATTCAACCTTCTCAAACTTGTTGATGTCCTGCGTTACAATCTGATCATTAATGGCAGGTTGAGAAAATAGTGGTGCACACAAAAGCACCATGGCTGTTAAAATTGTCATTGCTTGAAATTTTAGTTCTACCTGATAAATATGCACATATTTTCCGGACTGATCATGTGAAACGTGTGACCCGCTCACGGAAACTTGATCACCTCCTGCTAATACAAAAACCCAAAAATCCAGAGTGGTATCCGGTTATAAGCACCTTTTTCAATGTCATCCAGTACAATGTAAGCATTCGGAACATCCTTGATTTGTTTCGCCTTTTTATTCTTCCCGCCAATCTCAAAAGTATGGTTCCCATCCACCAGGAAATCGCCATCCTGAGGCAATCTTAGTTCGTGTGAAACGCCAAGTTGCGAGTTGAAAAATGTCTCCCTGATTGTTCCCATTTCTTCACCCATCATATTCAAACCATAGAAATAATTGGTATTGCCAAGGTAAATCTTATCAGGCTTTTGCAGGATTTTATTCCCTTTTGCTTTTTGGGTCAGGGTAGTAAAAACCTCTGCCTTATCAAGATAGTCAAGGTATTTCAATAATGTTCGCTGATCTGAAATGAACAATTCCTGCCTCAGTTTTAGCAGGTTGGGAACGTATGGGACTGTGGAAGCGATTGCCGCAAGCAGTTTTTTCAATTTCAGCGAAGTTTCGAACGGAATTTCTGAAACGGCAGGGATATCCGTTTCAATGATTACATTTAGAATATCCGATAACCTGCTGTAATAGGAAAATGGGTCATCATTGTAAAAAGGGAAATATCCCGTTTTAAGATATTGCCTGAAAAGAGGGATTATTTTTATATCCTTCGTAATAACAGCGGAAATCTCCTGGTGTCTTTCCATTATATCATCCAACCCGAAATGACTATAGTCAGCGATCCCGTTTATTAACAAGTACTTCCGAAAAGAAAGGCCTGCAAGACGATAGAAACTTTTACGGCGGCTAAGATCGCCGTGTCCTTTATAAATCTTCAGAACTGAAGATCCCGAATAGATAATTCTTAATCCGGGATAGCGGTCATATGTATTTTTAATTTCGGCTGACCAGTCAAATCCCTTTTGTTTTGGAGGATATCGGATTTACCTGCTCTATTATCAAGGGTCAATCCATAACCCTCCTGATTTAAGTGAGGATCGGAACGCGATTTACCACAGGAAGCTCACCGGTCCTTCGATCCCGGCAGCTTTCAGCGGCTTCCCGGAATCCAGGTACTGCCGGATGGGCGATGTGGTCCAGAGCGTCTTCAATTCGCCTTCCCTGATGATTTCACCAATGATCCTGTTCCTGTAACAGTTGCCAACCTTCACCTCCAGTGTGTTGGCTCCCGGAACCGCTGTGGAAGTTGCATTAAACAGGTAATCCGGGAAGACCGCAGATCCCAGGGTATGACCGTTCAGGGTAGCCCGGTAGCCATCTGCAACGGCGCCCAGAGAAAGATAGAGCGGATCCCTGCCTGCCACCGAGTCGGGAAGATCAAAACTCACCCTGTAGGATGCCTCACCGGAATAATACCTGACCTCCGGATCATCGGACTCCGTGTAGGATTTAAAACCTGAAATGGACACAGGGGCCCTGTCCAGTAGATCGTCGAAGGCAATGGTCCCGTTAAACTCCTCTACGGGATATGCGTTCATAAGATCTTTGCGGATGGGCAGGCCCCCGTTTTGGGGAATACCGAAAAGGACAAACAGGGAACCCTTCGGCGGGAAAGTGAGGCTGAATTCGGTGATCCCTCCCTGGGTACTGACATCATCCACATTGAACATCCCGCCGTAGAGCGGGTCCCAGAGCTGAGGATCTGATCCGGCGGCCAGGAAACGGCAGGTACGGGTCACCTCCCTGTCCTCCTGGTTCGCAACGAACCAAAGGTCGGCACTGCCTGTTTTCTTATGAATATAGATCAGCGGGGGATCCGCCTGTTCGGCAGTGGAGAAATCCGGTGCAAAATTCTCCGCTGCGATAACCTCTTCCAGGGAGCTTCCACCATATACCCTGCCCTTTCCGTAGGTATTCCCGTATTCTCCCGAATTGCCGGCCGGACCCCAGAGTTTATCGGCCAGTGCCCCCAGTTCCATGTCGTTTTCCTCCGCATTCATCATGGACAGCGTATGAACCGGTTTAGGCCCCCATAGGATGGCACCCTTTTTTACCAATACTTCTAACATCTTCAGGGTTGCCAGTTCCATCCCCTGATCATCGGGCAGCAGGATCATCCGGTATTTCATTCCGTTGTCCAGCATGATGCTTCCTCCCGTTACTTCTGCCCTCAGTAAAATATCTGAATTGCATTTCTGAACCCTGAAACCAGGAGGAATATTTTGTTCCCATTGCGGGCTCCAGGGGTCATAGTTCCGGTCACCCACAAAGCAAAGCAGGTCGGCCTTGACAGTGCCCTTCTGCAGGAGGTACTGTATTCTCCGGTGATAATCAAACCATTGGGAAGCGTAAGGCCACCAGGGATTATGCCGGTTAAAGGTTTGCCCGAATTGTCCCAAGGTAATCCCCGGCTTGCGTTCACCCGGCTGGTGCACATAGCTGTGGAGTACCATCTGGTTCACACCGGTGCAGAAAGCCCTGTCTCCAAACAGTTTCAGGTCCCAGGGCGTTTCCGAGTAATTGGCATATCCGGTATAAGCCTCAGCAGGGACGACCTGCTTGCCATAGAGAGCCGCAGCATGCATGGGCATGTCAGATCCGGCTCTTTCGACCGGTTCATATTTGATCAATCCGCTTTCACTCTCCAGTCCGGCCCAGAATTCAAACATGGGTACATCCATATAGCTGTTTGACCTGAGTACGTCCAGAGGCGGATAACCGGTACCCCCGTAGATCACTTCTGCATGGGATGCCACCCCAAGGCGGTGACAGAGGGTGTTGTAATGTTCATAATAGTTGTGTTCGATCATCTCGGCGATGGTCATGCGATAATCGTGCAGGAATCTTTCGGTTTCTTCCGTATTCCCGACCACCTCCCCGGAAAGTACCGGCAGCCAGGGGATGATGCTGTAGCCCCTCAATCTGGCAAAATCGGCCGGGAAATTCTGCGTCCAGTTCTGGTATTTACATTCCCAGCTGTCAATAAACAGGTATTCAAAAGTGTTGCCCGTGAATTCTCCGGCGGTTTCTGCCAGCTTTGCCGGGAAGGCGGTAAAATGGGCATTCAGTGCTGAAGTATCCATTTTGTCGCACTCAAGCCCCCTCCCGGCCAGGGTAGCCGGACCGTTCACTACCCCCGTGGTGGTATATCCGATCCTGAGGATGGTCCAGTCACCTGCCGGAACATCCCACCTGAGGACCCCATCCTCCCCGAGCAGAGCGGTAAGGTCGGTCACCTGTAACGGATCCACAGACAGGGCCCCCGGCTCACCTGCTGCAAACAGGTCACCGACCGCATCGGCTTTGGTTGTGGCGGTCTTTTCCAAATGATGGGGAATTTCTGTAAAATAGACCGGCAATTCATTCTCCGGCAGAAGTTCCAGCTCTGAGATCCCAAACGTGTTAAAACGTTCGCTGTCCCTGTAGTTACTGATCAAAACCCTGAATTCGCCAGCGGTTGTTTCAGGAAAAGGAATCATTGCCGTCTGATTGATCTCCTGGCTTTCGTATTCTGCGATGGTCCTGAACCCGGAGCCTCTATCAGCTGCCTGCAGCGTAACCGAGAAGCGGATATCAGCCATGGAACCCCACTGGAAATCTTTGCGGGGATGGAGGGCAAGCGTTGACACCGTCATTGGTCCGGGCAATGTAATATCAATGGTGGCAGGGCCTGTAAGTGATATCATGCTGAAAGGATTTCCGTCAAACAGGAGATCCCCGGACGGAGCACCATTCACCCGGATTTCCGGAGAGGAAAAGGCAAAGTGATTCCCGCTGTGCAGGGAAGGAAATCCCAGGACTGCAATATCCCTGTAGAAATCATAGTTTGACGCTGGTTCGGGCAGCTGCACCGAAACATTTCCCGGCCCGCTTACCATTCGTTTGCTCCATACACAAAGTTTCATTGATTGTTCCGGAGTGACCCAGGGTCCGCCACTGGTGCTCCATCCGTCGCAATTATGCACACCGATGGCTATCCCGAGCCTGTCTGCCTCCTCCAGCGCCCACCTGAACATTCCGAACCATTCGGGTGTGCCGAAAAGCACCGGTTCAACTCCCAGGTCCCGTTCCCCGTGGAGGCTTACATTCAATATGGTGGCCGTCGATATTCCTGCCTGTTTCATCGCCTCAAGGTCGGCCGTAATCCCCTCCCTTGTGATGGCATTATCAAGCCAGTGCCACCAGGTGTGGACAGCATATTCGGAACCGGGATCAGTGAATCCGGCAGGATCGGGCGGCTGCAAAGCCCGGGGGCCGCACCCCGGCAGTACCACGGACAGGAGTATGTAGATAACGGATACCTGAAGTAACGAACTTTTTTTCATTTTTGTCTATGAATGGGTTAGCTTTTGTAAGTTCTGAAAAATTTAGCTTCGGTCAGCTATTCTATGAAATGAAATCAATTATATTTCTGATATTTCGAAAAACGATCATTTAATTTGGATCCCTTCAATGATCAATTCAGAATCAAAGGTGAAATATTCACAGAAAAAGAAAGTCAGATTGACTTATATCTCAATTATCTCCATAAAAATGAAAAAAATAAAGCCTATCACCCTCACAATGCTGATTTGCCTGATCCTGGCATCATGTCAGGACCTGGATTACCAGCAGGTTCGTATTCCCAACACCGAAGAGCGTTCGCTCTATTCAAAGATCATGGATTGCGAGTACGGTGTGTATGTGACCCTTCCCCCGGGCTACAAAGACAATCCTGATAAGATCTACCCGGCACTGTACATCATTGACGGCAACCAGTATTTCGGTTTTACAGTGGAGCCTTACGGATCGCTCATCTGGGGGAACATGATCAAAGACCATATTGCCATTTCAGTGGCCTATCGTCCCGGACAGATCAATTACCGCTCAAGGGACTTCCGCACCCCGGAACGAGCGGCTGATTTTGTGAAGTTTTTCCAAACTGAACTGATCCCCTTTGTGGAGGATAATTACCGGACATCCAAAAAAGACCGCACACTCTTCGGCCATTCGCTCGGTGGGCACTTCACCCTCTTTATGATGCTGAATGCGCCTGAGACCTTCGAAAATTTCATCGCTTCCGCCCCGGCGGTAAGTGATGAAATCATGAAATTTGAGGAGGGTTATGCTGCATCGCATGACGATTTTCCTGTAAAACTATTCCTGGCATCGGGCGAAAACGATCACCTGACGATCGGCGCGAAAAGATTTGCAGAAAAAATCAAATCGCGCAATTACCCCAGCCTGAAATTCGGTGAATTATATACTGTCAACGGAAATCACGGCACCATCCAGCCCAGTGCCTATATCGAGGGTCTGCGCTTTGTGCTGGACCGCGCCATCGATCTGGCACCAGAGAAATTCGAACGGCTCGCAGGAAGCTATGTGGATGGAGACAAGACATATACATTGAGATACGACGGAGGCAACTTCCTGTCCCTTGACGATGTGTCGTGGACCTATGATGCCTGGATTGATGCACCCCTTGTGGAGTGGACCAGAATTTATCCGGTTTCCGAGACAACGTTCGTTTCAGAAGGATGGCCGGGCACATTCGAGTTCGGCGGCGACCTTTCCTCGCCTGCGAAAACTTTCGGGTTCACAATAAGCGACAAACAAATAAAAGCCAGGCGCCTGCCTTGATGCTTTTCTTCCTGTTTGATATTAGAGCACATGAACAAATCCAACTATTGCTACCTTAACGGTGACCTGGTCCGGTACGAAAAATTAAATCTCCATGTTTCTGACCTGTTGTTCCAGAGAGGTTACGGGGTATTTGACTTTTTCCGGTCCAGGAATGGAACCATTCCCTGGCTAAAGGATTACGAAGAACGCTTCTTTACCTCGCTTGAACTCTCAGGTCTGGAAGTAGACCTGAACAGGGAACGGTTCGAATCCATCATTCACCGGTTACAACAAAAAAACGGCCTGGTCAACGGTGTCTTCAAAGTCATTGTTACCGGCGGTTATTCAGACAATCTGGAGGCGGTAAGCGGCCCGGCAAACCTGGTGATTCTGAACCTCCACTGGAACAAGCCTGCCCCCGAGACCTTTGAGAAGGGAGTCCACCTGATCAGCGAAAGTTTTGTCCGGCCCAACCCGGAGATCAAGACGCTCTACTACCACAATACCCTGAGGCTGCAAAAAAAACTCAGGGCATACGGGGCAGTGGATGTTTTATTCCACAACAACCGGATCTCAGAAGCATCGCGCGCCAACCTCTTTTTTGTCAAAGGAGGGCAGGTCTGCACACCCGCCAGCGATATCCTGAAGGGGATCACCCGAAAGCAGGTGTTGTCCATGTTTGGTGAAATCCGTGTAGAGGACATTGAGGCCGATCGCCTTTACGATTTCGATGAGATATTCCTTACGGCCACCTCCAGGGATGTGACCCCGGTGGTATCGGTGGAAGGAAAAAGAATCGGCAAGGGCACCCCCGGGCCTGTTACGCGGGAGATCCAGGCAGCATTCAGTTCATCCTTCTAATATTTGAATTGATGCGGTAAAGAATGACCGCAACCGGTTTCTTATGTTAGCGGTTTGAGATCCGTTGAGATCCGTTGAGAAACAAAAAAATAATCCTAAATTTAAATCACCAATCTATCACCAAAGGAGGTATTTATAATACTTCAAATCCTCTGCATACTTTACCCGGAACATGCACGATTTCTGACACACAACAACAAGACATGGGAAAAGAAAATAAGAATCCCTCCCCCACAAGTTCAAGTGGCGACCAACAATATTACGCGCTTTTCAGCGAGAATACTGCGGTCATGCTTTTGATTGACCCTTCAACAGGTCATATCGTTGATGCAAATAAAGCAGCATGCAAATTTTATGGTTATGCCCTCAAAGGGTTGACCAGCATGAAAATCCAGGATATCAATACTTTATCTGAAGAACAGGTTGAAGCAGAAACGGGAAGGGCAAAAAAGCAGAAAAAAAACCATTTCTTATTTGAACACCGCAAAGCAAACGGTACAGTTACACCGGTTGAAGTTTTTTCCGGAAAAATCACCGTGAAAGACAAACCATTTCTTTTTTCAATAGTGCACGATATTTCCGAACACAAACGTTCATCTGAAGAACTGAAGAAGAGTGAAGAAAGGCTCCGCATGATGCTCGATGCATCACCTTTTCCTGTTGCGCTGGTAGATACCCAGGATGATATTATTCAATACTGGAGCCGAAGTGCATCTGCTCTGTTCGGACATACTGCACCCACTGCTGATGAGTGGTATCAGATGGCCTATCCGGATAAAACATACAGGCAGGAGGTGATTGACCGATGGAAGTCACATCTGGAAAAAGCAAGAATATCTGCTCAACCTGTGAACACCGGAGAATACAACATTACCTGCAGGGACGGGTCGGTACTCATATGTGAACTGTATGCCACATTCCTTGAGGATTACCTGCTTGTCACCTTCAATGATATTACGAAACGCAAGCAGGATGAAACAGCACTCCTTGAAGCCAAAGAAAAAGCTGAAGAAAGTGACCGTCTTAAATCCGCCTTTCTTGCCAATATGAGCCATGAAATACGAACTCCCATGAATAGTATTCTTGGGTTTACAGAACTTTTAAAAGAGCCGACCATATCCATTGAGCAGCAGCAAGATTTTATTCAGACTATTGAGATAAGCGGCGCCCGTATGCTCAATACCATTAATAATATTGTGGATGTTTCGAAAATAGAATCGGGTCTGACCATTGTAGATATAAAAGAGACGAATCTGAATGAGAAAATTGAATTCATTTATAAATTATTCAAACCGGAAGCTGAAAACAAAGGCTTGCATTTTTTATATACAAAAAGTCTGCCAGCCGGGGATGCCATTATTAATACAGACGATGAAAAAGTCCATGGGATAATTACAAACCTGATAAAAAATGCCCTCAAGTTCACTTATGACGGTTCTATTGAATTCGGCTATGAGAAAAAAGGGGGCACCCTTGAATTCTATGTAAAAGATACAGGGACAGGCATTAATCAAAAACAAAAGGAATTCATTTTCGAAAGATTCAGACAGGGAAGTGACAAACCCGCACGCAATTATGAAGGCAGTGGCTTGGGATTGTCCATAGCAAAATCTTATGTTGAAATGCTGGGTGGAAAAATCTGGGTGGAGAGCCAGGAAGGCAGGGGTTCTACATTTTATTTTACCATACCTTACGATCCTGTAGCAGCAGAGAAAACAGAATCAACAGAGGTGACTGCAGCTGAGTCAGAAAATGCTGAATTAAGCATGCTGAACATACTGGTAGTCGAAGATGATGAATTGTCTTATTCATTGCTTTCAATAACCCTCCGTAAAATCAGTAAAAAAATATTACTTGCAGTAACAGGAGTTGAAGCCATTCAGGTTTGCCGGAATAACCCTGACCTTGATTTGATTCTGATGGACATAAGAATGCCCGTCATGGATGGATTAGAAGCTACCCGTCAAATTCGTCGGTTTAACAAGGAAATAATCATTATTGCGCAGACCGCCTATGGATTTGAAAGCGACTATAAAAAAGCGATGGATGCAGGATGCAATGATTATGTATCTAAACCGCTTAATATCAACTTATTACAAGAACTGATCAAAAAGCACTGTACGAAGCATTGAAGATACTTGATCAATCGGATATGAATTAAGTTCTGACCGTTTTCATGCGGATGCCGGAAGAAACGGCAAGCTCCTAATATGTAGGGCATATCCCTACAAAAAAAACTCCAAATACTTACAAGGGTATTATCCAATTCCCTACGCTCTGATTTAGAAGGAGTTTATAGGTTTACTTGCTTTGCCCGTAAACCATTAGAATTCGCTTTTTAAACCTGAATAAGCCTGAAGCCATGAACCAGAATCTGAAAAATGCCAAACCAGGAATTTCATCTCTCATTTTGCTGTTCACTCTGTGTTCGGCAAACCTGTTTGCTCAGATCCAGACTGACAGATCCCTTGTCTTGCAGGAGTGTGTCAATATGTATGAACTTCGCCAACACCTAAGCGGTGGTGATCCCAATGCTGACGGCCCGGTTTATGTGGTCCCTGCCCCGGAGGAACCGCTTCCTGAAGGGACTGGTCTGACTTCATTCGGAAGAAGGGTAGAGCCTGTCACAGAGGCAGGTATTCATGAAAGGATGATTGGAGCTTTCTTCCGTTTCAGTAAGCTGGAGATTTCCGGTCATTCAGGAACCGCTGTATTCAGCTACATCTTCAATTACGATTTCAGCAATAATAGTCACAGCACCATTGAAGTGACAGCTGAGCTGGAAAAAACTCCCAACGGGTGGTCCATCACGAAAAAAACCTTGAAGTAAAAACACCATAATCAGGTATCTCATGAAAAATATATCCGCCTCAGTGGCTTTGCTTCTTGCAGTGTCTCAGTGCTTATCCGGTCAGGCAGGTTCTGATAACACCATCATTAACAACAATGTATTCCTGAAAGGTCAATATGTTGAGGTAGGTATTGCGGCATGCGGGGTATTTGGAACCACCGAAGCCCAACCGGCCGGATATCATGGCAACGTTGGAGGACGGCTTGGTTTTGTCGCTGATCCCGATAAGAATGGATGGTCAACAGGTTTCCCTGCCTACAACGGCGATTATTTCCTTCCAGGTTCACCCGAGGAGGGTTTTGGGATTGAGGTAGGCGGCCACAATTATGGGAACTTCAGTCAATGCGGAGTGTATCAAATTCCCATGTCTTCTGTCTCGACCCGGATGGAAAATACGCAACATGTTGCCGAATGGAACGGGTCCGTTGCCGGCATCGACATCAAACAGGCGGTTACATTTGAGGATGATGAGACTTACTTTTTCATTTCGGCGGAACTGACAAATACCACCGGTTCGGAAATCTACAATACCTACTATATGAGGAACGTGGATCCGGATAACGAAAGGATGTGGCCGGGAGGAAGTTACACCACCATCAACAGCATTGTTTATCAACCCGGTTCCGATCCATGCGACAGGGCCCTGGTATCAGCTACAGGCCAGGCCTATGGAATGTATCTTGGACTGGCTGCCGTTGATCCAAGGGCCAGGGTAACGCATGGCGGTTTCAGCAACAGGGATGCGAGCAATATATACACCGGTACCGGATTGTATCAGTCCGGAACAAGAACGGCCGATGAAGCCATCTCCATTGCCTTTAAAATCGATACCATCGGGCCGGGAGAAACAGTCACTGTCTATTATGCCTATATTCTGGACCAGAGCCAGGTGAGTGCTGCCATTGGAAACCTGACCAGGTTGCTTGCCAATGGCAACGATATTACTACCACCCTGGTGCATGCAAGCTGCCAGGAACCTGTGCTGCTGGAGATCGTCAATGCTGAGGCCTTTAACTGGGTCTGGTCGCCTCCTACATATCTCTCGACAAATTCCGGGACCACTGTGATCTGTACTGCACCTCCGGGAACTTATACCTATTCTGCGGTAGGAACAAATGCATGTGGCAGTACCATCACCTATAACTTTGATCTGCAGATAGCTGCTGACGCAGAGCTCCCGGTCATTTCCTGTATTCCGGATACCGTTGCAGGGGAGTGTGATAATCCGTTAATCCTTGCTTCGCCGCTTGCTACCGATAACTGTAATGTAAAAAGCCTGACACACGATTCGCCGTATGGGGCATCCACAACAGATGCTTCCGGCACCTATCCTGCAGGTATACATACCATTCAATGGACAGCGGAAGACTATGCAGGGAATTCTTCATTTTGCAACCAGACTGTTGAAGTAATATCTGCTCCAGGTGCCCCTTCCGGTTCGGATGTGGTGTATACCTACGGCGAGAATGTGCTTGTTACGGCCACACCTGCAGTGAACCATACCATACACTGGTATATGAATGCAGACCTTTCCGATGTTCCTGTCTCGTCCTCCACCCTCAACCTGGGGATCCTGAATGCGGGTTCATACACAAGGTATGCCACCCAGGTAACTGATGCTACCTCTTGTGAAAGTGCAGCAACCACCGTTCAGATTACCATCAATACCGCAGTACTTGAGATTACGGCGGATAACAAGAACCGTATCTATGGGGCAGCGGATCCATCCCTGACATGGCAAATAAGCTCGGGTGCACTGGTGGGTGTTGATGCAGTAAGCGGTTCAGCTGTACGTGTACCTGGAGAAGTACCGGGTGATTATCCCATTGAACAGGGAACACTGTCGGCAGGAAGTAATTATAACCTAAGCTTTATAGACGGAACATTGACCATTGCTGTGGCACCCCTGGAAGTTACCGGCGACAGTCTTTCTAAAACCTACGGTACAGCGGATCCTCCGCTCACCTATGCCATTACCGGGGGCGCCCTGGTCGGAGGTGATTTGATCACCGGTTCTTTGACCAGGGCAGCGGGTGAAGATGCGGGATCCTATGCCATTGAACAGGGAACACTCTCGGCTGGCAGTAACTATGCCCTGACCTTTGCGGATGGAACACTGACCATCGTAAGTGCGGATTTAGAAGTAAGCGCGGATAACCAGACAAAGATCTACGGCGATGGTGATCCGGCTCTTACCTGGCAGGTTAGTTCCGGAGCCCTGGTCGGAGACGATACCCTGACCGGAGTGCTTATGCGTGTCCCTGGCGAGGATGTGGGAAACTATGCCATTGAACAGGGCACACTCTCAGCTGATGCCAACTACAACCTGACTTTTGTTGCAGGGTCTCTGGCAATTTCCCAGACCCCGCTCGTAGTAAGTGCCGACAGTCTTTCGAAAACCTATGGTACGGCGGATCCCCAGTTCACCTATACCATTACCGGCGGCGCCCTGGTTGGCGGTGATCTGATCACCGGTTCTTTGACCAGGGCAGCGGGTGAAGATGCAGCTTCCTATGCCGTTGAACAGGGAACCCTTTCAGCCGGGACCAACTATGCCATGACTTTTATCAATGGGTGGTTATCGGTCAACCCCGCAGAAATTGGGATCACAGCTGATGACAAATCACGTATCTACGGTGAAATTGACCCGTCCTTCACATGGCAAATAAGCTCGGGAGCCCTGGTGGGAAGTGATGCGGTAAGCGGCTCACCTGTGCGTGTGCCGGGAGAAGATACGGGTGATTATCCCATCCGGCAGGGAACCGTCGATGCCGGGTCCAATTATACGCTTTCCTTCATCGAAGGAACCATGACCATTACCACAGCACCCCTGGAAGTTACAGGCGACAGCCTGTCAAAAATCTATGGGGCGGCTGATCCCCCCCTCACCTATACCATCACCGGGGGCGCCCTGGTGGGCGGTGACCTGATCACCGGTTCTTTAACCAGGGGATCGGGTGAAGATGCGGGATACTATGCCATCGAACAGGGAACACTCTCGGCCGGAAGCAACTATGCCTTAACCTTTGTGGATGGAACACTGACCATTGTCATTGCGGAAATTGAGGTGAGCGCGGATAACCAGACAAAGAACTATGGCGATGGCGATCCGGCCCTTTCCTGGCAGATTAGTTCCGGAGCCCTGGTCGGAGACGATTCCCTGACCGGAGTGCTTATACGTGTCCCGGGTGAGGATGTTGGATACTATGCCATTGAACAGGGAACACTTACAGCTGCTGCCAACTACAATCTGACTTTTGTTGCAGGATCCCTGGCAATTTCCCAGGCCCCGCTTGAGGTAAGTGCCGATAGTCTTTCGAAAACCTATGGTATGGCGGATCCCCCGCTCACCTATACCATTTCCGTGGGCGTACTGGTCGGCGGTGACCTGATCACCGGTTCTTTGACCAGGGCAGCGGGCGAAGATGCGGGATCCTATGCCATCGAACAGGGAACATTATCGGCCGGAAGCAATTATGCCCTGACCTTTGTGGATGGAACACTGACCATCAGTACTGCAGTACTTGAGATTACAGCGGATAACAAGAACCGTATCTACGGGGCAGCAGATCCTTCCCTGACATGGCAAATAAGCTCGGGAGCCCTGGTGGGCAGTGATACGGTAAGCGGTTCACCTTTGCGTATACCGGGGGAAGATCCGGGTGATTATCCCATCCAGCAGGGAACACTCTCGGCCGGAAGCAATTATATCTTAACCTTTGCAGAGGGGACACTGACCATTGCCGCGGCACCCCTGGAAGTTACCGCGGGCAGTCTGTCAAAAACCTATGGGGATGCTGATCCCCCGCTCACCTATACCATCACCGGGGGAGCTCTGGTGGGGGGTGATCTGATCACCGGCTCAGTGGCAAGGGTGACAGGTGAAGATGTGGGTTCCTATGCCATTGAACAGGGTACGCTCACTGCGGGGCCCAACTATGCCATTGCCTTTGTGGATGGCATCCTGGTGATTTCCCAGGATACACTTGAAATTTCAGCCGAGGACCTGAACAAGGTTTTTGGGGAAGCTGATCCTTCCCTCACCTTTGTGGTTACGAATGGTTCCCTGGTTACAGGAGATACCATTTCCGGTTCACCGGCGCGTGAACCCGGAGAAGATGCCGGAACCTATTCGATAGGGCAGGGTTCACTTTCAGCCGGAAATAACTATCTGATCATATTTACCGAAGGACTGTTGACGATCACTCCTGCCGATGTTCAGGTTGTTGCCGACAGTATTTCCAAGAGCTATGGGGAGGATGATCCCCCGCTCACTTACACCATTGTATTCGGAGCTCCGGTGGATACGGCCCTGATCACAGGGACACCCGCCAGGTTGCCCGGCAACGATGTTGGAACCTATGCGATTGAAAGAGGAACCCTCACGGGAGGAGGCAACATCCATCTCTCATTTACAGGGGCCGCCTTTACCATCAACCAGGCCCTCCTGGAGCTCACTGCCGATGATCTGTCAAAGAGCTACGGCACAGACGATCCTCTTTTGTCCTATACCATTACAGGTGGCACGCTTGCCTACGGAGATATCATTTCAGGTACAATGGTCAGGAATCCAGGCGAAAATACAGGCACCTATACCATTTCCGACGGAGATCTGAGTGCAGGAAGCAATTACATCATGAGCTTTGTTGATGGCCAGTTTACCGTGAACAAAGCAACGCTGACTGTAACGGCAGAAGATAAATCAATTTTGTATGGAGAATCCGTTCCTTCATTGTCCTATGTTTATGCAGGATTTGCATTTGGGGAGGATCCCACTGTACTTGATACCGAGCCTTCCATCGGAACAGAGGCAAATCAGTTGAGTGAGCCCGGAAGCTACCCGATCTCTCTCTCCGGTGGAGCGGACAACAACTATTCTTTCGACTTCATAGAGGGAACGGTGACTGTTCAGAAAGTTGCACTGACTGTTGTTGCCGAAGATCAAATCAGGGAATATGGTGATGATAATCCCGCGTTTACAAGTACGATCAGTGGTTTTGTAAACGGTGAGGATATAACGGTCCTTGATACCCGGCCGGAGGGATCCACTGTTGCAGATATAAATTCAGGGGCCGGTACCTATGATATCATCTTCTCCGGCGGTGAGGACAACAAATATGAGTTCTCTTATAACCAGGGAACACTCACCATTCAAAAGGCAGTCATTACAATCACGGTGGAGGATAAAACCATTGTCTTTGGTGAAGAGGTTCCGGAATTGACATACGTGGCAACGGGTTTTAAAAACAACGAAAACGACGAGGTATTCTCGGTTCCCGTTACCATTGAAACGGAGTACACTCCAATGTCCGATGCCGGTGATTATCTGCTGACCGGATCGGGTGCCATGGCCGGGAATTATGATTTTGTCTACGTGGATGGCACCCTCGGCGTCGGCAAAGCCACACAGGTGATCACCTTCATTGATATCCCGGACGGTTTGAGAATGACCGGGGAACACAAGCTGGAAGCCTCTTCAAATTCCGGACTGCCTGTAAGCTTTGAATCTTCGGATTCAGAGGTGGCAAGCATCAGTGGTGAACTGCTTGTGATTCTGAAAGAAGGTTTTGCTACCATCAGAGCCTTTCAGGAAGGCGATCTGAACTGGATTTCTGCGGAAGCATCGCAGGATATTACTACGATGCCAACTTTCGATGATGTAACTTCTCTGTTTACCCCAAATGGTGATGGGATCAACGATTACTGGTACATTCCCGACCTGGAGGAACTGGGAAAGGTAAGTGTAAAGGTATTCAACAGGTATGGCAACCTGGTGTATGAATCAGAACAATACACCAACAATTGGGATGGAACGTGGAAAAACAAAGATCTGCCGGAAGGATCCTATTATTACATACTGGATACCGAACGCAATGGCCTTCAAAAGGGTGTTGTTAATATTGTCAGGTAAAAATGGTCGATAACTGAATAGTTAAAACAGATTGATATGAAGAAGATCCTATTTATTATAGCCTCTTTTGTCCTGCCCGTGACGCTGAGTGCACAGCAATACCCTTTCCTGGAAAGCTATATGGTGAATGCCTTCCAGTTGTCTCCCTCCTATGCAGGGCTGGGACAGGCGGGGACCCTGTTTGCCGATAACAGAATGGACTGGGTCGGGATCGAAGACAGTCCCCGCACATACCAGCTGAGCTACCATGACCGGGTATTTGAAAAGGTGGGCATTGGAGGCCGCCTGATCTTTGACCAGACCGACATTTTCAAATCCACCCTGGTCATGGGCACCTATACATACGAGGTGAATATCCATGAGAATCATCTGATCAATATGGGACTCTCCGCAGGATTATACGGCAACTCCATTAACCTGGGCAAATATTACAGCGATCCTGATTATGCACTTGATCCTGTCCTGAACCTCGGGGTGGAAAAGTCAAAAGTGAAATTTGCAAGCGATTTCAGTCTGCTTTACAGGTTCAGTGATCTTGAAGCCGGACTTCTTTTTTCAAATGTCATGTTTGGAACTGCCCGGTATGTGGATACGGAACTGAGCTATAAACCCATGAAGAACTACCAGCTGCATGCAGCCTATACGTTCAACATCGATGATAACTGGACCGCAAAGCCCATTCTGCTTTTGCGGGGCGGACAAAAAATCCCCACCCTGGCTGAGCTGGCCGGCCATGTCATTTATGCCAGGCGGGTCTGGGGAAGCATTATCCTCAGGTCTTCGGGTGTGTTTGGTGTCGGATTGGGGGCCCAGGTATTGGACAGCTTCCTGTTCAACTATTCGTTTAACTTCAGCAGCAATGTGGCTCTGAGTACCTTCAGCAGCCATCAGTTTACCCTGGGGATCAACATTTACAATGTTCTGGAACTGTTTAAAAATTAAATGCATCCCTTATCACCTGTGGCCTGAAAAATATCCGTTTGGAATTCATCAATAATGAAGTCTTCCAATTCTCAACCGGGTGTAGTATCTTTATGCCCATTGATCCCTAAAACCTGTTTCAGCATGAAAATCAAATTCATTGCACTTATCCTGCTTGCGGGCTCTTTTGCCATGGCCCAGACCATCGAAAACAAGTTGTTGGACGGAATGAAATTCCGGAGCATTGGCCCGGCACAGATGAGCGGACGGGTCACATCCATTGATGTGGTGCTTTCCGATAACTCCATAATCTACGTAGGGACTTCAGCGGGCAGCCTCTGGAAATCAGTCGATGGGGGAACCACCTATGAGCCAGCATTTGAAAACCAGAAAACAGCGTCTGTTGGCGATCTTGCCATTTTCCAGAAGAATCCCAACATTCTTTACCTGGGAACGGGGGAGGGAAATCCCCGGAACAGCCAGTCCCTCGGCTATGGCATGTACAAATCCCTTGATGCAGGAAAAACATGGACCCACATCGGCCTCGAAAACACACGGACCATTGATAAGGTGATTGTTCATCCTGACAATCCGGACATCGTCTGGGTGGGAGCCCAGGGAAGTGCCTGGGGAGAGAGTGAGCACCGGGGGGTTTATAAAACCACCGACGGAGGGAAGACCTGGACCAGGCAGCTCTATACCAATCCGACCACGGGGGTTGCGGACCTGGTGATGGATCCGGCAAATCCCAACCGGCTGATGGCGGCCATGTGGGATTTCCGGCGATGGCCCTGGTTCATGCGCTCGGGCGGTGAGGGATCGGCCATTCATGGTTCTTCCGATGGCGGGGAGACCTGGAAAAAACTGGGCCCTGCCAACGGCTTACCGGAAGGGACCCTGGGCAAAGCCGGGCTGGCCATCTCAGCAAGCAGTCCCAATGTGGTGTATGCGCTCATCGAAACAGAACCCGAGAATGCCCTCTACCGTTCCGGTGACGGCGGTCAGACCTTCCGGAAAACCACCGCTGAAGGCGTGGGTGACCGGCCTTTTTACTACATGGACCTGGAGGTTGATCCCACCAATGAGAACAGGGTATACCACATTGCCGGCGCCATTTCAGTCAGCGAAGACGGGGGTAAATCATTCCATGTGTTGCTGGATATGTTCAGCGGGGTCCATGTGGACCACCATGCTTTCTGGATCAACCCGGCCAATCCCAGGCACCTCATGGACGGAAATGACGGCGGCTTATACATTTCCGGCGATATGGGAGAGAACTGGCGCTTTCAGCAGAACCTGCCTGTGGCCCAATACTACCACATCAACGTGGACATGGAGGTACCTTATTACGTATATGGGGGAATGCAGGACAACGGAAGCTGGTGCGGACCGGCGTACCGCTTTGCCATGATGGAAGGCATCCGGAACTGGGAATTTGAGAACATCGGATTTGGGGATGGCTTTGACGTGATCCCCGATCCCGATAACAGCCGCTTCGGATATTCCATGTCCCAGGGAGGATCGTTTCAGCGCTACGACAGGAACACCGGGATCACAACCAGCATCAAACCCAGGCACCCCGGGGGCGTGGACCTGAGGTTTAACTGGGATGCGGGATTTGCCATGGATCCCTTTGACAAGCACACCATCTATGGCGGGAGCCAGTTCGTTCTAAAAAGTACCGACAAGGGAAAGTCGTGGAGCATCATCTCCCCGGATCTGACCACCAACGATCCGGAAAAACAGAAGCAGAAAGAGACCGGCGGACTGACCATCGACAATACAACGGCCGAAAACCATACGACCATCCTGGTGATCGAGCCCAGCTCTGTTGAACAGGGCCTGATGTGGGTGGGGACCGATGACGGGAAGATCCAGATCACCAGGAATGGGGGTCAGGCATGGACCGATGTGACCATGAATGTACATGGCGTTCCGGCCAACAGCTGGGTTGCACAAATCAAACATTCGGTCCACAACAAAGGGGAAGCCTTTGCGGTCATTGAGGATCACCGCAGGGACAACTGGACCCCCTACCTGTTTCACACAAAGGATTACGGAAAGTCCTGGGATCGGCTTGTGGATGAGACCGATGTGTGGGGTTTCGTACTGAGCTTTGTGCAGGACCCGGTAGAACCCAAACTCATGTTCCTGGGAACCGAATTCGGCCTCTGGTTTTCTGTTAACGGCGGAGCCGGCTGGCAACAGTGGAAAGAAGATTTCCCGGCGGTTGCGGTAAAGGATATGGTCATTCACCCACGGGAACACGACCTGGTGGTGGGGACCTTCGGTCGTTCGGCCTATGTGCTGGATGACATCCGCCCTCTGAGGGAGCTGGCAGCAGATCCAAAGATATTGAAGGAGCAGTTGCACCTCTTCTCTCCTCCTCCCTCCTATCTCGGGGTGTCTGCCTTCCATAACTTCTTTGCCGGGGCACAGGAATCCTATTCGGGGGAGAACAGGCCCATGGGTGCCATCCTGAGTTACTACGCACAGGACACCAGTGCCAAAGACAGTATGCTGATCTCCATCAGCGACGGGGAAGGGGAAGTGATCCGCGAGATCAGAACCACGGCAAAAGCAGGGATCAACAGGGTGGTTTGGGACCTGAAAACCAAGGGAAGCGTGGTCCCCGGGAAGATGGATGAGTATGAAGCAATGATGATGGGCGGGGCACCTGTGTTCTACGGAGACTATACCGTGACGGTGAAAAGCGGTGCAAATAGCGACAGCAGGAAAATCACCGTTCTGAAAGACCCGGCCACACCCATTTCCGATGAGGCCCTCAAAGAGAACATCCGCAGGAAAGAGGCCTTTAACGCGATGGCCGACCTGCTGGTGAAGGAGTACAACAGGGTGGAAGGCGCCATCGCATCCATGAAACAGGTGCAAGGGCTTGTGGCGGAAAACGACGACCTGAAGTCCCGGCTTGCAGAAATGCTGGAAAGGGCCGAAACGCTGAAGTGGGCCATGGTCCCGAAGGTTTCAAAAGGGATCCTGGGGGAGACTCCGGATCTGAAATCCCGCTTCCTGGCCCTGGCAGATTATTATTCCAATCCCATGACGGAACCGGATCAGAATTCGGAGATTGCCTTTAAGGACCTGAAGAACAGGGTGGAAGAGGTTCAAAAGGACATCGCAGCCTTTGTCACCGACTCGGAAGCACTGAAGGAGAAAGTGAACCAGAGCGGCCTGCCGGTCTGGAAATAGGGTGCTGAATCCGGCGTTCCGGTGGTCATATGACACTGTCACAGCTTGATAATCTTCCTTGTGGTTACAAAGTCCTTTGACCTGATGGTGATGAAATAGACTCCTTTTTGGAAGGATAAGATGTCAATTTGGTGTGTGGTTCCTTCCATCTCTCCAACAAGTATCTGTTGACCGTTCAGGGAGGATATCTCAATCGAATGAGCCCCTTGAAATTCCGTTTGAATGGTTAACAGATCCCTGGTTGGATTTGGAAATATGGACAATCGATCTGCCATGGTATTTGCTATTCCAACCAGTGTAACTGTAACCTGGCAGGAATCCTTGAAGCTGCCATCATTAGTCGTCACGTAAATGTATGTCTGACCGGCACCAACTCCCGTGACATTTCCATTGTCAACAACTGCAATATCAGAGTCTCCCGAGCTCCAGAATACTGAAGAATCAGAAGCATTTGCCGGATTTACTTTAGCAACGATTACCCCAATTCCATCAACCTCTATATCCATCGAATGCTTGTCAAGGCTAATCCCTGCAACATAATTCCACGCCTCCAAGCATTCAAGATTAAATCTCCAGACTTCCCGTGAAGGATGTTTGAAATCCCTCGAAGACGGATATCCTCCGAAGATATACAGATAATTACCCACTTTCTGACCTGTCATATTTGTACGAGTAAAAGGCATGCCTTGCATTAATCTCCATGAATTTGTTGATGGATTATATTCCTGGATGATATTTGTGCCATAACTTCTGCTGGTAGTAAAAGTGCCACTATCACCTCCACAAACGTATAACTTGTTATTATAAACCATGCTGATGTGATTTACTACAGGTACCGGCATATCAGCTAATTCTGTCCACATATTCAATGCCGGATCATACATTTCAGCTTTCCCTGTAATATAGAATTTTTCCGATGATTCGGAGATGGCATGCAGTCCCCCGAAAATATAAATTTTACCATCATACACGCAAGCAGAGGAACCTTCTCCACGCTCGTATAACATCATTGGTATCGTATCCCATGTGTCTGTTTCAGGATCATAAACGAAAACCTCTTTTTGACCCGAGGTGTCTTCATCCGCAAAGTCCCTTAGCCCTCCCAGGATATATAATTTGTCATTCAATACGCACGAAGAATTGGTTCCTGTAGATACAGGAAAGTCCTTTTTTTCGATCCAGCTTTCTCCTTCAGGGTTATATTCAAACGTTCTATTGGATGTTTTCAAATTATTTTCATCATGCCATCCACCAACCAAATAGATTTTATGATTTATGACCTCCGCGTTAGATTCATATAAATCTGTAGGCATGGGTACCAGATTGGACCATTCATTCGTTCCAGCATTGAATACTTCAGCAGAATTCAATAAGGCTAAAGAACTATTGGCACCGCCAAAAACATAAATCATACCATCCATAATGCATGAAACGGAACCTCCCTTGGCGATGTCCATCGGTTTCATTTGTTCCCAGCAATCAGGGAGAATTACATTGGATGGACGGGGGTTTCTTTTAAAAAAATTCCAGATTTCTGCGCTGGCAATAATATCTTTGTTCAGAACGCCTAAATGAGTCCAGGAAGCGTCAATCCAGCCTCCTGGCCAGGTATGTCCCCCTCCTTCAATATGATAGGATAATACTTCGGTATTGTTATGACATGTTGAATACCTCAGCAAGGTAACGGTTGAGTTATCGTCTTGATGGATATCCGGAAGGAAAGTTGTATCCGGAATCGTATGACAACCATTAAAACCTGCCCAGAATTCTGCCGCTCCTTCAATGGGCAGATTCCATTCGTCACCGTCTTTTGGAAACAGAAAATCATCTGTTCCCTGCATGTGAAGTACGGAAATTTGTCGGGAGGGCACAGCTATATGACTTATCATGGTATCTGACATTTGAGCAGCCACAGCAGCAACGGAGGCTATTTGATGGGGAAGCACACAGGCTAAATAAAACGACATCTGACCCCCATTTGACCACCCGGTTGCATGGATCCTGTCGAGATCAATGGTAATTTCTGGATTAGAATCTATGTCGCTGATCATTTTATCAATAAATGCAACATCATCCTGGTTTCCGATATATACATCAGGAACATTCCAGCCCGTGCTTCCATAGGAAAGGGCCTTATTATATACATAGAGCCCTCGAGGATATGTAATCAGAAATTTTGCTGTATCGGCAACAAGGTACATTTGAGAAACCTTAATCTGCTCATTAATATTTGAGTTTAATCCATGCAATTGAATTACCATTGGCCATTCCTCAGTACCGTCGTGACCTTCGGGTACATAAACAGTGTACCGACGGGTTGTTCCATTTACATCCAGTTCAAAAGGAAGGTATTGACCATTTCCCTGAGCAGATATTTTGAGAGAACTCAACAGGAATACAGCAGAAGCACAGAGTAAAATGGTAAAAGCAATCTGGGTATTTCGTTTCATAGCACTTGGTTTTAAGGAATATAGGTTTCAGTTACTATATACTAGAAGTGTATGCCAATTATGCCTAGGCCTATTCATTCAGATCACAACTTGATTATCTTTCGAGTGGTTACAAAGTCCTTTGACATGATGGTGATGAAATAGACTCCCTTCTGGAAGGAGGAGAGATCTAATTCAAGGGTGCTTCCTTCTATTATTGCTGTATATATTCTTTGTCCATTTATAGTGCTTATCTCTATTTGCGATCCACCTTCTGCACGGGTTTGCAATTTCAGCAGGTCATACACCGGATTGGGGAATATTCTAAAACTACCTGCGTTGGTAATGCTAATTCCTGTAGTATCTATAGGATCTGCTGGATTCACAATTACCTGATATGCCTCAGAAAACTGTCCATACTCATCGATCGCGTACAACAGGTAGACCTTTGGATACAGGTCCAGGGTGGGAAAACCTGCCTGGTTGCCAGCTGTCACTTGCAAACTGTCTTTTATGCGAGTGCGCTGAATAAGAATATTTTCTGGTGTTGTGCCTGTATTCACCAGATAAATGGCTCCATCTTTGTCACTGGCTACACGAAGCGTATCTCCTTGAACCACTGAATAATTTTCAATATTAAGATTGGGGAATTTGGCGTTTTCCACAATGTTGATAAAGAAGGGATTGGTACACACAAAACCCAAACCGCTTACTGCAATTACACTGTATTGACCAATAGATAAATCTGTAAGGAGTATCTGGGTTTCTGCTTCTGCCAGCGCTTCGATTGATGCAAGCATGAATTTTGTGATGGAATCAATGATGGGTGCAGTTCCATGCGGGACAATATAAATCACTCCATCCAGATCAATCCCGGCAAACAGTGTATCTGTTTGATCAAGAATTGCTTTGTTGGTGACAGTTAAATATGGAATCCGGGAATCCAATTCAGCATATCCAATAGACCCCATCCCGGTTGCATTGCCCCCGCAATACCACATTTTGTACTTGACGCCGCAGCTATCAATTATATTGCTCTTGAAAATGAATTGTGAATCCCAACTTCCCGGTGATGATTTCATGAACACTGGATTTTTTGGATACTTCTCCCAGTAACTTCCGTCTTCTGATGTGGCATATCCGAGATTCCATTGCCAATGCGCTCCACCGTTATACCACATCTTATAATTCTTTCCATCATAGAGTGCACTTACAACTCCTGCATTTGGATAGTCCCAGTGATTATTCTCTGAAGGGATTACAGGATTATGAGGATCTTTTATCCATTTTACTCCGTCAGGGGAAGTGGCATGACCGGTCTGAACATGGTCATCATTACCATTCCAGCCAAGATACCACATATGGAATTGGGTACTATCATATATTACGGCTCCATTAATAACCCAAACATCGTCCCAATCTCCTGAAGCACCCTTTTCAAGGACAGGATTGTTTGCAGTATCCCTGACCCATAGGATGCCATCCTGTGATGTGGCATGACCTATCCGGTAATTCTCATTAAGGATTGTTCCGGTATGACCTGTATACCACATATGGAATATGGTATCCATTTTAAGAACGGAGCATCCCTGCAATGTATGATCATCCCAGTCCCCACCGGGCCCTGGTTTTAATACGGGATTTTCGGAATACTTGGTCCATGTAATCCCATCCGGTGAAGTTGCATAGCCAATCTGATCATCCTCCCCATGAATGTCTGTTCCCTGGTACCACATATGGTATGTACTATCATAATATAATACTGCGCAAGGCGCTACTAATTTGGCATCCCATTCACCTGCTGCTCCGGCAAACATCAATGGGTTGTCAGGATGTTTGGTCCAATCTGTCTGGCTATACAGACTCGAAGAAAAGGCCCCAATAATTCCTAATAGAACAAGTTTTTTCATCACTGTTGGGATTTAGGACTAATACCAACAAATTACGACTTGGAAAAGGGGTATGTCTAACAGAAAAATCCCGAAATTGAAAAGGTTCGTACCATTTTCGGTAAGATTCCAAAATGATTAGCGAATCCTGGCTTTAAGGTATTCCGACGGATTTAATTTATAAAGCTTCCTGAAACATTTGGCAAAATAGGAGTGATTGTTGAATCCGATTTGGTACATCACCTGGGATATGTTGTCCTCTCCGGCATCAAAAAGCGATGCTGCCTTTTTCAGCCTGATGGCGCGCAGCAGATCCTTGGGAGTATGGCCGGTAACAGCGTATACCTTTCTATACATCTGCGTTCTGCTCATGTTCAATTGATCAGACATCAGATCAATGTTGAATTCCGGCTCGGGAAGATGCTCATTGAGAATGTTCAGAATCTTGTGAAGCAATTGATCATCCTGTGAAATAAAATCATGCCCGTCTGGTTCTGTGATAAATTCCCGCCTGTACTTTTCCCTGAGCGCATTCCGCTGATCAACCAGGTTCTTAACCCTTACCTGTAACTCCTCTGCATCGAAGGGTTTGATGAGGTAATCATCTGCCCCGGTCTCAAGTCCCTCCATTTTACTTACCCGATCCGCCCTGGCGGTTAACATGATCAACGGTATATGATTCGTTCGCTGGTCCTGTTTCAGCAACCGGCACATCTCCATGCCATCCATCTCAGGCATCATCACATCGCTGATCACCAGGTCAGGAATGTATTCGATGGCACGTTCCAATCCCTGTTTCCCATTTTCAGCCTTCAGGATCTGATAGCTGCCCCCCAGATTTCCGGATATGTAATTTCTGAGATCCACATTGTCCTCAACGATCAGAATGACCGGACCCCTTTTAGATTTTTCCAGGTCATGGCTATCCTCCATCTCAGCAAATCCAGATTCTTCCAGGTCGATATCAGATTCCACAGCCTCTGCGCTTATTTCTTCACCGGGATCCACGATTTCCTCATTCTTGAATTGTTCTTTCGAGACCGGAAGTCTTACCCTGAATGTACTGCCCCTGCCCACCTCGCTTTCAACACGTAACTCTCCCCTGTAAAGGTCCACCAGTTCCCTGGCGAGAGCCAGGCCAATGCCGGTTCCTTCTTCCTCCCGGGTAACGGAATCGCTCACCTGGTAAAACCGGTCAAAGATCCTGTCAAGCAGTTCCGGGGGAATTCCCTTTCCGGTGTCCGAAATCCTTAAATCTGCAAACTGAATTACATCCGATTCACCGGATGAAACATACAAAAGGCTAACGCTTACTTCACCACCGGGTGGCGTAAATTTGAGTGCATTGGAAATAAGGTTCGTAAGAATCTTTTCCATCTTATCACTGTCAAAGAATACCGGCCGGGTTGTTTCAGTCAGATCAAATGTGTATTTGATCTTTTTGCTTTCTGCAAGGGAAAGGAAGGACAATGAAATGGTGCGAACAAATTCCGTAAGATTACCCTCAGAAACCAGTAATATGATCTTTCCCGTTTCAAGTTTTGAAAGGTCCAGCAGCTGGTTGATCAGCCGCTGGAGCCGCTGGGTATTCCGGCGCAACACAGATAATAAAGGCCTGCTCAGTGTTATTGTCCCTGATTTGATTTTATCCAGCTCATCAAGCGGACCACGAATGAGCGTAAGCGGAGTGCGGAATTCATGTGAAATGTTAGCAAAAAAACGGGATTTCAACTGATCGAGCTCCTGGGCTTTTTCCTTCCCTATCCGCTCCAGCTCAATTTCCCTCAGGAGTCTTTCCCTGCTCAGTAAATAACTCCGGTACATCAGGAAGATGCTGATCAGAATGAATACATAGATAAGATATGCCCACCAGGTTTGCCAGGGAGGCGGATGGATGACCATATCAAGAGAGGCCCCTTCTTCATTCCAGATACCATCATTGTTGGAGCCTGTTACCATAAAAGTATAGTGACCCGGTCTCAGGTTTGTGAAATCAACACCGGTCCTGTTTCCTGCATATACCCAGTCATCGTTAAAGCCAACCAGTTTATATTTGTACTGATTCAACTCAGTATCGAGGTAATTTAATATAGCAAACTCGAAGGATACATTGTTCTGATGGTGTCTTAACTCAATTTTGTCAGTATAGCATATTGATTTCTGTAATACCGAATTCTCTCCCGGATGAATGGTCTGGTTGTGTATTTTAAGGTCTGTCAGGATTACAGGTGCGACATACTGGTTAATAAAAATACTGTCCGGGTAGAAGGATATCATACCTCTGATCGTTCCAAAAAACATTTCTCCGTCTTCACCTATGGCAGCGCTCTCAGGTCTGAATTCGTTGACCGGCAATCCATGGCGTATATAGTAATTTGTGAAGGTCTCAGATTGCATGTTCAATTTTGACAATCCATTATCAGTCCCCAACCACAGGTTTCCCATGCCATCAGGCAGGATGCTCTGGACTTGATTGCCAGGCAAACCCTGACTGGTAGTAAAAGATTTGATTTGAAACTTAAGCTCCGTATTCCCTGGCAGATTTTGCTCCGTTAGTTTTAGGAGCCCATGGTGGAAAGTCCCAAGCCAGATATGGGCCGTACTGTCTATGAATGATACCCTGACCGAAGAAATATCCATAGATATTCCATCATTATTCACAGTTTGGCATTTAATAACATCGGATGCCATCATTTCAGTATCAGATACTTTTATCAAAGGTGGTACGATTTTAAATACACCTGCCGATCCCATAGCCCAGAGATCATTTGATCCCGTTTCATGCCTGATTTGTGCCCCCCGGGGAAGTCTGTCTTTTGCTGAGGGATTGTCAACCAGATGAATTAATTGATTGCTATGCTTATCATAATAGTTCAACCAGACATTACTTTCTGTGCCAATCCATAACCTTCCCTGGCTGTCTTCAAAAATGTGATTAATTGAGTATAAATTTAACTTACGAAGAGCAGTGCTGTCAACACTGAATAATCCTTCAAAATCCATTCCAACCCAGAGCGTTCCCTCCCGATCCATGCACATACTTCTCGCTGAGTGTGGAAAACCTGAATAAAACAAAGGATCCCCGTAATGGAGTACAGACGTATTCTTTCTTCGGTCAAAACTGCTTATTCCTCTCATTGTTCCATACCATATGATGTCATTGTTTTCTACAAAAATGCAGTTGACCCAATAAGTTAATGTGGTATCGGAATCATATACCCTGATATTCCTTTCTTTCTTTATGATTGTATTTATTCCTTCGCGCGTATAAAACCAGATGGAACCAGTATTGTCCATAAATATTTCCTTGGTCAAACGTTGAATGTCATACGAATAGGGATATAGAAAAGAATGTCTCCGGTGAAATATTAACTCCAGGGCCTGATTGTAACAATAGATACCATCCAGCGTCCTTATCCATATGTTCCCCGATTCATCCTCATGCATTGCCCGGATATTCTCATTGTTTAATCTGTTTGGATTTTCCGGTTCGTTTAAGTATCGTTCATATGACTGGTTTTTCCTGTTATATAAGTATAATCCATGGTCACTTATAAACCATAACCTGCCTGATATGTCCTCGTATATGTTCCAGGTAAAAAATGGATTTACAATCTTTTCAATGGATCCTGATGCGGTATTAAATCTGTATACGCCATCATCGCTGGTTAACCATAAATAACCCTCCCCGTCCGGATACAACCCATAGACGTCGTGTGGTCCTTGAAAGACGGATCCATCCTCCCGGGCAATTGCATAATTCCTGAATGTTTCAGTTTTTCTGTCATACCTGCTGAATCCACTATAAGATGTAATCCATAAATTCATTTCTCTATCTTCAACAATATCAGTAATGATACCCCAGTTGATACTGGATGTATCATCCGGGTTATGCTTATAGCATTTAAACGTTTCAGTGTATTTATCGAACCTGTTCAATCCATCCTCTGTTCCAACCCACATGATGCCTTCGCTGTCTTCAAAAAGTTTCATTACTACGTTATTCGACAATGTATTTGAATCAAAAGGGATATTGCGAAATATTTTCATACCGGTACCATGATACCGGTAGAGGCCATCATTTGATCCAAACCACATAAATCCATCGCGATCCTGCAGAAAGCAATTACCGGAAAAGTTGATTAATTCGCCTTTCAGGGGAATGGTGCTGATTTCGTAAGTAAGGGGCTGTGTGTATGAAGAAAAGGTGCTTGTGCAAAAAATAAGAATAATGAGAATAATTCTGATCGTGGATTGCTGTTGAATTCCAGCAAACTTAAATCCTTGATAAATTACACATTCTGAGGGCATAGAATGCAAAATATGGATCAGCAATACAAGTTACGCTAAATAACGCAAAGAATCCGGAAATGAGAAAGACCAGGAAAAAGCCTGCAAAAAATGAGCTTGGAATTCCCGACAAATAAAAACCCCCCAGCTTGAACCGAGGCAACACGGTTGCCGAGCTCATGACATTGGGAAGCAATGGAGTAACCGAGGCAACACGGTTGCCGAGCTTATGAGCATACGAAGTATGCGAATATCCGGAGGTTTAAAATCACAGCTTGATAATCTTTCTTATGGTCACAAAGTCCTGCGATCTGATAGTGATGAAATAAATTCCTTTCGGGAAGGGGGAAAGGTCGATCTGGTATGAGGTTCCTTCCATCTCTCCGCTGAGTATCTGTTGACCATTCAGGGTAGTGATATTGATTGAGTAGTGGTCGGGGTATTCTGTTTCGATGGTTAGGAGGGTGTTTGTAGGATTGGGGTAGATAACTAAGGTTCCTTTTGTGAATCCCTCAATCCCAGTATTCTCGCAAACTCCGTTACAGTCTGTTTCGAAACATACATTAGGGCTGCCCCCCCTGAACACCTGTATGTCGCCGGTCGGGAAAGGAGTGGTCCAGACGCATACTTCATACAAAGTGGGACAATCCTTTATTGACAAAAAGGTTAAAGGAGTATTATTAGATACATCCAGACTCGTTATTTGGTTTTGCTCACACTCCAGAATTTCTAAAGCATTACAACCAGAAACATCCAAACTTGTTAATTGGTTATTAGAGCAATTCATATCAGATAAAGAAATACAACCTGAAACATCCAGACTGGTTAATTGATTCCCTCTACAATCCAAATATGGTAAAGCAGTATTATTCGAAAGATCCAGACTGGTTAAATGGTTATAGGAGCAATTCATATGAAATAAAGAAATACAACCTGAAACATCCAGACTGGTTAATTGATTCCCACTACAATCCAGATATGTTAAAGCAATATCATTTGAAACATCCAGACTCGTTAATTGGCTTCCCTCGCAATGCAAAAATGTTAAAGCAGTATTATTAGAAACATCCAGATTGGTCAATTGGTTACCCTGGCAACTAAAATACTCTAAAGCAGTATTATTTGAAACATCAAGACTGGTTAATTGGGTTTCAGAGCAATCCAATCCTGTTAAAGCAGTATTATTAGAAACATCCAGACTCGTTAGTTGGTTATCGGAGCAATCCAACCAGGTTAGTGCGGTATTGTTAGAAACATCCAGACTGGTTAATTGGTTATTGGAACAATCCAAACCTGGATAATAAGGAGAACCACCAAGTTTAGTATTATTAGAGACATCCAGACTGGTCAATTGGTTACTCCCGCAACTCAAACGTGTTAAAGTAGTATTATTAGAAACATCCAGACTGATTAGTTGGTTGTTACCGCAAAACAGAAATTCCAGAGCACTACAATTAGAAACATCCAAACTGGATAATTGGTTTTGACCACACTCCAGACCAATTAAAGCACTCAAATTTGTAATATCCAAGCTCTCCAATTCATTATAACGACAGTTCAGAGTATCCAAATTTATAAATGCCTCAATTCCTGTCATATCTTTAATTGCATCTCGGTTGCACCCGGCCCAGCCACCACAGTACCTTCCTACATCTATTTTTGTCACAGCTTCCGCTTCTGTAAAACTAATCAAACTATCTCCATTGGTATCGACTCCCTCATCAATAAGGGCATGTAGGAAGGCAGTGTCGGGGATGGTAACAATAGGATTCGATTCAGCATATCCGATGCCTGAGGAATTGACGCTACTGCCACCAAGATACCACATCTTAAACTTCACCCCGGCGCTGTCGATTACCGGAGTGAATGCAGCAAAACTTGCATCCCAGGTCCCGTTTGTTCCATTGGAGAGTAGCGGATTATTTACGTATTTCGTCCAGGTACTTCCATCTTCCGATGTGGCACAGCCGATCTGCCATTTAGCAAAATCACCTCCGGAGTAAAACATTTTAAATGAGGTTCCATCAAATATCACTTTTGGGAAATTGACTCTCGGGTAATCCCAATCTCCGGATGCCTCACTAATCAGAACAGGATTCCTAGCATCTTTTGTCCACGTCGTCCCATCCATTGAAGTGGCGTGCCCTATACTCATTTTTTCGAAGGTTCTATTATCCCCACCGTACCACATATGGTATTCGCTGCCGTTATATATAACCTCAGGCTGGGAGACCCATTGATCATCCCATTTCCCTGAGGTTCCCATCTCAAGGACCGGATTATTCGTATCCTTCGTCCAATGAATTCCATCAGGAGAAGTGGCGTGGCCAATTTGCATGCCTTCACTCAAACTTTTGGTTGGTGTACCTTCATACCACATGTGAAAAATGGAATCATTGAATATGACAGTCGGATCAGCAACTGCCGTACCTTCCCAGGTTCCATCAGGCCCTGGCTCCAGAACAGGATTATTTATGTCCTTCGACCAGGTGATACCATCCAGCGAAGTGGCATGACCGATACGCAGATTTACATTTCCAATATCTCCACCCCAGTACCACATATGATATGATCCTTCATGATAAAGAACTGAGCCCGGAGCAATCAGGCCTTCGTCCCATTCCCCGGCTGATCCAGGAACCATCACCGGATTGTCAGGGTACTTGCTCCAGTGAATCTGGCAGCAAAGATTCATTGAAATGATCGACATAATCATCACAGCGTAAATTCTTTTCATGACCAATCGTATTAATGGTTTCTACAACTTAATTATCTGCTCGGTTGCCACGAAGCCTTCTGACCTGATCGTGATCAAATAGACTCCTTTCTGGAAAGATGAGAGGTCGAGTTGTTTCATGTTTCCGAAAGAGGTGAAGATTTCCCTTCCCTTCAGGTCTGAAATTACTACCTCAAATCCGCCGCGTAAGGTATCCGGGACTTCTATGTATAATATATCCTTTACAGGATTGGGATATATTCGCAGTTCTGAAGGATTCTTATGCTCTATTCCCACGCCAGGTCCCCAAAAACAATGTAGTGGGCCACTTGCATTAAAACAATTGTTGCAACTGATACATTTGCTTTCAACACTTTTCCCTTCCAACCAGCGGTTGGGTAGGTCCGGTTCACGAATAAGTGGACGTGCCATTCCAAAGAAATCTACCTTATCCCTGTGGATAATCTCTTCTAAAAGATCCAGGGTACGGTTTCCCCCGGTCAGGATCACAGGTATACCCACATCCAGTTTCTCAGAGTATGCTGAAAAATAGGATTCCTCATCAATGGTATCAATATCATCTCTTAAAAGTGTAACTCCGCTCAATTCAATTGCATCAACTCCGGCTTTCTCAAGTTCCGCTGCAAGTAGGTGGAAATTATCAATGTTCGTACCATCAATGTTTGGTACGTCAGGATCAAAACTATCGTCGCAATTAACTTTGATCATAATAGGAAATTCACTCCCCACTTTTTCACGTGCCTGATCCACGATTTCTTTTACAATTCGTACCCTATTCTCTCCCGATCCTCCATAATCGTCGCTGCGTTTGTTTGTGAATGGAGAAAGAAATGAACTCAGGAAGTACGTATAATGTGCATTAAGTTCAGTTCCGTCGAAACCAGCATCCCTTACCCGCCTGATTGCTTCTGAATATTTACTGATCCTGTCTTCGATTTGATCAACTGTCAGAATTGGAATAGAACTGCCGCCGGTCCAGGAAATACCTGATGGCCCTGCATTTTCACTATGCCAGAGCTGTGCCATTATTTTACATGTATCATCTGCGGAGTGAGCTGCACTGGCGATCTTCTCCATTTCCGGTATATATAGATCATCATATGTGCGAATCCAACCCATTCCTGCAGGGATAACCTCCATGGCTCCTGTAATAATCAGCCCGACACCACCTGCCGCATAAGATTCAACTATTTTCAAATAGTCATCTGTGGGTGCACCGTTTAAATATGCTCTCTCAGAGGCAGCTGCCCGTATAAAACGATTCTTTAACTTAAGCGTGCCAATCTGTCCTTCGGAGAATACCATCAGATCATTTCGAGATCTGTTTTTCAGAGAAATATTACTCCATCCTGCAACCCCGATTGAGGTAGCTGCAATTGTACCTGATATTTTTCTGAGAAATGTCCGGCGTGTCGATTTTTTTTCCATGACTATTGCGTATATGCTCCGAGCTAAGTTTATTCTTGAAAACTCTTACTTGTTACAATCAGTCGTATAAACAATATTTGGACTTTGCCAAGAATCAACATGAACACCAGCTGGCGGAAAAGGCAAGGTCCAGACGCATACTTTCTGAAGTGTGGGAATGGAATGCAGACTTATTTCTATTAGTGAAGTATTTTGTGAGATATCCAGGCTGCTTAACTGGTTTTCCTGTGTCCACAGAAGCTCCAGATGAACATTGTTCCTTAAATCAAGGCTGGTTATCAAATTATTATGGCAATTTAGATAGGTCAGATGGGGGTTATTGGTCACATCAAGGCTCGGAATCTGATAGTCGCTGCAATCCAGGTGCCTGAGCAAGGTATTATTGGATACATCCAGGCTGGTCAATTTACTTTCACTGCAATCCAGGTATATCAAGCCTGGCATAGTGGAAACATCAATAGAAGAATAAAGGTTAAAACTGCAATCCAGGGTTTCCATGTTGATAAATGCTTCTATCCCGGTCAAGTCTGAAATATTTCTATAAGGGATAACCAATGAGGTAACAGCCTCTGCTTCGACGTAACTGATTAAATTGTCCCGATTGGAGTCTACCCCTTTTTCAATTAGTGCATTCAAGAACTCCTGATCGGGTATGTATACCTGTCCACGGGGATCATACGTATATTCTCCTGACCAGATATCATCCCACCAAAGGGTGTAACTGTTACTCTTTTCAGATAATGAATATACATGTATATAGTAGGTGCCCAGTTGTTTGACTGTGTAGCTAAGTGCTTCATTGTCTGTTTCACTTAAAGCAGATCGGAGGATATTTCCATTGCCATCAACAATATCAAGGTTAATATCCCCATTCTTATGAATAAAGTCGCAGGTTATGGAAATGCTGTCCGCGCTTAGAGAAATTGAATACCAATCTTCATCGTCTGCCGATACATATAAATCTTCGAAATAATGATATTCCCATAAAGCAGCAGCATCTTCCAGATAATCATTATCCTCGAACCGATCGTCTCCCCATGTTACAATGATCTCAACACTTCCTGTTTTCATCAGGTGAATGTAGACAGGAGTTACCAGGTTGGCGACAACCAATACATCAGTAGTGGCTGAATAAATAATATCTCCAGCATCGTTATAGGCATCGATTTTTACAGTCCAGACTCCAATAGCGATATATTCTATCAGTTGAGATGCCGATTGTTCAGCCACCTCAAAATCGAAGTATATGGATTCAAAATCAACTCGAGACAGTGAGCCTTCTATTTTTACGACTTCACTCGGAATACGCTGAACGTCCATCTGTAATGAAAGCACACCGGTCTTAATTTCAGGATTCTGAATCCCGGTCTTATTCTCGCATGCACTTATTGCAAGAAATACGAAAAAGCAAATTGTAATCTGTTTCATAACTTTTGGGGTTAGAATAGGTTCTCATACAATAACTACTGCTTGATTATCTTCTTTGTTGTCACAAAGTCCTTTGACCTAATATTGATGAAATAGATCCCGTTCTGGAATGATGACAGATCGAGCTGATGGGTGGTTCCTTCCATCTCTCCTATGAGAATCTGTTGACCATTCAGGGTAGTGATATTGATTGAGTAATGGTCGAATTGGTCTGTTTCGATAGTTAGGAGGTTGTTTGAAGGATTAGGATAGATTGATATGTCCTTAACACATGATTCCTCGATTCCAACTACACTACAATCACCATTGCAATCTGTTTGGAAGCATATATTTGTGCTGCCTGTAGTGAAAACCTCTTCAGAATCAGAAGTAAAGGTATCCCAGATACATACTTCTCCAATGGTTTCCATATTACCAATAAATAGACGCGTAATTGCCGTATTACTAGAAATATCCAGACTAGTTAACAGGTTGGCACCACAAGACAAAAAATATAAAGCTGTATTATTTGAAATATTCAGGCTTGTTAATTGGTTAGACTTGCAACTCAAACCTGTTAAAGCAGTATTATTTGAAATATTTAGACTAGTTAATTCATTCCGCCAACAATCTATTCTTTCAAGTGCAGTACAGTTAGAAACATCCAGACTGGTTAATTGGTTAAGATAGCAATCCAAATATGTTAAAGCAGTGCAACCAGAAGCATTCAGACTGGTTAATTGGTTGTCAAAGCAATTCAAATATGTTAATGCAGCACAACCAGAAACATCCAGACTGGTTAACTGGTTTTCACCGCAACTCAAATTTGTTAAAGCAGTACAGTAAGAAGCATTCAGACTGGATAATGAGTTATCTCTGCACTCCAAAAGCTCTAACACTTTACAACCGGAAATATCCAGACTGGTTAATCCGTTTCTAAAGCAACTCAAGCTTGTTAAAGCAGTATTATTAGAAACATCCAGACTGTTCAATTGGTTAAAATCGCAATTCAGATTCTTTAAAATCGGATTATTTGAAGGATCCAGACTGGTTAATTCGTTTATCCCGCAATCCAAATCTGTTAATGCAGTATTATTAGAAACATCCAAACTTTGTAATAGGCAGTTATAGCCGATAAAAGTTCTTAATGCCGTATTTTGTGAAAGATCTAAACTTTCTATATCATTAACAGAACAGTCTAAAGTTTCCAAATTAATGAAGGCTTCTATCCCTGTCATATTTTCAATACCTCGGGTTTGCCGGAAACCCAAACCCAAGATGCCGCTTATATCCAACGAGTTAACAGCTTCCGCCTCAGCATAACTAATCAGACTATCTCCATTGGTATCCACTCCCTCATCAATGAGGGCATTTAGGAAGGCGGTGTCGGGGATGGTAACATAAGGATTCGATTCTGCATATCCGATATCTCCTGCACCGAATGCTGAGCTACCTGAATACCACATTTTGAACTTTGAATCTGTGTTGTCAAACATTACCGCAACGGTTGCAACGCTTAGCTCATCCCAACTTCCCGTTGCCCCGGTCTCCAGGACCGGGTTGTTTGCCATATCCTTGGTCCAGGTGATTCCATCAGGAGATGTGGCATAACCGATTTGCCAGTCAAAAAATTCCCCGCCGGAGTACCACATATGAAATTCAGCGCCATCAAAAACCACTTCGGGAAAATCAACTCTCCGGAAATCCCAGTTCCCGGAAGTCAGAACCGGATTTGATGGATCTTTGGTCCATATAATACCGTCGGGTGAAGAGGCATGACCAATCTTAATGTTCTCGGATATTCCATCATAGGCGCTGTACCACATGTGGTATTCGCTTCCAACAAATATTACTGAAGGGCATGAAATCCAAACATCGTCCCAGGCTCCATTCGGCCCCACATCCAACACAGGATTATTCAGTGTATCCTTTATCCAGGTGATTCCATCTGCTGAAGTGGCATGACCAATCAGAATATCTTTGGATAAATCTGAGCCAGTATGGCCATTATACCACATGTGGAAAACAGAATCAATAAATAGCACGGTAGGTTCATTCACCATATTATCATCCCATGATCCGGCTGCGCCCGGACCCAGCACAGGATTATTCAGTGTATCCTTGGTCCAGGTTATACCATTCGGCGAGGTGGCATGACCGATCTGAATGTTTTGTGTAACAAGATCACCCCCCCAATACCACATATGATAAACGCCGTCTAGGTACAGTACCGAGCTGGGAGCAATAAGTGGGAAATCCCAATCCCCGGGCAGACCTTTTTCTAAAACAGGATTGGATTCATGCTTCGTCCATTGAACCTGGCAACAGATATTCATGGAGAAGATTGAAATAAGTGAAAGCAGGCAAAAAATTTTCATGACAGTTGGGATTTGAGGTTATACCTACAATTTACAACCCTGAAAAGGTGCCAGTCTATAAGAAAAGTGTCAAAATTTATAAGGAAAGTTTCCTTCTGTAATAAAAGGCTAGGATCCTTTGCTTAGGATATATTCAGAAGGTGTTATTCCGTAGCGTTTTTTGAAGCAGGTGGCAAAATAGGATTGACTGTTGAACCCCACCTGGTGCATCACTGTGGCAATGTGCCTGTGTCCGCTGCGGAACAGGCTTGCTGCTTTTTTTAACCTCATGTTGAGGATAAATGCCTTTGGCGTATGGCCTGTAATGGCAGCAACTTTCCTGAACATCTGGGACCTGCCCATGTTCAGTTCATTGGCCAGTTGATCCAGCATGAATTCAGGATCGGCAATATGGCTGGTTACAAGGGTAATTAATCTCTCCATCAACTGATCCACTGGTGGCAGGTCCATCTCTGATGAATCCGAAAGGACTTCCTTCATGAATTTTTCTTTCAGCCGCTTACGCTGTTCGATCAGGTTTTTTACGCGAACCTGCATCTCTTCAGCATCGAAAGGCTTGATGATGTAATCGTCGGCTCCGGTTTCCAGTCCCTCCAGTTTGCTTCCACGATCAGCCCTGGCGGTTAACATGATCACCGGTATATGACTTGTTCTTTCATCACTTTTAAGCTTGCTGCACATTTCCAAACCATCCATCACTGGCATCATCACATCGCTGATCACCAGGTCAGGAATGCTTTCTGTTGCAAGCTCCAATCCCTCTTTTCCGTTTTCTGCATTCAGAATGCGGTAGTTTTTAACAAGACTTCGGAAAATATAATTTGTGAGATCTGCATTATCCTCAACAATCAGGATGATAGGTGCATATTTCTTTGTTTCCGTGACATCACTTCCTGTGGGTTCAAGTACCTGCTCTTCCTCCTGTTCAATACTCGGTTTATCCAAAGCTTTCCTAACCTCCTGTTCAGAAACAACCATCCCGATTTCATCCTCATCAAATTGTTCAACGGATACCGGTAACATTACCATGAATGTGCTGCCCTTTCCGGGTTTGCTCTCAACACTGATTTCACCCCGGCAAAGAACCACCAGTTCTTTGGTGAGCGCCAGCCCAATGCCCGTCCCCTCCTCTGTCCGGGTATTCGAATCATTCACCTGGTAAAACCGGTCAAAAATTTTTTCCAGCTTTTCAGCTGGGATTCCAATACCGGAGTCGGTTACAACAATTTCAGCCCATTGGGGCCCGTCTGATTTATCATATCGTAAGCTTACCTTCACCCCTCCCCCCTCTGAGGTGAATTTGAATGCATTGGAGAGCAGATTGATAAGAATTTTTTCCACCTTATCGCAATCAAAATAACAGTTCACTGATCTTCCGGGAAGATCATATTCGAACTTAATCTTTTTGCTCTCGGCAAGGGAACTGAATGAGAGAATAATGGTTTTTAGAAATTCTTCAAGATTCCCTTCTGAAACCATCAGCCCGACTTTGCCTGTCTCAAGTTTTGAAATATCCAGCAGTTGATTGATCAGTTGCAGCAACCGTCTTGCATTTCGATGCATCGCACCTAAGATATCCATGTTGAATTCACGTGGTCCGGATCTCTTTTTAACCGCATCTTCAATGGGACCAAGAATGAGCATAAGCGGTGTGCGGAATTCATGTGAGATATTTGCAAAGAAACGGGATTTCATATGATCCAGTTCCAGGACCTTCTCCTTCTCAATTTTTTCTACTTCCAGTTGTGTCCTGAGTTTAGCCCTAGCAAGAAGATAGCTACGGTACCAGCGTATCAAAAGGAGCAGAAGGAAAGCATAAATAATATATGCCCACCATGTTTTCCAGGGTGGCGGATGGATGGAAATGTGAAGTTGGACGCCCTCCTCATTCCACACTCCATCGTTATTAGAGCCAATCACCTTG
Source organism: Bacteroidota bacterium (assembly GCA_043797815.1). Taxonomy (GTDB): domain Bacteria; phylum Bacteroidota; class Bacteroidia; order Bacteroidales. The sequence goes on from JAZDPG010000076.1 coordinate 89,851, forward strand.
AAATTATATTCACCAGGCCTAAGATTCGTAAATTCAGCATGATTCCTGTGACCTGTGTAAATCCAATCATCGTTCTGTCCTTCCAGTTTATATTTAAATTTGTTGCGCTCACTTTCAGTATAATTTAAAGAGGCAAAACCAAATGAAATATTATTCTGATCGTATGATAGGTCAATGGAATCGGTATAAGTAATCAATTTTTCCAGCATGGTATTTTTATTCGGAACTACAGGTTGATTATTTATACTGAAATCTGTCAGGACAATTGGAGGTGGAAATCGGTTAAAATTAATACTGTCAGGAAAAAATGAGAAGAAGCCGTTCTCTGTTCCAAAAAACAACTCTCCCTGCATTGTTCTTAAGTTATTTAATATCCTGTTACTTGGGAGTCCATCACTGATACTGTAATTTGTTATATTTTCTGTGAGGGGATCCAATTTCGATAATCCACTTGACGTCCCGATCCAAATGTTACCCTGCAAATCTTCCTGTAAGCTATTTGCATTGTTGCTTGGCAAACCATCCCGGATAGTAAATAATTTACCTTTATAAGTAACTTTTTGATCTCCGACTATTTTTTCCTCAGATACTTTAACAATCCCTCCGGTTGTATTAGCCCATATGGTGCCCGGAAAGTTTATTTCTGACACAATCATAGCTGTCACCATCCAGATTGAATTCGAGTCCTTCCGGAACTTGATTTCACTAATATCAAAAGGTATTGCAGTGCCTTCACCGGTCTCTTTCAAGGGGAGATCTATTTTGTACATCCCGTTCCATCCGCCTGCAAACAGTGTTGTTGAATCTAATTCAGCCAAAACTTGAGCACCCATTGGACACTTGACTATACTGCCTGGTTTTTCAGTTAATTTAAATATTTTATCCTGTACTGGATCGTAATAAAATTGTTCCCAATAATTTATACCGAACCATATCCTTCCCCTGGAATCTGCGAAGAGATGACTTAATATTTTCTCGGATTTTAAATCATCTGATAATTCGTATACGGGGATTGAATTCATGATATTATCACTTAGAGGATTTAGCTTGTACAATCCCTTCTGGTGGACTGCAAGCCAAAAATTCTGCTTGTTATCAAAACAGAGTGTATGATCAAGACCTCCTTTTTCCAAAAATGCTGAATCTCCCTTGTGAAACGGGTATCGCTCAATTTGCTGGCTGGTTCGATTTAATTTATATAAGGAATTATTCATTCCAAACCATATTTTTTCATCACGATCTTCATAGAATTGAGAGAAGTAAGTTTGTTGACCGGGTAAAGGATCATACACCTGGAAATTATTGTATTTATGAATGATTCTGTTGATTTCATTCTCGGTAAAAAACCAGATATTGCCTTGATAATCTTCATATAAAGCTTGTGTTATACTAAATTGAAAGGCGAATTGTTTGTATTCAACTGGTTGTTTCCAGTAATATTTCAATTCTAAATTCTCATTAAACATATAGACACCATCAAATGTCCTCAGCCAGAGATTAGATGAGTGATCTTCCAGGATTGCCCTGACCATTTGATTGTTTAGGCGGTTTGGATCACCTGGTTTATTAAAATATTGTGTGAAAGTTTTTTGATCTCTGTCAAATAGAAACACCCCACAATATGAGGTAATCCAGAATCTTCCTTGGCTATCTTCACACATTGCCTTCAAGATACAAGGAGCATCCGGAATTATTTCAAATAGATTTGCTTCCGCGTCATAGCTTCCTAATCCACTATCGCCATACTGTATCCATAAAATTCCATTTTGATCAAACATAAGACGGTGTATCATATAGCTTGAAGCAAATGGGAATTGAGTGGCTGTTTCTGACTGCTTGTTAAATTTTGACAACCCGGATCTGGTGCCAAGCCACAAATTTCCTTTTTTATCATCTACCATGCTCACGATTGCATTCACTTCCGGGGCACGATCTCTGATAACATCTCTGAATTCCTGGAGTTCCTCTGTCTTTTTATCAAACCGGCCTAAATTATATCCTCCTGTCCAGAAGATACCATCATCATCCTCAAGGATGCATAATATATAATCAGTGGGAAGTGATTTACTAATCGAATTAAGCGGATTTGAATTGTATTGAAGAAAGTCGCTTCCATCATAACGATATAGTCCATCTATGGATCCAAACCACATAAATCCCTCTTTATCCTGTGTTATCCATGTGCCGGAAAATCCCAGGTACTCCTCTGTTACAGGAATTTGCATAATCTCATACCTGAGAGATTGGCCATGAAAAATAAAGGCAAATAAATGAAACAGAATGAGTGAAGCACAAGGCCGGAAGATATTGCTAACGATACCTCCTTTTGCAGCAGAAGTAATTCGCAAAAATCGTCGGGCGTTCAGGGGAAACATACGGCTGATTTTTGGATTCTAACCCAAATCTACAAAATCCATACAATCAGCAATATCCTGATTCCGAATTATATAAAATAATGAAATTGTCTTATTTGATAACAGTGGTCATATGATACGATCACAGCTTGATTATTTTTCCTGTGGTTACAAAATCCTTTGACCTGACGGTAATGAAATAGATCCCATTCTGAAAGGGAGAGAGGTCGATCTGGTGTGAGGTTCCTTCCATCTCTCCTATAAGCATTTGTTGACCATTCAGGGAGGTGATTTCTATTGAAAGTAATTCGGGGGTTGCTTTTACTCCCTGGTCTAACCCGGTTCTATCAATATAAAGGTTATTACCGGTGACAGGGTTTGGATATACTTGTATCTGATTTAATTTCGCGGAATTAGCTGACGTGGGCTTTGCATTAACGGAAATATTTACTACGGATGAAGTATCGCTGACACTGTTGTCATTGGTAGCCACGGCGGATAATGCATGATTGCCTGCCGGCATTTCTTTCCAGATAAAGTTATAGGGTGTTGAAATAAATTTAGTCAGTGTTTCTGTACCGTTATATAATTCCAGGTTGATAATCTCACCCCAGTCATCGCTTGCATTGATTCTAATCTGGACATTTCTGCCCTCATTAAAAGTTTCTCCATCCTTTGGAGAATAAATCACTATCGTTGGTTTTGAAGGAGGATGAATTTCTCCGTCTGTTATTACAATTTTGTCGAGCCAGACGTCGCTTGTATCCGATCCAAGGCAAAATTTCAGTTCTCCATCATTATAATCGACTTCTGATGTAAAAAAGAAGGGACCATACGTGTCAGCAATTGTATCAACCATAACTTCCTGGCTCCAGAATTCTGATGCATACAGGCTATTTTCCGCCAGAGCCAGTTTAATTCTCTTTGGCCTTTCTGCTTTGGCCATAAAGCAAATACGGTATATTTTACCACTTTCAAAATTAAATCGCCTGGAAAGCCTCATTCCGGACAGGAAGCTGGCTTTGGCGATATTGACCCACAAGGCATTGGCACCTGATAATCCTGCGTCCTGTACATCGGATATAGTAAATATATTATCAACAGTAGGTGATATTCTCCACCCGCTTGTTCCGTTATCAAATTCAGCATTTGACAGAAGATTACTTCCGGCATTGCATTCTCCCATTGTGAATTGAACGGGTGCTGAGGCAGAGTTGGTTTCACTATCGTCGGTCGCAATAGCTGAAACAGAATGGCTGCCCACCGGAACTCCGGTCCATATGAAACTATATGGCTCGCTATTGCTTTCTCCCAATTTTTGATCCCCGTTATAAAAGGCCACACTTTCTATGGAACCATCGATATCGCTTGCATCAGCGCTGATGGTAATATCCGAATTCTCAGGAAAATTTGAATGATCCGAAGGTTCTGTAATAAAAACTAAAGGAGGGGCGGAAGCTGTAACGGTGATATGAACCGGGTAAGAGGGAATGGTATCGGCATGACTGTCAATCATCACCGCAGTTACATCAAAACCGCCAGTTGAAACACCAGACCAGGCTATGCTGAAGGGTTCTGCCAGAACTTCGCCAATCTTTTCGGTGCCATTATAAAATTCAACTATTTCGACGGTGTCATTTCCTGCTTGTGTTTCTGCCTTCAGTATTATTTCGGCAGGTGAAATTAAGCTGGTATCACAGGCAGGTTGAACGATGGTGATGTATTTTCCGACCGCTAAAGCTTCAACGGTCGTTAATCCGGGCCAGTTTGACACAGTGTCGTTTTCGCCACCAATAGCATATATTTTTCCATTTGTAAGGCTACATGTAAGGGCCGCCCTTGCAGTAGGCATATCAGGTGCTGACAGCCAAATATTTTCTGATATATCAAATACTTCAACCCTGGTCATGATTTCGGGTCCCTCTAAAGAAGAACCTCCAATTGTATAAATCCTTTCATTATAAATTGCGGGTCCAAAATGGGATTTACCCGTAGGCATTTCACCAAGTTCCTCCCATGTATCGGTTGTTGGATTATAAACCTCATTGGCTTTTAGGGCTGGTATGGCAGCGTCTGCGACAGAAATTCCACCCAAAACATAAATTAAACCGTCCTTTTCAATGGATGAAAGAGCACCCCTCGCTGTAGGCATATTCGCCAATGATGTCCATGTATCCAATTCGGGATCATATACTTCAACGCGATTCAAGCCCTCCCAGCTATCGTTTAATCCGCCGAATACATATATCTTACCGTCATACACACTTGAGTGACATTCAAGTCTGGGCAATGGCATATCAGTCCCTTTCACCCATGAATCAGAAATCGGATCATAAATTTCAACTGTCGCAAGTGTAGAATAATTTGGAGACTTACCCATGCCTCCAATGGCATAGATTTTCCCGTCTACTATACTGGTTGTGAGATGGGTTCTGGCTGTTAGCATCGGAGCGCAATCTGACCAGGTATCGCTTTTTGGATCGTATACTTCAACAGAGTTTAGAACAATACTTCCTGGACCGCGATTATGTATCCAATACATCAGGCCTCCGAAGACATATATCTTTCCCCCAAAAACAGATGCGGAATGCATCCACCTGGGCGTATTCATATCCTTTAGACTTTCCCATTTCAAAGAATCACCTTTTAAGTCCCCGAACGGGTATATTTTGCTGTCTGCTTCAATTGCAGAATGGGTACTCGAAGTTTGGGAATAACTTATTGTTAGCGTGCCAAAAAATAAAGCGACAAATAACCAGATGTGTTTTTTCACGATTGTGGGTTTTAGGTGAAATACAAAAGTCACAGCTTGATGATCTTCCTGGTTGTTATCAGGTGCTTCGATTTTACAGTGATCAGGTAAACTCCTTTCTGGAAAGTTGAGAGATCGAGTTGGTGGATAGATCCTGCCATCTCGCTTGTAAGCAGCTGTTGACCATTCAGGGAGGTGATTTCAATTGAATAGAGGTCGGGGTATTCAGTTTCTATGGTTAAGAAGTTAGTTGTGGGATTAGGGTAGGTAGATAATCCAGATAGACTGGCTTGCTCAATACCGATGGTGCATTCAGTTGTGAAATAGACATTTGAGCTGCCAGAAGTATCGGTCCTCCAAGTGGCATTGAACCCCTCCCAAACACAAACTTCTGATAGAGTTGGCATATGTCTAATTACCAAACTCTCCAAAGCAGTATTATTTGAAATATCCAGGCTGGCTAATTTGTTATAAGAACAATATAAACTATACAATGTGGTGCTATTTGAAACATCCAAATTGGTTAATTGGTTATAACGGCAATCCAGATATAATAATGAGCCAGTATTAGAAACATCCAGGCTGGTTAAGAGGTTTTCCGAACAATCCAACCAACCTAAGGCAATATTTTTAGAAACATCCAGGCTGGTTAAGAGGTTTTCCGAACAATCCAACCAACCTAAGGCAGTATTTTTAGAAACATCCAGGCTGGTTAATTGGGTTTCCGAACAATCCAACCAACCTAAGGCAGTATTTTTAGAAACATCCAGACTGGTTAAGTGGTTTTCCGAACAATCCAACCGTCGTAATGAAGCATAATTAGAAAAATCCAGACTGGTTAAGTGGTTTTCCGAACAATCCAAACCAGATAATGTGGTGCTATTTGAAACATCCAAGCTGGTGAATTCGTTATTAGAGCAATCTAATCCTCGTAGTCCAGTATTAGAAACATTCAGACTGGTTAAGTGGTTTTCCGAACAATCCAAACTATATAATGTGGTGCTGTTTGAAACATCCAGGCTGGTGAATTCATTATAAGAGCAATCTAATTTACCTAGTCCAGTATTTGAAATATTGAGGCTGGTTAATTGGTTATAAGAACAATCCAAGCTACTATTATTAAAACTGGTATTAGAAATATCCAGACTCTTTAATAGGTTAAATGAGCAATCCAAGCCTTGCTTGGTGGGGAAACCTCCACTATAATAGAAATAAAAACTAGTATTAGAAACATCCAGGCTGGTTAATAGGTTTTCCGAACAATCCAAATAATTTAAGGTAAGGTTAGAAACATCCAAATTGGTTAATTGGTTATAACGGCAATTCAAATAAGATAATGAACCAGTATTAGAAACATCCAGGCTGGTTAATAGGTTTTCCGAACAATCCAACGAACTTAAAGCAGTATTATTAGAAACATCCAGGCTGGTTAATTGGTTATTTGAGCAGAACAAATATTGCAAACTAACAAACGCCTCAATACCTGTCATATCAGATATTTTCCTGTCACTAACACCTAATGCCATAACTTCCTCAGCCTCAGCATAACTAATCAAACTATCTCCATTGTAATCAACCCTCTCTTCAATAAGAGCAGCTATGAAGGCAGTATCAGGAATATTCCAAACTGCGAATACAACGGGTCAGTCATTAATAGAATGACGATCATGATGTGTCCAATTCGTTTCATACACCCAAATTACAACCCCGAAAAGGCGCAAGTCTATAAGGAATGTGTCAAAATGTATAAGGATCGTGTACTTCTGCAATAAAAGGTTAGGAACCTTTGCTTTGGATATATTCTGAAGGTGTTATTCCGTAGCGTTTTTTGAAGCACGAGGCAAAATAGGATTGACTGTTGAATCCCACCCGGTGCATCACAGTGGCAACGTGCCTGTGTCCGCTTCGGAAAAGTCCGGCTGCCTTTTTCAACCTCAGGTTGAGAATAAAATCATGTGGCGTGTAACCGGTGATTGCAGATACTTTCCTGAACATCTGGGACCTGCCCATGTTCAGTTCATTAGCCAGTTGATCCATCCTGAATTCGGGTTCGGCCATATGCCTGGTTACGAGGCTAATTAATTTTTCCAGCAACTGATCTCCTGGTGACAGCTCCATCTCCACAGAATCCGAAAGCAACTCATTTCTGAATTTTTCCCTCAGCCGCTTGCGCTGTTCGATCAGGTTTCTCACGCGGACCTTCAATTCCTCTGCATCGAGTGGTTTGATCATGTAATCGTCGGCACCGGTTTCAAGGCCTTCCAGTTTGCTGTTGAGATCGGCCCTGGCGGTTAACATAACAACCGGAATATGACTGGTTCTATCGTCGCTTTTCAACTGAGCGCACATCTCCATACCATCCATCAGGGGCATCATCACATCGCTGATCACCAGATCCGGAATATTTTCCTGTGCAAGCTCCAATCCCTCTTTTCCGTTTACTGCTGCCAGTATCCGGTAGTTTTTACTTAGACTTTTGGATATATATTGTATGAGATCCGCATTATCCTCAACAATCAGGATGATGGGCGCATCTTTTGATATTCCTGGGGCGGTACGCCCACTGGATTCGATATCCGATGGTTCCTTCTGCACCTGGCCCAGATCAGTCTTTTCTTTAATTACTTCATCTTCGACAACCTTCACAATTTCATCCTCGGTAAACTGTTCAAAGGAAACCGGTATCTTAACCCTGAATGTGCTCCCCTTTCCGGATAAGCTTTCAACGCTGATTTCACCCCGGTAAAGATCCACCAGTTCTTTGGTAAGAGCCAGCCCGATTCCCGTCCCTTCCTCCGTCCGGGTATCAGAATCATTCACCTGGTAAAAACGGTCAAAAATCTTTTCCAGTTTTTCAGCGGCAATCCCGATGCCGGTATCCGATACAACAATTTCAGCAAATGGGTCCCCCTCCGATTGATCATATCGGAGTGTTACATGCACTTTTCCCCCTGCAGATGTGAATTTAAATGCATTGGATAACAGGTTGGAAAGGACCTTTTCCACCTTATCGCGATCGAAGTAAACGATTCCGGGGGTCTCAGGCAGATCGAATGTAAATTTGATATGCTTGCTTGCAGCAAGTGATTCGTATGAGATTACAATTGTTTTAACCAGTTCATCCAAACTCCCTTCTGAGACCTGCAGCATTACTTTTCCTGACTCAAGTTTTGAAACATCCAGTAATTGATTGATCAGTTGCTTTAACCTCCTGGCATTTCGATACATCATTCCGATGATATCCCTGTGTAATTCAATCCGCTCTGATCTATTTTTAGCCGCATCTTCAATGGGCCCTAAAATAAGCGAAAGGGGCGTTCTGAATTCGTGTGAGATATTTGTATAAAAACGGCTTTTCAGGTCATCCACCTCCTTCCGTTGCTCCATAATCTGGTGAGTTTTTTCCTCTACCAGTTGCTCCAGTATCAGGGCCCGTTGCTTCAGGTTCCGTTCCCTGAAACGAATGATCGCTATCAATATGGATAATGCCAGTAAACAATATATGAATACGACCCACCAGGAGTGCCACCATGGTGGGTTTATGGTAAAGGTATATTCAAACGGGTCACTCCACTTTTGTGCTTCTCCAATGGCTCGTACGACAAAGGTAAAGGTGCCATATGGCATGTTGCGGTAATCTGCTATGGCTTCTTCCGTTGGCGAGCTCCAGTTATTATTTATGCCAACCATTTTATAGCTGTACCTTAATTTATGCGGTGCAGACCAGTCTATGGCTGAAAAATGAAAGGTAAGGTGATTATTGTTGTAAGGCAATTCCAGGTTGATAGGGTAGTTATAGAACCTGGCGACACCACTGAATTCCATTGCCAATTCGTCACTATCTTTCAATTGGCGGTAATCAGCAAATTGCTCGTTTATTTCAATCCAGTCAAGTTGCAGTTTGGGGGGTTCAACAGGAATCGTAAAATCGTTCATATCTAACATAATAAGACCAGCACTTTCATTTCCCCACCATATCCTGTTATTGTTATCCAAATACACGCTTCTTTCGGCTAAAGGCTTTTGCTTCAGACCATCCTGTACACCATAAGTGCGAATTACGGATTTGAAATATGCAGCTATTGAAGTATCCTCTCCCACACTAGAGCCACTGAACCTATGGAATGTCTTGAAGATATCATTGGAACCGACCATCAAGTAACTCAATCCATCTCTTGTACCTATCCAAATATTTCTATCGTTGTCCTTCAGGATGGACGTAATAGAATTATTGCTTAAACCCTCTTTTTCGGTAATATGTATGAAGGTCTCCCCATTAAATATGCTCACGCCTCCACCGTCTGTGCCAAACCAGAGATTCCCATTACTGTCCTCCAGGATGCAGGTGACTACATTACTGCTAAGGCCTTCTTTTTCTGAAATATGAGTGATGGTATCCCGATAGTATTTGATCACTCCACCACCATAGGTGCCAAACCAAAGATTTTTCTGGCTGTCTTCTGCAATCGACCTGATATCATTATTACTATATCCCTCTTTTTCTGTATAATGTGTAAAGGTCGCACCATCATACCTGCTCACCCCTCCACCCTTCGTTCCGAACCAGAGATTGTTATGGCTGTCCTCCAGGATGGACCAGACCCAGTTATTACTTAAGCCTTCTTTTTCTGAAATAAGTGTGAAGGTTTCACCATTGTACTTTTTCAATCCATAGTCTCTTGAACCAATCCACAAGTTACCCTGGTTGTCCACCAGGGTTGAATAAATCCAGTTATCAGTTATGATATAACCGGTATCAAAATTTGTAAATGATACGTTATCATACTTACTCAACCCTCCACCGGTTCCAAACCAGAGATTGCCCTGGCTGTCCTCTGAGATGGATGGGACATAGTTATAACTTAGCCCCTCATAATAGTTTAGATAAGTGAAATGTATGTTGCTATATATATTCACTCCTCCAGATCTGGTTCCAAACCACATATTACCCTGGCTGTCCTCCAAGATGGAATTGACCCACCTGCAACTTAAACCTTCATTTTCGGTAATATGTGTAAAAGTCTCCCCGCTATATTTTATTACACCCTCCCCCACTGTACCAAACCAGAGATTACCATGACTGTCCTCATAGATGGAGCTTACACTGTAAGAGCAAAATCCATCTTTCCCGGTGAAGTGAATAAATGCTTCGCCAGTATACTTGTAAACACCTATGTCGGTACCGATCCAGATATTTCCCTCTCTGTCCTCCAGTAAGGAAGTAATTGTATCCCGCAAACCTTTTACATTGTTAAAGTGTGTAAAAGTCCCACCACCGTATTTACTTAGTCCGCCCCTGGTACCGAACCAGATATTGCCCATGTTGTCCTCCAAAATGGACGGGACATTATTATTCAGCAAGCCATCCTTTGTGGTAAAATGCATAATGGTTTTGCCATCGTACCTGGCCGCTCCGCCTCCTTCTGTACCGAACCAGATATTATCATGACTATCTACTATCATGCATAATATAGTTGGGTTAACAAAGCCCTCATTATGAGAGAAATGAGTAAAATTCTCCCCATCATACATAAATACACCCCGATCAACAGTACCAAACCAAAAATTCCCTTTGCCATCCTCCACAATGGAAATTATACTCTTGCTTAAGCCCTGCATTTCTTTGAAATGCGTGAAGGTTTTGCCATTGTACTTACTCACTCCTCCCCCCCATGTTCCAAACCAGAGATTACCATGACTGTCCTCCAAGATGGAATATACACCATTCAGGTTCAACCCATGGGTATCATTCAGATATTTAATATTGATTCTCGCATCTTTTTTCATAGTAGGCGGCAGAGCATTGACAGGTTCGGGTTGAAAGCAATGCAAAACCCTTCCCTTTACTGGTACAGGTATGCCAGTCGGGAATGTATCTCCGGAAGCGCGAACCAATACAATTGAAGGGGTATCCACTCCGGGGGTAAAAGTCCTGAGCTTGTCTTTATCTACAGGAATGATGGTTAAATTCTTCGGGATTTTATATACATTACTTTTGAGGGGAACAGCTTGTGGTTCACCGGCAGGTATTGTTACAGGTTGGCTTACACTGTCAGGATGGATAATTTTACCTTTAACAGGAACAGGCACACCTGTTATTATGGGTTCACCCAAGGAATTTATTAAGGGTTGAATGCTGTCTCCTGTGACGGGATTGATGATATAACCCTCTTCTGTGTTTAAAGCAACCGCCTGAGGAGCAGAGTACAAAGGTGGCATATCATCAAATACGCTCTTTTTATCGCTGTTGCAGGATGCAAGTAGCAAAATAAGGAAGAGGTATTCAAGTGCTTTTTTTAATTTTCTATGAGTACTCTGTCTATTACCAGGGTAATCCCAATCATTTATGATGGATTGTTGAAGAAATCCAGGAACTTGTAATCCTTTATAATTTACACATTCTGAGGGCATAGAATGCAAAATATGGACCAGGAAAACAAGTTACGCCAAAAAACGCAAAATACCCCGGCATATCAGAACTTCACACCCGGATTTATTTTTTATCATAGACCAGCTTCACCGAGCGATCTCCCCTCGAAGAAGATGAATCAGACTGAATCTTAAGAATCTTTCCATCTTCATCCAGCGTCCAGGTTTCTGTACTTTTCATCTCGAAGGTCTCACCCTGCCGGTTGATTTCCGTGTTGGTCTTTATGGTCAGGGTTTTTCCATCATCAGACCATGTAGCGGTGGAAGTCGAGGTCCGGTTTTCACTTTTATTAATACTCTCTTTGCCATCCAAAGTCAGCACTTCCTTACTGGTCCTCTCCTCTCCATCCCTGCCAGCACGTGTACGTTCAAGGGTAATGCTGTTTCCCTCCTGCTGAACAGTCATTTTTACAGGGGAGAACATTCGGCCCTCACCCAGTTCACTTTTGCTTTGGTTTAGTGCCCATTCACCCGAAAAATTTGCTGTTTTAGCCGCCCATGCATTTGTGGGGATAAGCAGGAGTGAACTTAATACGGCCATTGCAAGCAGTTGATAGACTCTTTTTTGTTTCATGGTGGTTTTGGTTTATGTGAGTTATTAAATATAATAATAAAAACCCTGAAGAAATTCGTGACCATATCCCGGTTTAAATCAATATTGAACCTATGGTATTTGGTATCTTACTCCCTCAACAAGGTAGGTTGCCTGACCTCCCATTCCCTCCGCAATACCAACCACCATTTTTAAGGTATCAAAATCAACAAAACCACCCTCACAACCCAGATGCAGGTCAGATAAAACATGTGCCTCCGAAAATACTCCATTTTCTGATACAACTGGACGTATTTCCAATGGAATCGATTGGCCGAAATAAGTTTCTGCAAACTTGATGATCAACCTGATGCTATCCAATTTGGTGATTTCACTTGTATAGATGGCTGTATCAGGTATCGAATACCTCCAAAAATCTATACAATCTGCTTCTGTTGTATCATAACACATCTGTTTCCAATATGACACAGAGGTAAATACAAATTTGCCAGTAAAGGGATCACGGTAATCTGCCTGGGGTTCCTCACAGCCTGGAAAACAAATGAACCAGACTGGCAATAGTAGCAATATCAAATATTTAAAGTTCAAACCAGTACTTTTCAGAAAATCCTGTGGCCGAATCAAAATTACCATTTATTTTACAAAGGCTACCAACAATAACCGAAGGATAGTAACTTCAAAGACGGTCTGAAGTTCAAAGTGGAACAGGTTGGGAGCCAATGCTGAAAAATTTTAGGAACTTACAAATAGTGGATATTAATATTTAAATTGAGGTGCAATAATTCTCCTGTCTGATTTGGCCATTAAATGAATAATTACATGATACGATGAAGCAATTCCCATTTTTGATTTTCATGCTATTGATAACAAGCTCTGCTGTTCATTCACAAAATATTGTCCAGCAGGCTCCTCCGGGGTATGATATGGAACGTGCCGGTATACCGCAAGGGGTTATCGATTCAATAATCTACCCATCCAAAACAGTTGGGACCGACCGGAAAGCACTGGTTTATACCCCTCCCGGTTATTCAAATGACAAGAAATACCCTGTACTCTATTTATTACATGGTATTGGCGGAGATGAAAAGGAATGGCTTCATGGCGGTCATCCGGAAGTAATCCTTGATAATCTGTATGCCGAAAACAAGATTCAGCCCATGATCGTGGTGATGCCCAATGGCCGCGCCATGAAAGACGACCGGGCGACCGGCAATGTTTTCGACGGAGAAAAAGTGCAGGCGTTTGCAACATTCGAAAAAGATTTGCTGACAGACCTGATCCCCTTTGTCGAGAAGATGTATCCGGTAATCACGGGCAGCGAACACCGCGCCATTGCAGGCTTGTCCATGGGCGGCGGACAATCGCTTAACTTCGGATTGGGTCATCTGGATACGTTTGCATGGGTGGGTGGATTTTCATCAGCCCCCAATACCAGAACGCCCCGGGAATTGATACCCGATCCTTTACAAGCAACCAAACAGCTGAAACTGCTCTGGATTTCCTGTGGCGGGAATGACGGACTGATCAGTTTCAGCGAGCGTACCCACGATTACCTGGTTGCAAATGACGTTCCTCATGTGTATCATGTAATTCCAGGTGGAGTTCATGATTTCAAGGTTTGGAAAGAAAGCCTGTTTATGTTCGCGCAGTTGATTTTTAAACCTTTGGAGCCATCTGAATTCCCCTCAAACAACCTATAAAACTGATTTATGATGAAAAAAATTACTTTAGTGATTGCCGCAGTTGTGTTCTTTGGCATGGTGTCGGCCCAGTCTGCCGGAGCCAGGCGCGGTCAGCAGTTAGAGCCGATGCCAGAAGGTTTTAAGCCCGCATCAACCAATACCTTTTCATCGCAGTACCCTGCAGTGAATCCCCTTACCCGTCAGGCCATGTTCAGGGTTGAAGCGCCGGCAGCACAGTCTGTTCAACTGCAACTGGGTGAGAATTACGATATGAAAAGGGATGAAAAAGGCATCTGGTGGCTTACCACCGGTCCCCTGGTGGTTGGCTTTCACTACTATTTCATCCTGATTGACAGCGTGGCTGTGATGGACCGGGGAAGCAAAGCCTATTTCGGGTACAGCCGGGAATCTTCAGGAATTGAAATCCCTGAGGGACCCGAAGGGGATTATTACAGGTTTAACAAAAATATACCCCATGGGCAGATTCGCTCCATATTCTACTGGTCGGATCTGAATGGTTTGGAACGTCATATCAATGTGTATGTTCCTGCTGAATATGAAGCTTATCCACAGAAAAGATATCCGGTACTCTATCTTGTTCACGGTATGGGTGAAGACGAAAACGGTTGGTCGGTTCAGGGACAGATGGCCAACATTATGGATGGCCTGATTGAATCAGGCAAAGCAGTTCCCATGATTGTGGTGATGCCCAGTGGCGATATCAAAACAAATTCAGATATCCGCGATGCTTCGGCTGATGTCACTGAAATCTATGTCAGTGACCTGATTCCCTATATCGATAAAACCTTCCGCACTCTGACCGACCGGCAGAACCGGGCCATGGCCGGTCTGTCCAGGGGTGGCGGCCAGACCACCAGAACTGTTTTTGCCAATATGGATAAATTTGCCTGGATGGGTACCTTCAGCGGCTTTTTCTTTCGTGGAGACAATCTGGTTGAAAAAGGCTTTAATGGTGTCTTCAGGGATGCTGCCGCCTTCGACAAGCAGATGAACCTGCTGTTCATCAGCACCGGTACCGAAGAACGCAGTCCCAAAGAATCGGTTGAAGCCCTGAAGAACCACGGTATCAAGAACATCGTTTTCCACGAATCACAAGGCACTGCCCACGAATGGCTCACATGGCGAAGATCATTGAATCAGTTCGCAAGGTTGATCTTTAAATAATATTCTGAAAATTATTATAGATAAAAACCAAATTAAACCAGATAAAAAAACAATGAAAAAGATGTTATTCCTCTGGGTTCTGATTATAAGCGTATCAGGGTCGATATGCCTGGCACAAACAGAACAGCCAGCGATCACCGAGGACTTCAAACCCTCAACCCTGAATCAACCGCAAAAAGAATACCCCCAGGTAAATTCCGAAGGCCGGGTGCGTGTTCGCATTGAAGCGCCTGACGCCAATAATGTTCAACTCGATATAGGTGCTGTAAAGTACGATTTAACAAAAGATGAAAATGGAGTCTGGATCGGCGAATCAGCTCCGCAAGATGAAGGTTTTCATTATTACCAGCTGAATATCGACGGAGCTTCAGTTCCGGATCCTGGAAGTCTCTATTTTTACGGTGCAAGCCGATGGGGAAGTGGCATAGAAATCCCGGCCAAAGATCAGGATTTTTATGCCCTGAAGAACGTACCGCATGGCCAGGTGCGCGAGCTTCTCTATTTTTCCAAAAGCAACAACAACATGCGTCGTTGTTTCGTATATACGCCACCCGGATATGATAAGGATATGACGAAACGCTACCCCGTACTGTATCTGCAACATGGCGGCGGAGAGGATGAGACTGGCTGGTCCAATCAGGGAATGGCTAATCTCATCATGGATAACCTGATTGCTGAGGGCAAGGCAGAACCCTTTATCATCGTCATGGACAATGGAAGCTGGCGCAGGCCGGAAGGTGCTGGCAGTGCTCCCCGAGGTGAGCGTCCTGCCGGTCCCTGGCCTCCGGAAGGCTGGGCTGACGTCTTCATGAAGACCATGCTGGAAGACATCATCCCCATGATCGATGGCAATTTTCGCACCCTGGCGGATCAGGCGCACCGGGCCATGGCCGGACTGTCCATGGGTGGCATGCAAACCCGTGTCATTACCCTGGCTAATCCTGATGTATTCTCACATGTGGGCATGTTCAGCGGAGGCAGCATCAGTCCGGAGGATGTAGAAAATGCACCTGGTTTTAAAGAAAACATCAGGCTGGTGTTCATCAGCTATGGCAGCCGGGAGCTCGAAAACCGGAGGGTTGGCTTTGGCGGAGATCCAAAGGTGAACACCGATGCCCTTACAGAGGCTGGTCTTCATACACATTTCTATGTTTCTCCCTTAACGGCTCACGAATGGCAGAGTTGGCGCCGAAGCCTTTACCAGTTTGCCCCGCTCTTATTTAAGAATCAAAAATAGAATTGTCATGAAGAAGTTTTTCAGCATTGCCGGATTATCGCTAGCTATATCCGGTTCGGTCTGTTTTGCGCAAACAGAACAGCCAACAATTATCGGGGACTTCAAACCCTCAACCCTCAATCAACCAGGCAAAGAATACCCAATGGTAAACTCTCAGGGCTACGCACAATTCCGTATCGAGGCTCCTGATGCCCAAAGTGTAACTGTCAGTCTTGGTTTGGGCGGAAGAGGTGGCACACAACTCGTTAAAACAGAGGATGGATTTTGGATGGGGACTACGGAAGGCCCTTTGGATGAAGGATTCCATTACTATCATTTGACTGTTGATGGCGGAGTGTTCAACGATCCTGGCACATTAAATTTCTATGGTTCCGTTCGTTGGGAAAGCGGCATCGAAATACCGGCTCATGACCAGGACTTTTATGCAATGAAAGACGTTCCTCATGGCAGGGTGCAGCAAATTCTTTTCCCTTCCAAAAGCACAAACACTTCACGCAGGGCATTTGTCTACACTCCTCCGGGATATGACAAAGATCTGTCGAAGCGCTATCCGGTTTTGTACCTGCAGCACGGCTGGGGCGAGGATGAGACTGCCTGGAGTAACCAGGGTCATGCCAATCTGATCATGGACAACCTAATTTCCGAAGGCAAGATCAATCCTTTTGTCATCGTGATGACTTACGGTATGACCAATGAAATCAAATTCGGTGGTTTAAGGAATTTCGATATCAATCCGTTCCAGACAGTCCTCGTCGATGAATTGATCCCTTATATTGATGCCAATTTCCGCACCCTGGCCGATCAGCCGCATCGTGCCATGACAGGGCTCTCGATGGGTGGCCTGGAAACGCACAAGATAACACTGAACAAACCTGAAGTCTTCTCACACTATGCACTGCTCAGTGGGGGTATATACATGCCGGAGGAAATTGAAGACCCATCGAAAGTCAAACTTATCTTCTTAAGTTGTGGCAGTCGCGAAAATCCAGACCGGGTGAAGGGTGCTGTTGACGAACTTAAAACAGCAGGCTTCAATGCAGTCTCCTACGTTTCGGAGAATACAGCCCACGAGTTCCTGACCTGGCGTCGCAGCTTGCATGAACTTGCACCCCTTCTGTTTAATGATTGAAAGATGCGCCTGTGACCTACAAACCCATTGCTCTGCTTATTGCAGCATTATTTGCATTCGACAAGTGTATTACACAGCTTGAAAAGGCAATTGAAGACTTCAAACCATCATCTGTTAACCAGGCAGGCAAGCCCTATCCCCAGGTAAATTCAGAAGGACGTGTGCGCGTTTCTATTTCTGCACCCGAGGCAAATAGAGTACAGCTGAATATTGACGGTGCCTCGGTGCCTGATCCGGGAAGCATGTACTTTTACGGGGCATTTTTGAGGACGAGACCAGTTGGTCGGCACAAGGAAAAGCCAACTTTATTCTTGACAACCTGATCGCTGAAAAAAAGGCTGTACCCATGATTGATGCCAGATTTCGCACCCTTGCCGACCGTGAGCACAGGGCCATTGCAGGCCTGTCCATGGGTGCCAATCAAACCATGCGCATTATCATGAACAATCTTGATGCATATTCCCATTATGGTGGTTTTAGTGGTACTTCCAATTATCCAAGTTCCGATGAAATTGATCCGGATAGCTTTTTGAATGGAAAATTCAGTGATGGTGAAGCACTTCAGAAGCAAATAAAGGTTTTCTGGCTTGGATTGGGCACAAAAGAACCAGAACCATTCCCTGGTTCTGTGGGTGCCTTTCGTGAAATGTTGAAAAAGCAGGGGATCGATTATGTCTATTACGAATCGGAAGGAACTGCACATGAGTGGCTCACATGGAGAAGAAGTTTACACCAATTTGCTCAATTACTTTTTAAGGATTGAATATGAAATTAAAAAACACTTTTGCCTTTATCATTCCATTGGTTGTATTGCCCATGCTCTTAAACGGGCAGCAAGCAAATGTCAACCTCGATTATAATCCCCAAAAGGACACTGAAGGGCTCATCCCTTTCAGTGCACCCATTGAGCCCGATATGTATGCTTATCACTTTAATGTGGATGGTATACAAATGACTGATCCCAGTAATACCGTGGCTGCTTTTACTGCTATGCCACCCTATAGTCAGCTGATTGTACATGGCGCTGAACCGGATTACTATGATGCACGCAATGTTCCACATGGAAATGTAACAAGGCATATCTATCACTCAGAAGTAACCTTAGGTGAGCGCGAACTTTATGTATACACGCCACCGGGATACGATCCTGATAACAGTTACCCGGTCCTTTATCTGCTTGGAGGTAGTGGTGAATTGCCCTCGAACTGGATGTATGACGGGCGAGCCAATCTGATTTTGGATAATCTGCTTGCAGAAGGCAAAGCCGTTCCAATGATTATAGTCCTTCCAAACAACCAGGTTATCCCTCTGGTTGATAGCTGTTACAGTGTAATAAAAGATCCCGCAGGCAGGGCCATATCAGGTTTGTCAATGGGAGGTCGTCATGCCATGTATATTGGTTTCAGGTCGCTTGACCAGTTTGGTTCATTTGGGATACTCAGCGCGGGTGATGTAAACGCAGAAACGTCCATTGCCTATTTCCTCAATGACCCTGAGGTCAATAGGAAAGTAGATTACCTTTTTGTAGGCCAGGGCAAAGAAGAGGCCAATGGATTTATGGGTAATCGTTGCGTGGCTTTGCACGAAGCCCTTACCAATCATAACATCGAACATGATTACTATGTTGGCGGGCATGGAGGACATGATTGGGCCACCTGGCGACACCTGCTTTACTATCAATTTTTACCTAACTTGTGGAGAATCAAATAATGCGGGCGGAAGAAATTTTACTTCCATGAAAAATTTCATTTTTTTAATTTATGGTCTTATACTTTTGGCCGTATGTTCATGTTCTACCCTTTCACCCGACCAGGTAAAAGTCAACCAAGGAATCGTACAAGGCAAGATGGTGGATGGATTAAGCGTTTTTAAAGAGATCCAATTTGCAATGGAAAGGAACAGAATAAAATTTCTTGTTCTCCCCGAAAAAAGGACGGGTCGGAGTATTATCTCCATCTCGCCGGAAATAAAAATTCACTTTTAAACGAACGATAAAGAAGATGATTACCAGAAAAATTTTCCTGCCACTAATTAGCTGCATATTTTCCTTTGCCGGAGCATTCGGCCAGGAAAAGATGGCTTCGAATTCGCCAGTGTTTTCCAATTTGGTATATCAAGGCGATGACCAGGTATATAAAGATTATCCGTTGAAACCGGATGAATTTTATAACCCTGTGCTTCAGGGGTGCTATCCCGACCCGAGTATTACCCGAAAAGGCGACGATTATTATTTGGTATGCTCGTCCTTTGCCATGTTCCCGGGTGTCCCGATTTTTCATTCGAAAGACCTGGTAAACTGGACACAAATAGGCCATGTGTTGGACCGTGTTTCGCAGTTGAAAGTATACGATACGGGAATTAGTGCAGGTGTATACGCACCTCAGATCATCTATAATCCCAACAATGATACTTTCTACATGATTACCACCGAATTTGCCGGAGGTTTTGGAAATATTGTTGTAAAAACAAAAGATCCCCTGAAAGGCTGGAGTGATCCGGTCAAACTTGAATTTAACGGGATCGACCCTTCCCTTTTCTTTGACGATAACGGGAAAGCTTATGTTGTGCACAACGATGCCCCCGAAAGTGGAAAAGAGCTTTATAGCGGACACCGTGTTATCAAAATCTGGGAATATGATGTGGACAACGACAAAATTATCCCGGGAACGGATCAGGTCATTGTGGATGGCGGGGTCGACCTTTCAAAGAAACCGATCTGGATCGAGGCGCCTCATATTTATAAAAAAGAGGGCCGTTACTATTTAATGTGTGCCGAAGGAGGTACAGGTGGATGGCATAGCGAAGTTATTTTTGTGAGCGACGATCCCAAAGGACCCTATAAGCCGGCGCCCGGCAATCCCATTCTGACTCAGAGGTACTTTTCAAAGGAAAGAAGCAATAAAGTGGATTGGGCCGGACATGCTGATCTGGTCAAAGGACCCGGCGAGAAGTATTACGGGGTGTTCCTTGCTGTCCGTCCAAACGAAAAAAACAGGGTAAATACCGGGCGTGAAACTTTTATATTGCCCGTCGATTGGTCCGGTGAATTCCCCGTCTTTGAAAACGGGCTTATACCTTTGGAGCCTAAACTGAAGATGCCCGAAGGGGTTACAGAAAATAAAACAGGCAGGGAAGGTTTTTTTCCCAATGGCAATTTTACATTCATGGACGATTTCACTTCAGAAAAGCTGGATGATCGCTGGATCGGTTTAAGAGGCCCCCGGGAACAATTTATTTCTGTCACAAAGGAAGGTTTGCAGATTCATCCCTTCGAGGCGAACATCAAGGAGCTTAAACCAACTTCCACGCTATTCTACCGGCAGCAGCACAATGGCTTTTCATTTGCAGCGACCATTGATTACAAACCAGGATCAGAAAAAGATCTGGCAGGCATTGTGGCCCTGCAAAGCGAAAATTCCAATTATGTATTCGGAATTACAAAGCAGGGGGAGGTTTACTATCTCTTGCTGGAAAGAAATCAGAAATTGAGAAGGAGCCGGGAAATGGATTCTGAAATTATCGCCAGTACCAAAATCAGTATCACAAAACCCGTGCGTTTGCAAGTGAAAGCAAAAGGGGATGACTATGAATTCAGTTATTCGACCAACGGAACTGACTTTGTGAACCTGGGTGGCACCGTTTCCGGGGATATCCTTTCAACCGATGTGGCTGGAGGATTCACAGGCTGCCTGTTGGGTTTGTATGCTACTTCAGCAAACGATGCCCTGCCCAATAAATAAATGAATAAGGGGAGCGTATGAATCATTCAACGACCTTTTTTGTCCTGCTTTTTTCCGGCCTGATCTGCTATGCCGCCCCGGCTCAGGATCAGTCAGCCCACAACCCGGTCATCTATGCCGATGTTCCCGATATGTCCATGGTTCGTGCGGGCGATACGTATTACATGAGCAGTACCACCATGCACATGAGCCCGGGAGTACCCATCATGAAATCGAAGGACCTGGTTAACTGGCAAATCGTTGGTTATGCCTATGATACCCTTGCCAGCGTGGATGCACTGAACCTGAACGGCGGAAAAAGCGCCTATGGAAAAGGGTCCTGGGCCAGCAGCCTTCGTTTCCACAACGGAACCTGGTATGTATCCACGTTTGCTTCAACCACGGGGAAGACTTATATCTATTCAACAAAGGATATTGAAAAAGGCCCGTGGGCAGAGCAATCTTTCAAACCCTCTTTCCATGACAATACCCTGTTTTTCGATGATGACGGACGTATCTATATGATATATGGCGCAGGTATGCTTAGCATCGTTGAATTGAAGGAGGATCTCTCGGGGGTGAAAGAAGGAAGCGAACGGGTCCTCATCGAAAATGCGAGCGCACCGGCGGGAGAAAATATCATGCTCGGCGCCGAAGGCTCTCAGCTTTTCAAAAATTATGGTAAATATTATCTATTCAACATTACATGGCCGAGAGGCGGCATGCGCACCGTGGTTATACACAGGGCTGATCAGATAAGCGGCCCATGGGAAGGCAGGCTTGCCCTGCAGGACAAAGGCGTAGCGCAGGGGGGGCTCATCGACACTCCGGATGGCTGTTGGTTTGCCTATCTGTTCCGCGATTTTGGTGCAGTGGGCCGCATCCCCTTTCTGGTTCCCGTAGATTGGGAAGATGGCTGGCCTGTACTTGGTGTGGACGGCAAGGTACCCGGTTCCCTTGACCTGCCGGCGGGCAGGGGACTCATCCCCGGTATCGTGGCTTCTGATGAGTTCACCCGTCATGAAGATGAACCTGCGCTGCCACTGGTCTGGCAGTGGAATCACAATCCCGACAATACACTTTGGTCACTTACCCAACGGAAAGGTTATCTGCGACTTGTTACGGGTAGAATTGATTCAATGTTCGTGATGGCTAAAAATACATTGACCCAGCGCACTTTCGGGCCTGCATGTTCAGGGGAAACCTGCCTGGATGTATCAAACATGAAGGAGGGTGATTTTGCCGGGCTTGCCCTCCTGCAGCAAAAATTCGGTCAGGTTGGGGTCAGCATTGAAAACGGTACCAGATCGGTAGTTATGGTCAGCGCCGAATCGCGGCAGCCCCTTGTGGTCCAAAGTGTACCCTTCAGCCGGGAGACAATCTTTCTGAAAGCTGAATGCGATTTCAGGGACCGTATTGACATGGCAACCTTCTTCTATAGTCTCGATGGTGAAGTGTGGTCCCCGATCGGGAAGGAAATACACATGGAATATTCGATCCCCCATTTTATGGGTTATCGTTTCGGCTTGTTCAATTATGCAAGCAAAAATCCAGGCGGATTTGTCGATTTTGATTATTTCCGCATCAGCCCACAGATTTCCCTGAACAGGTAAAAACAAACAAGCAAAGAACTCCCATTTCCGAAGAAAATTCTAACTTCCAGAAAATCATTTATTCTACCCACCTAAAAAGAGAAACATGCCATTCCTTGGAAAATGTCAAAAAAGAGATCCTTTGAAAAGAATCATCCCGTTTACAGTGATCCTTTCAATCTCAACCTGCCTCGCAATGACCGGGAATGCTTCCGGGCAGAAATTGCAAATCAATGATCTTGGTTATTTTGAGGCCCCAGGCGTGAATGTGCTGGTATTCAGCAGTGAGTACAATGGGATGTTTTTCGATGAGAAAACTGCCGGTATTGAGCTGATCCATCATGGTATCAGGACCTCCACGGGCGGAGCGATCCGGCTGCAGAACACCCCCGAACAATGGGACCTGATCCCCGTTCTGGCTGAAAGGAAGGTTGATAAAGAGGCCAACACGATAGAAGTCCTGTTGCGCTACAAGGAGTTTGATTTTGATTCCAGGGTACAGGTTACAGCCCTGGATCAGGGGGTAAGCATTAGTGTATATCTTGACAAACCCCTTCCGGAAGAGCTGGAAGGCCGGGCGGGGTTTAATCTCGAATTCATTCCTTCTGCGTATGTGGAAAGAACCTACCTGGCTGACGGGCATCCGGGTATTTTTCCCCTCTACCCATCCGGCGCCACAAGCATTGAACCCAGTTCGACCAAGATTCCTCAGTATGCCGGTCATACCACCTTTGACGACCGTGGGCGGGATGAGTATATCGCTACAAGCCCGCTTGCCTCGGGAAAAACATTGGTACTGGCTCCGGAAGATCCTGAAAGGTTTGTTACCATCCGCTCGGAGGATGGAGAACTCATGCTGTTTGACGGGCGCAACCAGGCACAAAACGGATGGTTTATTGTGCGCAGCCTGCTTCCTGCCAAAACAACCGGGAAAATACTGACCTGGACTCTGGAACCCCATGCCATTCCGGACTGGAAACGGTCTCCCGTGATAGGATTCTCGCAGGTCGGTTATCAGCCCAAGCAGGAAAAAGTCTCGGTGATTGAGCTGGATAAAAATGATACTCCTTTAGAAACTGCCACGCTTTTCCAGGTTACACAAGATGGTAAATCCGTTGTGAAGCTGCAGGGCAATGTAGAGCCCTGGGGACAATACCTGCGATACAACTATGTGAAGTTTGATTTTAGTTCTGTGGAAGAACCCGGACTGTACTATATCCGGTACGGCGATCAAAAAACAAATGCTTTCCCCATTGCACCAAAGGTGTATACTGAGATATGGCATCCAACCCTGGATGTCTGGTTCCCGGTGCAAATGGATCACATGGAGGTGAATGAAGCCTACCGGGTATGGCATGGCGTGCCGTTTCTGGACGATGCCCTGCAGGCGCCTCTCAACCACCAGCATTTCGACGGCTACAGCATGGGTGACACCACCGATACAAAATACAAACCTTATGAACATATTCCGGGACTGACACAGGGCGGTTGGTTCGATGCCGGTGATTTTGATATCCAGACCGGATCACATTGTCATGCCGTTCTGAGTCTTGTGGATGCCTGGGAGAACTTTCATCCCGGTCGCGATGAAACCTATGTGGATTATGCCACCCGCTATGTGGATATACACCGGCCCGATGGCCGGCCCGATATGTTGCAGCAAATCGAGCACGGCACATTGGCCCTGGTTGTGCAGGTAAAAAATATCGGCCATCCGGTCAGGGGTATTGTCGTTCCCAATCTCCACCAGTACCATCACCTGGGCGATGCATCCACGGAAACGGATCAACTTCCCTATAACCCGGATCTGAAGCCCTATCAGACGGATGGAAAATCAAGCGGGACCCGGGATGACAGGTGGGCCTTTACCACCCGCAGCACCTTTCTGGATTATCAAACCATCGCCGCCCTGGCAGCTGCCCAACGGGCTTTAAAGGGATATAACGACACCCTGGCCAACCAGTGTCTATTGTATGCACAACAGCTCTGGGATGAAGATGAGGTACTGGTCAAAAACGACACCTCCCAATTCGCAGCCAGGTTCGGAAGGAACATGGCCATGTCCGCAGCACTACAGCTATATATCACGACCAAAGACCAGCAGTATGCCCGGCGCTTCGCTGATGCTCTCTGGCCCATGCTTGACCGCTCCGTGATGTTCGGGCTACAATCTGCGCTTCAGGCAGTTCCCTATATGAATCAGGAATACAAGGACAAATTAAAGGAGTATGTGATCCGTTACAAACAGATGTGCGATGATCTTGGCAAGCAGAATCCTTATGGCGTACCCATGAGTGGCGGGGGATGGGGCGGAAACGGTGGCATTGTAAACTGGGCCATTACCAATTACCATGCCCATCAGGTCTTTCCGGAACTCATCAGTCCTGAATACGTGTATAAAGGGCTGAACTACATTTTTGGCTGCCATCCCTACTCCAATATTTCTTTCGTTTCGTCTGTGGGAACGCGCTCAAAGAAAATTACCTACGGCAACAACAGGGCAGATTTTAGTTTTATTGCCGGGGGAATTGTTCCCGGGCTTTTGTTGTTGAAGCCTGACTTTCCCGAAAACAGGGAGGACTGGCCGTTCCTGTGGGGCGAAAATGAGGTGACTGTGGGTGGCTGCGCTGACTACATCATGCTCTCGACTGCCGTAAATCACTTGTCAACAGGTAAATGAACAATCATACTAGCGACCAAAACATGAAACATCTCACGCCTTATATTCTGATTCCGGGTCTGATTTTATTATTGGCTCATCCTGCATTCGGACAGAATCCCATCATCATGGACCAGTATACAGCCGATCCTTCGGCCAGGGTATTCGGAGACCGGGTCTACCTCTATCCTTCCCATGATATCCTGGCCAATGAAGAGCGGGGCCGGCCCGGTTGGTTTTGCATGGCGGACTATCACGTTTTCTCATCCTCAAATCTGACGGAATGGACGGATCATGGCATCATTGTAAGCCAGAATAAAGTGGATTGGGTCAAACCTGATTCCTACAGCCTCTGGGCGCCCGATTGTATCGAAAAAAACGGAAAATATTATTTCTATTTCCCTGCTCCTGCCAGGGATACAAGCTATGGAAGAGGGTTTCTGATCGGTGTGGCAGTGGCAACCCATCCTTCGGGGCCGTTTGTTCCGGAACCTGAGCCCATTGCAGGAGTGCATGGAATAGACCCCTGCCCTTTTATTGATCAGGACGGACAAGCCTATTTGTACTGGTCCATGGGAAACATCTTTGTGGCCAGGCTCAATGCTGACATGACCTCACTGGCTTCCAACCCTGTGGTTATAGAAAATCTGCCGGAGAAGGGACTGAAGGAAGGTCCCTTTGTGTTCGAACGCAAAGGCATTTATTATCTCACCTATCCCCATGTTGAGAACAAAACAGAACGACTCGAATATGCCATGGGCATAAGTCCCATGGGCCCATTCAAAGAAGCCGGGGTCATCATGGACGAATCGCCTACCGGGTGCTGGACAAACCACCAGTCGTTTGTGGAATACAAAGACCAGTGGTATCTTTTTTACCACCACAACGATTTGTCCCCCGGATTTGACAAAAACAGATCGACAAGGATTGACAGCATGTTTTTCAATGCGGATGGCACCATTCAGAAAGTAATCCCCACCTTCAGGGGTGTCGGACTAACCAAAGCTTCGCACATCATTCAGATGGACCGTTACAGTGCAAAGAGTGAAACGGGCGCAACCATTGCATTTTTGGATTCACTGCAACCTTTCGAAGGGTGGAAAACCATCCTGGAACAGGCAGATGCCTGGATCCGTTATAATGCCGTAGATTTCGGAAGCGATGCATCAAAAAAGGCCGAGCTAAAAGCATACTCCCGCACAGGGAGCACCCTGCAGATCAGGCTCGATCGGGCGGATGGCCCGGTTCTGTCTGAAATCAAAATCCCCGCAGGAGAGCAGTGGAAAACGGTTGAATCAGAGCTTACCGAATTTCAACCGGGCATCCATCACCTGCTTGTTGTACTGAAGGATGAACATCCGGTTGAAATCGACTGGATCAGGTTTTTATAATGCGATTCAATATGATGGATCCGTGTTAACAATTTATTAATGTTCGGTTAAGGTCCCGGAAACGCAATGTTCATGTTTTTTTAACTTATTTTGGCCATCCTTTTTACGGGCCCATGCGAAGGAAATTAACGTTTCGCCAAAAACTACTGCTCAACTTTTCCATCATCTTTGCGGTTTTTACCGTACTGGTGCTCATCTTCCAGTTCGAACGGGAGAAGAGTTTTCGCAGGAGCAATTTCGAGGTGACCCTGGACAATATTGCCGAGCTGACCCACAACTACATCCAGAGGAAGCACATTTTCGAACAGGGGAATTACTGGCTGATCGATTCTCTCACTGCCCTCGCCCCCAATCTGAATATCCGGATCACCCTCATTGGCCGGGACGGTGTGGTGCTATACGACAGCGAGGTAATAGATGTAAGGACCATGGAAAACCATCTAGACAGACCTGAGGTGGAGGCAGCATTCGAAAACGGTACCGGTGCCAACATCCGTAAATCGGCAACCACCGGCCACAGCTATTATTACTATGTAAAGAGATACCCGAAATTCTTTCTGCGGACTGCGGCCCTTTACAACGTGCAGGTCCGGGAGCGGCTCCATGTCGAGCGACTCTTCATCGCCTACCTGGCCATGCTTTTCCTGGTCTTCTCCATCGTACTGATCATCATCACCAGGCGGGTCTCGGAGACCATCACAAAGCTGAAGGATTTCGCCATAGGGCTCCGAAGCGGGAAAGATCCCTCAGGGGGCCTTCAGTTCCCGGATGACGAACTTGGCGAGATCAGCAGCCAGATTATTTCCATTTACAGGGAGCTTACCAAGGCACAGAGGGAGATCCAGGCCGATCAGGACAAGCTGTTCAATCACCTTAATGCACTCAATGAGGGTATCGCTTTCTTCACTCATGAAAAAAAGAAGATCCTGACCAACCAGCAGTTCATACAGAACCTGAACCTGGTCTCAGGAAAATCCAACGTCACCCCTGAAGAGATATTCGGGCTGCCCGAGATGGCTCCTGTAGTTGATTTCGTGGACCGGCAGCTGGCTAGTGTGGAACCCATCTCTCCGGCTTACCTCCCCAGCCTGGAAAAGGTGATGTACCGCAACAACCGGTATTTCACCGTGAAGTGCATGTTTTTCAATGACTACAGTTTCGAAATCGCGATCACCGACACCACCCGGCTGGAAAAGCGGAAGCTGATTAAACAGCAGATGACCTCCAACATCGCCCACGAGTTAAAAACCCCGGTAACCTCAATCCTGGGCTACCTGGAAACGCTCCAGCAGGAAGACGTTCCTGAGAAGACCCGAAAACAGTTCCTGAAAAGGGCCCTCATTCAGTCTGAGCGCTTGTCGGAACTCATCGGCGACATCTCGTCGCTGAACAAGATCGAAGAAGCATCCGACAGTTTCGTCAAAGAACCAGTCAGGATCCGGAAGATCGTGGACGAAGTATACCAGCACCTGAAACTGAAGCTCGACACCCACCGGATCAGGGTTCATATCAGACTCCCGAAAGACATGGTAATCAGCGGGAACATCTCCCTGCTCTATTCAATCTTCTACAACCTGTTCGATAACGTGATCAAATACGGTGGAGAGAACATTGAAATCAATCTGGAAAGTTACCTGGAGGACCGGAAATACTACTATTATTCCTTCTCCAATACGGGCAATCCCATCGAAGAAATTCACCTGACACGTATCTTTGAACGGTTCTACCGGATCGATGACGGCAGGTCGCGGGAGCAGGGAGGCACAGGCCTCGGGCTTTCTATCGTGAAGAACGCCATTGAACTGCACGGTGGAAAGATTACCGCCAAAACGCACACCAAAGGCGGCGTTGAATTCCTGTTTTCACTGCAGAAATAGTAACAAAATTACAGCCCCTCGATACGTTTTCTCCTGAGAAGAATTTTAGCGTAATCGCGACCCAGTTTGTCCTTATGGAATTCGTATGATCGCTGGGCCCAGTCCAGGGCCGGGGCAGTGTGTCCCAGCACTTCGTTGGCCACGGCCATGTTGAGACAGGCCCTGCCTGCTGTTTTGCGTTTTGGATCTTCTGTAAGCGCCTCCCAGAGTTCAATTGCTCCGTCCCAGTTGGCCACTTCTGTCCGCCGGTATCCGGCTTTGAACTGCTGTTTGGCTGCTCCCCCTGTTCTTTTATACAGTGTCCTCTTCACCCGGTATGAGCCTGGCAGGTAGCGGGCTATGTACGCCAGGCCCGCGTCATATGCAGTGAGGGGAAGTGCGTCCGGAGGCGGAATACCCCCAACGGTAGGAAAAACCCTGGATGTATTGAACTGGTACTGGTCCACAATTCGGCGGGTACCCGGGTCATAGAGCCTCCAGTAGGCAGCCACCTGCATATGGACCTCTGAGGGCGGTGTAACCTTTGGCTTCCCTGTATACAGGATGGAGGAAAGCTGCTCTGTGGCTGTTTTGGCCAGAAGGTCCGTATTCGAATCGAAGGTCTCCAATACCAGCAAAACCTGGGCCTCTTCTTTCCCGCAAATGCCTGCCACCAGATCCCAGTCCAGCAAATCGGGGATTTCCCTGGTTCCTGAACCGTGCATTCTGAGTTCTGTCGGAATGACCAACTCGGTTTCCGGAAGTTGGGTAATGGCATCGTAAACGCCCTTGATACAGGCGTCGGAAGCAAGAAAGTCCGAACCGATTTCGGTACTCACAATGGCTTCGAAAACCTTTGCATCCTTCTCTTCTTCTGTGGTCAGGGACCGGTTTACGATGGCAATGGAATGAACACTATCGGGAAGGTATACTTCCGGTTCGATGGGGTAGGACAGACTCACATAGCCATATTTGCTGCATCCGGTTGCGGCAAGAACCATCATTGTTGGAATGATCAGAAATCCATATCTCATGGCATCCGGTATAAATGAATGTTAACGAATAATCACATGCAAAATAAGGATTATCACTGGATGCCGGCCCTGAAGACCCGGAATGTTAATAACAGGCGGGACCTTCCCTTATTCCGGTCATGCCCGGAACAGGAACAATGGCATCAAATTGAAACGGTTTCATTATCTTGATGGATCCAAAATACCGTATTTGCGTGACACGGGATCTGCGCTATTCATGGCTGGTTTGGCTGATTGCGGTCTGCCCCGGGTTGTATGGCCCGGTGGAGGGGCAGTCCCCTGTTCAGACTGTTCGCGGAGTGGTGGTAACCCGGACAACGGGGGTACCGCTTCCGGGAGCCACGGTGGTGCTGCGATCGGGACAGGAAATCACAGGGACGGCGACCGACAAGAACGGGGAATTCCGCTTTTCAGAAGTGCCGGTAGGCCGTTACATGGTAGAGGCAAGGTTTGTTGGATATGAGCCCATGGCCATGGCGGAGGTGCTGGTGGGTTCATCACGGCCTGTGGTCCTGGAGTTCCGGCTTCAGGAGGCACTCTCCGAAATTAATTCTTTGGAGGTGAAGGCACAGGTCCGAAAGGATATCCCCCTGAACCTGATGGCGATCCTGAGCGCCAGGACCTTTACCGTGGAAGAGACCCGGCGGTATGCAGGCGGATTCGATGATCCGGGCCGCCTGGCAGCTTCTTTTGCAGGCGTGGCCGGGGGAAGCCCAAATGACAATGCGCTGTCGATCCGGGGAAATGCGCCCAAAGCACTGCTCTGGCGGGTCGAGGGAGTAAGTGTTCCCAATCCCAACCATTTTGCCAGCATGCTGGTGGAAGGGGGCGGTATCGTCTCCATGATTAGCTCACAGCTTCTGAACAACTCGGATTTCTACACGGGTGCCTTTCCGGCGGAATACGGGAACGCCCTTTCCGGGGTGTTCGATATGAACCTGCGTGCCGGTGATAACGAAAAGCGCGGATGGGGAGCGCAGGCCGGTACCCTGGGAATCGATCTGTTTGGTGAAGGGCCACTGGCAAAGGGAAAGAAGAGTTCTTATCTCTTCAATTACAGGTATGCGACCACTGCCCTGCTGAAGGACCTGATCCCCGAAGGGCAGTTGCCCATCTACCAGGATCTGAGTTTTAAGCTGAACTTCCCTGCCGGAAAGGCAGGGATCTTCTCCTTATGGGCAATCGGGGCACTGGACCATAACAGTTCTGAACCCCTGGAAGATTCAAGCGCCCGGGTCTCCAACTGGGATCGTTCCAGGTACACCTGGGAGGGGACCATCGCCATGTGCGGCCTGACCCATAAGATCATCCTTTCAGAGAATACTTCGGTGAAGACATCCCTGACCTCAGCCATGAACCGGTTCATTGAAAAGGTGGAACTGGTGGTCCCGCCTGACGGCCTCATGGAATACGAATACATGAAAAATTACACCTCAATGATGAGCCTCCGGTCGGTCATGACCCACCGTTTCAGCAAACGTCTTTCGAATCGAACGGGACTGGTGGCCGCGAGGATCTCCTATGATATCGGGGCCCGGGAAAGGAATCCGGATGAGCAGGGATTCCCCCTGTTGCAGGAAAACGCGGGAAACGGGGTAACCGGTTACATCCAGACATTTACCCAGTTTCGCTGGGCGGTAAGTGAAGCACTGTCAGCGACAGCTGGAGTCAATTCAATGGTTTTCCTGCTGAATAATTCCATCACACTGGAACCACGCCTGGGGCTCGATTACCGCTTCCTGACCGAGAATTCCATCAGCATTGCCTACGGGAACCACGGACAGATCGAACCACTCCCGGTCTATTTCTACAGTGATTATTCAGTTCCGGGTATGCCCAACCAGCCCAACCTGAACCTCTCCCCTACCCGTTCGCATCATTTTATAACGGGATATAAACGCCTTATCATCAAGGACCTGCGGCTCAACGTGGAGACCTACTACCAGCACCTGTACAATGTGCCGGTCAGCCACGGCGGCACCTATTCCCTGATCAACTTTAAAAATGAATACCTGCTGAAAGACTCCCTGACCAACAGTGGTACGGGCAGAAATATGGGATTTGACCTGACCCTGGAGAAGTACCTGACCAATCATTATTACTTCCTGGTGACCGGCTCGCTGTTCGATTCGAAATACAGGGCCGGGGACGGCCATACCTACAATACCCGCTGGGATTATGGATTTGTGACCAATCTCCTGGGGGGAAAGGAGTTTATACTGGGAAAGGATCACTCGAAGATTCTGGGGATCAATGCCAGGTTGGTCTGCCAGGGCGGGGAAAGGACCCACCCGGTGGATGAGCGGGCCTCCAAAGCGCAGCAAAGGGTGGTATATGATCTGACCCATGCATGGGAAAGCCGATTCCCCAACACCTTTTTTATCGATTTCACGATGACCTTCAGGGTTAACAAACCAAGGCACGCTTCCGTATGGGGGGTACAGATCAAGAACCTCCTGCTGGAAAAATCCATTTACGATCATGAATTCAATACGGAAACCCAGACCGTGCAGGTCCGCGGGGAAGGATTCATCTTTCCCAATATAAGCTACAAGATTGAGTTCTGACAATTGGTTTCAATCTCTGCTATTTTTAAGGGTTGCCGGTCAGGCTAATATGGGCAGTGTTAATTTTAACTACTTTGGAAAAGCAAACAAATGCTCCGCACAGGCTGGCCGGAATGGCCAGGAGACCAAAATCCTGGACAATGCTGTTTCAGGGATTTTATTAAACGCAATCAGTATGATATATATTTGTTAAAATCATTAAGCGGAATGGATTTATCAATCGTCATACCGGTCTTTAATGAACAGGAGAAAATCAGGCAAGACCTTCTAGCCGCCTCAGATTATCTGACCAGTCGCAGGATGCGGGGTGAGATCATTGTTGTGGATGACGGCAGTACAGACCAGACATGTGAAGTGGTTGCAGCGACCACAGTAAACGAGGGAATCTCCTTACAAATCATTAATAATAAAGTTCATACAGGTAAGGGACATGCAGTAAAAAATGGCGTATTGCATGCCCGGGCAGACCTGATCATGTTTATTGACAGCGGCAGCTGTGTTCCCTTTGACAACATCGACAGGGGAATAGAATTACTGAACACCAACACCTGCATGATCGCCCATGGCTCAAGGTTCCATCCCGAAAGTATCATCCGGAGGGCAAATAAGCCATTCAGACGGTTCATTTCATACCTGTTTCGCAGGCTTATCCGCTTGATCATCCATATACCTAAAGACCTGCGTGACACACAATGCGGGCTGAAGATCTACAGGAAGCAGGTAGCCCATGAACTCTATGCCGGATGCATGACCGACGGATTTATGTTTGATATTGAGATCATCCTGCGTGCCCGCAGGCACGCATATTCCATCAGGGAGTTTCCCATAGAATGGACTTCCGATCCCGACAGCCGGCTCTCCCTGGAGCGCACACTATTCAAAATGATTGCAGAGCTCCGGAGAATTCAAAGGACACTGAGAACCTAGCGCCCTTCCTTCCCGAACCGGTACGCATCCCAGAGATCCTTCCGGAGATAGGCCCTGATTTCCACCCCGGGCCTGAGTTCCCGGTAGCCTTCAAAAAGGGGGACATAAAGGTATCTTTCTCCCGGTCCGGGTTTCTCGTAAAGTTTCCGGATCAGATCCTGTTCCACGGAAGGATGGATGATCACCAGGGGTGCTGCAGCCACACCGTCATTCACTTCGCGATAATATCCGACCTTGGAGAATTCCCGCAGGTACCAGGGAAGAGGCCAGTAATCGTTTTCAGGAAAGACCACTTCAATGGGCATCGCATGACCTTCGGGAACCACCGCACTGATCAAGTCAATCTCACGGGCGATCTCAGGAATATCCATTCCCGTTTGGGCATAAACATAGGGATTTCCCGGTTCAGCGTAATATTTAAAATTAAGTTTCATCCCGGTCCAGACCCAGTGGAAGCCCCCCAGGAGGAGGAGGAGGACCAGTCCCCGCCGCAGAGGTTTTCCGATTCTGAAATGGTTGAAGCGGATAAGGAAGAGCTGCACGATCCCGTACCCCGACAGGAACAGCAAGCCCGGATAAAACTGAAGCAGATTCCAGGGTGTCTTGTAAGGCAGGGCCGAATAGATGAACAGAAGGATCGTGCTGTACACTCCAATAAACAGGATCAGGTTTTCAGCGCCCTCCCGCTTTCTTTTCAGCAGCAGGAACAGGAAGCCTGTCAGGCTGGTGATGATCAACCACAAGCCGGTACCGGAAAAACCATCCATACTCCCGGAAAGAAGCAAGATTGAAAGGTAGAAATACCACGGGTGCACATGGGCATCGTCCATCCCCGCCCGCTGAAGGTAGCATACATAGGTCGAAACAGAATCGATAATACCCTGTGGATTTGAAAAAAATGAACTGAACAAGAGCATGGAAACAACAGCAGCACTGATCAATACAATCAGCACATGCAAAACAGGTATATGCGTTTTTCTTTTGCCGGCGGAAGGCCTTGTTCCTGGCAGCACTGCAGTCATGATCAGCGCCAGGGTGGCGGCAGAAAGGTTCAACACACAGGTTTCCTTGGTAGCATGCATGAAACCCATTGACGCCCCGGCCAGGACCAGCCATACAATCTTCCTGTCTTTCAGGTACCTGAAGGTACATATTATGCATGCATAACTGAAAAATGTCAGCAGGCTTTCATGGATATAGTACCTTCCGTAAAAAACCAGTGCGGGTGCTGCCGCAAGCAGCGCGCCTGTCACCAACACCAGTTCCCATTTCATCTCCTTTCTGATCAAAAGGAGAAGCCCCAGGAGAAGCAAACTGAAAAAAGCAGGCACGTGTCTCAGTGTACCTTCGTCAAGTGAGGAATAGGTTCTTTGACCTTTCAGACGGGCTGAAACCATTGTGGCGTAATACAGTGCCGGTCCGTGGTATTCAGAAGGGTCATACCGATAGTTGCCCGATTCCAGCAGGGTACCGAGTTTATGTGCATTGACAGCTTCGTCAGAGTGCATGGGGCGAAGCCCCGGCTTGACAAAACGGACAAGCCCTCCGGCAAAGAAAACAAGCAGGAAAAGAACGACATATTTGCTTGGAGGGCTCAACTGCCGGGTTTTCCGTAAATCTCAACTTCAATATAATGATTCAGCTTGTTATCGGTATTGCCATTGGAATACAGGCGGACGTACCTGCCTGTAACCCCCCGGCCGTCGATCAGCCTGCCTTTGTTTCCTTCAATGTAGTGAAAGTCTTCTCCCACACCAAAGCCGGTGGAGTTGTCGAGATCATTGTTATAGAGCGTGTTCACATTGACGATGAAATCGGGATCATCGGCAGCCTGAACCACCACATCAAAGTAAACCCTGGCCTTCTGATGGTAATGCCACAGAGCGATGGCATAAATGGTGCAGGTCTCTTCCAGGTCTATGGTAATATGCTGCAGGCCCTCGTCCATCTCCATATAGTGTCCGTCGGCTGCATCCTTGTCTCCGTCTGTAACCAGATCGGGCTCACCCAGCAAAGGTAAATCGCCACCACATTCAACCAGCCTGCCCAGCGCAAGGTTCACTGTGCCCCTGGGGACAAAAAGCGGGGGGGTGTATATCTCCCAGGTCCTTTCCAGTTTGTCGATTTCCAGATCCTTGGGCGTACCCACATACATGGGCATGGGGTATGTAAGGGTCAGTTGCTCCATCTGCTGGGCAGAAACAGGATGCAGATTCAGCAAGCCCATGGCTGCCAGCGCGAAGCATTTTACGCAGAAATTTGGAATCCTTAATTTCATAAGCGCTAGCGGTTTAATCGTTCCAGGATGCGGTTTGCACCTGCTTTGTGATCCGGATTTCCGGTCTTTTCAAGGAAGATAAGAAGCCTTTCCCTGGTCTCCCCCGGATATTCCCATCCTGTATTATCCGCAATGGTCAGCACGGCAGCCTCGGTCTCATTTCTTAATTCCTCCACTGACAACAGGTCCAGTGCCATATCAAATGCCTCTATGCTGGCGATTTGGCTCAGACCAGAAATGATAATCTTCTTTTCATCGGCATTTGAAGCCACCTCCCAGGCAGTGCGGATCACTTCAAGTTTTTCAGAAGTAGGCATATGCATGTCTGAGACAAGCACTTCAACCGAGGCCCTGAGGGACAGGGTGTGTTTTCTCTGATCGTCCGTTGATTGTGCGATGTGCATCAGATCCGGCAGCGGAGACGCATCCGGCCAACCGGAGAGGGCTTTGATGGTGGCCAACTGGATTTCATCATCCCCGGATGCAAGGAATTCCAGCAGGATGGGCAAATCCTTTGTATCACTTATTTGTCCGAGTATACTGATCAGTGAAATGGCAGAGGCCTGGTCCGTTCCGGCGGAAAGGACTTTCATAATTTCGCCGGACCTGTCCTGCCCGTCCGGGAGTTTCCTGATGAGGTAAAGAACCGACCGCTCGGCTTCCATCCTTTCCCTTCTGGACTGTGCGTTGAGCAGGAGCCCGATCAATTGTGGCAGTGCATCAGGGGGTGCAATTTTCCCCAGGGCCCTGAGGGACTCGGTACGTACAGCCTGATCCGTTCCGGATGCCGAAGTGAAAAGGAGCGAAAGGGCGTCAGTGATATTTCGTTCCCCGGTACTGAGGATCAGCTCCGCCTTTACACTTCCGCCGGTCGATTCAATGGCGGCCAGTATGGAATCATTGGTAAACTCCGCGGCAAGAATATTCAGGCTTTGTCGCGCCGTTTCCCTTTCGGATCCGCGCTTCTCAGCAGCTATACCGGCAAGCAGGGACGCATCGGATGCCAGGCCGACCCCGGGGAGTGCCCTGATGGCAGCTTCCCTGATAAAAGGATCACCATCGTGCATTGCTTTCATGATTTCGGGCCGTACGGAAAAATCTCCCACATCAGCCAGGGCAGAGAGCAGGAACAATTCTGATGATGCAGGCAGGGAAGGAACTTCCGAAAAGAGCCTGCCGAGCTTGTCCGGGTGCGGAATCATATACACCAGGGAGATGATCTGCCTGTGGAATGCGGGATCTTCATTTTTCAAATGGCCTGCAATAAAATCTCCGGGATCTTCATCAGAAGTGACAAACATGCCTTTTAAGGCAGCACTTTTCAAAGACGGCGGAGGGTCCGATTCAAATACCTGGAGATAGTTATACCCGGAAAGATCTGTGCACTTCAGCCAGGAAGCAGCAACACTCCATTTCTGCTCACCCGTCGATTTGTGAAAGAGATTCTCCAGTATGTCGGCACAAGCCGGACTTCCGATGGTACCCAGTGCGGCAATGGCCGCACCTGCCACCTGCCTATCCGGATCACCGGTCAGTTCCCTGATTTGCTCAATGGCCTGCACATCCTTTCTGAGAGCCAGAGAATTAAGTAGCGTTACTTTCATTTGATCCCCGCTTTGCCGCAGGGCAGCTCTCAAAGCCTCATCAGCATCTGCTCCGGGTATTTTCTCCAGGGCAAGCAGGGCTGTTTCGCCCATGCCGGGGTTTGACAACATTGTCGAAAGTACCGGGACAGAAGCCTCGCTTCCGATAATGCCAAGTTCCCTGCATATCATACGCTTCCCGGCCAGGGTCGCATCTGAACCCAGGAAATCGAGCATCATGCGTTCGGTTTCGAACCTGAGGTCCGGATCCTTGTAGACCCGTTTCATCAGGTCCTGGAATTCCTGCTGCCAGGCGCGGCTCTGGTCATCATCATACACCGAGATCAGCTCCAGGATCCTGCTTATCTTTTCCTGAGCTTCAAGATGCATGGGAGATCCCCACAGGGCCAGGCATACAAGCATCAAAAATACCTTCAATACGGGAGTTTTCATTGCGGGTGGTTTATGGAATTCCGGTTCTACAAGTGCCATGGTCCTCTCATGTGTCCGCTGAGCATCCTGTTTGCTTCAGGATTATCGATAAAGGCTTCCTTCACAGGGTCCCATCTGAGTTTCTGTCCAAGCCTGATGGCAATATCAGCCTGGTGGCAAACTGCATCGGACCGTACGGCAGTCTCAATCGGCGACATCACCGGCGCTCCTGTCCGGATGGCATCAAGGAAATTCCGCCTGTGGTCATTGCTCCGGGGAAGTTGTATTTCATCGGGGCCAATCACTGTTTGAAGCAGGGATTTCGGTTCAGCGTCCATATATCCGCGGGCCACATAAATCCAGCCTTTGGTGCCTTCAAACATGATGCCCATGGAAGTGGGGATATCAAAGCGGGAATCCCGCTGCCTCAGTGAAACATGATCGGTATGCACCAGCTTCACCCCGTTGGCATAGGTATGGACAGCCTCCCAGTACTGAATGGTATCATACAATCCATCTTCAGCAATGGTCCCTGTACCCTCTACCTCAACCGGGCCGGTCAGGTCCGCATCCACAGCCCACTGGGCAATATCCACATGGTGGATACCCCATGCACCGCTTATGCAACCTACCGAATAATCGTAGATCAGCGTGAAATTCCTGGTGCAGCGCAGGCTTGTGTAGGGCACCTCCGGAGCAGGTCCGAGCCAGAGATCATAATCCAGATAGTCGGGTACCTGCTCCACCGGCTGG
The DNA here is from genome assembly GCA_043797815.1 of Bacteroidota bacterium. Lineage (GTDB taxonomy): Bacteria > Bacteroidota > Bacteroidia > Bacteroidales. The sequence continues at coordinate 127,963 of JAZDPG010000076.1, forward strand.
ACAGGAACCTGTGTATAGCTTGCCGAGGCGATGATGATTTTTTCAAGTGTCCCCAGCTTTCCGTTTCTTGCCAGTTCGCAGGCAAAACGGAAACGTTCATCAGACCGTTGCTGCGTCCCAAGCTGGAAAACTACGCCAGAGCTGTTGATGGCCTTCCGCATCTCCAGGCTTTCACCGAAAAACCGGCTCAGGGGTTTCTCATAATACATGTGTTTGCCCATCCGGGCTGCTTCCAGTCCGATCAAAGCATGCCAGTGGTCCGGTGTCGCCATGACAATGGCATCAATATCGCTTCTTGCAAGCAAGTCCCTGAAATCATTATAAACACCGCAATCCTTGTCCCCGTTGTGAGTATTAATGATATCTGCAGCCCCAGAGGCATGCTGCCTGTTCACATCACAGACGGCTGCCACATGCACATCCTCCTGTTCAATAAAGGACCTTACATGACCGGTACCCATTCCACCCACACCAATGAAACCAAGGTTGATCCTGTCATTTGGCATGATTCTGCCACTGCCGGCAAACACGCCGGATGGAAGAATGGTGGGGATGGTGAGGGTTCCTGCGGAATATGCCAGGGTATTTTTCAGGAAGGTCCGCCTGTTTTGATTGCTTTCAGTTGTCATTGCTCAGCCTTATGGTCTTGTTATTAAAATACTCCACATTCTGTCGTATTTCAGGTCTTTCCCGGTCCCAGTCCAATGAATACTCCAATCCGAAAAGGGAAGGCCTGATCCCCATGTCCCGGACCAGTTCCAATACATGATCCAGGTTAAGCACCCCTGTACCCCAGGCAACATCATGCCCTTCAATGGTGAATTCATTCAGGTCGTGCATCTGGATGGTAATGAGCCTGTCCTTCAGAATATGTATTGCGTCTGAAGGTTGGATGCCGGACCTGGCCCAGTATCCAAAATCACCACAGGAACCGATCAGGGGACTTCGATCCTTGCAGTATTTCATGATATTCCCGGGATTCCACCAGAGGGGTGAAATATCATTCTTGTGATTATGAATGGCCAGCTTTATGTTATACTCCATGCAGTACCTTTCAATCATATCCAGGGCTTCCGGTTTTGGTTCTGATATGAAAGTCTCAATCCCCATTTTCCTTCCGAATTCAAAAAGCTTACGGCATTCGCCTTCATCTTCCGGTATATCATGAATATAATAGGTAACAAGGGTTACCCCGGCAGAAAGAAACTTTTTCCTGATGCGGATCAGATCCGCTTCATCCAGGTGATAATCAAAATTCCCGGGGATCGTTTTACAGACCTTCTGGACATTCAAACCGCCCAGGAAATGGATCCCCAAAGAGGCAGCCGTATCAATGGTTTCAAAAAGCGTAGAGGTTTTATAGCTGTATCCGGTAAGTCCCAGGCGCCAGCCCAGGTCTTCCTGGGCCCTGATGGCCGGAGTTACTTTGCTGCTGGGTATGGTGGGTGCATCCAGGTCACCCATGGCAAACCAGATGGCATCGAAGTAATGCTGCAGGACAACAGGATTCCAGTTTAAATGGGCATTGTGTCCCAGGGAGGTGTAAAAAACCCTGCCCCTGCCGTAATTCCTTACCCAGCTTATGGCAATATCCTTATCTGCACGCCGCTCCGGCAGAATATACCGCTCTTCACTCATATCGGTCCGTTCCGTATCGATGGACAGCAGAATACGGAGCCTGTCCCTGGTGTATGGCTCGGAAAACTGGAATACCTCATCACTTACTTCAAAACCCTTTCCGTTAAAAGCCCTGTTTACAGGATGGTCCGGCTCATCCGGTTTTAAAGTAATCCACTCAAGAGGTTTCCAGGGATGCCCTCCGTTCTCATATCCCCCGAGCATCTCCCCATATTCCGGAAACTGGTCATACACAGGCCACTGGCAGAAAGTAGCCCCGGCTGCATGAATTCCGATGAACCCCTTTCCGCTGTAAACATATTCCAGCAGGTTGTTCCTCATCACCGGATCATCGAACAGTACGCCTGTTGTATTATTAAAGCAAATGGCATCAAACTGTTTCAGGACCTCAGGCCTGAAGATCAGCGTATCATTGCTGAACCAGGTATCCCATGCCCCGGTTTCCTCACCCATAAGCTTGAACATGTAGTTGGCATATGGAATAGATGGATGGCCATGGCCCGGTTTTCCGTTCATCATGTTCAGGTTAATAACCAGCAGTTTCCCCCTTGTTTCGGCCTGGGAGCAGGCTTCCTTCGGAAGCGCATCCCTGATCAGGTTTTTTGCCGAGTCAGGGATACCGGCGTAGAAACCGGCTGCCTCACTGGCCGGCACTATTTTCTGGGCATCTGCAAGGTTGGAACATACAAGGATAAGGATGAAGATGAGCTTGGCTGTTGGACGCATTGTTTTGAATGGATTAGGTCAGTTTCTTCAGAATACCCACTAAATTTAATATTCTTCATCCAATAAACTTACCCATCAACCATAAAATTCTTCCGGCACAAAATCATTCAATCATTACCTTCCTGATCAATGTTTCGTCAGCATGCATTTTAAGAAAATATATTCCGCTGGGCAGATTCTCGCGTGTTATCGTGACCGAAGGACCCTGGGGGTGGTCGATGGTCCTGACCGTCTGCCCGAGCATGTTCACCAGTTCGATCCTCTGAATGATCCCATTCGACTTCCATTCAGCGGTAAAAGTTGTGCTGAATGGATTGGGGAAAATCCTGGGACCTGAGTTACCCCCGGGAGCGGAAACACCGGTTTCCACTTCAAACCGGATCAGGTATGTCTTGTTGAATGACTGCTTAAACTTGCGCCCTGCTTCCGGTTTTACCACGATGGTGGTAGTCCTATGGGAGTCATCAGCGAAAGTAGCATCATAAATATTGACCTCGGCATTTTCATCGGAGGGGACAGCGTTTACTTCAGGAGCCTCGCTGGTTCCTGCCGGTAATGTGACGACATATTCCAGAATCTCCGGATCGAATACCGGATCCAGGGTGAAAGGCTCCACGTAAAGTGCACTGAGCGTTGCATTTGTGGAAAACGCATTGTACAGGATTTTATAGACATTCTCCTCCGTACCATCCGTGGATGTCACCGAAATGGTGGAGGTCTTCTCCTCTAGACTCTCAGATAAAATATCAGCGGCAGGATTATAATCGGTAACAGCAAAAGCATCGACGGGGATGAAAACGAGATCCTCAAATGCATCATAAATGTCAAGGACATCTACTTCATATTCCAAAATTTCAGGTTGAAAATCAGGGACCAGGATGAGATCCGGAACCTGAAGTGTGACAAGTGATGCTTCAGGCAAAAGGGAACGTGATAATTCAGACTCGAAAGCCCCTATATCCACATTCCTGTCGACGGCATTGGGCCTGCTGTTCCCGGCAAGATCCATCGGTGGTGCAACATACCAGGTCCCGTCAATCTCCACTGAATCGGTCCCCCGGCCAATGGCCGGACTGTTTTCAGTCGGCTGGTACGTTACAGGATCCAAAAAGGGATCCATATACGTACTACCAGTTTCCACCACGGGATCATTCTTGCCAAAAGGTTTTTTCAGCAGGTTGGAGTTTGCATAAAACAGATCTGATTTGGGATCAGAATAGGCAAAGTCGGATTTCTGCTCCGAACCTGACCATATGATATTATTGAAAAAAACCACACGATTGGTACCATCAGAAAATGCACTTTGTCCGGCCATGGAGGCTTTGTTATTAATTATAGTATTATTAACAAGATGAAGGTCTTCGTTCGCCCATAAATAAACACCTCCGCCATACCCCTCCGATTCGTTTCCTGAAACCACATTGTTATAAAACTGGACCTTTTCCTGGCCCGGTGCCCACATCAGGCCTACCCCTCCACCGAATCCGTTACTGGAGATCGAACCCGCCTTATTCCCGGTGATGGTGTTGTTCCGTATAATCACCTTATTGAATGAACGTTCTACAGGAAACCATCCCACTATTCCCCCTCCTGCACTAATACCTTCTAAATTAAGTGTATTCCCAGTAACCAAATTGTTTTCGACGATCATATCACCGCCTATGAGCAGAATGCCTCCTGCCCATCCTCCTCCATTTGTCCCGGTATTGCCCCTGATCAGGTTGTCGCGAATGATGGCAGTGTGGTCGTTGAAAACATCAACCAGCACACCACAGCCGAAATTCCCCCAGGTTGCCGGCGGGGTCACTGTATGATTTTCCTCGATCACGTTATCGATTATTTTTCCCCCGGATCCTTTGATTAATATGCCTCCAGCTGAGAGTAGTTTTGAATTGTCATTAACAGGGATATTAACCAGTGTACCTTTTCCCCCGGTAATAGTGAATCCCATCAGGACCGAGGTGGTATCCTCCCCCGACCACATGATCACAACGGATGCGGTGTCGGGGTTGGCGGGCTGGCTCCCGTCGATGACAGTCCTGGAAATGTGGGCCGTGTCGCCGTCCAGAATGAACTGGCTGGCGAGGGTAATGGGCTTCCCCCTGAAATTGATATTTTCGAAATAGGTTCCTTCGGCTACGAGGACCGTATCCCCGGCGGAAGCAGCGTTGATCCCTTCCTGGATGGTCGGTTGTCCTGCAGGGATGTGGATGATCTGTGCGTTCGTTTCAAGGATGAAACAAACAATGGCGGCAATCAGAAGTAAAAGTCGTTTCATGGCACCTCTATTTATTTAACGGTTTTGTATCAAAAATCTATGTCCACTGAGCGTACATAAAACTATGACAAACAGCAGGCCTGAGTCAATTGGATTTGATGCAAACTGTATTGGAAATGTTCCATTCTGGAACATTTTTCGCAGGATTCTTGCACTGCATGGGCAAAGGCTACTCTTTGGATGAAGCGTTTTGTTTGATGTATTCGGAGGGATTTACCCTGAACATCTGGCGGAAATGGTGCGCGAAATTGACGGACGTATCGAATCCCACCGAATACATCACGCTGGTGACGTTCCTGTGCCCTTCCCGGAACATCCTGGCAGCCATTTTTAACCGGTTGCTGCGGATCAGTTCGCCGGGGGTGTGGTCCGTTATTGCGAGGATCTTCCTGTATAACTGCGTACGGCTTAACGCCAGCTCTTTCCCCATCTGTTCTACATTGAATTCGGATTCTGTAAGGTGTTTTGTTATGCAATTCATTACCCTGACCATGAATTCATCTTCAGGGGGAGGGATCTCCCGGCCTCCACTATCGGCTACTAATTCTTTACGGTATCGTTCTCTGAGCTTTATTCGCTGATCGATCAGGTTTTTTACCCTTGCCTTGAGCTCTTCCGCATCAAACGGTTTCAGGATAAAATCATCAGCACCGGTCTGAAGGCTTTCCAGCTTGATCTCCCTGTCTGCTTTTGCCGTGAGCATGACCAGGGGAATATGGTTTGTCCTGTAATCCGATTTTAAACGGTGGCACATCTCCATCCCGTCCATTTCCGGCATCATCAGGTCGGTGATGACCAGGTCAGGAATGCTCTCAACGGTTTTCTCCAGGCCTGTTTTCCCGTTTTCAGCCTGCAGGATCTGGTAATCACCCAGCAGGTTTTGCATGATATAATCCCTGAGGTCCGGGTTGTCTTCAACGATCAGGATGACAGGTCTGTCCTTTTTTTCTGTATTGATCAGATCCTGTGAAAGCACAGGTTCCCCCGCTTTATATCCTGGACCATCGGGATCATCCGGCAAGCCCGGTTCAGTTTGCTTCTCCGGGGGAGTGAAAATTTCCGCCTCCCTGAAATGTTCACTTGACACAGGGAGCTTCACAGTAAAGGTGCTTCCGGAACCGGGTTTGCTCTCCACAAGGATTTCACCTCCGTACAATTCCACCAGTTCTTTGACCAGGGCAAGTCCGATTCCTGAGCCTTCATAGGTACGGGAATCCGAATTCTGAACCTGGTAAAAGCGGTCAAAGATCTTTTCCTGTTGCTCTTCAGGAATCCCGGGTCCTGTATCCTTTACCTGCAAAACTGCATGATATCCCGGT
>JAZDPG010000089.1:0-2664 GCA_043797815.1 Bacteroidota bacterium
CGAAATCCTACAAATACTCAGCATATCTCTGCTCGACAAAACACCTATAAAAGAGATACTTACGAAATGCGATTACAAAGATGTCAAAGAACCAAATAATAATCAATTAATAATCAGTGGGTTTTAAGTGCCCACTAGTGACTTTATTTTATTTAGAAACATCTTAAAAAATGAAAACTGAACTGACAAAGAATGACCTGAATTACCTTATCCGAGCTCTATTACTAACCTAAACTACCAGACCATGAAAAGAAAACTACTTTATTTATTTGTTTTGGCGATCTTCACAGTAAACCTGGCTTATTCCCAGTATGTTGAAGATACGCTAACCATTAACAGAACCGAAGACCCGCCCCTGATCGATGGGTATAATGATTGGGAATGGGATACGGAGGAATTTTATACCATTACCGAATGGGGTGAAGATAGTCTTGATAATCCTCATGCACCTGAATCCTGGGATTGTACAGCGCAATATAAAATGCTCTGGGATGATGAGTATATCTATTTCCTGGGCGTCATTGTGGATGATTTTGTAGCCGACAAGGCATCGCTGGCAGATGCCGGTGCAGAAACCTGGGAAACCGATAGCTGGGAGTTCTACATTGCGCCTACACTTTCCAAGTTGGAAAGCATGGAGGAGATGACCCAAATACGCTGGTCTTACGCAAATAAAGACGTAGAAAATGGTGCCGAAGGGGTAGTGAACGGCTGGTCATCATTTGAACCATGGCCTGGTTTTGCAGTAGATGATTTCGGTTTCGCTGCCCGCGAACTGACTGCCGATGGCTGGGTGCTTGAAGCCAGATTTGCACTTGCTCCTTTTGCTGCAAAAGTGAATGGAGGAGTGTTGACTGATGGCTCATTGATAGGCTGGCAAATCACAGTGAGTGATAATGATGGAGAAGCTTTAAGGGATTGGATTGGCAGCTGGATACCAGATACCCAATGGGACCAGGCTGATACATTGGGGATTTTAAAATTGGGATCAAAACTAACTGGAACTGTTGATCCTTCTGGATTAGATGATCCTCAATTAGAAGCAACATTTCGTATTTATCCCAACCCTGCAGTAAAAGAATTACGCATTTCAGGTGATGCCAAAATAGAATTCGTTGAAGTGATTAATGCAACTGGATCTGTGGTTTTAAGAAAAAGCAAGGTTGAAGACAGAATGGTTGTTTCCGATCTTCATGCCGGATTTTACTTTGTGAAAGTCTATTCAGACGGCGGCTTGCTTGAAACCCATAAGTTTATCAAAGAGTAATCATCTATTCAGGTAGATAAGCCTCAAACAAAAGGAGGGATGGGGCAGAAATAACAGTAAAAATCCAAACTAGTCCTTTCTTGCCCTGAGAAATGACAGGTCTGGTAAGAGTTTTTTGGACCAAATCTCCTGACCAGATTTTATATGGTGATAATTTAATCCGTGAAATTTCGGAATTCTTCATTTGTTTCAAGCAGGTGAGACATTGTCGGGGAGGGTAAGTTTCTTCCTCAGTGATTTCTTAATCCCAGCCCTTTGGCCTCCTCTTCGTCTTTTCCATATCCTGATAAATCAAGGGAGGGTACACGGCATACTTCAGAACAAAAGAATCATCCACAGTATTTACCGGTTGGTGTATGATTTCGTAAGGGATTGCGGATTTCAAACTTATCAAGCTACCTACCAAAATCGAAGCGGGTTATACCGCTTGAAAACCTCTGAAACCCTTATGAATTATACACATTGTTGAACTAAATCCGCCTTCGCGGATAGCTCAATTAAAAGTACCCGATTCTTTCTATAATTCGAAATTATTCACAACTAAGATTTCTGATTATGAGAAAGAAATCGGGTTTTACCATTGTCGAACAGGCTATTGTGCTTGTTCCTGATTTTGAGGGTGTTGTTCGCAAACTGGAGCAACAGGTTACGCTGCGCGGTCAGAGTAAGAGTACGCTGCAGAATTACATCCGGCGCATTGCCTTGCTTGTACTTCATTTCGGGATGCTCCCCGAACAAATTGACTCCGAGGAGATCAATGAATACCTTGTTTCCCTGGCCCATAGTATGGCTGCCGGACTGAAAAAATACCTTACAGCCGAGAACCCGCACATCTGGTTGTTCAATGGCATAGAGCCCGGTGGCCGGTACAGCGTTCGGGGACTTTCGTGGGTGATGCGTGAGAACCTCAAAAAAACCTCGATCACCAAAGATGTGAACCTTCATTCACTCCGGCACTCCTATGCCACCCACCTGCCCGAACAGGGCCTGAACATCGTTACGCTCAAAGAACTGCTGGGGCATGTACAGATTACCACTACCATGATTTATCACCACGCGGCACAGTGCCCCCTGTACCCACACATCCATTGCATTGTTCCTGCTGCCGGATACACCCTTGATGGCATGTGGAAGAACATAGGTCCTTCAGGAAACTACCTCTATCCGGTACACCAACTTAGCAATGCCTTTAAAGGAAAGTTCCTCGGTAGCCTGAAAGGTATCCTGAAAAAGCAGAACGAACCATCCCTGTTTAACGATAAGATACAGCAGGCATACCATGCAAGATGGGTGGTTCATTGTGAATCCGCCCTGGCCGGTGCTGTGCATGTGTTGCCTGTCCGGTTCGTGAAAATCAGACGCTATGGCATATACAATCATACAGCCAAAAGAAACCT
>JAZDPG010000102.1:0-71297 GCA_043797815.1 Bacteroidota bacterium
CTCTCTTTTTTTTGTTAAACGTGATCTTGCAGCTCCGGTAAGTCGGATGACTGATTATAGAAGAATACAGAAAAATTAGTGTTATCTGATAAAAAAGATATTATGAAATCAGCTTGAAAAGTTGGTATTCAACATAGAAGAGAATAACATGGATAAGCCAATATTGATTATTTTCAGCTTTCTTCGTGCCGTTGAAGTAAGTAAATTTCCTGAAGAATAAGGTCCGTGTGGAAGATTTTGGATCCCGCGCACTCCGCATTTTAGTCATTGATGATAATTCCCACTTTGCAGTTCAGTTATTGAGGTGTTTATCAGAACACAGGGAAATCCGTCAGAATACATCCGATGCCCGAGCTGATGTATCTGATTCGCAAAATGCTGAACTCAAAAAGGCCGTCATAAGCATGGAAATCAAATCAGGTGTAGCGAAGCATTGAAAAATCCCCACAGGGTCATCTGCACTTGAACACACTGGCTAATTGTATACCAGTTCCCGGGCACCTTGGGTGGCAGAAGGCGATTTAATATTCTTTAACAGTGGATTTAAGAATTCTTAACACAGGAAGAGCACCAAATCATTGTTGTTGTGCGTCTATTTGTAATAAAAATAAATGCATCATGTATAGAAATCATTTTGCTTCCAGCCTGTCTTCCGAAAAAGCAAGACATCATTTCTCAACATCAGGGAATACCCTTGGGATCAGAAATACCAATTTCATTTGGGATCGTAAAAGGCAGCAGCTGGTCCTGATCATAGAGACGGACCAAATGATCAGTCAGGACATGAACGTTTTATTGAAGGATGACAGGATTATCCTGGAGGCACCTGTGGTTACATCCATTAACAAGCCAATCAGGGCGCACCTTGTCGGGCAGAAGAACAGTGACGATTATGAGGAGGACCTTGTGGTTATAGGTTTTTCAGAGGTCAAACTGAAGCCGGGATATTTATATCACCTCATTTCCAGGCAGGCTGTTAACCCGAAAATGTTGAAGGTTATTCTTGGGATCAAGCCATGGAAAAAAAATAACAACAGTAATTAGAACAGATTTTAAAAGGAGGAATATACAATGAAAAAGCTAGTAAAACTGATGATCCCTTCCATCATTGGAAGCGGTCTGACCATTGCGGTCTTTTTACTTTTCGGGTTGAATCATGGGGATTCAAATGGAACTTTTCAGAAACAGGAACAGCTGCCGGTCCATCATGCCCTTTACACGGTGAAAGAGAACGGGGAGTACGTTCCTTTGGATTTTACAGGAGTTTCAAAAGAGGTGATGAATTCGGTGGTCCACATTCGGTCGGCCCACAAGGTCCAGCCCGCGTCAAATCCATTCTATAACAATCAGCGTAATCCCTTCGGGGACATGTTTGGGGATGATTTCTTCAGGTTTTTCCAGGGTACCCCGGAGCCACAGGGGCAGCAACGGGGGCGTTCTGAGCCTTATGTCCAGATGGGGACCGGTTCAGGTGTCATCATCAGCGAAAACGGGTATATTGTCACCAACAACCATGTGGTTGAGAATGCCGATGAGATTGAGGTTACCCTGCACAACAATGAAATTTATAAGGCCAAGGTGATCGGGGCTGATCCTTCAACCGATATCGCCCTTTTACAGATCCGGGAAGACAATCTGGAGGAATTACCCATCGGTAATTCGGACCTGGTGGAGGTGGGAGAGTGGGTCCTGGCTATCGGGAATCCTTTTAACCTGAATTCGACGGTTACAGCCGGAATTATCAGTGCCAAAGGAAGGAACATCAACATCATTGATGACAAGTCGGCCATTGAAGCCTTTATCCAGACCGATGCAGCCATCAATCCCGGGAACAGCGGCGGAGCCCTGGTCAACCTGAATGGCGAGCTGATAGGCATAAACACTGCCATTGCAAGTCCGACCGGTGCCTATTCAGGTTATGGGTTTGCCATTCCTGCCAACATCGTAAACAAGGTGGTCGAGGATTTATTGAATTACGGTGTTGTTCAGCGGGCCTACCTTGGCATTATGATCAGAAACATCGACGGCAGCCTGGTGAAGGATGAGAAATTGAAAAAGAGTGAAGGCGCCTATGTGGACAGCGTGATGGCAAAGGGGGCAGCTGCCGGGGCAGGTATCCTTGCCGGGGATGTGATCACCGGCGTAGATGATGCTCCGGTCCTGCAATCTTCAGACCTGTTGGAACAGATCGGCAGGCACAGACCCGGTGATGAGGTGGCTGTCGCAGTGAACCGCAATGGAAAGGAAATAACTTTTCATGTGAGACTTGCCGATCAGAATGGTGAAAGAAAACTGGCATCCAAGGAACAAATGGACATCCTGGATCTTCTCGGTGCAACGCTGGAGGAAGTTGATGGGCCCACTGCCAGGAAGCTTGGAATAGAAGGCGGAGTGAGGGTAAAAGAGCTGAAGAGCGGACTTTTAAAAAACCAGACCGATATCTCCGAAGGATTTATTATTACCGGGGTCAACCATGAAAAAGTCGCTTCGGTAGAGGATATCCGCAAGTCCCTGAAACAGCAGAAAGGAGGGGTTTTGATCCAGGGAATCTATGAAAACTATCCGGGGGAACTCTATTTCGCATTCGGGCTCCCTGAATAGAACCTTCATAAAACAAACAGACAGGAGGCTGTACCGAAAGGTACGGCTTCTTCATTATTAGGTATACCCGGTCGTCGCTGAAAATTTTTGCTTGCAAAAATTTATAGGTTCCTCCCGGGCATACCTAACCCTATGTGTGCTTTTAAGACAGCCTCTTCATTGTTATAAGGCAATACAGGTTAAAACGCCAGTCTGACCTCCTTGCTCCCGGCCTTTTTTTCCAGTGAAATACGGGTCTCTTCCTGACCACTTGAAATTTTATAATCACCATAAAACGCAGGCACAAGCGCCTCTCCATTTGGATCAAGGGTTACAGTAACGGATGTACTCCACTGATGAAAGATCAGATCCTGGTATGCTTTCAAAGCCGGTGCAGGCGACCAGTCCTGATGGTATAATGAGGAAACTTTTATCCAGTTCGCACCTTCCCAGAACCCCCACATCAGTATTCCCTCCACAGCAGGGTGCGCAAAACAAATCCTGTAATAATCCACAATTTCATTGGCTTTATGGAGCTCTTCCTCCCTGGTCAGCTGCAGCGATCTGTCCTCATAATACTTTGATCGCTGCCCCGGGAAATTGAATTCAGTAATGCGTATGGGCAAGCCAAATTGTCCAAGTGAATCCAAACTCTCTTTCAATTTTTCTCTGGAAAAAGTTTCGCCATGTAAATGACCCTGAACCCCGATTCCAGCGATGGGAACACCCTCTTGCTGTAACTTTCTGATATGCTTTAAATAATCATCCAGACGCACGCCGGTGAGTATATCATAATCATTCACCCAAAGTTTCGCCTGCGGATCGCCTTGTAAAACCCAGTCAGCCATCTCTTTGGTAATTCCATCTCCCAATTTCACGGCATAATAATTTCCATGAATCATTTCATTGTTCAGATCGTACTCCGCAAACCGCCCTTCGAAATGTTTTGCGGTTTCGGTTCCCCGTTTTTCCAGCGCTTCCCGAAGCTCTTTTTCATCCAGCTCTTTCACCCATTTTTGCACGAACTTTTCGATGCCCCAATATAAATTGTGTCCCCGGCAGGGCAGATTGTTTTCTTCGGTCCAGTCCAATATATTGTCTGCAGTTTTATAGTCAATTGTACCACGGGTTCTCTCCATTGAACCCCACTTCACAGCATTCTCTGTGACAGCAGCATTGAAGTTTTCCAGGAATTTCTCTTTGTACATTCCGATGTCGGATTCAGACATTCTTGAATTCCCGGCAAAGACCTGGGAGGAAATGGCACAACCAAACCAAAACTCATGTTTTAATTGTTCTATATGCACCTCAGCGCCTGGGTTCCCTTTGATAAGGAGCGTCCCCTTTCGATTGGATTCTATGACTGAATCCTGTGAATTCTGTGCATCATCCGGTGAGAAGGCGTACACAGTATTCGAGAATAAAACCGACAGGATGATTGCTGCACAACGGGCCGTGTAAAATCGATTTTTCGCAGGGTTATACATTTTTATTCCATTTTAGATAAACCAAAACAAATGTATTTATTTGATATAACTATACCAATTGTCTAACTTTCATAGGGTTAATTTTTCAAATTATTCTGATGAAGTTAAGAACCTTGCTCATCGTCAATGCGATCGTTCTGGGGTGCAGCGGAATCCTGGCCGTGCTGTTACCCTCAAGTGTGTTGTCTCTGTACGGGGTGGAATCCGGTCCTGCCGCTCAGCTAATGGCTCAATATGCAGGATTGGGCTCCCTGGTGATTGCTCTGGTTGCCTGGTTCAGCAGAAATGTGAATGACCCAAAAGCGCAGAAAGCCATCATACTGGCCTTTTTAATAAGTGATATTCTTGGTGTGATGGTTTCTCTATCCGGCACCATTTCCGGCACCATGACCATCGGTTGGGCCGTGGTGGGGATCTACCTGCTGTTTGCAATTGGCTATGGGTATATCCTGTTCAGCCCCATGAAATGAGCCCATCAAATTATGGGGTCAGCGCTCTGGCATTTTCCAGATTATATTCACTACATTGATCAGAGCTTCATGGATGAAGTAATTATTCCCATCATGATGAAAAAAAGCAATAATTTCCGGATGGTTCTCACTTGGGGCTTGTTTATTTTTCTTTTACGGGCTTGCAGCGAACCGGAAGAGGTGAATAAGGCAGTCACTTCAAAGGATGGTGTATATATCACCTTCAATAAAATGAAAAGGATCGAGGGTGGACAGCCCTTTTTGGAAGGGGATTTCCCACAGGTGAAACTGATTGGTACCGAAGATGGAATGACTGCATTTCCGGATTCGCTTTTTACATATGCCGCAGTAAATATTTCATCCCTTGAACCTGACATTTGGGCGATCACTCTCTCTTTTCCGGGGATGAAAAATCGTGATGGAAATCAGGTGGCCGGCTTTTTTTTCGACAAGGTTCCGGGTTTTAAGCAGGGTGTGGAGATCTGGCGCTACAAACCCTGGAACTCCTGGACCAAGCCTCTCCGGATCAACTCCCCGGGTGAGGTGCACGAGTGGGATGTTCAGTTCTTATACTGGCAGTACGAAGATGGCCTTTATGGAGCTGCAATCCCCTTGAGCGGTAATGGCTATCGTACAACACTGGGTTCTGAAAATGGAATGTTTGGATGCAAAGCCCTGACCTATAGCGACAATGCATCCAGTGATAGCATTCCCATGATGGCGGTAGGCTTTGGGGAGAATCCCTACCAGCTATTTGAAAAATTGTATCGTTCGGGATTACAGCTTATGGGGCGGGATGAAAATTTACGCGTGAAGAAAAGCTATCCCGATGCCATGGAATACATAGGCTGGTGCACCTGGAATTCCTCACACATGGGACAATATCTTGATGAAAAACACCTGCTTGAGGGAGTATCAACTTTCACCGATTGTCATTTTCCGCTGGGATGGTTGCTGGTGGATGATGGCTGGTTCGACCAGGACGGCTCTAGGCTCAATGCATTTACTCCCAATCCAGCAAAATTTCCCAATGGTTTTAAATCATTGAATGCGGCATTGAAGTCGAAGCATGGTTTGAAACATGTTGGAATCTGGCATGCCTATGATGGTTACTGGAATGGAATTAATCCCAATTCCGGGCTTGGAGAGCAATATAGAGATGAAATATTCTCCTGGGACCAACACGAACTTGTACAAGATGTGAACTCCGAAACCATTACGTATTATTTTATCAGGCCCGATTCGGATTCATTGCTTGCTTTTTATGAATCCTGGCACCGCTATTTTGCCGACGAGGGCTTTACCTTTGTTAAGGTGGATAACCAACTGGTTTCAGAAAGGATGTGTGTCGATAACTATCCTATCTTTTACCTGGCAGAAAGAATGCATGCTGCCCTCTATGCATCCGTATTCAAATACTTCGAAGGTGGTATTATTAACTGCATGGATATGACCAACGATGCATTTTACAATTTTGGGAAAACTGCGGTGGCAAGGTGTGTGGAAGATTATTTTCCCGAAGCCGATGGCGGGATTGGTTACGAACTGGAGAGAGGCGGTGCTGCAGCGCATGTTTTAATGGCCCTCTATAATTCACTCTATTTTTCCCAAATGGTATATACCGATTTCGACATGTTCGAGAGTCATAATACCTTTGCAGAATACCATGCTGTGGCCAGAGCGGTCAGCGGAGGCCCGATCTATGTTACAGACACCCCGGGGAAACAAAATTTCGGGGTACTGTGGCCACTTATAAATTCCGATGGCACCATTTTAAGAGCGGATCAACCAGCGCTGCTGACCGAAGATTGTCTCTTTCAGCTGCAGGATAAAAAAGTACTGAAAGCGTTTTCTTTTGCAGGAAAGTCGGGTTTACTTGCTGCGTTTAATGCTGCTGATGCTGATCAGGTAAAGGGGTCTTTTTCGCCTTCTGAACTATATGGACTGGAAGGAGAGAGATTTGCTGTGTATGAATACTTCTCTAAGGAGCTGATGGTCTTGGAGCAGGACGAGCAAATATCCCTTGAACTGAAACGGATGGAGTGCAAATATTTCAACCTTGTCCCCATACAGCATGAGGTGGCACTGATCGGGCTCATTGATAAATATAATGCTCCGGCTACGATTCTGGATTCATCAATCACGAAGCATAAAATTACCGCAAAATTGAAAGGGACGGGAACATTTAAAGCACTTTTGCCATCCAGACCAGATTCCATTCTGCTGAATCAAAACGCACTCTCCGCATTCACCTTCGAAAATGGAACACTGACTTTTGTGATTGAAAGCGGAGAAATCTCGCAAATAGAAATCCTGTTCTAAGTCATGATAAAATTGAAATATAAACAGCCAAACAGAACGCCATGAAGTCAACGATTACACTGATCCTGCTCCTTGCAGCCTTTCCAAAACTAGATGCAACAGACCTTGTAACCTACGATCCCCCAGAGGACATTGCTGCGACTCCCGAGTTTGAACTTGAGGTAAACGGGCAAAAGGTTTTCGTGTACAATACCAGGGCTGCCGCCATCGCTTATTTTTCCTTTGAAGGAAAGGCAGATGTAAAATTCAAGGATATTTCGGTTGAAGGGGAGCAGTTTCCCTGTTCACAGCTGTTGGGATTTGATGAAACGTACCGGATCAAAGGGATTGAACTTGAGAACTTCATCATTCATGGGGTGAAGGTGAGCAGCACTTACAACGGAATGATCACAACCAAACACGCCGACGATATTGCTTTTAAATAACCAAAATGTTTTCACAAATTTTAACCAGCCATGAAAAGAAGAGATTTCCTTAAAAGTACTGCAGCATTTGCCTCCCTAACCTTTTTACCCTCCTCGGTTTGGGCATTTACAAAGAACGGAAAATTAAGAACGGCGCACATTGGCGTTGGAGGCCAGGGGTATTCAAACCTGAGCTCCGTCTCTTCACATCCACAGGTTGAGGTTACTGCCTTATGTGATGTGGATTTAAACAACCTGGCTGCAGCCCAAAAATTGCATCCGAATGCTAAGATATATACAGACTATAGAAAACTGTATGCTGAACTGGGGCACGCCATTGATGCTGTGGTCGTTTCCACCCCCGATCATACACATGCACCGGCCTCCATCATGGCAATGGAGTTGGGCAAACCTGTTTATTGTGAAAAACCCCTGACACATCATGTTTCCGAAGCCAGGGCCATGCGAAAACTGGCTGAGGAAAATAACCTGATTACCCAGATGGGTATTCAATGTCACTCCAGTGATGAATACAGAAAGGCTGTTATTTTAATCCAGTCAGGGCTCATCGGTAAAGTGAGCAGCGTACATGCATGGTCCGATAAGAACTGGGGTTTTGACGGGCCAGCACCCCTTGGAAGTGATCCTGTACCGGAAACTTTGGATTGGAACCTCTGGTTGGGTACTGCTCCGGAAAGGCCTTATAAAAACCAGATTTATCATCCTGCCCTGTGGCGGAAAATAATAGATTACGGTTGCGGCACACTGGGTGATATGGGCGTACATATTTTCGATACACCTTATACTGCCCTGGAATTGGATGTCCCAGAGACCATCAAAACAAGCTGCAGGAAGCCCAACGGATTCTGGCACCCTGAAAAGAACAGGGTAGAATATACATTCCCCGGAACAAAATATACCACTGAGAAGCTGGGATGGGTCTGGTATGATGGCATTGAGGCCCCTGAGAAACATGAAGATCTCATTTTACCTGAAAGTGAAAAACTTCCTGAACAGGGGGCTCTGTTTGTGGGTGAAAAAGGGAATTTGCTGTTGCCTCACTGGGAGCTGCCCAAATTGATTATCAATGGTAAATATGAAAAAATCGATTTTCCGGAGCTGGATATTCACGATCACTATCATCAGTTTGTGGACTCCTGTTTGGGCAAGGACCAATGCAGTGCACCATTCTCTTATGCAGCCAGGTTAACAGAAGCAATCTTATTGGGAGTGGTTGCAAACCGTTTCCCCGCTAAGAATCTTCATTGGGACAATCATGCAGCTGAATTCAAGGAACAGGAAGCGAATAAACTTTTGCAGGCAACATACAGGGCATTTTTATAACATCTCAACTCAACCAGGATTTCTATCCTTATAATCGCCGGGTGGAACTCCGTAGGCATCTTTAAAGGTTTGATAAAAATAGGAGCGACTGTTAAATCCTGTCTCATAATAGACTTCTGAAACAGTTTTCTGGCTGTCCTTAAGTGTTTTTGCAGCTCTTTTCAGCCGAAGGTTGTTGATGAGTCCATGTGGGGTTAAACCGGTCAGTGCTTTTATCTTCCTGTATAGCTGTGTTTTGCTCATGGCAACGTGATGTGCCAATGAATTGGCGTTGAGATCAGAAACCTGAAGATTTTCTTCGATATATTCAACCAGGCTCTTTATAATCTTCTGATCCTGTGTAGCAAGGCCCTTCAGCAGCTCTGAGCAGGAAATATTCTCGTCCAATTCATTGAATGTTTTTCGGAATTGTTCCCTTCCGGAGATTAGTTTTTCTACCCTGATCATCAAATGCCGGGGATGAAAGGGCTTGGGAATATACGAGTCAGCTCCTACCTCCAAACCCTCTATCCGGTCTTCAATCTCTGCTTTGGCTGTAAGCATGATCAATGGAATATGACTGGTATTTATATCACTCTTCACTCTTCTTGTTAATTCTATTCCATCCATTCCCCTCATAACCACATCACAGATAACCAGATCAATGGATTCCTTATTCAGTATATCAAGAGCGCTATTTCCATCGTAGGCCTTAAATATGAAATAGGTATCAATCAACATGCTTTCCACAAGTGAACAGACCTCGACATTATCGTCTACAACCAATATGGAGTATTGGCGTTTGTCACCCGGTCGGTTGGTATTATCATCTTTTATATCGATCAGCTTCAGA
The DNA here is from genome assembly GCA_043797815.1 of Bacteroidota bacterium. Taxonomy (GTDB): domain Bacteria; phylum Bacteroidota; class Bacteroidia; order Bacteroidales. Next base: position 9,440 of record JAZDPG010000102.1, read on the forward strand.
CTCTGGAACTCAGTGTCTACCTTCAATGCAATTTTTTCACTGCTGGGGTATTGCATATTTTCCGCATCGTTTATCTCACTTCCCTGCTGAAGGCGGGGCATGGTTACACTAAATTCACTTCCTCCGGAGGGAAGGTTTTTTACACTGACCGATCCATGATGCAATTCAACAGGACCCCTGGTCAGAGAGAGTCCTACTCCTCCGCTTTCGTGCAAAAATGTCGAATCATGACTGCTGCTTCCATGGTGGTAAAACCGATCGAAAATCTTATCAAGCAATTCAGGGGGAATACCTATTCCCGTGTCCCTCACAATGAGTTGAAATCTGATCGCTTCCTCTATAAGCTCAATCTCCACACTTCCTCCCGAGGGTGTATATTTAATGGCATTGCTTAAAAGGTTGAGGACAATTCTTTCAAATTTATCAGGATCGATCCATGCGATGAGCGGTTCTTTCGGGTGAATAAAAGTTAGCTTCACAGCACTGATCTTATCATAGACCTCAAAAGCCTTAACAAGCTTAGAAACATAATTCACCAGGTCATGTCTCTGAAAGGATAATTTCATGTTCCTGGTTTCAACTTTCCTGAATTCAATCAGCTCACTTATCAATTTTTGCAACCTGCTGGCATTTTGAAATATCGATCGGGCATAAAGCCCCAGGCGGCTTTTTTCAGCCAATTTTTCTTCCAAAATCGCTGCTGGTGCTAAAATAAGTGTAAGCGGGGTCCTGAACTCATGAGCTATATCCGTGAAGAATTGAAGTTTGTACTTATTGATTTCATCCAGTTTTGCCCGTTCCAGCTTCTCAGTTTCAACCTTCCGAAGCAGCTGAGTTCTTCGTTGTAAGAACGTTATTAATAAATAAATAAATATTCCAATAAGAGCGATATATACCATGTATGCAGCAAGGGTGTTCCAATAAGGTTGACGAATGATTAATGAAAGTTTCCTGATCTCCGGTCCGTATATTCCATCTTCGTTGGTTGCTTTTATCTTCAGGGTATATTTTCCGGGAGGCACATTGGTGAATACCGCTGTTCTTTGCTCACCTGCTTCCACCCAGGATTTGGAAAAGCCTTCCAGTATATAGTAAAACTGACATTTGTGTGAATTATAATAATTCAATGATGTAAAAGAGATACTAAAAAAATTCTGGTTATGCTTCAGGATAATTTCACTGGAATTGTTTAAACTTCTTTGTAATATCCTGGTAGAATCCGCGGGCATGACAAGGCTATTGTTTAAACGAAACTCACCCAGAATGATAGGAGGAAAATTGTCCGACAACTCTATCTGCTGAGGGTTGAACCAATCAAGACCTTCAACTCCTCCGAAATAGAGTATGTTTGAAACCGGATTTTTGAAATAGGCGCCATCAGTATATTCTGAATTTTGTAATCCATCTCTCTTATTGAAGTTCAGAAAAATACGCTGGGAAACATCAAACTTAGAAAGCCCCCGGTTCGTACTGATCCAGATTTCTCCGCCGGCATCTTCCAGTATCCCGTGTACCGTATTATTTGGCATGCCGTTTCGCTCTGTATAGTGGACAAACTGGTAAGGCTTGTACGACAGGTTAAGTACACTTAATCCCTCGCTGGTGCCAATCCATAATTTCTGATTACTGCTCATACAGAGTGATAGTATGTCGTCATCAATAAATGCCTTGTCAATATTCTTTCTCACACCAAAGATTTCAAACGAATAATTCAGCGTATTCAGCCGGTTAAGCCCGCCTCCCCTGGTTCCTACCCAGAGTACATTCGGACCCTCCTCAACAATGGAAAAAACAATATCGCTGTTCAAGCCCTTCTCACCTTGCTTGTATCGGAATTGCCGGAATTTGCGTAGCACATATTCGCCTTTGCTGTCCCTGGCAACCTCCATATTTACCAATCCATAACCATTCGTACCCAACCATAAACTTCCGTAAACGTCAACACAAATTGTATAAACATACCCAAAATCAAGGTTCTCTTCATTTTTGAAATCTTCCGGAAAATGGAATATTTTTCCGGATGATTGCTCCAGCATATCTATCCCTTCTCCGTCAACTCCAATCCATAAATTGTCGGTTTTATCCATGTTTAGGGAGAGAACCGCATTATTTGAAAGTCCGTTCTCCATCATATAGGAAACCCTGCTTCCTGATCCGGGCGGCAATTTGTTCAGGCCGCCTCCCCTGGTACCCACCCATAAATTTCCGCTTTTATCATTATAAACCGAACGCACAATATTGTGGCTGAGAGAGCCGGATTCACTGCTTCCCTTTTTCATATTGAAAAAAGGTTTTCCCTTTGTAATATAGCGATACACCCCATTCCCGTCTGTCCCTATCCACAGCAAATCATCATTGGTCTGGTTTATAGTCCAGATTTTCACTTTGTTGGAAGAGAGGTCAGGCATATTTTCATTCATGAGAGTCAGTTCCGGAAAACTGTTTAATGCAAGTTTATATATGGAACCATCATCTGTCCCCAGCCAGAATTCATTGGCAGTACCCGACTCATTGATGGTTGTTACATTCAGTTGTCCACTACCCTCGCTGAATCTCTTCACTTCCCGGGTCTCCAGGTTCATAATAAATACGCCTCCGGTTTCAATGCTTATGGCAAGATATGTGGTCTGATCACTGCGGATAAACCAATTTCTTTCAAAATTTAACGCTCCGAAACTTCCAAGGTCCTCTTCATATTCTTTCTTGAACCCTTTATTTTTTGAGTAAATGAATAATTTCCCCTCGGATCCCAGCAGATATAAATTGTTATTCCCTCCTCCTGTAAGGCCGATGATATTTTTATGATCTGCTTCAGAAATTCCTGTAAGGTTCAATTGCCGGAATATATTTCCGGACTGTTCGTAGTAAGAGAGTCCAAATCTCATCAGTGAAACGTAGAGCATGGAATCGGGTCCGATACAAGCCTTCAGGTTCACCTCGCGAACGGGCAGATATATATTCTCTGAAAAGTATGGCTCAAAGGACATTGTATTTGGCAGAAACCTGTTGATATCCTTATTGGTTATTACCCACAGGTTGTGGTATTTGTCCTCAAGAAGGTTCCTGATGATATTGTTGCTTAATGAACTCTTTTCTAAATAGTCAGGCTTGAATACTTGAATGTTGGTACCATCATACCTGTTTAGACCGTCCCACGATCCAAACCACATCACGCCTTCTGAATCCTGAAGTATGCAGGTGATGGCTGAGTTGGAAAGACCCTCCTCATTACTCAGATTCATTGGGATCCATTTGCTGTTTGTATTCCCGGGCAGTGAATAAAAAACAGACAAGCAAAACAGTGGGAAGATGTATACAGGTCTAAGCATATGCTGGATTAGAGAAGAAGAGGTTGGGCGCTCAACAAAGAAAGTTATAACAATTTAATTGATTATGAGCTAAATATTGAGATGCATTTTGGGAACAGGGCAGACAACTTTGGTCACAGGCCGGAAGCCAAACCGGGGGATTTGTTGGTCCTTGGATATGCCAAATCAGTAAATCAATACATGGATCTTGCATTAAGAAATATTCACAACCCCATTTTAAGACCGGAAGACATTTTACCGAGCACCGTGGGCATGAAAATAGAGTGCCTGCTAAATCCCGGTGTATTCAGATTTGAGAATAAGACATGGCTTTTGCTTCGGGTAGCCGAACGACCGGAACAGAAAGAAGGTGTATTGAGCTTTCCGGTACTGAAGAATGGGAATATGGAAATATTAAGCTTCAGAACAAACGACCCCGATCTCGATGCTTCAGATCCACGCATCATACAATACAGAGGCACTTCCTATCTTACAACCCTGTCACATCTCAGGCTTGTTTGCAGTGACGATGGAGTTCATTTTAAGGAGCCCCTGGACCATGCTCCGATATTTGGAGAGGGTCCACAGGAGTCATTTGGGATCGAAGATTGTCGCGTAACCACCATAGGCAAATCCTATCACCTTACCTATACAAAAGTTTCGCCCCGGGGGGTGGGGGTGGGTTACATGTTTACGCGGAATTGGAAACAATTTGACCGGCGTGGAATGATTTTCCCTCCTCATAATAAGGATTGTGCCATTTTCGGGGAGAAGCTAAACAACAGGTATTATGCGCTTCACAGGCCCAGCAGTCCTGAACTTGGTGGTAATTATATCTGGATTTCCCAATCCCATGACCTCATTCATTGGGGCGATCATCAATGTATTGCCACGACAAGGGACCAATCCTGGGATAGTGCCAGGATTGGTGCCGGGGCAGCGCCCGTAAGAACTTCGGAAGGCTGGCTTGAAATATATCACGGTGCAGACTGCGACCACAGGTATTGCCTGGGTGCCTTGCTTCTTGATATCAATAATCCCTCACAGGTCCTTTCCCGAAGTGAGGAACCCATCATGGAACCAACAGAAGAATACGAACGAAAGGGCTTTTTCGGAAACGTGATCTTTACCAACGGACAACTTGTTGATGGAGATACCATCACCATTTATTACGGGGCAAGCGATGAAGTCATTTGCATGGCAGAGTTCTCAATTAAGGAAATTCTGGCTTCACTCAAAAATTAGCAAATGAAATTCTCGATCCTGAAAAAACCGAAAATTGAATACGATTTCTTCCTCAGCATGCCGCGGGGAATGAGGGTGCTGCTGATCACCAATATTATCTATGCATTTGTACTACCGGTAATTGACCTGTTCGTTGGAGCCTATATCATGCGCACATCGGACGAGCCCAGACTGGTTGCCATTTATCAGCTATCGGTATATACCGGCATTCCTGTCACTTTCCTGATCAATGGATTCCTTCTGAATAAGATAAAAATAGCTCACCTCTATAGTTTTGGCATGCTGTTGAGTGGTATCTCGATGGTATTTATGATGACCCTGGGAGAGGTTAATGCCCCGGGTGTTGCATTTTCAGGTCTTATCATGGGTTCCTCATTTGGCTTTTTCTGGGCGAACCGCGATTTCCTTGCACTGAATACCACCAACGATAACAACCGGAATTATTATTACGGCCTGGAGACTTTTTTCTATACCCTTACCACAATCCTGGTCCCGGTAACCATTGGATGGTTTCTAATTAGTTCAGGTCGATGGAAGTGGATTGGCAATATTGCCAATGCCTATAAAATAGTGACCTTCGTCGTATTCCTTCTCACCATTTTTTCAAGTTATATCATTCACAAGGAAAAATTCAGGAATCCTACCCGGAAGAGGTTTGTCTTTTTCAGGTTTGACAAACTCTGGAGCAGAATGTTGTTCCTCTCTTCACTAAAAGGACTGGCACAGGGATACCTGGTTACAGCACCTGCAATACTCATCATGCGATTGGTTGGCGATGAGGGCTCATTGGGCAATATTCAAAGCATGTCGGGCGTGCTGTCAGCCATCATCTTGTATATACTTGGAAGAATATCCAAACCAAAGCACAGAATCTATATTTTCTCCGCCGGACTGGTCGTTTTCTTTATCGGAACGCTTGTTAACGGAGTGCTGTTCTCAGCAACCGGCGTCATCGTATTTGTGATCTGCAAAGTGATGTTTCAACCCTTGCACGACATCGCTTACTTTCCCATACAGATGAAGGTTATTGATGTACTCTCCTACAAGGAGAAAAGAAATCAGTTTGCCTATATTTTTAATCACGAATTCGGACTTTATATAGGCAGGTTTCTGGGTCTCGGACTTTTTATTTTTCTCATTACGTATGTCTCAGAGTCCTTTGCACTGAAATACTCACTTATCATTATCGCCGCAATACAACTCTTATCTATACCAGTTGCCAGAAGGGTGGTCAGGAGGGCAAACAGATATGAATCTGATCCCGAAACTTCTCCTGCAGAAATACAGGATAATTAAAAAACAATGATGAAAAACCTGATCTACATAGTTGTATTATTTGTTCTGACAGCAGTCCCGTCATGCAATTCCAGCCGGCTGGAAATTGAACAGCTTGAATTGGAAAAGGTAACAAAAATGCCTTTGGATCCCACCCCGTACAAAATCCTCGACTGGTGTGAAAAAGCGAAGAATTTCGATGATATCGTATTTGACTATAAGCCAGATAATCTAGGAAAAGCACTCATCTGGATCGACAATGCAAAAAGGAATTTCCCCCAGGAGACGTTCGGCTTGTATACGGTGATAGGGGATATTCGACAGGGGCCTGACGTAAACAACGGTGAATTCCATGAAGCCATCAATTCCATGGGAGCCTTGTTGAGTGCCGGTTTGGTTGGGATTGATAAAACCAATCAGGACGGCTACAACTATCCGCTTATGATTCAGAATTATTTCAACAGAGAAAATGGATGGAATATAATGATGAACAATACTTCAGCAGAAGTGGCGATGCAGGGTGGGGGATATGGCCGGGATTGGTGGTATGATGTATTTCCCAATGTATTGTATTATGCGGTTTCCGACCTATTTCCTGAAGTTGAAAGGGCTGACAGCCTCCTCAGAATAGTTGCCGAACAGTTTTATAAAGCTGATTCGGTACTGGAAGGGAATTACGATTACTCCTATTTTGACTATTCCCTGATGGAAGGAAAGATCAACCAGATTCCCTATCAGCAGGATGCAGCTGCCGGTCATGCATGGGTCTTGTACGCTGCCTATCAAAAATTTGGAGATAAAAGGTATTTAGAGGGAGCAATTTCAGCCTTGGATGCGCTTTACAGCCAAAGCGAGAGCCGTTTCTATGAAGTGCTGATGCCATTTGGCGCCTACACCGCCGCGAGACTAAATGCGGAAAAAGGGACAAAATATGATATTTCGAAAATCCTGGAGTGGACTTTCGATGGTTGCACAAACCAGGAGGGACGCTATGGATGGGGTATTATCAATGACCATTGGGGAGCGTATGATGTAAGTGGAATACAGGGCAATATCATTCAAGAGGGAGGTTACGGATTTCTGATGAATACGTTTGATATGGCCTGGCCTCTTGTTGCAATGGTCCGTTATGAGCCTCAATATGCTGAAATTGTTGGCAAATGGATGCTGAATGTTGCCAATGCTGCCCGCCTTTTTTACCCCTATGAAATTCCGGACGAAAATCAATGGCTGCCTGAAGAGAAGGCCATTACAAGGAATGTTATCGCCTACGAGGGATTGAAGAAAACGGATGCCTATAAAAAGGAAAGCCTAACAGGTATCTCACCTGTCGCATTGGGAGACGGTCCGAACTGGGTTGTTGGACAGCCGGCCCTTTCCATGTTCAGTATTTATGGATCAGCTCATGTTGGAATTTTCGGATCGATTATTCGCGAAACCAATGTGGAGAAGATTCTACAGTTAAATTGTCTGGCTACTGACTTCTACCGCAACCCCGCTTATCCAACTTACCTGTACTATAATCCATTTGGTGAAGAGATGGTTATTGAATACTTCAACGATGGTGATCCGGTTGATCTTTACGATGCCATCGGTCATAAACTCGTTGCCAATGGCATTAAAGATACGGGTCATTTTACGCTGCCTGCTGACAGGACCATGCTTATTGTAGCATTTCCGGCTGAAAGCATCCTTGAAAAAACGGGCAATAAAATAACAGTAAACCAGATTGTGGTAGCATACCAATAAGCCAACGGTACCAATAGATTTAATTGAATGACTAAAATTTTAAATCTGTATAACAAATGAAAATAACCGCAAAAATACTTCTTATGTCCGTCATCGGACTCCTTTTTGTCATGCAATTGTATGCACAGGAAAGGGTAATAACAGGCACTGTGACTGATGCTACTTCTGGTGAGGTTTTGCCTGGCGCTACAATTATTATATCAGGAACTGTAATTGGAACAACCACTGACATAGAAGGAAAGTTTGCCATAAGCATTTCAGAGGGAAGCAGACTTTCAGTCTCCTTTATAGGTTATATACCCAATGAAATTGAAACAGGGACTCTGACGGATATTGAAGTTCAGTTGATACCAGAATTAGAACAATTGGAGGAGGTTGTTGTAACCGGCTACTCATCCGTACGCAAAAGCAACATAACCGGGGCTATTTCGACAGTTGATGCTGCAGAACTTTCAAAAATGCCGGTTGTTGGTGTTGATCGTTCATTGGCCGGCAAGGTATCCGGAGTTAGAGTAAACCAGGCAACCGGTGCTCCGGGAGATGATGTATCCATCAGAATCAGAGGGGTTGGAACCATAGGAAACAACGATCCTCTTTATGTGATCGATGGAATACCCACAAAAGGTGCCTTAAATGTTATTTCTCCTTCCGATATCGAATCAATTTCGATCCTGAAAGATGCTGCATCTGCAGCAATTTATGGTTCGCGTTCGGCAAACGGAGTCGTAGTGATTACAACCAAAAAAGGGGCATCAGGGAAACAAAATGTAACCTACAACGGGTACTATGGGGTACAGCGACATGGAAAACTCACCCCCATGGTGAATACAGCTCAGTACATAGATATTTATAACGAAGCAGCTATTGCAGATGACAGAGATGTAATTACTCCTGAAATAGCAGCGACTTTTGCCGATGTCGACCATATGGAATCAATATTCCAATTGGCTCCGGTTCAAAGTCACCAGCTAAGCATCTCCGGCGGTGATAAAAAATCACAATACCTGATTTCGGGTGATTATTTCAATCAGGATGGCATCATTCTTAACTCTTCCTTTAAAAGGTATTCCTTTAAAGCAAATGTGAACTCAAACTTATCCGATTGGTTTCGGATCAATATCAATACAAACTTTGCATCGACCAACAGAAATATCATTTCCAATTCGGGGGATGGAGCTTCCAGCGACAAAGGAAGTGTGGTTCGCTATGCATTTTTCAGAACCCCCGGGACACCGATCTATAAGGAGAATGGCGAATATGTTGATTTGCCTCAAAATCCTAAATTCCTGGGAGATGGATACAACCCCGTTGGACTCGCAAATCATTTCGATGACAAGGAACGGAGGTATATTTCCCTCAACAATGTGCTTCTTGAAATAAAAATTTTGAAGGGTCTGGTTTTCAGGTCCAACAATGGCATAAATCTGAATATTAACGACCGTAAAAAATTCTACGAAGAATGGGGCGACAGGGGGATTGATGCTCCCGGCAGCGCTACTCATGCAACCGCTATCAATACTGCCCTGACCACGAACAATGTGCTGGAATACACCAAAACCTTTCATGAACTGCATTACCTGCGTGTCCTTTTGGGTTCCGAAATCATTAAAGATATGACAGAAGAGCACGGTGGCAGCCGGCAAAATTATCCCCGGCAAACCACAAACTTTCGCTATCTGGATGCCGGAATTGGAGAACAAACAAGTTATGGAAATGCCTGGGAATGGGCTCTAAGCTCCTATTTTGCCAATCTTGAATATATTTTCAGCGACAAATACCTGATGACCTTCACCATTCGCAGAGATGGTTCATCGAGATTTTCAGAAAAGAACCGGTATGGTACATTCTATTCAGGGTCGGCAGCTTGGCGCTTAGATAAAGAGCCTTTTCTGGCAAACTTTGTTGAAAAGGCCAATATCAGCATGCTGAAGTTAAGAGGTTCTTATGGGAAGCTTGGTAATCAGGAAATTGGCGATTATCCATGGGCAACGATCATCAGCGGTGGTTACGATTATCCCTTTGGCGGACAGGCTCAGAGGCAACAAAATGGATATGCCATCAGTACCCAGGGCAATGATGAGGTAAAGTGGGAAACAACCAAACAACTGGATTTTGGCATGGACTTAAGAATGTTTCAAAACAAACTGATTTTCAATGCTGATTATTTCTACAAAGTAACAAGCGATATGCTTATTCCTTATCCCGCCCCCTCCATTGGTGGTTCGGCATCCTATCCCTGGGTAAATGCCGGTAGTGTTGAAAACAAGGGATTTGAGCTTGAGCTTGGCTATCAGAACCACACCGGAGATTTCAGCTATGAAATTAGCGGAAATTTTGCCAAAGTAAATAACAAGGTGCTCACACTTAGCGGTGAAGATGCAAAGCCTATTATAGGTGGTGAAGTGGATAACAACACCTTTGTTACGGTAACCGGAGTCGGGGAGGCCATTGGAACATTCTATGTCTACCAGATGGATGGCATATTCCAATCAACCACTGAAATATTGACGCATGCATACCAGGGTCCGAATATTAAGCCCGGTGATGTAAAATATAAAGACATGAGTGGACCTCAAGGAGTTCCGGACGGTACAATTGATGCTTATGACAGAGTGTATGCAGGAAGTGCCATACCTGATTTTACTTATGGATTAACCATCAATCTTGCATACAGAAACTTTGACTTCTCAGCCTTCTTCCAGGGTGTACAGGGAAACAAAGTATACATGCAAATAAACAAAGACATTGAAGGATTCTACAGAGCATTCCCTGTAACAGAACGTTTTTACGAGAACCACTGGACGATTGAAAACCCAAGCAATGAAGTACCGCGCGCCGCATGGGGTGGAGCTACCAACAACAATCGGCCTTCGACCCGCTTTATCGAAGATGGCTCCTATGTAAGACTTAAAAACATCCAGATTGGCTACACCATACCCATGAGTTCAAGCAAAAAAGTCAGGGCAAAACAATTAAGAATTTATGTGAGCGCACAGAATTTGTTCACCTACACCAGGTTTTCCGGTTTAGATCCTGAAATGCAAACCAGCGAAAATTCTGCAGCAGAAGGAGACAGGGCTGTGGGTATAGACTGGGGTACATACCCTTCTTCGAAAACCTACCTCGTAGGTCTGAACCTAACTTTTTAAATAACATTACTACCATGAAAACAACGCTGTATAAAACATTGATTATCATCTTTGTGGGTTCCTTTTTATACTCATGTGAAGACATTTTAAATACAGAACTGAAAGGAAGTTATACGACGGAAACTTTTTTCGTGTCGAAGGAAAACGCAATTCTGGCTATAAATGCTGCATACCGTCCCTTGTCCTTTGCTACGGATGGAGGCGAAATATGGGTAGTGGGGGATACCAGATCTGACGATGCGGTTAAAGGCGGAGATGCGGGCGATAAAGCCGATGCCGCTGATATTGACAATTTTACAGAAAACACCAACAATGGTGTTGTTGCAGCTCTTTGGGCGAACTATTACGAGGGGATAACCCGTTGCAACTATACCATCGTAAATGTTGATGCGATGAGCATCGATATTATAGATACAGATTTGAAAGCCAGGATAGTAGCTGAAGCAAAATTTTTACGTGCTTATTATTATTTCTATCTGGTTAATATCTACGGTGATGTACCCCTTGTGTTGGAACCTAAAATCGCCAGTGAGCTGCAAATTGCCCCTTCAACAACTGTCGAGATTTATGCACAAATCGAAAAGGATTGCGATGATGCCCAAAAAGTATTGCCGGTTTCTTACACTTCGGCAGAAGTTGGCCGGGCAACAAAAGGTGCAGCTATCGCACTTTTGGCAAAAAGTTACCTGTACCAGGAAAAATGGAAAGAAGCACATGAAACAGCTTTACTTCTTACCCAGGCGCCTTTCACATATAGGTTGATGTTAAATTACCAGCACAATTATAATTTTTATTATGAGAACAACGATGAGTCGATATTTGAAGTTCAACATTTAAGTCACCAAAATCCTTTTTCAGGAAATCTGCTAAACCAGGCGTTTGCTGCACCTGCTGACTATGGAATGGGCGAAGGTTATTACTTTAATCTGCCAACCCAGAATTTTGTTGACGAGTTTGAGACCGTGAACCTGGCTGGAACAGATTATGCCGATCCCAGGCTTGACTATTCCTTGGGGAGGGAAAATGCCCAACTGCCGTGGATAGACGACACAATCACTTACAGCAGCGAGTGGACAGAAACGGGGTACGTCGCAAAAAAATGCCTTCAACCCATTTCAGAAATTCCTGGTAATATTAAAGGTGACGGCGACCTGAATTACACAGCCATTCGCTATGCAGATGTATTGCTTTGGATTGCCGAAGCTTATAATGAAGACGGATCTCCGGCACTGGCGCTTGGGTATTTAAATCAGATAAGAGAAAGAGCCAGAGGATGTTTCCAGGTTGATGAGAACTTATCAAATTATCCGGCGATCCCTTCAGGCTTGTTAGAAGATATTTCAGACACTGATCCAAATTCACTCAGAAATATTATACGTCACGAACGCCGGACCGAATTAGGCTTTGAGTTCCACCGGTATTTTGATATCATGAGATACGGCGAACAATACGCCAACAACGTTTTTAAAGACGTAGATCACTTTAACTATCAGCAGCACAGATATCTTCCTTACCCTCAGAGAGAGCTTGATACAAATTATGAATTAAGAAATTATCAGTAAAACCAAAATCAAATAGAGAGAAAAAACGCATTCATTATTAATCTAAAAAAGTGAAACCATGAAAAATTTGTTAAAATTTTCAGTTGCTGCAATTATTATTGCTGCAGCCATTATTGCGAGTTGTAATAAAGAAGAGGATCCGGTACCAACGAACATTGACAAAACTGAATTGCAGGCAATTTATGACGATGCGCTTGCATTGCACGATGGTGCGGTAGAAGGAATCAACGCAGGTCAGTATGCGGCAGGTTCAAAAGCTGCTTTTAAAACTGTGATTGATGCAGCCAAAACCGTACTTGATGACCTGTACACAACCGAGGCTACTGTTGCTGCTATGGAAACGCAATTAAGTACGGCAATGGAAACCTTTTTGAGCCAGCGGATAGAGCCGGTAAGCACCGATTATCTGATAGCTCAATGGCTGTTTAATGGCGATGCTACCGATGCTTCAGGCAATGGTCACGACGGTACATTAAAGTCAGGCCATGAGAATTTCTATACCGGAGGCAGTCCCGTATTGCCCGTATTAACTACCGACAGATTTGGGAATGCAGATATGGCATACTACTTTAACAAAGGGGCAAATATTGAGGTTCCCTATAGCTCACAACTTAATCCTGACAAAGAATTAAGTGTGAGTGTCTGGATTAAAATGGAAAGCCAGGATAACAATGATTATATTATTTCTTTGGATCGTTGGATAGGTTATAAATTAAACCTGCAATCGGAAGATAAGCTTTATTATACCATTAGAAAACAAACAGATCCCGATACATGGGAGTTTGTTTGTGACGATGACAGCAACCCATTTACAGTGAAAGAAAACGTTTGGACACACGTTGTTTGTTCTTATGCCACTGCGGGAGTCATCAAATTCTTCGCTGATGGTGTGAAAGTAAGGGAAATTAGCGACAGAGGAGTCATTGGTGACTTGATGACAGTTACCAAAAACCTTTGTATCGGTCAACAACTTCCAACTTCAGATTACATGGTTGAGGAAGCCGGTGCAACTGATGGATTCTTCAAAGGCGCCATGGATGACATGCGCCTGTACAACAAAGCGCTGACAGATTCCGAAGCACTCTCTTTATATACTTTGGAACATACTGAAGCTCAATAAACAAGATCAGAATATCTGAAAGGGAAGGGATAAAAATATTATCCCTCCCCTTTTTTTTAAATAGCGATCGCCGTTCAATTTTTTTTATAATGGACTTTTATGAGAAAAGGTATTTTGTTTTTACTGATCATTTGTACTGCCCGCTCTTCGCTGTTTTCTCAAAATGTATCCCTGCAATTATCAGGCAATGGTGAAGATGGGTATGAAATTGGGATACGATATGGTAACACGACAGTGGCCACAAACAAAGTAAATGGTGAGTTTAATCTGCTTATTGAAAACGATGATCGCAGTATCCTTGATACGCTTTCCAATTGGAAGGCATTCAGGGCAAAAGAAAACAGCGATGGAATAAAACTTTCAGGGGAGTATTTTCTGGAAAACCTGATGACAAGCATTTCCATTGAGGTAGACTATACCATTGTAAATGATTATTTAATAAAGAAGGAAATCAGTTTGGAGCAAAACAATATTCCATTGCTATTTTACCAGCTTGAACACAAATTAAGCCCAGGTGACCAGCATGTTTCTTACTGGAGTTTTGACCACCTGAATCACCAGGGGGGGGCCATACGGGAAGTATATCCTGCCGCAGGTTTTTTTCTTGATGATTCCATTGCTGTTGGTTTGTTAACAGATGCCGGATACCGAAACCAATGGACCCGGAATATAAGAAAACGTCCCGCTGATCAGCGGGCCTGCGATATAGGATTTAAAGCGGTACAAACCATTGCCGATGTAAACCTTTACCGGATTGCAAATCAAGAAGATCGATCACGAAATGAGCATTATGTTAGCTTAACCTTTGGTGAATGTTCAGATTATAATGCCGGCATTCCAACGGTTCTGAATAATAAATATCTCACTGATTCATACCCTCATTGCGGAGGGGAAATAAAAGGGCTGGATGGAGATGATTTCATGGTTACAGCAGATCACAGGCTGCCTGAAGTTAATTCTGGAATAAAAATACCATTTACCTCTTCTGATGGGTTTTATACCATAAAATTCAAATACAAATCAGAACAGCCATTCAACCTAAGACTATTTAAAACCAGCAATAACACAGATGAAGTGATTGGATTTCATTATAAAACAGGCATTCCTGCCTCATCAGGTGAATGGCTCACATTTGAAGAATCGGCTTTGCTGCAGGGACTGGAAGGGAGCAAAGCACTGCTGTTGATAGAAAGCAAATCTGATATTACAATCAATGATTTTGAGATCATAGAAACAGAGCCTGAAAAATATCCTTATCACCGCATGCCAATAGGTGAAAAACAAACAAAAACCATTTTTACGTTTGTGCAGAAGGCCAAAGATTTAAGAGATATCCGGTTGGCCAGTCAGACAAGACTCGCAGAAGGATTGGGTATGGAAGGATCTGATGTCGAAAAAGTATTGTATGCCGACTTCATGATGCTTACCTGGATCACATCTCCGCAGGACTTTAGTCCACACAATGTACCCAGCATCAACTACGCCCCTGATATGTACAACAGGGATTCCTTCTGGAGCGTGGTTTCTTTGTATGATAAAGAGTTAAATGAATCCATTTGGAAAAAATGGGGAGGAACACAGGATAACAGGGGTGCAATCGGCACAATCATTACACCATTCATGGGCAGTATTGAGAAAAAGGGTAATGAGGCCACCTGCCAGTGGATCTGGTGGGGATTGATTAATAAAAGAAGGTATCATTCATCCCTGGATACCCTGCGTTTGAAGCGGGCATTGGAGTTTTGCATTCAGGAATTTGATCCCGGCAAGGATGGGGTGGTTGGTTCTCAGTTTTCTTTAAGCCAGAACGATGTAGTGTACTACGAACAAAAAAAATCCACCCTTGCTGTCAATCAGGGTGTATACGCGGTAACCCTGATGGCTGCCAAAGAATTAGGATTCGATATAGAACAGGATTATATTGATAAAACCATACAGGAATACAGAAATTTTTACGACAGGGAAAAAGGATACATCGTTTCCGACAAAGATTTTACTTACGTTGTTTCCTTCACGGATCTGATGCCCGAATTTGTGTCGTGGTGGTTGTGGGACACTCCCCTTCTCGACTCCGAAATGGTGATCAACACGCTTAATAAATTTCCCGTGATGAACGATTGTTCACCCATTATATGCCATGTGACTGATACTTTTTTTACCGAGGAAAACAAGCCTTTTTTACCAGACCAGATGTGGCCTGACGGACAATATTATAACGGCGGAAGCTGGATGCGAAATGAAATTTGTGCATATGTTGCAGGCAAGAAGCATGGATGGGAGCCTGCAAAGGAACGAATTGAAAAAAGAATGCTGGCCGAAATCAATCTAAACCATGATGAACCCTTTAGTCACGAAATAATACCCATGGATCTTTCACAACCCGATTGTTGGTGGCCTTCGGCAAGGGTGTTCAGCTGGAATGTTTTTACCCTTATAGCCCTTGAGGTTGCTGAAATGAGATAAAATTAGATTTTATAATGTTTAAGAAAGTTCTGATACCCATCATCCTTGCTGTATTTTATTACACGATCCAGGCACAGCAAATAACAGTACCCCGCATTGATCTGATGCCTGATTTCCCTCAGCCCTACAGGATGCGTGATTGGAAGCAGGTTGCCAGGGGCTACGATTCTCTTGTGTTTGATCAAAACCGGACCGGGCCCTATTTGCCACTGGTCTTTTTTCGTGAAACAAATGTGAATTATCAAGACCATCCAAGTTTTGGGTTACATACCGCTGTTGGAACATCTGATCCCAAATCCGGCGAAGGGATTAATGTAATACCTGCTGTAATAGGCGCCTCACTGGTTGGAATCAATAAATCGAACCAGTTTGGACAGAACTGGGCACTGATGTGTGAGGAATATTTTAATAAACGGAGAGAGGAAAATATTTATTTGAATCACCCTGTTACCAGTTCGGGAGATGATTGGTGGTACGAGACCATGCCCAATGTATTTTTTCTTCAATTAAGTGATTTGTATCCACATCTGGGCGCGTTCGATGCTCAGATTGAAACATTGGCAAACCAGTGGCTACGGGCAACAGAATTAATGGGCGGAAGTGCAACGCCCTGGAATGTACCAAAGATGAATTACCGCGCATGGTCGATGTCGACCATGACTCCCCTCGAAAACGGAGTGTTGGAACCTGAATCTGCGGGAGCAATTGCCTGGATACTGTATCATGCTTATATCATTACCGGCAAGCGAAAATACCTTACGGGTGCAGAATGGAGCCTTGAGTATTTAAATTCATATACAGGGAATCCTTCCTATGAACTACAACTACCCTATGGTGTGTATGCGGCTGCAAGAATCAATGCAGAAATCGGTACTGATTACGATATTGAAAAAATGGTCAACTGGTGCTTTAATCGCGGAGAGCTTCGCGATTGGGGGGCCATTGTTGGTAAATGGGGAGCTTACGATTGTTCCGGACTCATTGGCGAAGCGAACGATGAAGGCAATGATTATGCATTTGCGATGAATGGCTTCGAACACGCAGGAGCTCTGGTTCCCATGGTTCGATACGATGATCGTTTTGCCACAGCAATCGCCAAATGGGTATTGAATCTGGCCAATGCATCCCGCTTGTTCTATTCGGATTATTTACCTGACGATATGCAGGACAATGAGAATTGGGCAAGAAATTTCGATCCGGATTCCTATATCGCTTACGAATCAATGAAAGAAACAAAGTATGGTAAAAGTCCCTATGCTACGGGCGATGCCATGGATGGCGGATGGGCAGCAACCAACCTGATGTTATACAGTTCATCCCATGTGGGCATACTTGGGGGTATTATTGATACAACAAATATCAAAGGTGTTTTAAAACTTGATTTATTAAAAACCGATTACTATAAGAAGGATGCCTGTCCAACTTATTTGTATTACAATCCTTATGAACTTAGCAAATCGGTTGGATTAAGCCTTCCTCCCGGTTCCTATGATTTATACGATGCCATTTCCAACGCAATGGTACGATCCGGAATTTCGGGAAATACAAATATTACCATCGCCGCAAAACAAGCAGTCATGCTCGTTCAGATTCCTGCGGGCACTTCCATCACATACCAGGGGAAAAAAACATATGCCGGCGATATAATCATTGATTTTAACAACGGGAATACTGTTCCGGATTTTCCTCCCAGGATGAAAGCCCTGGCAGCAGCAGATTCTTTGTTTGTTGTGAATACGGCACCCAAGATATACTGCACTGCTTCCGATCCTGAGCAAGAAAAACTTCGTTATGAATGGACAATAGAAGGCACTACTTATGACAGCTCAGAAGTCTTTCAATATACAAGCTCCGCTTTACCGGGAAGGTATAAGATAGAATGTAAAGTTTCCGATCCTGGTGGCCAATGGGATACGCTCTCCATAAATATAGTGGTGGTTGACAAAATAATGCTGTATCCGGAAATTATTAAAATTGAAGCGATACCAAGAAAGGTGCATCTTTCAGGGTCTATTTCGCTAAACTGCCTGGCTCAGGATGCAAATCAGGATGCGCTCAGTTATGAATGGACCTCCATGTACGGTGATATTGTTGCTGACGGGTTTTCTGCAAGCTAT
Organism: Bacteroidota bacterium; assembly: GCA_043797815.1. Classification (GTDB taxonomy): domain Bacteria; phylum Bacteroidota; class Bacteroidia; order Bacteroidales. Next base: position 27,428 of record JAZDPG010000102.1, read on the forward strand.
ACTGCATCTGGTAATCCGGGAAACGACTACATCGTTTGTTCGGTAAGTGATGTTGACGGAATGACCGCAGTTGATAGTATTGAGATCATGGTACGAGACCTTTCTGTTACCCCCTCAGGCCATCTGATTGCCCATTATCCAATGAATGGAAATGCACGGGATGCAAGTGGAAATGCTCTCCACGGCACTACAGGCGGAGTATTTTGGGTAAATGATAAAGAAGGTACAGCTTCCGGCGCGGCGCATTTTAACGGAACTACCGATTATATTCATGTTACAAATAATGATTTATTGAACTTCCAGGATGCTTTATCAATAGCCTGCTGGATAAATATTGATGCGTTTTCAGGAAGTGAACAGTATCCTATATCTCATGGAAACTGGGACAAACGGTACAAAATTTCAATATCCAATAATAAAATTCGTTTTACACTAAATACTTCGACATCGATTAAAGATCTTGATTCAGAAACTTCCCCCATACCCGGACAGTGGCATCACCTTGCAACAGTATACGATGGCAACGACATGGAAATATGGATGGATGGTGCACTGGATGCATTTACTTCTTTTAGCGGACTAATAAATAAAACGTCATTCGACCTGGCATTTGGGCAATACCTGCCGGGAGAAAACGGATATAACTTCAATGGTTCTCTTGATGCAGTCAGTTTTTTTGATTATGCAATTACTGCCGAACAAATACTTGATCATTTGGAGCATAGCACAGACATCACATCGGCGCCAGAAATCATGGTGACGAACAAAAAAATGAAAGTGTTTCCAAATCCTGTACATGGCCAGACCATACATATCAATATTCAATATGCTCAACCAGAACAGATTTCGCTGGAGCTATACGATATAACAGGAAAGCAAACAGCATTGAAATGTGGTTTCAGTTCATCCATAGGAGAATCAGCATTTACCATCCCCGTAGGAATGCTGGGGAATGGAATTTACCTGCTTTCAGTTACTTATAACGATATCATGGAAAAAGAACTGGTCATTATATCAAGATAATTGTGCAAAATCAATCGTATTGACTGCATTCAGGGCACCAGTCAATCCTTAAGGCAGCGGACAGAGTACCCGACAACCTTGAGGTCGTCGTCCCTGTAAATATTAGCATTGTCGTAGCCCAGGCCCCGGATCCAGCTAAACGACGAACTATATTGGGTAGCAGTCCAATAGCCGGCATTGACGCCCACACCGCCGAAGGTGCCATAGCCATCCCGGTAGCCGCCCGGAATGGCCGAAAATCCGCTTGAATTGTTGGCTAATGTATTGGGACTGGACCAATGGCCCGTACCTTCCTCCTTCAGTTTGCCACCTTCATCAACGCCCCTGTTGCCGGTGGCATCAGCTTCAGCCTGGCTCATCCCTATGGACTTCTCCATATCTTTCCATTCGGCATCACTGGGAACGTGCCAGCCTGCAGGACACACCCCCTGCACTCCGCTGGGATTGGCATCGCTCCCTGCTGAACCATTCACAGCAGCAGCCCAGGTGTAAAGACCGCCGTAGGTGTCACGTTGGGTAGTACTGTTGTTATACCAGCAGTAGGCTTTGGATGCAGTTGAAAGCGCATCCCATTCCCCTGTTACGGTCACCAGAGGGATTGCTGTTCCATCCTCGTACCGGGTGGTCTTCAGGTTCTCGGCCATCCATACCTGTGATCCGATTTTTACTGTCTGGTATACATTCCCGTCTTTGTCTGTCACGGGACCGGGGGGAGTAGTAAACAAGAGATCATTTCCATAGGCGGTCTCCACCTCATTTGTGGCATATGCCCTGACATAATAGACCTGATCGTCACTGAGCCCGCTGATGGTAACGGAGAATTGACCTGTCCCCACCCCTGCAGCGATATTGTTATCCGACAGGGAGGGCTGTGGAGAAGTACCCCAGCAGATTCCCCTTGATGTTACTGTGGTACCGCCGTCAGAAGTAACATTACCCCAGCATTTCGCTGAATTACAGGTGATATCGGACACATCATCAGTGGTTACACCAGGCGGAAAGATGCATTCTGAAGTATTGAAATCAACCTGGTTGCCGTAGGTTGTCCCAACAGAATTGGAGGCATAGGCCCTGACGTAATACAGCTGACCACAGCTAAGGTTGTCCAGATCGCTGCTGAAGCTGCCTGCCCCGTCCCCGTCCGTTGAATGGTCACCGGCAAGATCAGGCTCCGGAGAGGTGCCCCAGCAGACTCCCCTGGCTGTTACAGGTTCACTGCCCTCACTGGTGACCTGGCCACCTCCTTTGGCTGTCGTCCGGGTGATGCTGCCAACAGCCGAAGTGGACACCGATGGTTTGATCCCGGGACAATCTGAAGTATTGAAATCAACCTGGTTGCCGTAGCTTGTCCCAACAGAATTGGTGGCATAGGCCCTTACATAATACTGCTGACCACAGCTAAGGTTGACCAGATCGCTGCTGAAGCTGCCTGCTCCGTCCCCGTCCGTTGAATGGTCACCGGAAAGTTCAGGCTCCGGTGAGGTACTCCAGCAGACTCCCCTGGCTGTTACAGATTCACTTCCCTCACTGGTGACCTGGCCACCTCCTTTGGCCGTTGTCTGTGTGATACTGCCAACAGCCGAAGTGGACACCGATGGCTTGATCCCGGGACAATCTGAAGTATTGAAATCCACCTGGTTGCCGTAGGTTATACCGGCGCCGTTGATGGCATAGGCCCGCACATAATAGGTAATACCACACTCCAGGTTTTCCAGATCGCTGAAGAACATCCCCGTTCCCGCACCATCTTCGCTGTGGGGCCCGGCCAGGTCGGGTGCAGGGGTCGTGTTCCAGCAGATTCCCCGGGATGTCACTGCACCACCCCCGTTATCTGTGACGTTCCCTCCTCCTTTGGCGGTGGTCTCCGTGATGCTGTCTACACCCGAAGTAATCACTGTGGGTTTTTCAAAAGAACATGCAACTGTTGTGAATTCAATTTCATTACCGTACCCTGTCCCTGCCTGGTTGATGGCCCAGGCCCGCACATGGTACCGTTCTCCGCAATAGAGTCCTGTCAGGGCTCCTGTGAAGTCCCCTGTACCCGAAACGTTGGATGTGGAAAAATCTTCAATGGTGGGATTTGGGATGGTATCCCAGCAAATCCCCTGCAGTAACACTGCCGAACCTCCGTTGTAAGTAATCACACCTCCCGATTGCGCCGAATTCTCTGTAATGGTTTCCACCGCTTTGGTTGTCAGCACAGGAACTTCAGCGTCAGGTGTTGTAAAGGATTTCTCAGATCCGTATTCGGGGACATCCAAGGAAACGGCAAATGCCCTGATGTAATACTTTGTCCCGGCAGTCAGCCCAGTGAACTCCCCAGTGAACTCCCCCCTGGAACTAAGCGGTCCCAGTCTGTTTGTTCCATCCTGGTCAACTTCCGGCTTGGAGCTGACAGACCAGCAAAACCCATGGTCACTGATCTCATTCTCCCCCATGTCCACCAGGACCCCGGTGGCTGAAAACATGCCCTGTGAAACGTATTCAACAGTATCGGTATAAACAATGACCTTGCGGACAGGTTCAAAACGCTCACATGATAAAGCAAAAAACCCTGCAGCCAGAAGACCAGGGAGGACTGTCATGGTGATATACCGGTAGTATCTGCTCATAAGGGTTTGTCCGCGGCTACAGCTTACTTTTTAAGGAAAATGAAATCGCCACCCTCATTCTCCACATTTTGTATCTCCCCGTAAAGAGGCGTTGTATTGGTATTGCTCATGACCGCGATCTTGAAGCTGCCATAAAGTGCCTCCGAGGTCAGGTATTCCTCTTCATTCTCCTCCAGCCTTCTGATCAGGTACTTGATAAACTGGCTCTCATCCGGAACCTCTGAATAGGCTCCGCTGGTCATCGCCTTCCGGCTGGGCAGTTCATAAAGCCTTTCATAAGCCCTGTCATGGCTATCCGGAACAGATCTGGCTTTAAAAATCGAACCTGCAAAGCATGCATCTGTGATCAGCAGGGTATGTTTTGATTTAATGGCTTTCAGGTAATCAACCAGTGTACTGTTCCTGAACCAGTTTGCCGTTGACTTCAACCCCGCATCAGAGGGTAGCCAGTATCCGATTTGTGCAGTTTCATCCCATTTACCGTGACCGGCGTAAAAGATCAGGAGATTGTCCTCCGCAGTGATGATTTCCCGCAATGAATCCAGTTTCTCAACCAGGTCGATCCTCCCCGGGTTCTCCAAAAGGGTGGTGTTTTCCGGCTTGAACTCATATTTTGAAGTCAGTGTCCTATAAAGCTGGCGGGCATCGTGTACGGGATTATCAAGGTCAGGCAAATTGGGATCACGGTACTGGCTGACCCCGATCAGCAATCCATAGTAGTTGGATTCCTTACGGATTTTATCGGCCAGGGTGACTATTACAGGCTTATAGGTAATAACAATCTCCTTTTCCTGCAGATTGCTGTGGTCATCCATGGACTTCAGCCTGATGATGTTCTCACCTGCAGTAAGGAAGACACGGGAGGTAAAAATACCGGTTTCATTTACCATATCGATATCATTGTTGACGGAGATAAACCTGATCTTGCTGTCATCCGTTACCTCACCCACAATATCAATCTCCACCTGGCTGGTCTCAAAATGCCTGTTATCTGCCAGCACCGGGGAGATGATTTTAATCTGCGGCGGAGCAGTATCTGCTGGAATCTCTGGTACCCTGGCAGGGGAAGCAGCGATACGAAGACCAACCTTCTTGCTCTTCAGCTCCTGCGAGTTTGACTGGCACACACAACCCGCAATCAGCATTGCCGTCATGATCATTTTCCAAGCCATTGTCCTGTCGTTACCGGTCACTGCTTTTGCCTTCTAAAATACATATCTGAAACTTAACAACGGGACAGCCAGCTGCGGATCAACCAGCGCACCCATCGACAAACCCTTTCCTGCCCGGGATCCAGGGCCATGGTTCAGGTCAGAGGTTCCTACATAGGTCCATACCAGATCGCTTATCCAGATGACAACCGCAGCATAGGCCAGGCCTTCAGAGATATTATCCTGGGTCTTTGATTTGTTGAATTGCTCATCCGCATGTTGCACTGATATCTGCACTTCATACGCTTCATAAGTGGATCTGGCCATGGCATTGAATCCCACCGCCCCGGCAATGCACCCATAACCAGCCAATCCTTTTATCCAGTGAGGGCCTCCCCGGTACCGTGAAAGACCAAGCCCAGGAAGAAAAAGAGATTGTAGCATCAGACCGGTTCTGCTGAAGCCCGGTGGTGGGGCCTCTTCATTCAAATTCTCACGGACCGGGGGAGTGTTTTCTGGTTCAAGCGCTATTTCCGGAAGGGCAAAAACTGTCACGAAGAACTCTTTCAGTTCTACTCCGTCTTCTTTCATATCCCAGAGAATGGTCTTTTCACCACCCCCGCTTACATGCTCGCCAATATCACCTGACAAAGCGTAGGCAGCCACGATATATCCATCTGCATTGGATATTTCGATCCGTACCCTGTAGCGGTCTTCCTGTGTGGAGTTAATAATCCTGTACCGGATTTGCACTTTGTCACCGATCAGCTGCAATTCCGGGTCAGAAATCCGGGCCGGGGTCTGGGCATGAGTGTACGGAACAAAACAGAGCAACAGTCCTGTTGATAATATGAAAATGAGCCTTTCCATATTGTTGACTGATCTAATGCAATAATATAACAAAATATTGAATTGAATGCAGAAAAGAGGTCATCATCATCTGAATCTGCGTATTCTATTTATAAACATTTCCCTTTTTATCGGTGGCAACAACCCACCTGAATCCAGATATAATCAGACTGTTTTGAACCGGGTCTGTAAATATTTCCGGACCATGCCCATATTCATATATGTAAAGCTAATATTCATTCAGATTCAGGGCTACACCAACCGGGCAGTGGTCGGAACCCATGATGTGGTTCAGTATGAATGCCTCTTCTATGGAGGAAACCAGTGACCGGCTTGCCAGGAAATAGTCGATCCTCCAGCCCACATTCTTTTCCCTGGCCCCGGCCCTGTAGCTCCACCAGGTGTATACCCCTGTGGTATCCGGATGAAGATGCCTGAAGGTATCTGTAAAACCACCCCCGGTATAGCGGTCCATTCCATCAATTTCTTCCTGCATGTATCCGGCCGCTTTGTTGTAATTGGCTTTGGGACGCGCCAGGTCGATGTCTTTGTGTGCAACATTGAAGTCGCCGCATACCAGCACAGGTTTCTTGTCCTCCAGCTGTTTCAGAAAAGAGAAAAAATCCCGGTCCCACTTTTGCCGGTAGTCCAGCCGCTTCAGATCATTACCCGAATTGGGAACATATACATTGATCAGGATAAATTTTTCGTATTCAAGACCAAGTACCCTTCCTTCACTGTCATGTTCGGGAATGTCTATGTCTTTCATGATATGCTGCGGCTCATTTTTGCTGAGAATGGCTGTGCCGGAATAGCCTTTTTTGTCTGCCGAGTTGGCAAATACATGATAACTGCTGCCGGAGGCAAATACTTCGGCCACCTGATCTTCCTGGGCCTTTGTTTCCTGCAGGCACAACACATCAGGGGCCATGTGCCTGACATCTTCATAAAAGTCCTTTTTGGCTATTGCGCGTATACCATTCACATTCCATGATATGATCTTCATCCTGGTTTTTTTATATGGTTATTTTGCCCGATCAGAACGAAAGATAATGCATTCTGCTATTTCCGGATAGACATGGTGACATCACAAATGAACATTGTTCCTGATTTATGCGCGTGCATTGACAGATGATTAGGTTATCCTGCTGCAATTTTCGTAATTTTAATTACGATATATATCATCATGAAAAGACAGGAGGTCCGTATGAAACATGTAATTAGAGCTTATTTCCTGACCATCGGGTTGTTGCTGCTGCATTTGTCTGTCAGGGCGCAGCCGGCAGAGGATCCACAAACTTTTTGTAATCCGCTTAATTTAAATTACCGGTTTATGGTTGATGCCATTGATGCCCGTGAAGCCGCTGATGCAGTCATTGTGCTATACAAGGACGATTATTATTTGTTTGCTTCACGTTCGGGAGGTTACTGGACTTCCCCGGATCTCCGTAACTGGACCCTCATTGTGCCGACAGGCTTAGATGTTGAAACCTATGCACCGGCAGTAATGGTGATGAGAGATACTTTATTCTATGTCCCGTCTGCAAACTCCAGAACCTATATAACAACTGATCCGAAATCAGGGATCTGGCAGGGAGGACCAACCATTAAATCGTATGGTGATCCGGCTCTTTTTTTTGATGATGACCAGCGCTTGTACATGTATTATGGTGTTTCAGATAATGCACCAATCAGAGGGGTTGAGTTGGATCCGTACACATTGAAGGAACTGGGCACTCCGGTAGATTTCATTACTGCGCAGGCATCCATACATGGCTGGGAAAGACGCGGTGATGATAATCTGCTGGATGAACAACCATGGATTGAGGGTTCCTGGATGGTTAAGGAGAATAACAAATATTACCTGCATTATGCTGGTCCCGGTACTGAATTCAAAACCTACTCGGACGGCATCTATGTGGCTGATTCGCCATTGGGGCCTTATGAATATGCAACATACAGTCCTTTTGCCTTTAAACCAACAGGCTTTATTTCAGGTGCCGGTCATGGCAGCACCTTTAAAGATAAGGATGGACAATACTGGCACATTGGTACCATGACAATCTCCGTGAAGCACATGTTTGAGCGACGCCTTGGTATTTTTCCGGTTGGATTTGATGAAGATGGTCAAATCAGGTGCAATACTTCATGGGGTGATTATCCCCATTATTTTCAGGGGGTGAAAGAAAATCCTGTGGATAATAATTTTGCCGGTATGCTGTTGTTGTCGTATCATAAATATGCCCTGGCATCTTCTTCGCTGGAGGATCATGGCGTTAACCTGTCGGTTGACGAAGATGCCCGCACCTATTGGAGTGCGCAAACCGGCGGGACAGACGAATGGCTGATCATAGATCTGGGTAAGGAATGCAGTGTTGAGGCCATTCAGGTTAATTTTGCCGAACACGGTACCAATCCTGAGCTGGTACGGGGTCGCAATATGCTGGTATATGAACAATATGTGATTGAAAACTCCAAAGATGGAATGAACTGGGAAATCCTGGTAGATAAAAGTCAGAACCTGCAGGATGCCCCTCACGATTATATCGAACTGGAACAACCCGTGGCAGCCCGTTATATAAAACTTAAAAATGTATTTACTCCCGGAGAAGGAAACTTTGCCGTTCGTGATCTGAGGGTATTCGGGAATACGGCGCAGGCTGTTTTCACACCCATCAACGATTTTACTGTTCAGAGGGACCCTGCGGATGGTCGCGATGTTGTGATTCATTGGGTGCCCGTGGAAAATGCAGACGGAACAATGATTCACTATGGTATCGCACCTGATAAATTGTACAATCAGTATATGGTTTATGATGTTGACAGTATTGCTATTCATAGCCTGAACCATGGTGTTGAATATTACTTTGATGTCAGTACTTTTGATAGCGGGACTGAACCTTACAATTCGGAAGGGGAATTCCGTTCTTCCCAATCAGGGAACTGGAACGATATCCATACCTGGGAAAGGCACAACGGTACAACGTGGATACAACCTGCACCGAATGTTCCGGCTCTATCGGATGGGCCTGTCACAATTCTTGATGGGCACACAGTCACAGTTACCATGAACGACTCTGCTGATCAGCTAAGCATTGCACCCGGCGGAACCCTTGTGATTGATCAGGGTGTTCTCTTCCAGGTGAAAGAAGGAATAGGAACAGATTTAACCGTCGAGGGAATGATAAGGAATTCCGGAACGATAAACCTTGATTCCCTGGCAAGCATCAGTTTTGATAAAAATGGGGTATATGCACACGAGCAGGATGGTGGCATTATTCCGGCAGCCATATGGCGACCCAGTGCAACATGCCAGATTGACAGTGTAAAAGGAACTGCCCCCTCCAACGGGAATCAGGATTTTTACAATGTACTTTGGAATTGTCCCGATCAGACAGGCGACCTGGGTATGAAATGGGACGGAAACACCATAGGCGGGAATATCACGATTCAAAGTACCGGAAGCGGTAGCTGGCAAATGTGTGAACCGGAAATTGGCAGCGAAGCAATGGTGACCATCAACGGAGATATTATTCAGTCAGGCGGCCGGTTTGCATCCAATGCAACAGAAAATGCCAGCACAAGCATTGAGATCAACCACTTTGGAAACATCGTAGTAAGCGGAGGTGATTTTTCAGTCAGCCGGGGATCGCAGGGAGGCAGCGGAACTACTTTATGGAATCTTACCGGGAATGTTTCCCTGACAGACTGCTCCACGCAAAATTCGAACAGCACCGGTGCAAAGTTCATCTTCACAAAAGATGAAGACATGCAGACGCTGGCCTTATTAGATGTAATATTCGGTGATGGAGGATTTCCGGTTGAAGTTGACAGCGGTACAATCCTGGATATGGGCACAAATGTGTTAGAGGGCAACGGGAGCTTTCACCTGAAATCAGGCTCCACTTTGCTGACTGCCCATGTGAATGGCCTTGATGGGTCGGTTGCCACAACAGGAACGAAGATCTTCGACAAAGCGGCGAACATTGGCTTTTATGGTTCTGAAGCACAAGTATCGGGAGCTTCCATGCCCGATACCGTCAATAACCTGATCATCAGCAACAGCGCAGGTGTTACACTTTCAAACACTTTGGTTATCATTGGAACATTGGAGATGGAAAACGGAATGTTATCTGCCGGGAGCAATGAGCTGGTGTATGGAGCAAACGCCTCCCTTCAATATTCGGGCTCAACTGCCCAGACAACCACCAGTGCAGAATTCCCCTCGTCCGGCGGGCCGGAAAATCTTATCATAGACAATATCAGAGGAGTCACACTCCACGACTCACGAACGGTTGGGAGGCTGGATCTGTTAAGGAAACTGGATCTTGGAGCCAATACCCTGACTGCTGATTCAACAGCTGTTATCAATAGCAACGCCTACATTATAACCACTGACGGCGGGGTGCTTCAGATGGCATCTTTGGGGGCATCGGAGGTGCTTTTCCCTGTCGGCACAACGGGTTACGCACCTGTTTGGATAAAGAATTCAGGCACTGCTAAAACAATCGGTGCAGGTGTTGTAATTGATACCGATGAAGATTCATATGAAGGCCGGGTAAAGGTAAAATGGAATCTGACCGAAGATCCCCCGGGGAATGGGGAATACACGCTGCAGTTTGGTTGGATTACCTCCATGGAAAATGCTGAATTTAAGGCTGACCGTGCGGGCAACGCCAGGATTTTCAACATGTCGGACTCAACTGAAGCCGGAACAGGCGATTACACCATGCAATTGCTGACATCACCCAGAACCCTGTCCAGGGGAGGTATCACGAAACTCGGGCAGTTTATTGTTGGTAGTCTGATAGATGTTACAGGTGTGGATGAACCTTTGGAAAGCATTCCCAAGAATTTCATCCTGCATGAGAATTATCCGAATCCCTTTCATCTGACTACGACCATCGATGTTACTATTCGTGAAGCATCACACATTAAAATCGTTGTATGTGATCTGCTGGACAAGGAAATTGCCACACTTATAAACGAGCGGTTGGATCCGGGTGTTCACTCGGTACAATGGAACTCTATGGATCAAGCTTCAGGTATTTATATTTATAAATTAATTACGGAAAACAGTGTTCAGGCAAGGAAGATGATGCTGATCAAATAGATTTTTCCTTGTATTTCCAGGGGTAATACCAAGACCCCGCAAAGCAACGCTCATTTTGGCTTTCTGAAAATTTTCTTTTCAGAACAGGGGATATATAGTACTTATAAATACCTTTGATTGCAGTGTTGAAATGAAATCATTCAATAATTCTAAACCATATGAAACCAACTCTTCGTCTTTTAATTGCAACCTTGTTCTTTTCATTTAGCGTCGGAACTTCAGCTCAGCTGCCTGAGAGGACAGGCTGGTGGAAATTTGATGATGCCATCAATCTTACCCAGGCGGCCATTGGTAATTCACTGATACTGGCAGGGGAAATGCAGCCGGCTTCGGGGCCCGTTGCCGGAAACAATGCAGCAATGATCGGCGTGGGCAGTTATTTGGTGATGGACCATGGGATTACTGGTAACGGGGGAGGCTCTCTGGTGAATGAATATACGCTTCAAATCGACTTTTCAATTCCTGAAACAGCCATCTGGCATGCATTCTTCCAGACAGATGAAACAAACGAAAGTGATGGAGATCTGTTTACCAGCAGCAGCAGCAATGCCATTGGTACAGCACAAACAGGATACTCCAACCAGGGGGTTGCCGTTGATAGCTGGTACAGGATGATCATTACGGTAAGTAACGGGGATTTTTTCAGGGTTTATTTGAACGGTGAGCTCTGGCTGGATGGTGCTTTCCAGTCCGTTGACGGAAGGTTTGCCCTTGCTTCAACCCTCCTTTTATTTGCCGATAACGATGGAGAAGATGGAATCATATTATGCTCTGAACTGGGAATCTGGGATTTTGCATTGGATGAATACCAGGTTTCCCAGCTGGGTGACGCTACAGGAGCCCGTTCAAGAAGCAGGGAAAGAATGGGATGGTGGAAATTTGATGATGCCGCGGATATGCTGCAGGCAGAAGAGGGTTATCCACTTGAGTTGACCGGCAGCCAGGAGTCTGTTCCAGGACCTGCTGAAGGCAACCTGGCCACCAGGATCGGGCTTCAGAGCTATTTAAAAATAACAAATGATATTGCCCTGAACGGAGAAGAGACACTGGTCAACGAATACTCTTTGCAGATCGATTTTTCTGTTCCGGACAAAGCGGTTTGGCACGCCTTTTTTCAAACCAATCCCTCAAACAGTGATGATGCTGATCTGTTTGCCAGTAATTCAGATTATAATGTGGGGACTGCCCAGACCGGTTATTCTACCGATGCGATTGAGTCCGATACATGGTACAGAATGGTCATTTCGGTTAAAAACGGTGAATTCTTCCGGGTTTACCTGAACGGAGACTTGTGGCTGGATGCTCCTGGTCAGCCGATGGATGGAAGATTTGGCCTCGATGATGTTTTGCTGATCTTTGCTGATGATGATGGAGATGATGGCGAAATTTTATGCTCGGAGCTGTGTATTTGGGAGGTAGCCCTTACCGGGAACGAGGTAATTGAATTGGGTGGAGATCCCACGGGAAGTATACCTGAGCGCAGCGGCTGGTGGAAATTTGACGATCCTTCTGATTTGCTGAAGGCGGAAATTGGAAATCCGCTTCAGGTGAGCGGGGTTGAGATGGAAGCCCCAGGACCTGTGGAGGGCAATGGTGCAACGATGATCAGCATGGGAAGTTACCTGATCATGGATCACGGCATTTTCGCCAACGGAGATGGAAGCCAGGTGAATGAGTATACGCTTCAAATCGATTTTAGTGTATCCGAATTGGGGATCTGGTATGCTTTTATACAAACCACCGAAGATAACAGTGATGATGCCGACCTTTTTATTAACAGCGGATCAAATGCTGTCGGAACGGCAGCAACCGGCTATTCATCCAATACGATCAATGCCAATACCTGGTACAGGATGGTCATCTCTGTTAAAAACGGGGTATTTTTTAAAGTGTATATAAATGGGGAAGCCTGGCTGGAATCTGCCGGCCAGACCATTGACGGAAGATTTTCACTTACAGATGCACTGTTGCTATTTGGTGATGATGACGGTGATGATGGCACAATTATCTGTTCTGAAACAGGGATCTGGAATGTGGCCCTGAATGCTGAACAAATTGCAAAACTGGGGGATGCAAGCACATCAGTTGAGACCGGGATTTTAAACCGGCCTGCCGGAAGCTCAGCCGGCCTGGGACAAAATTATCCCAATCCATTCTCCAATTCCACTGTTTTCCCTTACCATGTTGGCAAGGCCGGAGAGGTAGCCTTTCGTGTTTTCGATATTTCCGGGAGGGAAGTGAAGCTTTTCTCTGAAGGATTGAAAAATCCGGGAGCCTATGCACTTGAGTTCAGTTCGGATCAGCTTTCCAGTGGGATATATTATTTCCAGATGAAAACCGATGAACTCACCAGTACCAGGAAAATGATCATCGCCAAATAAAAACGGACGATGATCCTTGATGCAAAGGGCCATTAAACCACAATGATTCCAATATGCGGATGATGAAAAATTGGCTCTTCGTTTTCATTCTTCTTCTTTTTGCTTTTTGCATTCAGGCAGCTATACCGGAAAGAACAGGTTGGTGGAAATTTGAAAACCCGTCCGGTCTTTTGGCAGCTGAGCCGGGATACGGCGCGGATCTGGTCCTGACAGGTTCTCATGCTTTTACTTCCGGACCGGAAGAAGGAAACGGGGCAGCATTGATCGGGCCGGGAAGTTATTATACAATGAGGCATGGGATAAGCCCTTCAGGGCAAGATAAATTCGTCAATGAATATAGCTTGCTGTTCGATTTCAAGATCCCGGATACGGGGATCTGGCACTCCTTTTTTCAGACAGGGGTGAAGAATAACACGGACGGTGACTTTTTTATCAATCCCTCGGGAAATATCGGTGTGGCAGCTGTTGGTTACAGCAGTTTCACCATTTCAAAAAATGAATGGTACCGCCTGGTTATCTCTGTCAGAAATGGAGATTTATTTGACTGTTATCTGGATGGAGACCTTTTGATGACAGGAGAAATACAAAGTCTGGATGGCCGTTTTTCCCTGGACAGCCTGCTCCTTCTTTTTGCTGATGAAAACAATGAAGACGGAGATATTGTCTGCTCTGAACTTTCTATCTGGAACAGGGCTTTGAACGGCGAGCAGGCAAAAGAACTGGGGGGATACGGACATACCACGGGAATGCCACTCATGACCCGGATCCCGTTTCTGCAGAGTCCCGGACAGAATTCCATGACCATCTCCTGGCACGATACTGCCACGTACGGAACTTCTGTTGAATATGGCACAGACTCCATCCCTGATCAGACAGAACCAGGTGCAAGTGAAACTATTCAAAAACCCTACCGGTGGCATACCGTAAAATTATCCGGACTTGAAGAGAACACGGTCTATTTTTACCGGGTAAAAAGCGGGAAGGGCGAATCAAAGATTTATTCCTTCAAAACACTGCCGGGTACCGGTTATGCAGGGAAGATAAGATTTGTCCTTTTAAGCGACACGCACGCTTCGGATACAACAATGGCGGGAGAGGTACTCAGGGCTGCCCGTTCAAAAATCTGTGAATTGTACGGGCCGGATATTGAAAACCATGTGATTGGAATTTTCCATTCCGGGGATATAACCGTAAGTGGTAATTCTGCCGGACAATATACCAGCCAGTTCTTCGGGCCTGTGTCAGCACTCTCCTCAAATATTGCGACAATGACTGTGGCGGGGAATCATGAAGGGGAGAGCCCTCTGTTTTATGCTTATATGAAACTGGATGAATTATCAGCTTTTCCGGCAAATCCTGCCTTAAGCGAAAAAATATGGAAGATGACAATTGGGAATTCACTGTTTATCGGATTGAATACGAATATGAGTACACAATTTGGCGATGTAATGTCCAACTGGCTTGATGGCGTCCTGAATGACGCGGAACAGGATCCGGCCATCGATTTTGTTTTTCTTTTCTTTCATCATCCTCCTTTTTCCGAATTATGGTTTGATGTCAGCACTTTCGACGGGGGTGCCGATTATGTAAGGTATGAGCTTCTTCCCGTATTTAAAAAATATTCAAAAGTACAGCAATTTCATACCGGCCACACCCATGGCTTCGAAAGAGGAACGATAAATTCGCCGTTGAAAAATGCAGATTTCAGGTCGGTCTGTGGCGGAGGGGGAGGGGGACCTCTTGACACCTGGGGAGCGTTTACAAACTTTGATTATGATGAAATCCACATCGCCCTGGATCATTATTGCTTCCAGATACTGGAAATTGATATCGCTGAAAAGTCTTTTCAGACTACCATGTACAGTCTCGGCAACCTTAAAAAACCGGGAAATTCGGAGGCACTGGATACCTGGTACAGGAAGTTGAACCAGGAGGGCCCTGATACCCCGGTGGTTGAAAATATAGACATTGCCGGTGCTGAAATCCGGGTATTTACCTCTGAATTTTCAGGAGCGGACTCGCTGATGAGCGTAAATTTGCAGGTAGTTGATCAGTCCTCAGAAAACGCTGTTGTACTGGACACCCTGTTGCACTGGACGGATATTTACGGAGTGGATGAAAGCAACAACCCTATCGATAAAAACAGTGATCTGGATTTATATCAACCTGTTCTGGACCGAAACCGGTTCGGATGGGATAAATCTTACGGAATAAGGGTGCGATACAGGGATCACAATCTCAAATGGAGCGAATGGTCTGACGATTTTCTTTATTCCACCATTGGGATTGAAACGGATAAAATACATTCTGACGGAGATTTCCTGGATCAGAATTTTCCAAATCCGTTCCAGGGAAATACCACAATAGTCTTTCATCTTATGGAAAGCGCTCCTGTTGAGTTCCGCATTTACGATACAGAATTGAGGCTGGTTGACCAGCTTCAGCTGGGCGTAAAGAACAAGGGAACTTTTCAGATTGATTATCAGGGAGAAAACCTGGAAAACGGAATGTACTACTATACCATCATGACAGATGCTTATTCTGCAACAAGGAAAATGGTGAAGATATTCTGATCCACACAATCTGCCCAGGTTTGCCCTGAATTGTTCTCATGCCTCTCTACAGAGGATCCTGCATTTTCACTTTTTTGGTATGGACCGCATTGAACAGGAAAGCAGAAAGTGCCAGGAAAACAGAGAGGATCAGAAAAGAAGCTCCGATCCCGGAATGGTCTGCAATAATTCCAAAAACAAGGGCGAACAAGGCTGTTAAAATGGTTTTCAATAAGGACTGTGCAGAAATAACGGAAGTGAGAATCTCGTTGGGCACATGGTCGGCGATAAATCCGGTTAGAATGGGTTTCCTGAGATTTTCAACCATATAAATTCCAATAAATGCGATCAGCGAAACGATCCATAATTCATAGATAAAAAGAAAACCACACAGGATTCCAAAAACAAATCCGGCAAGCAAGGTGGTATTTGATATAGAGGCTTTGTTTTTGGCAGCAACCCTTGAAGAATACTTGGAGGCAAAAGACGTGATCAGGTAAATAAAGAAGTAGATCACTCCGATGACCACCCCGTTCTTCTTTTCTGTCTCAACATTGAGCATGAGCGGAATGAGAAGTGAAACATGGACCATCAAAGGCTGGATGTAGTCTTTCACTGCCTGCAGATAGGCAGTGTGAAGGGCCGAGGCATGAACGATTTTTAAAACGTTGGGCTGTCTGATGGTTTTAAAAAAAGAGGCAAGGGTTGCACCCATTCCAAAACGGTTTGCCGGATTGACTTGGTTTGAAGAACGGTTCAGCGACTGTGGATAGGATAGGATTAAAAACAGGTTAATCAGGTATGGAACAATGGAATATAGAAAAATAATTTTATAGGATCCGTTTGAAAAAACAATCAAACCGGCAAGGAGCGCAGAAACGGCGGAACCGATCTGGGACCATGAACGGGTATGTCCGTAATAATCGATTTTCTGGTCTCCCCAATGGTTCAGATTCAGATAATCCATGATCATTCCCTTGTGTGTCCCCGTCCGGAACGCATCTCCAATCCCGTACAGAATAAAGGCAATCAGAAAAAACCAGAAATCAATGGAGATGTAAAACACATAAAACGAGATGATGTATGCAATGAATGATCCTGCCAAGGCGCTTTTTCTCCCGAAAGTGTCGGCAACAATGCCTGAAGGGATTTCAAAAAGATTAATACAAATCTCCCGGACAGCATACAGGATCCCAATCTGGGTAAACGGGAGTCCCTTTTCCATCAGGAACAGGATAAAGAATGCATCAAAGAACCGCAGATTTTTCAGGAATCCGTAAAAGCAGAATTTGAAATATTGTCTGTTCTTTACGATTGCAGTCATCTGCTCTCAGGAAGGATATTATTCAACTGTTTCAACGCCTGTGCGGGTGGGAACCACTTTTTGAATGGTCCCGTCTTCATGATAGAAGAGCCGGTCCACACAAATGGAACGCCGGTAAGGCTTGTATTTATACTCCGCAGAATTGGAATCCGTCCTTTCCGCAAAAAGGTCAGAGGTATGATAAAACAGGTACCACTGGTCCTTGAATTGCACGATGGAATGATGATTGGTCCCGCTGCTCACTTCATCCAGGATAACGCCCTGGTATTCATAGGGCCCGAGAACATTTTCCGATGTGGCGTAGACTATCTGAGGGCCGCTTACTCCCTTTTCACCCCAGGTTGAATAGGAGAGATAGTACTTCCCCTTATACCTGTGTACCCAGACAGCCTCAAAAAAATCCTTTGCTCCCTCGATAATATGCACAGGTCCATCATAAGAAATCATATCCGGGTTCAATTGTACAACATTTACATCCAGCTGACCGAAAAAAAGGTAAGGAGTGCCATCATCATCGATAAAGATGGAGGGATCAATAAAATCACGCTTGTTCACAACACCCGGACTGTTCTTGGTGACCAGCGGTTTACCCAGGCCATCCCTGAACGGACCGGCCGGATTGTCGCTGACAGCAACTCCGATACAGGACTGGTCGGTTGGAAAATAAAAATAATACTTACCATTGGAATACCCACAGTCAGGGGCCCAGGCATCCCTGGTTGCCCAGGTCACATCTTCCAGTGACAAGACCATCCCGTGATCTGTCCAGTCAACCATGTTGGCCGAAGAGAAAACATGGTAGTCCATCATATCAAAAGTTACACTGTTGTCCCTGTCGTGTGAAGGGTATACGTACACCCTTCCGCTGAAAACATGCGCAGAGGGATCAGCAGTGTACATATGTTCTATAAACGGATTCTGGGAAGACAGCGAATTTGCCAGTAACAGGAGGAGAATAAGGTTGGCTGGTTTTTTCATTTTTTTGAATTATTTTTCATCTTGACAGCAATAATATATATAAGAAAGCACCCGACAGATATCCGATAAAAGCTATCCAGCTTATTTTTTTCAGGTACCAGATAAAATCCAGCTTCTCAATTCCCATCGCAGCAACACCGGCAGCTGATCCAATGATCAGAATACTGCCTCCTGTTCCGGCACAATAAGCAATCAGTTCCCAGAAATAATGGTCGACAGGAAATGTTGCCAGATCATACATGCCCATGGCCGAGGCAACCAGGGGGACATTGTCGATGATTGCTGAAAGAACACCCAGGGACATGGCAATGATCTTAAGATCACCCACCGAATCATTCAATTCACCGGCTAATCTTGAAAGCAACCCAATTGATTCAAGTGTGGCGACCGCCATCAGAATACCCAGGAAAAACAGAATACTGGGGATATCTATTTTGCGCAAAGCATGTGTTACCGTAATTTTATTATCGTCCTCTCTTTTTTTATTTAAAACTTCTGTTAACATCCACAATACGGATAATCCGATCAGGATACCCATAAACGGGGGCAGGTGGGTAATTGTCTTGAAAACAGGAACAAAAATCAAAGCCGATATTCCGGTAAAAAAAATGATGTTTTTCTCTACATTCAAAATACCTGATGCTGGAATCGATTGCGTATTTCTCTCAAAATTGCCTTTTACCATCAGTGAAATCAGCGAAAGGGGGATTATCATGCTTAAAAGGCTTGGCAAAAAAAGGCTCTTCATGATATTAACCGTGGTAATCTGACCTCCTATCCATAACATCGTAGTTGTAACATCACCGATGGGAGTCCATGCCCCCCCGGAATTTGCTGCAATCACGATCATCCCTATAAATAATAACCTGTCATTTTTATCATGAAGTAATTTCCTGGTGAGCGTCACCATGACAATCGTTGTGGTCAGATTGTCAAGAACCGAGGAGAGGAAAAAAGTAATAAAACCTATAATCACGAGCAGTTTTTTCTTATTGCTGGTTTTTATTTGTGTGGTAATCACATCAAAACCATGATAAGAATCTATTAATTCGACGATGGTCATTGCACCGATAAGAAAAAACAGTATTTGAGATATACTTCCAATGTGCTCAACCAGTTGCGTAACTATCTCTTCAGACCCCGGCCTTAATGAAATGTAGATCGTCCAGAGGATTACTCCTGTAAAAAGAGCGATAGCAGCTTTATTGATCTTTATTTTACTTTCAATGGCAATTAAAGTATACCCTATGATGAAGCAGACTATAATAATTGTATTCATTGGTGTTTGTATATATTCCAAAGTAAATTATAAAACGCTGTATTTGCAATGCTAACCCGGACCCGGTTTTATCATTGCGGTCAAACCTTCATCGTTTGGCATATCTCTCCATCGTTTTTTTAGCGCTGCCAAAAAGGAATATTGGGATTGGAACCTGCAGCATTGAAATTTCTCAGGTTGAATCCGTCAAATGAAGTCCGATTAAAAGATCCTCCCGGAAAAGTACTTGTGAGGTGTGATTCAAGATCCAGAATTCGCTATATCTTTCTTTTCAATTCTGCCCTTTTATATCTATTTTAGACCTAAAGTTCATCCCATGAAGGTACCCCTATTTCTACTGGTGCAATTTCTTTTTGTCTCATTAAGCGCACAGGTTCACGACAATCCTTTTGCCGCAAGCCCGGATCCTCATTCAGCAATTACATACAATAACCCGGTGATCCCTGGCTTTTATTCAGATCCCAGCGTTTGCAGGGTTGGGGATGATTATTACCTGGTAACCAGCACCTTCGAATATTTTCCGGGCATCCCGGTTTTCCATAGCAAGGACCTTGTGAATTGGGAGCAGATCGGCCATTGCATTGACCGTGCAGAACAATTGCCCGAAGGCATCAATATTTTTGCATCCACCATCAGGTACAACAGGGGCAAATTTTATATGATTACCACCAATACGGGCCGTGGCGGTAATTTTTATCTTACAGCCGACCAGCCTTCAGGACCCTGGTCCGATCCTGTCTGGATAGATGTTCCGGGCATAGACCCCGATTTGTTTTTTGACGAGGATGGAAAGACCTATGTGATTTCCTCATCTTTTATTCTGTATGAAATCGATGTGACGACGGGGAAAATCCTGACCAGGGGACAAAAGATATGGTCCGGGACCGGAGGGAGGTATGCAGAAGGCCCGCATATCTATAAGAAGGATGGTTATTATTACCTCATGGCTGCTGAGGGCGGCACCGAGGAAGCACACTCGGAGACCATTGCCCGAAGCAATACCATCCAGGGGCCGTATACTGAAAATCCCGCGAATCCCATCTTATACCATGCAAATGCTGCCGGACAAAACAGCCTTATCCAGGGTGTCGGACATGCCGATATGATTCAGGCCCACGATGGTTCATGGTGGATGGTATTTCACGGGTATCGAAAATCTGTGCCTTACCCGGTTCACCACATTCTGGGACGTGAAACATGCCTGGCACCGGTTTGCTGGCCCAAAAACGGATGGCCGGTGGTAAACGGCAACGGAACAGCCACCGTTCAGATGAGATGTGAAACGCTTCCTTTAAAACCATTCCCCGAAAAGGCAGCGCGGGACGAATTCGTTGATTCCAGCCTCGGATGGGAGTGGAATTTTATTCAAATTCCTGTGGACAAATCCTCTTTTCTTGAGCTCGGCAACGGTGTTTTGAAATTGACAGGATTGCCGCAGAAGATCGGTGAGGAAGGAAGCCCTGCTTTTATTGGCAGGAGGTTACAGCATATGGATTTTGTTGCAACGACCAGCCTGGATTTCAATCCCAAGAATGCCAATGAGGAAGCGGGATTAATCTTGGTTAACAATGGACAGCATTTTGATATACTCGTCAAACGCAAGGGGAATAAGAGAATTTTGTTTGTGAAACTGCAATTTGGATCCCTTGTCTATACATCCAAAGAAACAGAACTCAAAGACGGACCCGTGCAGCTCCGGATAAAAGGAGAAGGGGGCACCTTTACCTTCTCCTATTCCCAGGGCACAGAAACCATTGATATTGAAAAAGTTGACGCAAGGTATCTGAGCACGGAGACTGTTGGCTGGTTCACCGGAGTATATGCTGGCATCTATGCAACCGGCAACGGCAGGAAAAGCCAGGAAGAGGCATCCTATGACTATTTTGAATATACAGGCAAGTAACAGATGATTGACTCCCCCGAAACAAAAGTTCCTCGCAACTTACTGAGAGCAGAGTCAATCCTAATAAAAACTACTTCCATGAAACGACCAGCCTTATTCGCCGTAATCATTGCACTTTTTGCATTAACCGTCTCCGGTTGCCACTCCGAAGAATACGATCAGGTAACCATCAATGTATCCGATACGGGTCAGCCCATTGAGAAATATATCTACGGGCAGTTCATCGAACACCTGGGGAACTGCATTTACGGCGGGATCTGGGCTGAAATGGTAAATGACCGGAAGTTTTATTACCCGGTCAAGGAAGATTTTGATCCCTTTGGCACTGCAACCGATCCATTCTGGGGAACCGGTCCTTACCAGTATCTGAAAGCTTCCCCCTGGGAGATCATCGGAAAAGGGAAAAATGTGCAGATGGAAAGGGATAATCCCTACACAGGCGAATTTGCAGTCAGAATACAGGCTCCCGGTGACGGTGCCGCAGCAGGTATACGTCAATACGGTCTGGGCTTGATTCAGGGTCAAAAGTACAGTGGCCGCATCATCCTTTCCGGGGAAAATTCAACCCTGCCCGTGATCGTACGACTTTCATCGGGAGACAGACACATTGAAGTACCTTTGGCCGAGATAAGTCCGGAATATTGTTCGGCACACTTTGAATTCGAATCCACCTATTCTTCCGACAGCGTGACCCTTGAAATATTCAGCAAGGGATCGGGCCATTTTATCATCGGGACCCTGTCCATCATGCCGGCGGATCATATCAGGGGATGGAGAAAGGATGTGGTTGCCCTGATGAAAGAGCTGGAAAGCCCTGTTTACCGGTGGCCCGGGGGCAATTTTGTGAGCGGGTACAACTGGCGCGATGGCATCGGGGATCGCGATAAAAGGCCCCCGAGGAAGAATCCGGCCTGGAAGGGTGTGGAGCCCAATGACGTGGGCATCCATGAGTACATGGAGCTGATGGAAATACTTGAAGCCGAGGCTTTTATTGCAGTGAATACCGGCCTTGGCACCCTGGAGGAAGTCGTCCAGGAGGTCGAATACGTGAATGGTCCTGCTGATTCGCAGTGGGGTCAGATCCGGGCAGTAAACGGGCACCCGGAGCCTTACGGTGTGAAGTGGTGGGCCGTGGGAAATGAGATGTTCGGATCATGGCAATTGGGTCATATGCCGCTGAGCGAATATGTAAACAAACACAACAGCATCGCAGATGCTATCTGGAAAGTGGATCCGGAGGCACAGCTTATCGGTGTGGGTGCAGTGGGAGAATGGAGCGAGACGATGCTTTCCGAATCGGCCGATAAAATGAACCTGATCAGTGAACATATCTATTGCCGTGAACTGGATTCGGTACCTGCACATATCGATCAGATCGCCAATTCCGTGAAAAGGGTGGCCGATGCGCACCGGAAGTACCGTTCCGGGATCAAGGGCCTGGCGGAAAAGAACATCCGGATCGCCATGGATGAATGGAATTACTGGTATGGTGATTATCTCTACGGTGAACTGGGAGTACGTTACCATCACAAAGATGCACTCGGAATCGCAAAGGGTTTGCATGCGTATTTCAGGAACTCGGATCTCTTCTTTATGGCGAACTATGCCCAGACAGTGAACGTCATCGGCTGTATTAAAACCACCACCACCAGTGCTGGATTTGCCACCACTGCCCTGCCGCTGATCCTTTACCGCAAACACTTCGAGTCGGTCCCAGTCAGGGTGGGAAATGCCATTCCCGGGCTGGATATCGCCGCCGCCGTTTCCCCGGCCGGGGGTGTGCTCACCGTATCCATGGTGAATTCCGGTGATCTGCCGGTGGTCTTTGAGCTGGATGTCCCCGGGATCAGCCTTCCGAAAGAGGCCGGCGCCTGGACCATCCATCATGAGGACCCGGAGGCGTACAATGTACCCGGACAGGATGCGGAAGTCACCATTGTTGAATCAGTTTACAAGATGAAAAAGCAAAGGATCGAGGTTCCATCCTACGCCATATTGCTGCTTAAATTTGAAATATAATCAAATTCAGAAATCCGGAGGCATCTCATTCCGGCAAATCACTGTGATCCGATAATCAGAGAAATCATGAAATATCAAATACCAGGATTGATTCTTTCCATTTGTACCATCTGCCTGAGCTGCAACCGGGCTGAACCTCCCGAACCTTTCGGGCCTGTACCTTCGGAAAATCAGATGAGGTGGCAGGAAATGGAATATTATGCATTTGTCCATTTCTCATTGAATACCTATACTGATCAGGGATGGGGGTACGGAAACGAAGATGTGAACCTGTTCAATCCCACGGAACTGGATTGCCGGCAGTGGACCCGGATCTGCAAGGAGGCCGGGATGAAGGGGATCATTGTTACGGCCAAGCACCACTGCGGATTCTGCCTCTGGCCTTCCGATTACACAGAGTATTCCGTGAAAAACGCCCCCTGGCGTGACGGCAAAGGCGATGTGGTGCGTGAACTGGCCGATGCCTGCAAAGAATACGGCCTGAAAATGGGCATCTATTTGTCACCGTGGGACAGGAACCACCCCGATTACGGGAAACCCGAATACATCACTTACTTCAGAAACCAGCTCACCGAACTCCTCACCCAATACGGGCCCATCTTCGAGGTGTGGTTCGACGGGGCAAACGGAGGATCGGGCTGGTACGGGGGTGCCGATGAGACGCGGACCATCGACCGTACCACTTACTACGACTGGGGCAATACATACAAGCTGATCCGCCGACTGCAGCCCGGTATCGTCATCTGGAATGACGGGGGTGACAGGGGCGATCTTCGCTGGGTGGGGACCGAAGCCGGTGTGGTTGGTGAAACGAACTGGAGCCTGCTGAACGCCACAGGAGAAGTGGAATGGGGCATGTTGCATTACGGACTGGAATCGGGGGATTCCTGGGTGCCGGCTGAGGTCAACACTTCCATCCGGCCGGAATGGTTCTACCATCCGGGGGAAGATGCGATGGTGAAAACAGTGCCTCAGCTTAAGGGAACATATTATAACTCCATAGGACGAAATGGCACATTGCTGCTCAACTTTCCGATCATGCCCAACGGTTTGATCCATGAGAATGACGAAAAAGCAGTGCTCGGGTTTGCATGTGCCGTAAAGGAAGCTTTTGCGTTGAACCTGGCCATTAATGCAAAAGCGGAGGCTTCGAATGTTCGCGGAGGGGCCAGGAAATACGGAGCGTCCAAGGCTATTGACGACAATAACGATACCTACTGGGCAACGGACGATGAGGTCAGGAAGGCCTCGTTTACCATTGATTTTGGCAAGCCTGCCACCTTCAACCGTTTTCTGGTGCAGGAATACATTCCGTTGGGACAACGGGTAAAATCTTTTACCGTTGAGGCTCTGGTTGACGGTGAGTGGAAGGAACTGTCCAATGGATCGACCATCGGGTACAAAAGGATCCTCCTGTTCCCAACCGTTGAAGCCACACAGCTTCGCCTCACCATTAACGGTTCGAAGAACAGTCCGGTCATTTCCAATATCGGTGTGTACAACGCACCGCAGATCATGGATCCCCCCTCCATCATCAGAAACCAGTCCGGAGAAATCATCATCACTCCGGTGGATGTAGAATCGGAGGTGTACTATACACTCGACGGCAGCATCCCCACTGTATCATCGAAAAAGTATACCGGTCCGGTTCCCACTGAGGGGAAGCTCGAGATAAAAGCTATCGCCTATGATCCATTGCGCCGAAAAAGCAGTCCCTCCATCCGGGAAGCATTCGACCTTCCCCGAAAAGAATGGAAGATTTTAGGCACAAACGATGAAGAAGCATCCGAGATCATCGACGGGAATCCTTCCACAGCCTGGTACCAAAACGAGGAAAATATAATGCCCGTGGACCTGGTCATTGATTTGGGATCGGACCAAAACCTTTGCGGATTCAGATATCTGCCTGACAGAATCATATGGAATACAGGCATCATAGCATACTATCAATTCTTCGTATCCGGAGACAATATAAGCTGGAAACTGGTGGATCAGGGTGAATTTTCCAATATTAGAAACAACCTGGTGTGGCAGACCAGGAGTTTCGATCCCGTAAGGGCCAGGTACATTAAATTCAGGGCTTTGGGCAATACGCAGGGTAACCACAGAACGGGATATGCCGAGATAGAGGTGATCACAGAGTGATGCTGCAAAACGGACCGGCCACAAGACCATCTAAAAGGTGAATGACATGCTGACAATAAATAGAAGTTGCATATTTCTCTGTGTATTTCTCTGTGTCTCTTTTGGCAGCACAAACCTCCGCGGACAGGACAGATTATACCCGAACGAATTTCCTTTGGGGGATGTCACTTTGCTGGAAGGGCCTTTCAAAGTTGCCCGCGATCTGAATATTCAGGTCCTCCTGCAATATGATGTGGACCGGCTGCTTGCTCCTTACCGCAAAGAAGCCGGCTTACCCGCTATAGCAGAATGCTATCCCAACTGGGCAGGTCTGGACGGTCATATCGCGGGCCATTACCTGTCCGCCATGGCCATGAATTTTGCTGCCACCGGGAATGAGGAATGCAGGCGGCGCATGGATTACATGATCGGTAAGTTAAAGGAGATACAAAAGGCAAACGCAATGAACCATCCGGATTGGGGAGTTGGGTATGCAGGAGGATTTCCCAACAGCAATGCACTCTGGCCGGCGTTTAAGAAAGGAGACTTTGGCATTTACTTTTCTTCCTGGGCACCTTTTTACAACCTGCATAAGATGTATGCCGGGCTGAGGGATGCCTGGCTGTACGGGGGCAGCGGAGAAGCAAAAACCCTGTTCCTTGGATTCTGCGACTGGGGTCTTTCGCTAAGCTCCGGGTTGACCGATGACCAGATGCAGGCGATACTGAACGTAGAACATGGCGGAATGAATGAAGTATTCGCCGATGCCTACCAGATCACCGGTGATGGAAAATACCTGGCTGCCGCCCAAAGGTTTTCGCACCGGTCGCTTCTTGTACCCCTTTCGGAGGGAACCGACATCCTGGACAACCTGCATGCCAACACCCAGATCCCCAAGTTTATTGGCTTTATGCGAATCGCGGAGCTTACGCTTGATGAACAATACGAAAATGCCGGGCGCTTTCTCTGGGAAACGGTTACCACCCGACGTTCCCTGGCATTCGGGGGGAACAGCCGGAAGGAACATTTTCCCGGAAAGGATTCCTGCATTGACTTTGTCAATGTCAATGACGGGCCCGAATCATGCAATTCCTATAACATGCTTAAACTGACCGAAGATCTGTTCAGGATGCAACCTTCGGCCGGATATGCCGACTATTATGAGCGCACCCTCTTTAACCACATCCTTTCGACCCAGCATCCGGAGCATGGTGGGTACGTGTATTTCACCCCGGCCCGTCCGCGGCACTATCGTACGTATTCAGCTCCCAACGAGGCCATGTGGTGCTGTGTGGGGACCGGCATGGAAAACCACGGGAAATACAACCAGTTCATTTATACCCATACAAACGATTCCCTGTTTCTGAACCTGTTTATTGCATCCGGGCTCAACTGGAAGGAAAAAGGGGTGAAAATCCGGCAGGAAACCGGATTTCCCCTGGAAGAACAAACCAGCCTGAGGGTCACGGAAGGATCCGCCCGGTTCACACTGATGGTACGCTACCCGGGTTGGGTGAAAAGCGGTGAACTGGAAATCAGGGTAAACGGAAAGGAGATCCCAAACCATACCCAACCTTCATCGTATATGGGTCTTTACAGGGAATGGAAAGAGGGTGATTTGTTAGAGATCCGCTTACCCATGCACAATAGCGTGGAACAGATCCCCAATGTTCCGGAATATGTGGCTTTTATGCATGGGCCCATTTTGCTTGCAGCCAAAACCGGGACGGAGGATCTGAAAGGTCTTGTTGCCGGAGACGGGCGGTGGGGACAGTATGCTGAAGGAGAATATCTCCCGGTTGATCAGGCTCCTGTCCTGATCGACGATGATCCCGGGCATATTGCGGATAAACTGGTTCCCGTTGAGCATCAGCCCTTGCACTTCAAACTCAATGTGAACATGTTGAATCCGGCCGACCTCACGCTGGAACCCTTTTACCTGATACACGATTCGAGGTACATGATGTACTGGCTGGCTCTGACAAACAAGGGCTACCACTCCCTGTTTAGAGAGGTGGTGTATCCGGTACCTGATGCTCAAATAACCATTCAATAAAAAACACAAAACAACTACAACCCATGAAAACTACGATTTTAACCACAATTGCCATTCTGATCGCCGTTACGTTATCAGCCCAGTTCGGACGAGGCCCCCAGTTTGAACCGCCACCCGAGGGTTTCAAGCCCGCTTCCACGAATATCTTTTTGGCGGAATATCCTGCAGTCAACCAGGAAACGCGGCAGGCCATTTTCAAGGTGGTGGCCCCCACTGCCCAGAATGTCCAGGTCGATATAGCCGGCAGGAAATACGACATGACAAAGGATACCGCCGGTATCTGGACCGGCATGTGCGATCCCCAGGTAGTCGGGTTCCACTACTATGCCATCGTAGTGGACGGGGTCAGGGTTACAGACCAGAACACAAAAACCTTTTTTGGAAGCAACTGGGAGATGTCGGGGATCGAAATCCCGGAGGGTCCGGAAGGGGATTACTACCGGTTCAACAGGGAGGTTCCACACGGACAGGTGCGGTCCATATACTACTGGTCTGATATCAATGGATTGGAAAGGCATATCAATGTATATGTGCCTGCCGGATATGAAAAGGATCCCGGGAAAAAATACCCTGTTCTCTACCTTGTGCACGGATGGGGTGAGGATGAAAACGGATGGTCCAACCAGGGACACATGGCCAATATCATGGACAGGTTGATCGCATCGGGAGAAGCCATGCCCATGATCGTGGTCATGCCCAGCGGGGATATCAAAACCAATTCCGATGTGCGCGAAGCTTCAGGGGATGTGACGAAAATTTATGCCAATGACCTGATTCCTTTCATTGATCTTACCTTTCGCACTTATACAGACCGGGAGCACAGGGCCATGGCCGGGTTGTCCAGAGGCGGATTCCAGACCTGCCTGACGGTTTCCGGCAACATGGACAAATTTGCATGGATGGGTACGTTCAGCGGATTTTTTATCCGTGGGGACGACGGATTGGAAACCGCTTTCAATGGCATGTTTAAGGATGCAGCCGCATTCAACCGGCAGATGAACCTGCTGTTTATCAGCACCGGCACGGAAGAGCGCAGTCCCGAGCAGTGGGTGGAAGCCCTGAAAGACCACGGAATCGATAACATCGTTTTCCATGTGTCGGAGGGAACCGCCCACGAATGGCTCACCTGGCGGAGGGCCCTCAAGGATTTTGCGCCCAGGATTTTCGTTACGGAATAATAGCCTTATGATGAAGAAATTAGCCTGTTTTCTTGTGGCGATTCCTCTGCTGGCGGCCACAGCCTGTTCTCCCCGTCAGCCCGGGCAGGTCAAAGTGGAAGGCGGATGGATCCAGGGTACCGTGGAGGAGGGTATGACGGTTTTCAAGGGGATTCCCTTTGCCGCACCCCCCGTGGGTGAGTTGCGCTGGCGGGCTCCAGAAGCTGTTGAAAAGTGGGAGGGTGTAAAGCAAACGTCAGCGTTTGCCCCGGCCGCCTTTCAGGGTGGAAATCCCCCCTCGGGGAAAAGCGAGGATTGCCTGTACCTGAATGTCTGGAGCCCGGCCAAATCCGAAAAAGAGCGCATACCGGTGTTGGTCTGGATCTACGGCGGAGGATTTAGTTTCGGATCGACAGCCGAACCGGTGTACACCGGGGAGATGCTGGCCAGAAAAGGGGTGGTGCTGGTAAGCATCGCTTACAGGGTAGGTCATCTGGGATTTCTGGCACACCCCGAATTAAGCGCTGAAAGTCCCCGTCAGGTTTCGGGAAACTATGGCCTGCAGGATATGATCGCAGCCCTCGAATGGATCCAAAAGAACATTGCAGCCTTTGGCGGCGATCCGGGTCAGGTGACCATCTTCGGCGAATCGGCCGGGGGTATTGCCGTAAGCATGTTGTGCGCATCCCCCCTGGCAACAGGCCTTTTTCACAGAGCCATTTCGCAAAGCGGCGGATCGTTCGGTCCACCGAGGCCCACCACCTATCCGGGCGAAAACCTCAGGCGTTTGAAAACGGCGGAGAACGACGGTCTGGCGTATGCCGCAAAGGCTGGGGCAGCTTCACTTTCTGAATTACGGAAAATGGCCGCGGAGGATCTTCCCGGCGGTTTTGGAATGGGTAGCGCATGGCCCGTCATTGATGGCTATGTGATCCCCGACGACCAGTATAAGCTCTATGAAGCCGGGAAATACAATGACGTGCCTGTGCTGATTGGCTATAACTCCGATGAGGGGGCCAGCTTTACGAGGGAAAGAACTCCGGGGGAATACATTGCCGGCGTAGAAAAAAGGTTTGGCCCGTTTGCCGATACCTTGGTAAAAGTATATCCTTCCGGCGAAAACACGGTTCCGAAAACCGCCCGCGATCTGGCCCGTGATGCGGCGTTCGGATGGCACACATGGAGCTGGGCTCGCCTCCAGTCCCGTGCCGGAACATCCAGGGTGTATTATTACTATTTCGATCAGCACCCCGATTATCCGGAAGATTCGCCCCGCTACGGCTATGGTTCACCCCACGGGCAGGATGTAGCTTATGTATTTATGCATCTCAATGCATCCGATCCGCTCATTACGCAATCCGATCTGGCCGTATCGGAAGCCATGGGCACGTACTGGACCAACTTTGCCAGGTATGGCGATCCGAACGGAGACGGGGTGCCCGAATGGCCGGCATTCAGCGAATCGCATCCTGAGGTCATGTACTTTGGTCCGGATCCACATACCGGACCGGTTCCCGGTGCAGCATCACTTGAAGTTCTTAACGACTACTTCAAATGGAGACGTTCATTTGAAGGAGAAAAAATAGCGGAATGATCATGAAAAGATTTGGAAAAACAACCGTGTTCATGATATTTTCATGCATGGTATTCATAGCGGTTTCAGCACAAAAGCCGGCTGTCATTAAAATCGATCCCGACCGTGTCATAGATACGATAGATCCGAACATCTACAGTGCTTTTGTAGAACCTATCCGTACTGTTGTGTATGGCAGTATTTATGATCCTGAATCACCTTTTGCAGATGAAAATGGTTTTCGAAAAGACTTTATCGACCTGGTCAAAGAATTGAATATCCGAAGTTTGAGATGGCCCGGTGGTAATTATGTTTCGGGTTACAACTGGGAAGACGGGATAGGCCCCAGGGATCAGCGTCCCGCAAAACTGGATTTGGCATGGCACCAGGTTGAAAGCAACCAGATGGGAACCGACGAATATGCAAAATTATGCAGTCTGATCGGTGCAGAGAATTTCCTGTGTATCAATGCCGGAACCGGCACGCTTGACGATGCCCGTCACTGGGTGGAATATTGTAACGTGGAAAAAGGAAGCTACTATGCCGACCTGAGAAGAAAGTATGGTAATGAAAAGCCATTCGATGTGAAATACGTCGCCCTGGGAAATGAAATCGACGGACCATGGCAAATGGGTCAGAAAAGTGCTGAAGATTATTGCAAGTTTGCCCTGGAAGCAGGTAAACTTATTTCCTGGGTCGACAGTGATATTAAGCTTGTTGCTTCCGGTGCATCGCTCTATGAACCTAAAAATGACTGGGTTGAATGGAACGACTACGTACTGGAACAAATGGTGGGCAAGATCGATTACCTGTCGGTACACCGGTATGCGACAGAGGCATTGCCCGGGGGCCGGATGAACCGTAATTTTTCCGACCTGATGTCGCTGGGCCTGGATATAGATGAAAAGATCGAAACGGTACAGGCACTGATAAAAAAGGCCATGGTGCGGTCCGGCTCCCATCGGCCGGTCTATATTTCATTCGACGAATATTCTCCCGGATGGGGAGGAATGACTTCTTCGCTCCTGCTCGGCCAGCACCTGAATTCCTTTATCAGGCATGCCGATATCGTGAAGATGGCCAATATCACCATGATCAGCAACCTGGTCGGGAATTCCCCCGAGGGGGATTTTAAAAATTCGTTGTTCCTTACCTTTTACCTTTATTCCAATAATGCGGTTGGGACCTCCCTGGACGTGTACACGGATTGCGAAGCATACAGCAATGAAATTTTCAACAACATACCCTACCTGGATGTATCCGCTGTCTTAAACGAAAAGGCAGGCACAATGATCATCAACGTGGTGAACAGGCACGAAACGAATGCCATTGAAACCACCATAGAACTCCAATCAGGCACTTATACGGGCAAAGCAGCTGTCAGCCTCATCAATGCGGCAACAGTGGACGCCAGGAACACCGGAACAGAACAACCCGTAAAGATATGGGAGGACGAACTTGGTTTCAGGGGAAATACCCTCAGCCATTCATTCCCGGCCCACTCCTTTACGCAAATGGAAATACCTTTTAAATAAACCTCAACCCGAAACCAATGAAATTTAAATTGTCCCAACTGCTTATTTTAGTTCTCAGCTCTTTTGCCATCATGGCTTTTGTGCCTGGAAGTGAGAGGGTAAAAAAACCCATTTATCTGAACACGGCGTATTCTTTTAAAGAAAGGGCCGCCGACCTGGTTTCGCGGATGACCCCGGAGGAAAAACAAAGCCAGTTGGGGAATACCATGTCTCCCATTCCCCGCCTGGGGGTGAATCACTATGACTTCTGGGGTGAAGCGCTTCACGGAATATTGGGAAGGAACAACAACAGCGGAATGACGGCAACTTCATTCCCCAATAGTGTGGCTGCAGGGGCAACCTGGGATCCTGAACTGATGAAGCGGGAAACTACGGTCATTTCGGATGAAGCGCGTGGATTCAACCACGATCTTATTTTTACATTGACCTACTGGTCCCCGGTGGTAGAACCTGCCAGGGATCCACGCTGGGGAAGGACTGCAGAGACTTTTGGGGAAGACCCCTTCCTTGTATCGCAAATCGGTAAAGGTTTTATCCAGGGATTGATGGGCGATGATCCAACCTATCTGAAGGCTGTGCCCTGCGGAAAACACTACTTTGCCAACAATACCGAGTACAACCGACATACCGGGAGTGCTGACATGGACGACAGGGACATGAGGGAATACTATCTCCTTCCCTACAGGACACTGATCAGGGACTACAAGCTTCCGGCAATCATGACTGCCTACAGTGCGGTGAACGGTATACCGATGTCGGCCAGTAAATACCTGGTGGATACCATCGCAAGGAAAACCTATGGTCTGGACGGGTACATTACAGGTGACTGCGGTGCAATTGATGATATGGTAAGAGGACACCACTACGTTGAAAGCAATGAAGAAGCGGCAGCACTGGGAATTCAATCGGGAGTAGACACAGATTGTGGAGGTGTTTATCAGAATCATATCCTGGGGGCACTGGAACAGGGCTTGCTGACCGAGGGGGATATTGATAAGGCACTGGTCAATATTTTTACCATACGAATGAGAATCGGTGAATTTGATCCGCCGGAAATTGTACCCTATGCAGGCATCGGACCAAACAGGATCAATGATCCTTCGCACAATGACCTGGCCATAGAAGTTGCTTCAAAAACCCCGGTCTTGCTGAAAAATGAGGTGGTAGCCAAAGCGGGCAGAAAATCATTGCCCCTTGATGCCTCCGGCATTACAAAAATAGCGGTATTGGGACCAATGGCCGACAGGATTGAACTGGGGGATTACTCAGGAGAAGTTGAACCTTCGTTAAAGATCACACCCCTTGCAGGTATCCGGGAGTATATAAAGCAAAATGGTCTGGCAGCTGAAGTTGCATACAGTTCAGGCGCAAATACCGAAAGCAGGACCGATTTCTTCACCATGACCGGCTTTTCCACGGTTGCTGCGGACGGAACCGTAAAGGAGTATGATGCCACGCAATTTGATGCTTCGGCAAACGGCCTGATAAGCTCAGCCCGGTTTGGTTCTCCTTCGGTTCGGGGGATCAAAGACGGAGACTGGACCTTATACAACAACGTTGATATTACCCATGTAGATTCCATAAGATTCAATATGACCGTATCCGGTGGCGGCGGAAACCTGGAAGTCAGGGTTGGGTCTGCAACCGGAAATGTGCTGGCTTCAGAAAAAATTGAGAACGATCAGCAGCAGGGGAGATTCCGCGGATTTTCGAGGCCCCGCATTGTGCCGGTTAAAATACAGACCCTGGGTATAACCGGACCGCAGACCATTGTACTTGTTTACCGTGAACCCGAAACGGATGCCACGGACCAAAAAACACTTGACATGGCTGCTTCGGCAGATGTGGCCCTTGTTTTTGTCGGGACCGATCAATCCACGGGAAGGGAAGAGTCTGACAGGTTCTCCATTGGACTGCCCGGGAACCAGTATGAGCTGATTCAATCCGTATCAGAAGTCAATCCCAATACCATTGTAGTGATGCAGACCATGGGAATGGTTGAAACAGAACAATTTAAAAACAATCCAAATGTGGCGGGTATCATTTGGACCGGGTACAACGGGCAGGCGCAGGGAACGGCGATGGCTAAAATATTATTTGGAGAGGTGAATCCAGGCGGAAAGCTGAATGTCACCTGGCATCGGTCTGCAGGCGATCTTCCCGATTTTAATGATTACACCCTGCGGGGCGATGGTACAAATGGCAGGACCTACTGGTATTATGATAAAGATGTTTCTTATGAATTCGGATATGGATTGTCTTACACCACATTTGAATACAGCCATTTCAGTATCAGTAAAAGCAACATTTCACCCAACGATAAAATCACTGTAAGCGTGGATGTAAAAAATACAGGAAATGTGGATGGTGACGAAGTTGTTCAAATCTATGTGAAGACTCCTGACAGCCCTGCTTCGCTTGAAAGACCATTGAAACGCCTGAAAGGCTTTAAAAGGGTGACCATTCCCAAAGGACAAATAAAAACAGTCTCCATTGATATTGACTGTGAAGACCTGTGGTTCTGGGATGCTGAGAACGACAGGATCATGTTCGACCAGGGCCGGTACGTTTTTGAAGTTGGTGCATCCTCAAGAGACATCAGGGGCCGGGCAGAAGCCATCATGAGCGGCGCATACAAACCGGTTTTAAAAACCGTGGTTGCCGAATGTGACCGTGTAGTATTAAGACCCGGCAATACCGTTCAAACGGGTGTGACGGCTGCCATGTCTGACGATAGTTTCTATCCCGTCAAAAATGCAAAAATTACATTTAAAAGCAACAATCCCTCGGTTGCCAGTGTTGATGCTAGCGGGAAAGTGACAGCCACCGGGGTTGGAACAGCACTTATATTCGCTTATGTTACCGTAGAGGGGAACACCGTATCAAACAGCTATCCGCTGAAGGTAATGCCCGACCTGACCCCGGAGAAGATTTCCATAAGCGGGAAGGCCATCAGGGGCTATGCCCCGGAACGCAAAGCCTACAGTTATCTCTTAAAGAACAATTCAAAAATCCCTGTTGTTCAGGCATCTGCAAGAGACAGAGACATAGCGGTGGAAATTGAACAGGCAAAAAAAGTGCCCGGGACTACTGTAGTAAATTTTATCGATAACATCACACTGGAAACGAATACCTATTATTTGAATTTTGATGTGAAATCGGCAAGCGACGAATTTAACGGATCACTGGGTAATCAGTGGGAATGGGTCAGGGAAAACCCGGCGAACCACTCGCTTTCCCAAAATCCCGGTTCACTTACTTTCACCAGCGACATTGGAGATGTATCCGAAACGAGCAACAACGCCAGGAACATCCTGTTGCAGAGTGCCAATTCCGATTGGGTCATTGAAACAAAACTGGTTTGCTCGAGAACGCCATCCCAGCCGGAAAATGCAGGGATCCTGGTTTACGAGAATGATGATCATTTTGTAAAACTGATGTTTCGGGCCGTTATCAAGCGAGTGAGATTTGGAAGAGCATCTGCTGCCGAGGTGCAACCGGGGACCATTGACCTGATCATGGAGGAAAAAGGTTTGACCAAATCCCTCGCATCCGTTGACCTCATGGAGGAAATTACAGGGGATAACGCCTTAATACTTAGACTGGAGAAAACAGGAAGCCTGTACACTGCCTCCTATTCACTGGATGGTGAAAAATATGAAACACTTGGAACAGCCGATATGTTGCTGAAGGACATCAGGGCGGGGCTGATTGTATGTGACGGAGTTATTACACAGAACATGAAAAGCACTTTCTGGTTTAACCCGGACACCACCAAACCGGAGACGCCCTTTGATGTTTCATTTGATTATTTCCGGATAGAGAATGATGGATTAAAGTAGTTTCAGACCGGGTATTTCCCTTAATGCTTTTTGGCGATCTCCCTGTTTTTTTTGAAGATTTCAGGCCATGCTTCGACCTCTCCGGTCGCATCATTACACCAGTTTGCACGTTCCATGAATTCTGCCTGGAAATCATCACTCCACATGGAGATGGTCGATCCCCCGGCCCCATCAAGGTAATGATTTGTTGATCCGTTGCGCACGAATTGTCCGCCCCAGCTTGCTTGCGTTGGGTCTTCCGGGTTGTTGATTCCGCGGTTTGCACTTACCAGGTAGAGGAAGGAAGGTGTATCACCCTCAATGACTCCCGGACCTGCTATGGCTTCGGGTGGGTAAACGGAGCAAAGAGGTCCATGGCCATTGATGATATTCGTTTCGACCCACGAACGATCATCTACACCGAACATGCCCTGGTATGTGCTTCTCGATTCAATAATAAAAAGACCCGGAAAATCCGTCATCAGCCATTCGTGGGTAGCGTCCTGGCAGGCAATCAGATAAACGCGCAGCTTGCTTATAAAGTCGTCTAACTCTTCCTGGCTGCGTGTATGCTGAACCTTCCAAATTGCCTGGGCGATTTCCCGCGGACCTCCCCATACTCCGATATATATCGGACGTGAATCATCTTTGTCAGCTGCTGCAATAATCGCATCTGAAGCCTCGCTGTCCCTGCCTTCCCCGATTATTTCGGACCAGTCCTGCTTTCCGCAACCCCACTGTATGCTTATATTATGGTTCTTACCCAAACCCTCGTAGGTAACAGCACGCAGGGCATCTGCCGTAGGATACCTGGGGTCATGTTCTCTCAGGTTCTCCTCTACCTTGTCGTATTCGTCCAGCACGGCCAGGATATTCTCTTTTTCGGCTACCATGCCAAAGGTGCCAGCCGAAGCAATCAATCCCTCAACGTCAAATTCATTAACGTAAAGCAGGAAGCGGACCAATGATTGCACATCATCCGGGTCACTGTTGGTCACCGGAAAAGGAGGGAAGTCGGATGACATGATCACCCGCAGTCTCGGAGGGTCAGCGACATGAATGATCACACGGCGATAGGTATAAAGACTGGGATTTCCAGAATCGTACAGCTCCAGGATGATATGAATTTCTCTTCCAATGGCATCAACAGGTATTGTAAGTGAGGCATTTGCAGATGTATTGTCTTGAATTGTCACAGTGCCGCCATAAGTGCCCGGATCCTTATAATAAAACCACCTGTATGAAAGCGTATGATCATCCGGATCATAAGATCCATCTGCACTTACATGGACGGTTGTTCCTGGTAAGGCAGATATTTCCAGCACCTGTATGGTCTCATCTCCATTAAGTACAGCGACAGGATGGTGGTTTGCCTCTGAATAATTACTTGTTACAGACCAGTCCATCCTTGCCTGAAAATCATTGTTATAACCGGTGGACCATCTGCTGATATCACCGGTGCCAGCTGAAGTGTTACCGTACATGTAATAAGGATCATACGGGGCATCCTCCCCGTCCATACATGACATTCCCCGGATCCCGGTTTTTTTGTCACGCTCAAATCGTCCACCCCAGCCTCCTTGCCAAACTTCATCAGGATTGTTAAGACCATTTGGGAAAAGATGTAAGAATGAGGGTGTATCTCCTTCCGTCGCCCACAGCCTGTCAGGATAAACGGCGCCCAGGGGACCGTGATCCTGAACATTTGCGGCCAGCCAGCTGTCTGAGGGCTGCCAGCCATAAACTCCTGTAGCCCTGATGTAAATTATCTCAGGGTTGTTTTTAGCGATCCAGGTTCCTGCATTATCCTGGCCAAGAATGTCATATACACGGATCTTGCTCAGGAATGCTTCTGCTTCAGCTTCAGAGCGTGTATTCTGCACTTTCCAGATTGCCTGGGCAAGGGTGTTGCCTCCACCCCAAAAACATACCCAAACAGGGCGCGGATCGTTTTTGTCAACAGCAGATATTATCAATTCAGAGCCAGGGCTGTCTTTCCCTGGGCCTACATCGTCCATACCATAACCCTGCTGACCCAATACGGAAACAGATTGCAGGTATTCAAGCGAAGGGAATTCCGGATCGTGAACCTGGAGATTAGAAACAACCTGTCCATAGGCATCCAGTATCTCATTCAACATGCTGGTGCTGGTCTGCGACTTCTTCCAGCAGCCTGTGGTCACAATCAGCCCTTCAACTTCGTATTCGTTACTCTGTACAAGAAAGCGAACCATTGACTGTTGATCGTCCGGGTCGGCTCCAAGATCAGTCATGGTTATTATTCGTGGTTTTTGTTGCTCATTTCCAGAATCATTCATCTGTTTTGACTGCGCCATGAACGATTGCGACATAATAAGAAAAAACAATAATTTAGCAATGTTCTTTCTTTTCATATTCTTAATTATAAGCAATTTGCCCCTTTAATTGAAGACTTGCACTACAATTCCAATCACATCATGAAAGGTCTGGTCTTACAACAGTGTGCTGAAATACAACAACATAAAGAAATAAATTTCTGCATCACGTTAGCAAAAGATCTTATT
This sequence comes from Bacteroidota bacterium, assembly GCA_043797815.1. GTDB lineage: Bacteria > Bacteroidota > Bacteroidia > Bacteroidales. The sequence continues at coordinate 65,421 of JAZDPG010000102.1, forward strand.
TATCCCCGTATGAGCTCATGTCTTTGCTGATGGGCTTATGTGTTTTAAGCCATTCCTGACCTTCCCTGGTAAGGAAAAAGTCCATCCACATGTAATACATTGTCTTATTTTCTTCCACGGTTGCCCAGTGACTTGAACCAATGGGAATATGTAGAAGGGCGTATTCAGTGAAATGAGCAGAAACGTCATCTGCATGGACTGTTATATCATTACCGGTAAGACCCAGGAACAACTGATCCAGCATGGCATGTTCATGTGCGCCCACTGCGTCCGGCCCCTTGGTTTCTACTGTACCCAGTGACACCCGTGGTATAATATCAGCGGGAAGGACCGTACGGCTCACTGTATTCGGACTCTTGATTTTTTCGGTATAGGCTTCACAATCACTGAATCTGGTGAAATAGATGTCATATTTGTTCTTTTCCGGAAAAGTCTTCAGGTCCTCAAGGTCCTCCGGGGACAGCTTTTTAACAAATTGCAGATAGTGCAGGGTATCATTTTCGCCAACGTCAAAACTTACTGTTCTATAGGCAGATGGAATTGCGATTGTCTCTGGTTCAAGGGGAAAGGACAAGGTATCCGCTTTCAGCATTCCGGTTCCCCTGATGAAGATGAAAATGTTCACATAACCTTCCGCAAGGCTTACAGATTCCATGACCGGGCCGGCACAGGCCACATGTTTGATCTGGGTTTCCGCAAGCTCGCCGACAAGCACATCCTCACTGAATATCCGGCTGTCACCTGTCATTTGCATGTTAAATTCCTGAACGACGATTTCTTTGGATTTTTGAGTACAGCCAAAGGATAATACTATACTGATGGACATCGCACTGAATACCCGCACAAAGCCAATCACTGATGTATGTTTCATTTTCTATTTGTTTTAATAGTATATGTAAATGATCATTTTCCAAGGGAACTGATATCTATCCTACTGCTCCGGGAGCTTGTATTCCATCCTTCCAGGTTGATTTCCACATCTCTGTTTTCCAGATATTTTTCCTCGATTTTCATGGTGATGGTTTTTTTCTCACCAGGAAGAAGAGAGATATAATCATCATCGAAAAACACGGGCAAAACACTTTCTCCGTTATGTTTATCTTTTAGTTTTATTTTATTCAGCAAAGAGATGCTTTCTGATGTATTGTTCAGTTCAATTTGAGCGGTGCAGAAACCGTTTTCATGGCGCTCCACAATCTTCATTTCAACATATGTGACAGGCAGATCATTCAGGTCCAGACAGTTTCTCCGGCTGTTTTCCAACCAATAGAAGTTTTCACTCAGCAGGGTTCCCTTTGACTTCAATTCCAGTTTCAGGAAGAGAACATTTTCTGCCGGTGGAGGATCCAATGGAAAACAGCTGAATGCAGTTGCCGGATGAAGGTCACATTCTTTGGTTTCAGTCCGGATAATTTTACCAAGTGCATCGTAAATGGTCGCCTTGATGACCGCATCGCTGATGGCTGACCTGGTGTTGTTGGCAATGCGGACCTCTTTCCTTTCGATATCCCAGAAGGCATGAACAGGCGATGCAGCCTTTTTCACGGCAAAATATGCGGATGTATATTCCAGGTAATGATCATATAACTGGCAGATCATCGAGGGCCAGGCAGACTGGCTCATCCACAGGAGCACCCCGCTTCCCTGGTTGCTTTGCAGGCATTCGAACATGGCTTTGGCGCTCTCATAGTTGAACAGCTGGGCTTTGCTGCAATAATCTTCAAGATTTGAGGCTTCCCCGTACCGCATGGTAAGGGTTTCTGTAAATTTATCGGAGCGACCCGCCTGGTAATCGTGTATGGCCCACATGTCATTGATCGGCCACCAATTTCTTTCGGGCATCATTTTCCGCATGCTCTCCACTTCCGGGATGGCAACAATGCCCAGTTCGGTGTGAAAAGTTTTCCCCCTGTTTTCAAAATACCACTGCGCAGGGCGTACATCATAGGGACCCAGCCCGGTTACGGTTCCTTCCGCAGAATGGGGTATATAGTGGCGGGTTCCATCCAGCCGTTCACATTCCTTCTTCATGGCAAGATCGTATTTCAAGGGAGGCAGCCCTTCGTTTCGTCCGCAATAAATGGCCAGGGATGGATGCTTTCGAACCCATTTGATCTTGTCCCGGACATTCTCCATAAAGAGATCAAAATCCCGGGGAGGCGGGCCATCAACGGGATTTGCCAACCAGAAATCGTCGAAAACCAGGATTCCGTATTTGTCACATGCATTGTAAAACTCCTCCCTGTGGGTCATGCCAATCCAGTTCCGGATCATATTGAAATTGGCTTCTTTGTGAAGCTTAACACGCAGATCGTAATCTGACTGGTCCAGTCGCATCATGGCTTCAGGAAGTCCCCAGTTACCCCCTCTCAGAAGGATACGGCTTCCGTTGCAATAAACAAACAGGACACCCTCTTTTACTTTGTAGTCAAGCTGCCTGATGCCGAAATGGATCACCTCTGAATCCGAGACCTTTCCTTTTTCCTCGAATTGTATGTTGAGGTTCATCAATGCCTGTGCACCGTAGCCATTGGGCCACCAGAGTGCAGGTTGATGGATTTGAAGTTCGGAGAAAAGAGATGTATCGAGCGTCAGGGACTTTTGTTCATTGGGTAACAATTTCACAGGCAGTTCAATGGCAAATCCGCATAATTCAGCCTTCATTTTTCCTTCAACTGCTTTTGCAGAATGATTGATCAGATCGGTATGGATTTTCAGAAAAGCCTTGCCGGTATCGGGCAAGGGGATGCTGGATTCCACCCAGGAGTCTTTCACCATCACATTTCCCCCCGTGGTGAAGCCGGCATGATTCCAGATCCCGTTGTTGCGTCCTTTCATAACCGGTAACCAGTTCCATCCGGCAGAGGCCAGGCAGGTGGGGCCATCGAATCCAAGCATGTCCCCGTTTGTGGTGCGCGCACCCAGGTATTTCCGTATGACCTTGCAGCTGCTTGAGACCCAGTTTTCATTGTGGTGCACCAGGACAGCGACCGTATTGGCCTCTGAGAAGTCAATCAGATCAGTTACTTCAAAAACGCCACGCATAAAAGCCCCGTCAATTTTTCCCAGGTGCTGACCATTGAAGTAGATGTCTGATTTCCAGTTGATCCCGGAGAAATTCAAAAATATTTTTTGACCTGATAGGTCTGAAGGAAGAATAACGCGTGTCCTGTACCAGAAATCGTTTCCTGAGAAAAACTCGTCTGAGATCTGATGCATGTTATCTCCGAACAAAGGATCTGGCAATGCCCCGGATTTGTAATAGCTTTCCAGGACTGTTCCCGGTACGCTTGCAGGAATCCAGTTGGTATCATCATACCCGGCGCTGGAGATATCCCCGGGATGATCCCTGACAAACATGGAACTTTGTATGTGCCAGATATCACCGTCCAGTGACAGATTGTTTGCAGAAAGTGTGGCAACTTCAGAGGGAGTGAAGCGGTCTGGTCCTTCGCCGGATGCAATCATTTCCTTAATCACACACCCGCGGATGGGATCTTTGACTTTCGAAATGTCCAAACGTAAAAACCTTGCCTCCAGGCCACGGCAATCCAGGTACTGGTCGCCACCGGTCCCGCTGTCGGTGATATACACCTGCTCACCTGGCTCATTGCTTATTGAAAGAAGCGAAAGCGTAAACGAAGTTGCATGATTTTCACCCCAGTGGATCACCAGATGATCGATCGTCCGGATTGTGCCCAGATCAATCAGAAGCCACTGGTTTTGGGAGGCATTGCTGCTTTCCCAATAGGTGTCCGGACTGCCATCCACAACCAGGTGGCCGCACTGATTCGCGTCGATGGAAGATGAATGGCTTACAATCCGGTAGCCGGCCAGGTTCTGATCGCCGGCAAATCCATAGAAGGAAAGGAGCAATAAGGTGAAAACAGAGATATATCTCATGATTAAAAGCGAAGTAAATTCCTAAATTTTCACCTAAAGTACGAGTTAAAATCCCAGCTCCAAAACTAAATTTTGCAGCGCACCATCCATTTTCTCTTCAGCGTCAAATCCGGACATCAAAAGTCAACGCTTTATTTGGTGGATTTTTTCATACCTGGCCATCGGGTATGTGCAGAATTACAGGAGGCCTGGAAGGATATATTTCTCCACAAATCCAATGATTGACATTTTCACGGCACCCGTAAAATTGCCGCTGTTAATGGTAATGACCATTTCCTGATCCGGGAAGATGAACATAAACTGCTCTCCCCAACCTGCAGCAAAGAAGCATTCATAGGTTTGATTATTGGCATGAAAATCCATGATCCACCACTGTTGTAATGAAATTCATCTCCGGGAGAATTGGTCATGGGTTTGGAAAGAATATATTCAATCGGATCCTCTTCACGAAACATGGCCGCCACATCATTTGCAGGGTCCTCGAAGGAAGCGGACCATTCATCCCAGAAAAGTCCGGACGACATACACAACAGATGTTCCAGTGTTATATCAGCTTTTTCGCCAAGCAATATATGTTCATAATCCGGCAACACATCGACAAGCAGCGTATCTGCCTTTGCAATGAATCCGGCCTTAACAGCAGCCCCGAAAATTACAGAAGTAACGGACTTGCTGACAGATGCCAGAAAATGGTCTGTTTCCCTGTCATAGAGGATAAAATCGCCATTTGATCCGGGCGGATCACTGGAATACAGATATCCTTCAAAGTATTTCTCGAAAACCAGCTTATCGTTTTTTACAATAACAATGCTATGAATTTGATGCACGGACCTTGATGCCAGGTAGTCTACCATGTCAATGAGCTGTGCAGCGTCCAATCCTGCTTCATTGGACGAACAGACCTCCCAACCATCGCCGGTTTTGGGTGGAATTTTGTATGAATATCCGGGTTCCTCATCATCATTACAACCTCCCATGAATAAAGCCGCCCCCAGGGTAATGACAAGGATTCTCATTTCTTTCATACATGTTAATGTACAATAAAGAAGCTCTTCAAAATCTGTTTGGAAAAGGAAAAAAAAATACTTTTATGGCGTGAAACTAACCTGAGAAAGTCAGCTTTCCATGCAAGCAGCGTGGAATACTTACCGGCCGGATCAGTTTTTATGGAATTTTATACCATTGGTATTAAACTTATCGTTCAATTAGCAGTCAAATAAAATTATGCTGTCCCCCGGACAGTCTGAAATACATACGACTTTGAATACGAAAAAAGTTATTAAAAGGTCCACGTCGGTCATGGTTATCCTGGTGATACTGGGATTCATCCTGTACCCGAAGATCAAACCGTTATTCCAAACTGAAACGGGTCAGGGCGCAGGACCCCCGGCTGGCAGACAGGCATCCCGGGGAGGCGGAGAACCACTGTTTGCCACCGGCTATGTCATCAAACCCTCCCAGATGAATGAGCTGATCTACAGCACCGGGTCTCTGATACCAGACGAGGAAGTCGATCTGGCATTTGAAACCTCAGGGAAGATCGTGGGGATTTTTTTTAAAGAGGGCACCAGGGTGAAAAAAGGAGACCTGTTGGCCAAGATCAATGACAGGCCCTTGCAGGCACAGTTGCTAAAACTTCAGGCACAATTGAAACTTACAAAAGAAAGGGAGTTTCGCCAGCGCCAGTTGCTCGAGCGCGATGCCATCAGCCAGGAGAGCTATGACCAGGCCGCTACCGAATTGCAGGCCCTTGAGGCTGACATACAACTGATAGAAGCGCGAATATCCGAAACAGAACTGCGTGCACCCTTCGATGGAGTCGTGGGTTTGCGGATGATCAGCGAAGGAGCGTTTGCCACTACACAGACCCGGATCGTCAGGCTGGTGAAGATCAGTCCGCTGAAGATTGAGTTTTCGATACCTGAACGTTATGCGGGGGAAATCACCCCGGGATTCACGATCTCCTTCGAGGTC
>JAZDPG010000121.1:0-13471 GCA_043797815.1 Bacteroidota bacterium
GGAAAAATAGAAACCATAGAGTTCATAGACATTCGGGGTAGATTGGTTCAGACCATCCATCCGGATGAATCCAGATTCAACATGGATGTATCCCACCTGAATAAGGGCATCTGTTTTCTGCGAATATTCACTGAAAAGTCACTGGCGGGTAAGAAAATCGTGATCCTTTAATTTCTGGAAGACTTTTTTCTTACTCCTGCTGGTTCATGCTAAGGATGTTGTATCCTTCGGTACTGATGGAATGGTTTCGATTCAGATCCAGATTGGTTACCAGCATTTCGGTCTTATCGCCATCGTTCTTATCTATGAGCTCGTATTCCAGCGTCATGCCGTTCACACTTTTGGAATACTGAAATGAGTTGCCGAAAGCATTGGGATTGCTTAGCATTTCCTTGCTGATTTCCTTTCCCAGCTGTTCGGAAACCCACATGTGCACTTCAGCATCCTCATCGTCGATCAGGTATTTGTCGCAGGTGTAACCCAGTATCTTCTTCGTATTTCCTGTTTTGTAAGCATTGAGATCATTGCTCACCGGGGTTTCTTCTTCTTCAGCTCCCTCCAGTGTTTCAGGATCAAACCGTGTGGCAAAACCTGTCTTTTCACCATCGTCGTCAGATAAAATAATCATTGCAAAGCGATCCGAATCATAGATGATGGTTGACCGGGCTTCCTCATCACTGAACTCCATCCCATAATCACGGGTGCTCTTGCTTACGTAGTTGTCATATACACCCTGGGTGTCCACTTTTCCGTTTTTCTTGTATTCGGTGACCTGCATCTGAAACCATGCATCAAACTTGTATTCGCTGTCAAACTTGGCATTTTCCTCAATTCCATATCCTTCCATGATGGCTTTGGTAATCTGCTTTTCAGCTTCTTCTTCAGCTTTTTCTTCAGCTTTTTCTTCTGCAATGTCATTGGCCACTCTGGCGGGTTCAACAACGGTTTTACGGATAACGCTCTTCAGACTCTGGGCACAGACGCCACCCGGAGCCAGGACCAGGCTTATCATCAATACGGGGAGGACCAGTTTTCTCATGTTTTCTGAAATTAAATGAAACTTCATGTTTACAAGATTTCTTTGAATACAAGTTAAAAAAATATACCCGAAGATTGGAATCAATGAAAGTAAAATGAAAAGACAAGGAGTCTTACCAGGTTTTTTGCTCCGGATTCTGCGGTACAGTGAATAACGCGTTTGCAGATTTCATGTGGTCCTGCTTTTTTATGAAATTTGGCAAAACATTTGCATTATGGACATATGTGCATTATGTTTGTATCAAACTTCAGCATATGCCCAGACCACAGTTTAACAGGATCGTCAGTGAGCCGCCTCTCTATTCCCAATTCAAACCCATGGGGGTGAGGGGTCAGGATGTGAAGCAGATTGTCCTGACACTTGATGAATTTGAAGCCTTCAGACTGGCCGATCAACTGGGCTATTCACATGCCCGGGCAGCCGATGATATGGAAATTTCCCGTTCAACATTCTCGCGCCTCATTGAAAAGGCAAGGAAGAAAATTGCAGATTTCATCATCCTGGGAGGCGTGCTTACCATCGGAGGCGGTTCTGTTCACTTCAGGGTTAATATCCTTCAGTGCAGGGATTGCGGACATATGTTTAAGGTACAGTTTGATGATCAGATTTCGGAATGTCCTGAATGTCATTCGGGAAAGATTTTAAACCTGGCCGGAAGTTTCGGCCATGGAAAATGTTGCATTCAATAATTTAAAAAAAAGGAGGTAATTATGCCGGGAGGAGACAGAACAGGTCCGTCGGGTGAAGGGCCCATTACAGGAAGAGGATTGGGATATTGCCGGGGCAACGACGATCCGGGAATCAGCAGTTCTCCATGGAATCCGGGCCGCGGTTTTGGAAGGGGATTTCAGCGGGGCCCTGGTTTTGGCCGGGGCCGGGGACGCGGATTCAGATTCAGGGGAGGTTTTGGATACCATTACAATGATTTGGGTCCTGATGTATCTGAAAAAACCCTGATTGAAAACGAGATCAGGATTCTTAAAGATCAGCTGGCCGCTTTGGAGGACAGGCTCTCCAAAAGCAAAGGGAAATAGCTGGATGTAGTTGAAACATGTCGCCCTGGGTGTTGCGGGCCACCCAAATGGTATCGGTTATTAAGGATACTTTTTTAATGGAAATTTGCTGGTAGAATAACCTTTGGGTGATGAAACCGTATAAAATTTCATTACACCAACATATTATTCATGTCATGAAAGCCCTCTCTCTGTTGCTTGGTGCCTTTTTTGCAGTATTATTTCTTACATCATGTGACCGGAACGACAATCAGCCTGAAATAGCAGATCAGTTATTTTACCTGGATGAAAACAGTGCATCCGGGACCCTTGTTGGCATGGTGGAAGCTGAGGATCTGGATGGGCAACAGGCCTTATCATTTGAGATAGTCGAAGGGAATACAGGCAATGCCTTATCATTGGAAAAGGAAACCGGGAACCTGTTGGTCAACAATCCTTCGGTACTCGACTTTGAGAAGATCCAAAGAATCGACCTTCAGGTTTCCGTAAGCGATAACCACCCAAACGATCCCCTGGAATCAACTGCCAGGATATCGGTGCTTATCAATAATCTGAATGAATTTGCCCCTGAAATTGAAGAGCAAACGTTTTTTGTTAACGAAAGGAGCCAGACGGGTACAAGCATCGGGATCATTGTTGCCACAGACCCTGATTCCGGTCAATCCCTCACTTTCAGGATTGAAAGCGGTAACGGGAACCAGGTCATTCAGCTTGATACCCTGAGTGGAGAACTCTCCGTGAAGGATTCAGCCTGGTTTAATTATACCATGAATCAGTCGTTGGTATGTATGGTATCCGTTTGTGACAATGACAGCGTCCAACCTTTTACATCCCATGCGCTTATTACCATTGAAGTCGTAGATGTTCCTTTTGAAACGATTGATATTGCTGGCTATGTTCAAAAGGGGCCTTTTATCCTGGGATCAGCAATCACTATTTCCGAATTGGATCATGATTTTCAGCCGACGGGGCGGATTTTCTCAACCCAGATAACCGACAATTCAGGAAAATTTGAACTTCCCGATGTGGAATTGGAATCCCCGTATATCCTCCTCAAAGCTGACGGGTTCTATTTTAATGAACGAACCGGTGACCTTTCTGAAGCGCAGTTAACCCTTCACAACCTGGTTGATGTAACGGACCAGGAGTCTTTCAATATCAATGTAATTTCATCCCTCGAAAAGGATCGTATCGTTGAATTGATCAATGAGGGAATGGAGTTTACAGAGGCCAAACTCCAGGCAAAGGATGAAATTCTCGGGATATTTGATTTTGTGAGCGCTGACCAACTTCAATCTGAGCAAATGGATATTTCAACTCCGGGAGACGATCATGCCATGCTTCTGGCTGCCTCTGTTATTCTTCAGGGGGCCAGGACAACGGGTGAGTTTTCCGAGCTAATGAGTCAAATAAGCCTTGATATGAAAGAAGATGGTATGCTGGATAATGAATCCATTGGTACAGAACTTATCAATGGAATTAATTATGCGAACCTGCAGGAAATCAGACAATTTATTGAGCAGAGGTATGACGGACTTGGGATTGATTGTGAGATTCCTGACTTTGAGAAGTATGTGAACCAATTCATCAACCAGACCAGTTTTGTGGCGACAAACCAGTTTGTTTTTCCAGAATATGGCAAGTATGGTTTGAATTTGCTGCACCCGGATAATAACAAAATCGAATCCTTCCATGTAAATGACACTTATTATTCACTGGCCGTAGATGTCCCTGAAGGGCGTTCTTTTAAAATTAAAATTCTCGGACGTTGTCTTTACGTTTCAGGATCCCTAATGAACATGAGTAACTCTTACATGACAGAACCTGTTCGATTCAGTGCGTTTACTTCAACATCATCCGGACGTTGTGATGTCAAAGTTCAATTCTATTATGAGGAAGACAATATCAGGGTATTTGAGTATTATGCTGACGGTCATACGGAGCCTTTCTTTATCAAAGAGGTTGAGATCTCGGGCGACCCTGCGGATTGACTCTCCTTGCAGCTTGCTGCGAGGAACCCTGGGCCGGGACTGTGAATAACTCTTACGGGTTAAAGGTTAAAAAAGAGTAACTTATAGAGGTTTTAATGCCAATAACAGATCTGGTTTAAACGGATTTTATATGAAAAGGATACTAATATTCCTCGTTATGATCCCGGGTATTCTGGAAGCCCAGGATAAGGGGATAGGATTGGAAATGGAGGGGTCGTACGGAGTCTTGTCTTCTGCACAGATCCTGACCGTTACAAGAGACGTATTTGTAGAAATCATCACACTGGGAACCGTCGTGGACAAGCAAAATTACCATTCGACCGGCCCGGGATTTCTGTCTGCCAGGTATTACGTCAAATCCTGGTTGGGGGTTGGGCTGGCTTTTGGTATGGATATCATCAAAGCAGACCTTGTAAATGAGGAGGACCAAATCATAGGGGATTATGTTTACAGATCACAGGTGATTGCTGCCGAATTCAAATTCCGTTACCTGAATACCGAATTTATACAGATGTATTCGGGATTGGGCAGCGGCTATAGATTTGGTAAAGAAAAAACGAGACATCTGGATGATCCCCCCGATGAAAGTTATGCAGGTTTGTGGGCCGGCCACATCAATCTTGTGGGTATCCGGATAGGCAAAGGCTTTGGCGGATTTCTTGAGCTTGGGTACGGTTATAAAGGGATATTTAATGTGGGCTTCTCCTGCAACTTCTAATACTGGTCAATTAAAAAGAAAAGCAGCTACAAACGAAATACCTGTAACGGCTTCATTATCTTTGAATAATGATATCACTGTCAATGTTTAATTTCGCAAGGTCTTTATTTTTATCATCAATATCTTCAACCTTATCAATAAGTTCCTCAACTGTTAACAAGGCATTTGTGTATTGTTTATGTGTTATAAATTTTTCCATAGCCTACAATTTAATGGAACCCTTTGATAATCTATCTCACCTTCGCAATCTATGTTGGCATTCTAAGCAATGACGAACTGTTATACATTGAAATCACATCTTGATTATCTTCCGTGTGGTCACAAAATTCTTAGATCTGATGGTGATGAAATATACTCCACGTTCAATTGAAGAGAGGTCAATCCGGAGCAAGTTACCTGCAAAGTTCCTGCTCTCCACGATCTGACCATTCGGGGAGGTAACTGTAATGGATAATTCTTCAAAATTATCTGTCCTAATCGTCAATATATCCCTGAATGGATTGGGATATATTGAAAGTGCTGATTGTCTGATCTCATGAATGTTATTGGCTTCGGAACACTCAGTTGTAAAAAAGACATTTGGACTTGATATAGTATCAACGGTTACACCGGCAGGAGGGAAAGGCATTGTCCATACACACACCTCATTCAGGGAAGGCATATAACTTATATCAAGTGCATCGTATTCTGTTTCCGCGGTACCAATGGACTGATTGGCTGAAATGTCCAGGCTTCCTATTTGGTTGCTTCCGCAATGTAAATTCATCAAGGCGGGGTTATTGGAAACATCCAGGTTCAACAGTTTGTTGCGATAACAGCTCAGTACTTCCAGGTCTGGACTATTAGAAACATCCAGGTTGCTAAGCAGATTGTCACCACACCACAATTCCCTCAGGGCGTGGTTGTTTGATACATCCAGATTGGTCAGTTGGTCTTCATAGCATACCAGATTCGTTATCAGCGAATTTTTAGAAACATCCAGACTGGTTAACAGATTTTCTTCACACCACAATTCCACCAAATACAGATTTTTGGAAACATCCAAACTGGCTAATTGGTTAACACCACACCACAAATCTTCCAGGTACCCGTTGTGTGAAACATCCAGGCTGGTCAATTGGTTATTGCTGCACCACAATCGCCACAGATCAGGATTATTGGAAACATCCAGACTGGTTATAAGGTTATCTTCACAGTACAATCCTGACAACTGGATGTTGTTGGAGATATCCAGGCCACCTAATTGGTTATTGCTGCAATACAATATCCTCAGGGCGGAAATATTGGAAACATCGAGGTTCACCAATTTGTTATTGCGACAACTTATGAGTTCCAGGGCTGGATTATTCGAAATATCCAGAGTGCCTATTTGGTTATCCCGGCACCACAGTACTTCGAGCTTTTGATTGCCCGAAAGATCCAGGCTGGTTATTTGGTTGGATAGACAATTGAGTGTATCCAGATTTACGAAGGCCTCAATTCCTTTCATGTCTGAGATTTCCCGGTCTGAGACATCCAATGAAACAACTGCTTCTGCTTCACTGTAACTAATCGCTTCATCGCCGTTGGTGTCAACGCCCTGCTCAATGAGTGCATTCAGAAAGTTGAGATCATCAATCTCTACAAGTACTTCCTCTGTTGTATCCGGATCTGTTACGGTCGCCGTCCATGAAACACTTACAGGGCTACAAGGAGGCTCAGTATAAGAATATGATCCGGAACAGGAATTCCCATCCTGTGAGAAATCTCCTGAGATCGACCCGGTACTGCCATCCCATACGCTCCCCAAATCTTTGGAAAAGGACCTGTCAATGATGCTGATCCCATAGTAGTATTTGGTGAGCGAACCGGAACAACTACCACTTGTATGGGTAATCCTGACACTCAAGGTATCAATTTGTGAATGCTGGCTGACATAGAACTTCACATCCCCGCTTGCGTTGGACCAGGATCCATTCTGTATTGTTTGAGAATTTGCATGGATTGGAAAAACTATCCAGATGATGATGCATTGAGCAATGAAATACTTTATGGCATTCATGATTTCATCGTATTAATCATTGTTTCCTGTAAATTTGGGATCTTACCTTATGAAGCGAGTCCGGAACAGCAGTATACAATAAGGACAAGAGAATGTCTCTTCAACATTTTGTGTAATGCTCTTAGGGTACAGAATCTTAAACAAGTTCTGAAAATAGAATATCAATTTCAAATGATAAAATTACAGTAATAACATTATCTTAAGGGCCGAAGATTCTCCTGCGCTTATCCTGTAGAAATATGTGCCACTCGTTAAATCCCGGGAATTAAACTCAATCGTATAATTACCAGCGTTTTTGTGTTCGTCCAACAGCGTCTTTACTTTTCTGTCAAGGGCGTCATAGATTTCCAGGCATACGTTTGATTCCCGTGGTATCTGATAATCTATGCGTGTGCTGCGATTGAAAGGATTCGGGTAATTTTGACTTACATAGAATTGATTAGTTGAAATCTCATATTCGTTAACAGCAGTTAAGATATGTTGATATTTCTCAACTGCCGCATCAGCATTAAACTGTAAATCAGCAAGGTCTAATCCGACAACGAAAGCAAAATATACAAACTCCGTTTCATCCAGTTCAAGGTTGAAGGGGCCGGACCCTATCCACGTTTTACAATCTCCTGTATCCCTTACTATCTCATTTTCAAAAGTGGATATTCTTTGTAATGCTGATTCACGCTTTGGATTATCAGTAGTATCCATTGCAACCTTTGCTCCCGCCATGCCCGATAGTGCAACAATGCCGTAGTAGCCGGGATCCGGAGACTTGTCGGAAATGTATTGATAAGCCAGATCTCTTGCTTCATCATAGCCTCCAAGGTTTTTATAGTACCCGTCATCACTACCAACATCCCAATCAGCAAAAATTCCGGCGTAAAAGTCCTCCAATGCAGAAGAAGTAGGAGTAAAGCCAAATTCTATGATTAAAAAGTCGTCTCCACTATTGGAAAAGACTTTCTGACTGACAGATACTCCATAAGGATTATTTGTATTACTATCATTGTAGCCTGTCTCCGAGATATAATCCGTCTCCGGGTCCGTTGATGCAACGGCATGAATCGGATCGGTGTTTTTAAAATCATTGATAATACCGAAACTGGCCTGGTTACCATTCACATATCCTGCGGAAATCGTACCGAAAATCAATCCACCGGTCCACAGTGCGTCTGCATGGTCCTTATATTGGCAGCCTTCACCAAGGGAATTCAGTGCACTAAGATGCCCAAAAGAACCTTCCTGGAAAACGGATAGTCTAAGATCACCTGTGTTATGCGTTAAATACAGCGGAGAAACAGATTGAGCGCCATATTCATATGCGCCCATATCTATGTATGCTATTCCATAATCATTGCCATCCCAAAGTCTCTGGTTACCGTTCAGATCCCTGTTCCAATTAACATACCAGCTGTTACCCGCATCTATGCAAGGACTCGCTGCTTGCAGACTGAAATCGCCGCCACCTTTAAACAAAGGATCGGTATTGTAATTTGTACCTCCGGAGTAACCGGACCCTATATCTGAATAGGAGCATTCTATGTTACTCAGCAAATCGCCTGTGGCAAGGTCGTATTTGCCTGTGTTTCCATAAATGATACAATTGATTATACGTATTGATGAAGTTCCTTCTCCTGTAACATACACTGTAGAATTTGAGGGGGTATTTATATTTTCAGTTACAGTACTATTTACCAATCTCATATCGGAAGTATTGCATAAGATTCCGGCACCCATGCTGGATTGATTATTAGTGATGAGACAATTATTGAGAGCCGGTCCACTTCTTATGCTAAAAATCCCACCACCTGAAGTAGCCCAGTTTGCACTTGAAACGGAAGTATTATTTTGAATTATACAATGGGATATTTCAGGGTGAGAACCTTCGCCGCAATAAATCCCTCCTCCCATGGCAAAGTGTCCAAATGCCCTATTACCATCAATGATGCAATTGGAAATTTCAGGAGAGGCATTCATACAATATATTCCACCTCCGGTTCCTCTCCCGTTATCTACTGTATCGATCATTGAATTATTGCTAATGAAGCATGTGGTAATTGTCGGGGACGAATTGAAGCAAATAATTCCGCCCAGACCATTCTGTATTGTAAATCCGCTTAAGACTGTAGTTTTATCCTCATCGCTAATGAAAAATACCACTCTTCCACTGGTGTCGCCATCAATGACCGTCTGAGAAATATAAGAAGTATCCAGCGTGGTCAGAAAAAGCGAACCCACAACAATGCCCTTGCCATTGAAAGAAATGTTTTCCACATAAATTCCCGGGTCAACCAAAACCGTATCGCCATCTATAGCAAGGTTAATTCCACCCTGTATGGTTGCTTCGCCGGAAGGGACATGGATGACTTTGGCTTCGACTAGTGGGCAGAGAAATAAACCAATAAAAATCAGGCTTAATAGTATTCTCATTTTGTTTTCGATTTGTTTATTAAAAAAGGCTGAAAATACCGGCTTGCACACTTACAGCAAATCGGCCGGTTTTCTTGCTAAAGCTCTTAAGAGCCTGTTATAAGAGATTCAATGAAGTTGCCCACAGCACAAGCTATCCCCGGTTTGTCATAGAAAATTGAAAGGTGGGCATAACCTCAGTTACAAGTAAATTTAGAAAAAAATTAGCGTTCGGCCCAAAAATATGGCATGGTAGTTTTTACCCGGGTCTGAAGGTTGAATAGAGAAAACGGTACTGTTAACCACCTTTAGCCGGAATATGGTTTCTAATGTAATGATCTGAACAACAAGATCTTTAATTGATCAATAAAAATCGGCTTGAAGTGGTCAAGTTCACTGATTTTTCCATATATACCTCATCTGTTTTCCGTTTGGCTGGCAAATTTTCTGGCAAATTTTAAAGAATTAGCTTTTTAATAAGCTCATCCCTTTGTGGTAGCTAATACCCAATGAGGCTCAAGCATTCAAATTAGAAGATTGTAATGAGACTTTAAAATTGTATTTTTGAATAAGGAGTGGTGTAAATGGAATTTAAAATACTGACGGATAGATTATTTATTGATTACAAGAGTAAAGTAATTGATTCCCCTTTGGATAAGATTGATAATTTGAAAAAGGTGGAGATTCCTGTCGATTATTTTGAGTTTTACAAATCAATTTCATCAGTTTATTCTTCAAAGATTGAGGGAGAGGATATAGATTTTGATAGTTACTTTAAGCATAAATTTCTAAAGGTCAAGTTTAAACCTGATTATACCCGGAAGGCGGATGATTTATTCTCTGCATATGATTTCATTGATGATAATCCATTAAACTTAAAGGATGTTCGAAAAGCACATTCTGTGTTGAGTGCAAATCTTTTACCCAAGAGCCAACAGGGATTGATCAGGACAAATCCGATGTTTGTGATCAATAGTGATGATCAAATTGAATATGTTGCGGCGTCACCTGAGATAGTGAATCAAGAGTTGGATAAACTATTCCATGATATAAAGATGCTGGTTGCCAATGATTTAGATGCATTTGAGGTTTTCTATTACGCTTCCTTAATTCATCTGGTATTCGTAAAGATTCACCCTTTTCAAGATGGAAATGGTAGGACTGCCAGATTAATTGAAAAATGGTTTCTAATAGAGAATATGGGGCAAAAAGCAACATCAGTACAACTTGAGAAAAATTATTTCAAGCATTTGAAGGAGTATTATTCAAATTTAAAAGTACTTGGATTGGAATACGATGATTTGGATTACAGCAAAGCCTTAGACTTTCTTTTGATGACTGTCAATGGAATTGACGAACAGAGCTAGGTGGAAAAAACGGACTAATTGATCATTTCAGGCCGATTTGTGTTGACCATCTTATCATATTGATTAATTGACACTTGCATTAGGATCACGATTCCGGCGCCGGGTGGTCAGTGCCTCCGTTTTTCCCAGGCGAGTTAGGCAGTTACTTCGTTTCCTGTAGATAGACGAATTCAAACTAATTCCGTTCTCCAAAATACGCTATCAAATCATCCATTTTAATTGTCTGTTGATGGATGGCTTAAGCCAGATCGTGGGTGTCAAGATTCCTCATATAATTTTTCGAGCTTGTAACAATAACGGTGGGTGCAAACGCTGTTTTGGCGCTCCAGGCTTCATTCCTACTAACCATGTATCTTGCGAACCTGAGAATCCATCCTGCCTCCCAATTGGGGCCGGAGCGGAACTTGGCGAGGGCTTTGCATATGCGCTTGTTTTCTATAATTGGTATAAGATTGCCTCTGCAATTTACAGGTTATGTATAAATGTTACACTATGCAAAGCACGTGATAAGCCAATATGGGGCTTGCACTACCTAAGTTGCTTTTCGATCAATGCTATATTTTTGACTTTCTGTATAGTATGCCGTAATTTTACATCTATACTGCAATTGGCAGTAGAATCTATGTTATGTGGAAAAGTTATAGAGTATAAATCATAATAAGAAAGAGAGGGTAATATGAAAAAACTGTTTGTGATTATTCCATTAGTCTTTATGCTTTGTATTATTTTCAGCTGCCAGCAACAGAGTGACGGAAGAAGCAATGAGGAGAAGGCGGTCAAGGCCACATCAGACGAGTATGAAGCACTCGTTGTTCGGTTCTTCGACGAGGTCGATAGGGAGAACTACAACGTTGTGACGTCAGAACTCCTCTCGCCCGACTATCAAGATCACATGCCCGGAACAAAGAAATCGAAAAGCTGGGAAGAGCTGCGAGGAACAATTGACATGTGGCACCGAGGATTTCCAGATCTCAACCATACGATCCATGACGTGTTCTCGGATGGGAACAAGGTGGTTGCCCGAGGCACTACTCGTGGAACCCACAAAGGAGAGTTTGCAGGTTTTAAGCCAACCGGTGAGGAAGTCAGCTTGACTTTCATATGTATCTTCCAAGTTGAAGATGGAAAGCTCACGGATCGTTGGCCGCAGTTTGACTATCACAGTTGGCTGGAGCAGCTCCGGGCGAACGCAGAAAAGGAGGTTGCTTTGTAGCTGCTCTAGGAAGACCATACTGAAACTTGCCTTTAGCGATGTGCTTAACCTTTGCGAAGGTGAACGATGTCGCTGCCTGGGTTGCAGACCTACTTCAATGTCTTCGAATACTTGACCTGGGAGCAGTTTCATAGGTAGCTCTTCAGGGGTGCCACAGATATCGGATTAAATGCAATAGATTGCTGTTTTGATGTCAAATAAAAAATAAAGTAGCTACATAACAAATCACTAAAGCCGACCGCTTACGCGTGTCACGCCCTTCGCAAAAAAAAAGCAAAGCCCGCGCTACGCTACGGCGGCTTAGTTCCACCGTAAGCTTCTAAAGGAATAGATTATCGTATTCATCATCAGGGAAAAAAAGCAGGTAGCGTTTTAAGCCGTTGGGTGGTATCAGTTCAGACCGTCGTTAAAATTTCTAAATACCGTTTAGATATCCATTTAGGGTAGGTTATTGTTTATACCAAACCTTTCTTTCCCCTCACAAGTATATTCTTTGATTTATGAAAGGTAGATTTGAGTACGAGCTTAGTTGTAATTCTCGTCAACTTTCTGGCAAACATATAAATGTTACAATTCTGAACAAGCAAAATTTGAATAAAAACTAAAGAATTAGTTGTATAACTAAATAATTAGTTATATATTTGATGTGTACTAGTGAATCGTTCTTTACATAGTGCACACTGTGTGCAAAATCGCTAATCTGATCAGCTGGCTGGCAAAAAACTGGCAAAAAAGAAAGGGTCACATCCGCCACAGCGGAGTAACCCTCTGATAATCTGCCTCACCTTCGCGAACTACTTGTGGACTCTGTCCACCGTAGCTCGCTTAGGCGAGCGGAGGTGGAGCATATCGGATTCGAACCGATGACCTCTTGACTGCCAGGGACAATACGGGATTTTCCACCGGACTTCATTATACTCTATTACACTACATTACAAAAACAATGTACAGTTGATTTTCCTATAAACTACACCTGTTTTCCGTTTGGCTGGCAAATTTTCTGGCAAATTATACAGAATACATATTGCCTTAGTGTTGAATTCTTCAAAGGACAAAATCCTGATCACTTCCTAATCTGCAAGAAGATACTAGTAGGTATAGACTCTGCTCCGTCTAATATTTCCAAGAGGGCAAGACCACCCATTCATTAGTAAGAGTGAAGAGGTATATAATATGGAAATAGATGTCCCCGAATCCAAAGTGCCATAAAGATGTCCATCCTTTCCAATGAAAGCTGGCCTGAATGTTTCTCCAAGATCATATTGCCATTGCAAATTTCCATTAGAGTCAATGACATAGATATTATTGGTTTGGGTTTCTGAGAGGTACAACAATCCGTCTGAACCTAAAACTAACGTAGAATGTGCTTTTCTACTGCCGTCATAAGTAGAATATTTCCACTTAACATTTCCTGAAGAATCTAATACCCAGATTGTTTCATCATTACTTTGCAGGTATATATTTCCATTGGAATCACAGAGAGGTGAATGGTAGTCTTTTAATGATGGAAAAATTTCTTTCACCCATTTCACTGTACCATTATAATCTTCTATGTTGAATACCAACTTTTCAAGCTGATTTCATAATATCTTTTTTATCAGATAACACTAATTTTTCTGTATTCTTCTATAATCAGTCATCCGACTTACCGGAGCTGCAAGATCACGTTTAACAAAAAAAAGAGAG
>JAZDPG010000001.1:0-24738 GCA_043797815.1 Bacteroidota bacterium
CGCCTCGCAACACCCCCGCATCACAACACCCCCGCAACCCCGCCTCGCAACACCCCCGCATCACAACACCCCCGCAACCCCGCCTCACAACAATCCCGTATCACAACACCCCCGCACCTCCGGAGGAGCACCGCACTTTACAGAGCCGCCGCCTCCACTGCCTTCAGGACGCGGGTGAGGTTGCCGCCCCAGATCTTGCTGATCTCCCTGGCGGTATAGCCGCGTCTGACCAGCTCCAGGGTAATGTTTCCCATCTGGCTCACATCGAAGCAGTCCGCCAGTCCGCCTCATCCCGGTCACATCCAGAAAGGTTTCATCCGATGCGTGGGAGAGGTCCACCTTGCTTCTGCCGGTCCGGGGATCATGGCTCTCCATGAAACTGAACCCGGGCCTGGTGAGCAGCAGGGGCGTATCGGTATGGGAGTCCACGGTGAAGGCCGCCTCGTGGATGCGGGCCGCTTTTTTCTCAGGTTTGCTTTCGGAACCGTTACAGGAAGAGAAGGCCATGATCATGGCCGCAAGGATCAGGGTTACGTGCATTTCAGGATGCTTGGATTTTATTATTATATACCAAATTCGGAATCGATCCGGCCGGCCATGAAGCGCTCCAGCAGCGAATCGTCGTTGATCTCTTTGGAGAGCGATGCGATGGTCTCCATGGGTACGTCATAGAGGTCCAGCACCAGCAATCCGTCCAGGGCATCATTGAATTTGGGATCCAGGTTGAACCCGATGATCTTCCCGTTCAGCTTCATGTACCGCTTGAGCAGGATGGGCATGGTGTAGTCGTTGGGTTCAACCTCCTTGATAAACTTATCAAACTTGGTCAGGTCATCGGCGGTCTCCAGGATGATCTCCTCGTCCACATTGTAACCGGGCACATTGAAGCGGGTCCGGGGCCTTACATAGCGGGCCAGCTTCGTATTATAATTGTGCTCCCTGATGTACTGCATGATGAGCCCGCGGGAGAACTGTGAAAAATTGTTGCTGATGCTCACAGGGCCGATCAGGTACCTGTATTCGCTGTGTTTGAGCAGGAAATAGAGGATGCCCTTCCACAGCAGGAAAAGCGGCATGGGCCTTTTCTGGTAATCTTCAACGACGAAAGAACGGCCCAGCTCAAGCGATTTGCGGAGGATGGGAACAAAACGGCGGTTCATGCGGAACAGGCTCTGGAGGTAAAATCCCTTGACCCCGTACCTGCGGAGGATCTCCCTTCCTTTTCCCACCCGGTATGCGCCCACAATCTTCTTTTCCTTGTTATCCCAAACGAACAGCTGGTTGTAATAAAGGTCATACTCATCCAGATCCATGGAGTGGTTGGTCCCCTCCCCCACAGCCCTGAAGGTGATCTCCCTGAGCCGCCCCAGCTCATTCATGATGTGCGGGATCTCGATACTGGGAGTGCAGAACACATCGAAATGGTCGCTGGTAAACAGGGTGTACTCCTCCCTGATCTTTGCAATCTCATCGATGATCAGTTCGGGACGAACAGGTTCAACGACGGGTTCCGCCTTTGAACTGCGGTTGATCCGCGGGCGGAAGAACTTTTTTACTTCCAAAACCGAGCCCAGGGCATAGGTACGCGCCCTCAGGTAACGTCCGTAGGTGCTCACATCCTTAAAGGCATCCTGCTCCTTCACCGTGATGGGATTCCCCACACGGATGCGGATCTTCTTGTGCTTTTTGTTGAATACCTCGGCAGGAAGGCGCACGGTTCTCAGGGAGGGATGGATCAGTCCCAGGATATGGAAGAGCCTGGAGTTGGATCCCTGGAAATAGACCGGGACCACAGGTACACGGGCCCTTTTGATCATTTTCATGGCCGGGTACTGCCACTCGCGGTCGCTGATACCGTAGTTGTCCTCGTTGTAACTGGATACTTCCCCGGCCGGAAAGATCCCAAGCACACCTCCCCTGTTGAGCTGCTCAAGCGCCGCCTTGACCCCTGCAAGGCTGGAGGCTGCCTCTTTCCTTCGTTCAAACGGATTCACAGGAAGCATGTAATCGGAAACCGGTTCGATCTTGTTGAGAATGAAGTTGGACATCACCTTGATGTCGCAGCGGTGATGCTCCAGGATCTTCACCAGGAGCATCCCGTCAATACCCCCGAAAGGGTGGTTGGACACGGTAATGAAGGCGCCCTCCCTGGGAATGTTCTTCAGCTCCTCTTCACTTACTTCAAATTCCAGTTGAAGGTTTTCAATGAGCGCATCGATAAAGTCCATCCCCCTTAAATGGTTGATATCCTCGTACAGCTTGTTGATCTTGTTGATGCGCAATACTGTCATCAGCACCCTGGCCGCACTGTTGCCCCCAAAGCGGTTCAGCCTGGCGGCCCTCATGAATTCCTCGGTTTCGATCAGTTTCAATGGTAATGGTTTTCTGCAAATATACGGAAAGTAAGATTTCTTTTATCTTTACATGCAATGAAGCGCTCTCAGATGGTCCTGCTGGCACTGCTTTCCGCACTGCTCTTTTCCGTGCCCTTTTTCCGCTGGGGCACCGGTTTGATGTTGTTTGCAGCATTCGTTCCCTTACTTTTTATTGAGGATGAGATTGCTGCAAGGAAACTGGCATCCGCGGCTGGTGGAAAGGGAAAAGGGCAAAGGGGAAGTGTAACGGGATGGGCGATCCTTGCATTCGCGCTGTTTGTTGCCATGACCACCTACTGGGTCTACTTTGCCACCTGGGTGGGGATTGTGGCCTCGGTGATCGTGAATACCATGTACATGACCTTTACCTTCTGGCTGTTCCATTTTGCCAGGAGAAGGCTGGGGGACCGGCTGGGGTATGCTGCGCTGGTTGTATTCTGGCTCACCTTTGAATTCCTGTACATCAGGGCCGTGGTCAATTTTCCCTGGCTTATCCTGGGCAACGGGTTTGCCGGGGACATCATCCTTATCCAGTGGTACGAGGTGACCGGAGTGCTGGGCGGATCGCTCTGGGTACTGGTCATGAACATCGCCATCTTCAAACTTGTGAAGGGATGGCTGAAGGAACGCTCTTTCAGCGCCAACCGGAACCGCATCAGCTGGGTGGTGGGGCTTTTCATGGTTCCTTTCCTGGTTTCGCTGGTGCGCTACCTCAGCTACGAGGAGAAGGAGGATCCCTACGAGATCGTTGTGTTGCAGCCCAACATCGATCCCTACCAGAAATTCGCCGACATGCCCCAGGCTTTGCAGACCGAATACCTGCTCGAGGTGGCCGATTCGCTGGTGACACCCCGTACCCAGTACATCGTGGGTCCGGAGACCTTTATCAACAACAGCCTGTGGGAGGGCAACATGGACACCCATCCCGAGATCCGCAAACTGAAAGGATTTCTGGCCCTCTACCCCGATGCCAAGCTGGTACTGGGCGCCACCACCTATAAACTCTATACCGACCCATCGGAATACACCTCCACCTGCCGGCCCATCCGGGGAGGTGATTACAGGTACGACAGCTTCAACAGTGCCTTCCAGCTCGACGAGTCCACGCACATCCCTGTCTACCACAAGTCGCTGCTGGTGACCGGGGTCGAGCGCATGCCCTATACGAAGTACCTGGGCTTCCTGGAGAAGCTGACCGTGAAGCTGGGCGGGGCCTTCCGGAGCCATGGCACACAGGAGTACAGGGAGGCTTTTGTCTCCCCCCAGGACAGTACCCGCGTGGGGCCCGTGATCTGCTGGGAATCCGTATTCGGTGAATATGTGACCGGCTATGTGGGTGATGCCGGGGCCAATTTCCTGTTCATCCTCACCAACGACGGATGGTGGAGGAAAACCCCCGGGTTCAGGCAGCACAACTCCTACGCACACCTGCGGGCCATAGAAACCCGCCGCAGCATTGCCCGCAGCGCCAACACAGGCATCAGCTCGCTGATCAACCAGCGGGGGCAGGAGCTGGCCCGGCTGGGATGGTGGGTCCGCTCGGGATTGCGCGGAAACCTCAACAAGAACGACCACCTCACCTTTTATGTGAGGTACGGGGATTACCTGGGACGGATCGCCGCCCTGGTTACGGTCATATTACTGCTCTATGCGTTTGTGGTCCGCTTTATCAGGAAGCAGGGCTGAGTTTGCGAGGGAAGGCCTGGTTTATGATACAGGGCTGATTTTCTTCATGGGGGCAATTCGGTGATTTCCTGACTTAACAAATATGTTACTTGGCTGGAAGATCTAGCCGGGAACCTTAAATTTCTGTAATAACCTCTAACAGAATATTTTATCAATCTCCCCACAAGTTAAACAATTCCAAAAAGGAAGTAACATTTTTGTTAAGTCGCCATTTTGCAAAACAGGGACCCTGAATCCCGAAATGGCCTTCGCTTGCCCCGGTCAAAACCTAAGCCCTGTCCTGATCAGAACCTGATCCCGATCCCGGTCAAAACCTAAGCCCTATCCTGATGCCGGCTTTGTCCATTTGGGCCATGGGATCAAAAAAGAGGAAAGCCCCTGCGGTGGCCGACAGTCCGGCATAGAAGTGCCGGAGGGTAAACTGGAACGATGGCTCAAGTGCCCAGTAAGACCAGATCTCATCATAATCATCCGGAAACAGGACATCATACAGAAAACTGACCTGCAGACGCAAATACTTGTTGAAACAGAGCATATAGGAGGCTGAAAGCCCCGTGAAGAATCTGATTTTCTCCGGATGGTCCCACCCGTCTCCGGTCAATACGTATTCCTTGTATGCACCCGTGCGAACGCCTGCAAGAAAACGGTGGTTGCCAAAACCAAACAGATCACGCTCATAGCCGATAGCCGCATCCGGATTGGAGGTATAGTAACGTTCGGTTCCTCTTTTTTCAAGATGATTATTGAGCAACAGAAAGATGTTGTTTTTGGTAATGGTTTCCTCCTCCTGCTGTGCGAAGGCCATCTGACAGATAAAAAGGGGGGCAAGGACGATCCAAAGGGTTCTCATCTCTATCTGGGTTTGGAAAAGTATTTCAGTCCAAAGGTAGTGTGCATCAGAAAATTTCCAAATTTGGTGATGGAGTAGCGGTCCTGCCCCTTCACACGGATATCGGTTCCCATGGAGTATTCGGGTAGAATTTTAATATCCAGAGCCAGCCGCTCCGAAAACCTCACCAGGGTTCCCGCTCCCATCCCCAGGATAAGCGTACCGTATGTGGCCGGTCCGGGGTCCTGAACCTGTCCGATGGGGTAAGCGATTTTGTCAAATACCGAATAAGAAAGTGCCATCTCAAAGTCCATGTATGGACTGACCCTGCGATCTGCATAAGCCTTGAAATACTTGTTAATCCCGATGATCCGGATCAGGTGGGTGGTACAATGACCCGTATAACCGGCCTCCATGGTTGTGTAATCGCTCCGGTACCGGAAATATCCGGTTTCCAGGGCCCCACCCCCGAAGGCAACTCCCAAAACTCCTCCCATTCCAAAGGAGCTCTCAATCTTCGGAACCAGCAAAATACTCTCATCGGTTTCAAAATAGCTTTTACCGTTGAAACTTCCTGCCAGAAAAAGATGACCTGCAGAGACTCCGATGCTGTATTTTATTTCCGTATCCTGCGAAAAGAGCCACTGAAAGGATGAGAGAAGGATAACAGCAAAGAGGATTTCGTATTTCTTTTTCATGACTATTCGGTGCTTGGGTATAAAGGAAATCTGAAAGTATTGAATTTGGGATCTTATCGAAAAAAATTAGGGACGAATGAACCAAAGAGGGGTGAATGGCATGGTCAGTAAAACCTTTCAACCGCCAGGGCAAGCTCCTCCCTGTAGGTCCTGGACACAGGAATGGTATAGCTTGTTCCCCCGGATTCTATTCTAAGTTCTTTCCGTAACGGACGCCTTGGTCTGATGTGTTGCAGGTTCACAAGATAGCTTCTGTGGCAGCGCATGAGCATGGGATGATCCAGTTCATCGGCGATGGCTCCCAGGGTATTCCTGAGGAGCTGGCGTTTGACGGAGGTCCCGTTTTGATAGTAAACATCGATGTAGTTGTCGGCAGCCTGGATAAAGAGCAGATCTTCCACATCCACTACAAGTTTTTCCTTCCCGTATTGAGAGCGGAGCGTAAGGACCATGTCCGGGACAAACGGACCGGAAGGGCTCCTGATCCCTGCCTTTCTTTTCAACAGGTAGTTGTGATGTATGAGGATGAGGAAAGGTGCAACGATGGTACCAATGGCCAGGACATGGGTCTGGTTTTTCAGTAAAACCGCCAGGCTGAAAGGTTCCCATTGAAACAACAGTGTGGTAAGGCAGAAATTGAAAGTCCCTATGGCAACCACCATGCTGCAGATCAACAGAATGGTATTTCCAATGGTCAGCTGTTTGATCAGATAATCCTGGATCATGAAAAAGTGTATGGACATGGCCATGAAGCAGGCCAGCGAATAAACACCGGCAAGGAGAAAACGTTTTGCCGGACTGAAATAATTGAATTCAAAGACACCAAATACAAATAAAAAGAACCATACAAATCCTGAATCAGCCAACGCAAAGGCCAC
The DNA here is from genome assembly GCA_043797815.1 of Bacteroidota bacterium. Lineage (GTDB taxonomy): Bacteria > Bacteroidota > Bacteroidia > Bacteroidales. The sequence goes on from JAZDPG010000001.1 coordinate 6,467, forward strand.
TCGTCGCCTCTTCTCAGTGAGCCGGTGATAGGGACTTTTAAATATGGTCCGGAGTTTGATCAAGATCTGTTCCTGTTACTGAAAATTAATACAATTCCTGGTTACACAAATGATTCAGGCCGATTCTTCTTATATTTCTGTCGAATTTCAGATCGGTAGCTATGCAACAATTCGAAGAAATCAGACCCACCGACATTACTGACAATGTATTTAAGATGCTGGACAAGGACTGGATGCTTGTGACTGCCGGTACAATGGAGGATTACAACACCATGACGGCCAGCTGGGGGCACATGGGGATCATGTGGAACCTGCCCGTGGCCATTGCCTGGGTACGTCCGCAACGCCATACATTCGGATTCATCAACCGCTTCGAGGATTACACCCTCTCCTTTTTCACCGACAGCCACCGCACCGCACTGCAGTACTGCGGCACGCATTCGGGCCGTGACTTTGACAAAGCGGCCGAAACGGGACTGACCCCCCTGGCCACCGGAAAAGGAAATGTATTCTTTGACGAGGCCCGCCTGGTGCTGGAATGCCGCAAGATCTACGTGGACGATCTGAAGAAAAAGAATTTCCTTCTGCCCGAAATCGCCAGAAAGAACTATCCGAAAAACGACTTCCACCGCTTCTTTATGGGAGAGATCACCCGGGTGCTTGCAAAAGCAGAATGATCAGAACCTGATCATCTTTTTCGTAACAACCTGTTCTTCTGAGGCAATGGTCAAAAAATAGATCCCTGCCCTGAAAGTGGAGATATCCATCAGCTCTGTGGCGCCTGAGAATTTCCACCGGCGCAGAAGGGTCCCGTTGGCGGAGGTGATCGCCACCGCATACTCGCCGTCGGGGCACGACAGCCTGACGGTCTCCGATGCGGGATTTGGATAGAGCCTGAAATCCTCTGCCACCGCCGGGACAACGGCTAGTGGTTCCTCCACATCGAGGATCAGGACCGTTACGGTTCCCTCATCGAAGAAAAGGCCGTCGGAAACCCGGATGGTGAGCTGGTAGGTAACCTGTTTCTCATAATCGATGGAATCATACCTCTGAAGGATCACAGACCCGGTATAGGCAACCCTGAAAATCTCCTGGTTGTTCCCGGAGACAATGGAATACTTCATCAGATCCAGATCACCGTCTGCATCGGCAAAGGGTACCTTGCCCAGGTTTTTTGCACCGGCCAGATCCTCGGCAACAGAGAAGCTTGTATCTCTGACCATGGGAGCATTGTCATTCACATTCCGGACAAAAACAGAGAACACTGCAGTGTCCCTTACCGTTTCCCCGCCATTCTCCATGCGGCCTGCCACGGAGAGGTAGCGGACCTGCTGAGCCTCGAAATCCAGGGGAGCTGTCTGCAGCAGGTTAAAACCCCCGGGGATTGTATCAATAACAAACAGGCCATCACTGCCCGACAGGCCATCACTGCCGGGATCCAGAGATAAAACGATCTCTTCCCCCTGGTAGGCGCTTCCGATGATAATGGGGCCCAGGTCGCTACCCTCCGGCATATTCTCCTCCATATAAAAGGTCTGTTCCCTCAACAGGTCGGTGGACCAGTAGCTCTCCATTCTCCACTCATTGATCCACCCGTTCTGTCTGGTATCCCAGTACAGGCTGGTTTCCTCAACCACGTTCCCCCGGGAATCAAAGATTCGCTCTTTTCTGTTCCCCGCGTCCGTCTTCCAGTCATTGATGTTGTTGTCCCAGGAATAACTCATGGAAGCCGTATTATACCCGGTCGAATCATAGCTCGCGGTTTCACGCGAATACCTGCTCCAGTAAGCAATCCTCGGGTTCCAGTAATAGCCGGTTGATTCGACCAGGTTCCCTGCTGAGTCCCAGGTATTCACCGATCGCCAATCGGGACCCTCCCTGCCGCTTATCCCGTCTATCACATAATAGATATATTCCGTATTGTTCCCCAGTGAGTCATAGGTGTATACCAGCCTGAATGACAGACCCCATCCGGGGATACCGGCATCCCAGAGATAATCCGCAACCATCACCTGATTCCCCATGCCATCGTATTCCATTTGGTACCATTCGGACGGAACCCACTGCCCGGTATTGTCCTCCGGCACATAGATGAGTTGTTCAGTTTGATTGCCCAGGGAATCATAACTGAGCAGGATGCTGTCCACCGGCAGCAGCGCTTCGCTTGTTGGGTTCCAGCTGTAACGCTCTATGCCCGACCTGTTGCCAAGAGAATCATAGAAGAGCTCCGCATGGAATGTTACAATCCAGGTATCCCCGGCAGTATCCAGTTCCATGGCGGAATATTCAATGTACCTTCCCTGGTCATCCATGGAAAGGGTAGTACGCTGGTACATGACAAATTGTTGATCCATGGCATTCCAGCGGTACATCTCCTCCGCTATGATCTCTCCGCTGGTATCGCGGCGGGTCGTTAAAAGGGCAGGGAGTTCCTCGCATTCAGAGGCCTCTTCTGAACACACCTGGCCCCCCGGGGACCAGTCGCCCGATAGCTCATCCCAGCTGAACCCCTTTTCCGATTCCACGTTTCCCAATGAATCCAGGCCGTACAGGTACCGCCTCAGTCCGTTCCAGAAGCCCTGCCCGCCATCCTCATTCCATGTATACATGGCTGATTCAATGGCATTCCCCACACTGTCATACCGGTACGTGGTCCGGTCCCCGGGGATCCACTTGTTGAGTTTATTGTCCCAGCTGTAAAAGATCTCAGCATCAAGAACGGCCTCCTGAACCGCCCGGCCTTCCACAGGAAGGTTTGAAAAAGAGATGAGGCAAATAATAAATACAATCCGATTCATGACAACAAATATTGGGATCCATGCTGAAGGTACGAAAACAGGATCTGCCGGTCAAGTATTTTACTGATTGATAACGAATGCTGTGTTGCGTGCAACCTGAGTTTATTTAACTTGTCTTTCCCATTGAAAGCGTAATACTTTGACGACAAAATACGAGGACATACACAGGGATGTGATCGAATCGTGCATGAAAGGTGATGTTCGGGCACAGTACCAGTTATACAGTCTTTATTCCAGGGCCATGTATAACATCTGCCTGAGGATGACCAACTTGCAGGAGGAGGCGGAGGATATGCTCCAGGAGTCGTTTTCCTATGCTTTCAGTAAACTGGGTTCTTTCAGGTTTGAATCGTCCTTCGGGGCATGGTTGAAGCGCATCGTTGTGAATACCTGTATCAACCACCTTAAAAAGAGAAGGGTGGACCTGGTTTATACAGACCAGTACGACGATCCGCTGCCGGAAGATGATTTCGTGGATTATGCGGAAATCAAATTCAAGGCAGAGAGCGTGATGAAGGCAATGGAAAAATTGCCCCAGGGTTACAGGATTGTATTCTCTCTCTATTTGATCGAGGGGTATGACCATGCAGAGATTTCGGAGATTCTGGGGATCACCGAATCAACCTCGAAAAGCCAGTTTTTAAGAGCCAAACAGAAAATTAAGGAAATTTTACAGAGCCATGAGTGACAGACTAGAAGATTTTGTGAAGCAGCACAGGGAGCAGTTTGACCTCCACCAGCCGGATCCGTCCGTATGGTTGAAGATCAATCCTGCCCGCGTGCCTCTGACGGGTGCGCCTGTGGTGAAGGAGCGTAAGCCCATGCGCTGGATCAGGGTGGCAGCAGCCATTGCCGTAATCTTTGCAGGATCATCGGCCGGCATATGGTTCCTCACGGGGGGACAAAGCGAAGCCGACCTTTACAGCGATCAGCTTTACACGGAGATCCGGGAGACGGAACAGTACTACACCCGGATGGTGGCACAGCGGTACGAAGAACTTCGTCCTTTCCTGGCAAAAGATCCTGTGGCCGATGAGATGCTGACGGCAGACCTGGATGAACTGGACGCGGTCTATGAAGATTTGAAGGAGGACCTGAAGGACAATGTATCAAATCCCGAAGTGATCGAAGCAATGATCCTGAATTACAGGGTAAAACTGGAGATTCTGGAAGATCTGCTAAACCAATTAAAAGAAAAGGAGAATCAAGATGATGAAAACGATGAATCGTATTCTCTTTAGATCCGCCGGGCTGCTGCCCACGCCGGCATTTTGGCTGGTGGTACTTGCATTGCTTTGGGGGACCGGAGTCTCTGCACAGGACCTGTCCGCCAAGCTCAATGTGAGAAAGCAGTATCCGGTATCGAGGGAGACCACCGTGGAGGTTCAGAACAAATATGGCACGATCCAGGTGGTCACATGGAACAAAGACTCTGTGGCCATGGAGGTGGATATTAGTCTGACCGAATCGAGTGCCTCCAGGCTGAGGAAACTCAAGGATGACATCAGTATCGATTTTACGCGGACCAGCAAATATATCCTTGCCAAAACGAAATTCAAGAGCGAAAGCGGGCGGATCTCCTCTGAGCTGAAATCCATTTCGAATACCCTGTCAGGTTCCAACAAGCATGTGGAAATCAACTATACCTTGTATATCCCGGCCTACCTGGACCTGGTGCTGAACAACAAGTTCGGGGATATCTATCTGGACAACCTCCAGGGGAGTGTGGATATTGAACTTTCCAACGGGGTCCTGAAGGCCAGCCAGCTGGACGGGGTCTCGAACATGAGCCTCAGTTTTGCCAACGGAATGATCAAATCCCTCGGGTCCGGTACCCTGAACCTCTCCTATTCGGAAATCGAACTGGGAGATGCAGGTCAGCTGGACCTCACTAGCAAATCCTCCAAGCTGCAGGCAGACAGTGTGAATGTGCTGAAGATCAACTCCCGGCGCGACAACCTGTACTTTCAGCGTGTGGAATATTTTTACGGGAACAGCAACTTCACTCAGGTATGGATCAACGACTTTCTGAGGGAGAGCGATGTGCACATGAAATACGGAAAGCTGACCATCGAGCATGTGTTCTCCCGGTTCAGCAAAATCTATGTGGAGTCCGAATACACAGATATTTCCCTCTATTTTGACAAGAATGGCTCCTATGCTTTTGATATCCTGCACCATGAAAAAACAGTGCTCAAACTTCCCGTTGAACAGGTAAGCTCGGAGAAGTCGTTTGATGGTGATGAACACTTCCGCACCATCGGAACAAAGGGAGGCAGGAATCCGGAAGGCAAGGTGGCTATTGATGCCCTGCAGAAATGTTACATCAACCTTTCAATGAAATAGCACGGCCATGAAAAAGATCATCACCATGATATTACTGGGTATCTCCGCCAGTGCTTTTTCTCAGTTCTATCCCAGAGAGATCGGCATACGTACGGGATACACTTCGGGACTGACATTCCGGGTGAACATCCAGGGGGATCTCTCCTATGAGGGTCAATTGTGCTACCGCAACCAGGGAGGCATGTTTACCATGCTCAGGCAGAACCACATGGAAATGGGCATGGACAAGCACGGCAACTGGGAATTCATTTACGGAATGGGCGTCCACGCAGGCTTCTATTTTACTGACAGTTATCGCATATTCTATAAAGAAATCTATTACGGTCAGAACCTTTTCACCCCCGTGGTTGGGATGGACGGATATATCGGAATTGATTATTCGCTGGAAACGGTCCCCATGAGTTTCGGGATCAGCTATCAACCCTTTATGGAGATCTCCCTGAGGCAAATTTTCGGGATCAATCTCTGGGATTTTGGAATACATGCCAGATTTAAATTTTAAATACATACTGAACAATGAAAAAGTTAACAATGTGGATGGTACTGATGGCGATGGCTGTTTCGCCGCTGTTTGCCCAGGAGGGTGAACCATCAGAAATAACAGAACAGCAGGTTGAACAGGCCATTGAAGAGGCACTGGCAGGAGAGGCCCTGGCAGGAGAGGCCCTGGCAGGAGAGGCAACAGATGAACAGCAGGTTGAACAGGCCATTGAAGAGGCCCTGGGCGAATCCGCAGAGACGGAAACGGTGGTGTTCGAAAGTGATGAGCCGGGAGCCTGGGAGGAGATTCAGGAGCCGGAGATTCAGGAGCCGGATATCCAGGAGCCTGATATCCAGGAGCTTGAGATGCAGGAAGCTGAGATGCAGGAAGCTGAGATGCAGGAAGCTGAGATGCAGGAGCCTGAGATGCAGGAGCCTGAGATGCAGGAGCCTGAGCATAAAAGCAGGCCACAGTACAGAGAGATACAGACCCTGATGAAAGGGGGCGGCGGAGGCTACGGAGCGATTTCCATTGGATACACCGAGATCAACAACCTGCCCTCCCTCCAGATCGGGGCCCACGCCGAATGGGTCATGGGTCACGGTTTCGGCCTTGGAATTGCCGGAACGGGTTTTACCAGCGATTTCACAACAGTGGGTACCGATTATTATGCCCTGTCGGGCGGATATGGCGGTCTGGTGATGGAACCCATAATCCTGGGTTGGCTTCCGGTTCACATTGCCCTTCCCATTGTCATCGGTGGAGGTGGAGTAGCTTCCTATGCAACCAACTCAGACCCGTGGGATTATGACAATCTTGATCCCACTTTCGGTGAGTATGCTGTGTTCTTCATCGCTGAAGCGGGTGTGGAACTGGAGTTCAACCTGGTCCGGTTCTTCAGGCTCTCCCTGTTCGGGACCTACCGGTGGACCACCGATCTGGAGATGAAACCCATGTATGGGCTGGGCGAAAGCTCACCATACCACGTGGGTCCTCATGCACTTCATGGCTGGAGTACCGGAGTAAGGTTTAAGTTTGGGAGTTTCTGAGGGAGTTCCAAAGGGAGTTCCAAAGGGAGTTCCTGAGGAAGTTCCTGAGGAAGTTTCTGAGGAAGTTTCTGAGGAAGTTTCAGGAGAAACCTCCGGATAGGATGCAAACTTCGTTGGCAGATAAAGGATAGTAGTTCGCTTCGCGAACGATAGAGCCAGGCATCGGTTGTGAGTCCCCGCATCGCCTGGCTCTTTCTTTGGGGGGGGTTGCTTGTTCCTTCCATAGGTGATGCTATCATTTGATACGATCATTGGATGCTGCATTGGATAGTATGTTTTGATAGAATCACCACTGACTGCGCGCAGCTACCCCCCCCCACCAAAAAAATGTACTTCTTCTTTCCTGGGTAGGTCGCGGGAGCTGTTCCTAAGGAGGGCCTCAAAGGGCGCTTTTCAGCCAGCCAAGGTAGGATTGCACATCCAGATCGGTGCCTTTGGGCTCGCCCACCACCTTGCCGTCCGCATCCATGATCACATAGAGGGGGATGGTATTGGTCTGGAAATTTTCTATTTCGAAGTCGATGTTCTGCTGACCGATGGTTTTCTTCACTTTGCCGTCCACCCTGGAGGTATACCATTCCTCCTCAGCGAGTTTGGTGCGGTCGTCGGTGTAGAGGCCCACGATCACAAAGTCCTTGCGCAGGGTGCTTAAAACTTCCGGATCGGACCAGACCGCTGCCTCCATCTTTTTGCAGTTGCTGCAGAAATGTCCCTTGAAATCGATCAGCACAGGTTTCCCGGAAGCCCTGGCACAGGCCAGCCCTTCTTCAAGGTCATAGAATCCCTTCAGCCCGAAGGGCATGTGAAACAGATCCGCATATTTCACCGGGGTGCACTCCTGTGGAACAGCGGCAGCGGCAGCGGCAGCGGGTCCGTTGCTGTACACCGCCTGCCGGGTCAGGTCGAGCCCGTTGGGTGACTTGGGAGGCAGCAGGGGCGAAATGGTTTTCAGTTCGTACCCGAACAATCCAATAAACAGGTAAACCACAAAGGTAAAGGAGGCCACACTCAGCAGGAGCCGGGGAACAGAGACATGGGGCAGGTCGCTGTCGTGCGCAAATTTGATCTTGCCCAGGAGGTACATGCCCAGCATAAAGAAAAGCACGATCCAGACGGCCAGGTAGAGTTCGCGGGTCAGGATCCTGTTGGACGGATCCAGGGCCAGCAGGAACTTCATGCTGAAGGCCAAAACAATAAAGCCCAGTACCACTTTCACCGAGTTGAGCCAGCCGCCTGACCTGGGCAGCCCTTTCAGCCAGGACGGGAATACGGCAAACAGGGTAAAGGGAATGGCAAAAGCCAGGCCGAACCCGAACATCCCCAGGATCGGCTTCAGTGCCAGTCCGCCGGCAGCCTCCACCAGCAGTGCCCCCACGATGGGGCCGGTGCAGGAGAAAGAAACCAGCACGGTGGTCAGCGCCAGGAAAAAGACCCCACCCAGTCCGCCCTTGTCCACCTGGCTGTCGGCTTTGTTGGACCAGCTGGAGGGAAGGACCAGTTCGAACATCCCGAAAAATGAGAAGGCAAAAACGATAAACAGGGCAAAAAAGATCAGGTTGGGAATCCAGTGCGTACTCAGTGCGTTGGCTGCATTGGGGCCCACGTTGGAGACACTTACGATCACTCCCAGCAGGGTGTAGATGGCCATGATCGAGATGCCGAACACCAGTCCCCTGAACACGCCCCGGGCCTTGCTTGCACTCCCCTGCATAAAGAAGCTGACGGTCATGGGGATCATGGGGAACACACAGGGGGTCAGCAGCGCCAGGAGGCCCAGTCCGAAGGCCAGCCAGAAAAAGCGCCACAGTGAACTTTCATCCTCCAGGGCAGGAACACCTGCCACCGCAGTCGATCCGGTAGGATCGGTAGTCAGAGCGGCTTCCGCCATTTGGATCTCGTCCTCTTCCCCTGCTCCCTCCTGGCTGATCAGTCCGGCCAGAGACGGAGCGGCCTCTTCAACAGCTCCGCCCTCAGCCCTGGCGGCAGGCTCGCTCTCAGCCCTGGCGGCAGGCTCGCTCTCGGCCCTGGCGGCAGTTCCATCCGTTTTAGCTCCCGCCTGAATGGTAAATGCGAACTCCACCAGCTTGGGAGGAAGGCAGGTGGCATCGTCGCAGACCTGGAATTCGATTTCGCCCGTAATGGTATGGGTGCCCGGTCTCGAGAACCGGACCTTCTGGCGCAGTTCGGCACGGTCCGAAATGGTACCCAGTTCCATTTTAAATCCTTCGTCAAATTTCCTTTTGGGCTTGGTTACCTCCACGATCCCGTCCACCAGCGTGTAAGCGTCCGATTCATTGTAGTATGGTTTTGTAGCGATGGGGCCGTCTTCGGGCAGGTAGGCCGAATAGAGGTGCCACGGCATTTCGATGGTGGCCTTGAATACCAGTTCCGCCTCCATATCCCCGGTTTTCACATGGGAAAAGCTCCACTTCACGGGATCGGCAATCTGTGCATTGCCGTTGAAAAATATGATCAGGGCCAGGCCCGTAATTGCTAAGATTCTGTACATTTTTCTTTATGATCAGTGAAACGATACAGCTTGGTCGTAAATGAACCTGAGATCTTACAATTATTTGTTCTGTCGGTGAAGTTCCACACCCTCTTCGTTGTAAACCCTGTACTCAAGGAAGTGGAGTGAATCATCCGACTGGATCTTCACTTTGCATCCAAGTTCACGCCGCCACTTCTTCTCTTCCGAGTTGAATCCTTTCTTCAGGTAACTGGTCACGAAGGGGTGCATGTGCAGTGCTGCCTTTGCAAGCTTGTGTTCCTGGATCAGCACCGAAAGCTCGTGTTTGACCAGTTCCGGGTAGACAATGGGCGGTTGAACCTGTCCGGTTCCCTTGCAGGTAGGACAGGTCTCGGCTGTTTCGATATGCATCTCGGGACGCACACGCTGGCGTGTGATCTGCATCAGGCCGAATTTACTCAGGGGAAGAATGTTGTGCTTGGTCTTGTCGGCCGACATGACTTCCTTCATCCGGTCATACAACATCTGCCTGTGTTCGTTCCGGTGCATGTCGATGAAGTCCACCACGATGATTCCGCCCATATCGCGAAGGCGGAGCTGGCGGGCAATCTCCTCGGCAGCTGCCATGTTCACATCAATGGCATTGCTCTCCTGGTCGCTGGACGACTTGGACCGGTTTCCGCTGTTCACATCGATCACATGAAGGGCCTCTGTATGCTCGATGATCAGGTAGGCTCCGTGTTTGAAGGAGATGGTTTTCCCGAAGGATGCCTTGATCTGCTTCTCGATGCCCATCCGGTCAAAGATGGATTCTTTCCCGCTATAGAGTTTAACGATCTTCTCTTTTTCGGGAGCCACTGCGCGGATGTAATCCCTTACCTCATTGAACACACCCTCATCGCTGATGTGTACTCCGTCAAAATTCCTGTTCAGGTGGTCACGAACCACCGCAGCTTCGCGGCTCAGTTCGCTGATCACCAGTTTGGGTACATTACGGACAGGCAGTCGCTCGAAGGCCTGTTCCCACTTTTTCACCAGGGTGCGAAGTTCGGCATCCAGTTCCGCCACCATTTTTCCCTCGGCAACAGTTCTGACGATGATCCCGAAATTCTGGGGACGGATGGCCTGAAGCAGATTCTTCAGCCGGTCTTTTTCTTCCTGGGAAGAGATTTTTGAGGATACGGAGATCTTGTCCGCGAAGGGCATTAATACGATATTCCTTCCCGGGATAGAGATCTCGGATGTCAGTCTGGGACCCTTTGTTGATATGGGTTCCTTCGCAATCTGTACAAGGATATACTGCCCCTGCTTGAGGACGTCGTTGATCTTACCGTGTTTATTGATATCAGGAAGACGGTTAAACCTGGTGACTGGCACCGGCCTGCCCTTCTTCGATATGGCGGTTGCCAGGTACTTGTTCAGTGAACTGAACTGTGGACCCAGGTCCAGGTAGTGAAGGAATGCATCCTTCTCATATCCTACATCAATGAAAGCAGCATTTAATCCGGGCATGATCTTTTTGACTTTGGCCAGGTAGATCTCCCCGACTGAAAACTGCTGCTGAAGTGATGATTGGTTTAATTCAACGAGCTTTCCATCTTCAAGTAAGGCAATCGAAACCCTTTCTTTGGTTGAGTTGATTACCAGTTCACTGCTCACAATGTCCGCATTTACGAAGATTAAGCTAAATCCGTTTAAGGATCTATAAATTCAATCCAGGTTTTGGGACCGGCTTAGCCGGTTCCTGATCCGGATTAATGATTAAGTTGGCTCTTCAGGGTTCCAAGGCCTATTTCCGCTGCAATCAGCCGGAAGAGCCATTACCATACAGAAATAAACCTAAAGACCGGGAGCGGTGCTTTAGGTTTAAATCTTTAAAGAGAAATATGTTCTATTTCCGCTTCTTGTGCCTGTTCTTCCTCAAACGCTTTTTGCGTTTGTGGGTAGCCATCTTGTGTCTTTTACGTTTCTTTCCGCTCGGCATAACTTGAAATACTTTACTTCACGTTTGTCTTTACTTTGCTAACAAAAGTTTTTGCTGGCTTGAAAGCAGGAATAGAATGTTCGGGAATGATGATGGTCGAATTCTTTGAAATGTTACGGGCTGTTTTCTTTGCCCTTTTCTTCACGATGAAACTTCCAAAGCCCCTCAGGTAAACATTTTTGTTGCTGCTGAGTGAGTCTTTTACTGTCTCCATGAATGCTTCAACTGTCTTTTGAACAGTTACCTTTTCTATTCCCGTGTTTTTGGAAATCTCGTTTACGATATCTGCTTTAGTCATTTTAAAAAACTTTAATTATCAATGATTTACAATAGTTTATTCTGATGGATTTGCAAATATAAATACTTTTGCGTGAATATGAAATCGAATTCAATTAATTTTTATTTTAGTGCGCTAAATATAAGTGCATTATCATCTAAACGGCGGCGAAGGTAATGAATTTTAGCGGAATTATCCTTGAGTGGTATAAAAAAAACAGGAGGGAACTTCCCTGGCGCCTTACAAGTGATCCTTATTGCATCTGGATTTCCGAAGTAATCCTTCAGCAAACACGCATTTTCCAGGGTCTCGGCTACTATATAAAGTTTATGGAAGCATTCCCCGATGTGGAGACGCTGGCTGCCGCAGGTGAAGATGAAGTCCTGAAATTATGGCAGGGACTTGGTTACTACTCCCGGGCAAGGAACCTTCACCAGTCAGCCAAAGACATTGTGGGAAAGATGGGGGGCACCTTCCCCGGCTCTTACAAAGAGCTCCTGAAACTGAAGGGGGTGGGGACCTATACAGCCTCGGCCATTGCATCCATCTGTTTCGGTGAGCCGTATGCTGTGGTGGACGGCAATGTGTCCCGCGTGATCGCCCGCCTCTGCGGGGTGGAGGAGGCCATCAACAGCAGCACCGGAAGCAGGATTATCACCTCCCTGGCTGACAGGCTGATGAAAGAGGCATGCACCGATCCCGGCACCCACAACCAGGCCATGATGGAATTCGGAGCACTTCAGTGTGTACCGGTCTCACCGGTCTGCGGGGAGTGTCCGCTGGAGACCCGTTGCGTGGCAAGGCTCTCAGGCCGGGTGGAGAACCTGCCGGTAAAAAACTCCGGAAAGAGGCCTGCAGAGCGGTGGATGTACTTCTACATTTGTGTGTGTGACGGCGTAACCATACTGACCAGGCGGGATGGCAATGACATCTGGAAGTCGCTCTACCAGTTCCCCCTGGTTGAGACCGGCAATCTGCTGGATGAAATGCAGCTCACGGGGATCAGGCTGGATGAAGTGCTGGGCATTGAAACACAAGACACTCCTGCCGGAACCGACATCCGGGTGGAACAGATCTCAGAATCCATCCGGCACCAGCTCACGCACAGGACCATCCATGCCCGGTTTATCCATGTGAGAATGAAGAAACTGCCCCATCCCCTGCCGGCAAAATGGATCGTAATCCCGCTGGAAGAGCTGGAGAATTACCCGGTCCCCCGTCTGATCCACCGTTACATGGAATCATCCAAATTTTCGTATCTTGTAAACCGCAATAATGAACACAATCTATGTCTGTAAACAAAGTAATCCTGGTTGGGAATGTGGGAAAAGACCCGGAGACCAGGTATCTTGACGAATCCACTGCCTTTACAAAATTTCCACTGGCTACCAGCGAAACTTACAAAAACAAAAGCGGTGAACGCGTCTCCAACACGGAGTGGCACAATGTGGTCCTCTGGCGGGGACTGGCACAGGTGGCTGAGAAATATGTAAAGAAGGGCACCCAGGTTTATATCGAAGGGCGGATCAAGACCCGCTCCTATGATGATGCCGATGGGAACAAGAAGTACATCACCGAGATCGTTGGAGATCAGATGCAGTTGCTGGGCAAACGCCCGGATGATGCGGAAAGCCAGTCAGGCCAGGGTTTCCAGGGAAGCCAGTCAGGCCAGGCTCCACAGGGAAGCCAGTCAGGCCAGGCTCCACAGGGTGGACAAACCCGGACCCCCGCTCAGGGTTTGCCTTCCAGTGAAGAAGAGCCCTTTGACGGAGGTGACGACGGTCCCGACGACCTCCCCTTCTGATTCGATGGAAATGCACCAGACAGTACTTATGCCTCTGACCCCCGGCGCCATGATAGGAATGGTGGTGGTGTTTGTACTGCTCTTCTGTTCAGCCATGATTTCCGGATCGGAGGTCGCGTATTTCAGCATGACCCCTCTGCAGATCAGCACCCTGAAAAATCATTCTTCCCGCAAATCGCGGCTGGCCCTCAGGCTACTGGAAAAACCGGAGCGCCTGCTGGCCACCATCCTGATCGCCAACAATTTTATCAACGTGGGGATCGTGATCATTGCAACCTTTGTAACCGGGACCATCTTCAATTTTGCTGACAGCCCGGTTCTGGGATTTGTAATCCAGGTGGTCGTGATTACCTTCCTTCTGCTGATTTTCGGGGAGATCATGCCCAAGATATACGCCAACCGGTTTGCACCCAAATTTGCACTGTGGATGGCCATCCCTCTTGTGGTGCTTGAAAGGGTCTTTCAGCCGCTGATCTTCATCCTGCTTAAATCCACCGGTCTGGTGAACCGGAGGCTGGTGAAAAAGGGACAGAACGTTTCCATGGATGACCTTTCCGAGGCGCTGGACCTGACCACCGGGGTGGTGCAGGGGGAGAAGGATATGCTCGAGGGCATTGTGCGTTTCAGCAACCTCGAGGCCTCCGAAATCATGAAGCCCCGAACCGATGTGGTCGCAGTGGATATCACCATCGACCTGAAGCAGCTGATCAGGGTGATCATCGAATCGGGCTTTTCCAGGATCCCGGTGTACGAGGAGACTTCGGACAACCTGAAAGGGATCCTCTATGTTAAGGACCTGTTACCGCACATTCATGAAGAGAATGACTTTCCATGGCAGAAACTGATCAGGGAACCCTTTTATGTTCCCGTGACCAAGAAGATCAATGACCTGCTCAAGGAGTTCCAGGAAAGAAAGATCCACCTGGCCATTGTGGTGGATGAATACGGGGGGACCGAAGGAATTGTGACCATGGAAGATATCCTGGAGGAGGTGGTGGGTGAGATCACCGATGAATCGGACGAAACGGAGGAGTTGTACCAAAAGATCGATGCCCGGACTACCATATTCAAAGGCAAAACCCTGTTGAATGATTTTTATAAAATCACCGAACTGGATGATGAATTGTTTGACAGTGTGAAGGGAGATGCGGAAACCATCGCCGGGCTGATCCTCGAACTGAAGGGAGGCTTTCCGCGGGTGAATGATACGGTCCGTTGTAAAAATGTGGAGTTCACCGTGCTTTCCATGGACAAACGCCGCATCAAGGAAATCAAGGTCCATCTGAAAGACCCCCAATAACCCTTAACCCCTTAAACCCTTAACCCCTTAAACCCTTAACATGTCCCCCAGATATTTCATATGGTTCCCGGCCGTTTTGCTGCTCTCCTGCCAAAGCAGCTATACACCCAAACCATCGGGGTATGTGCGGATTGATTATCCCGAAAAAATTTACCGGGTTTATGACAGCCTGGAACATTACCGGTTTGAGATCCCGGTATACACCCGGGTGGAACAGGACCTGAGCCGGGGCGCAGAACCAGGCTGGGTAAACCTTGTGGATCCCGGGCTGAACGGAACGATCCACCTGAGTTATAAACCGGTGTCGGACAACCTGGGGGATTACATTACAGATTGCCGTACCCTGGCATACAAACACACCGTGAAAGCCGACGGGATCTCTGAGACACCTTTCACGGACCGGGAGAATCACCGCTTTGGAATGGTGTATGACCTGACGGGGGATGTGGCATCTGCGGTCCAGTTTTTTATAACGGACAGCACAACCCATTTCCTCCGGGGGTCGCTCTATTTCAACTGTGCCCCAAACCAGGACTCTCTGAAACCGGTGATTGACTTTATCCGGAAGGACATCATCCACCTCATTGAAACCACGGAATGGAAGTATTAATCAAATTTAAATAACTTTGATCCATTGTGGGAGTATTTTTGAAAACAGAAATATTGCCTGACTGCCATCTTGGCGTATGGGAGATTACTGAGGATTACGATACCCTGTACCGCATGGTGGACCTGGCCACAGTGGAGAAAGCAAAGCTTGACAGCTTCAAGAACATAAGCAGGAAAGTGGAGTGGCTCAGTGTTCGCGCGTTGGTGAAAACCATGCTTGGGAAGGATACAAGGATTGTCTACAATGCGGAGAACAAACCCTTTGTAAGGGGGAATTCGCATAACATCAGCATTTCCCATTCCAACAACCTGACAGCAGTGTTGATCAGCAAGGATAAACGGGTCGGTATCGATCTGGAATTCATGTCGGGTAAAATCAGCAAGGTGGCCGATAAATTCATCAATGAAAAGGAGAGTATTACCTCCGACATTGAGATGAAGAAGTTCCATCTTTACCTGCACTGGTGTGCCAAGGAGGCCATGTACAAGATCCTTGACAAACAGGATATCAACTTCCGCGACGGACTTACCATTGCCCCGTTCATCCCTGAAGAACACGGGTTTATGAAGGGTCAGGTACTGAATGGAAGCGGTGAGGAGAATTTAGAACTTGAATACCTGCAACACGATAACTATGCACTGGTATGGTGCGTGAAGGAATGAACAGTTTCTACGATAAGTTAAACGACAGAAGCAAAAAACGATTTGCTCTTTTGGTGGACCCGGACAGCTATGACGATGACGCCCTGGAGGAGCTTATCGGGTTTATCAACCAGGATCCTCCTGACCTGTTGCTGGTGGGCGGAAGCATCCTGTTCAATCCCATCGATCTGACGATCACTACCCTGAAACTTGGAACCCACCTGCCGGTCTTTCTCTTTCCGGGCAATGTGATGCAGCTTTCAGACCAGGCCGACGGCATTTTGTTTCTTTCTCTGATCTCGGGAAGGAATTCCGAATTCCTGATCGGTAACCACGTACTGGCAGCACCCCACCTGGACTGTTCCGGCATTGAAGTGATCCCCACCGGCTACATTCTGATTGAGAACGGAAGGTCCACTTCGGTGGAATACATGAGCAACACCCGGCCCATCCCCGCCCGGAAACCGGAACTGGCCGTAGCCACAGCCATGGCGGGGGAAATGCTCGGGATGAGGACCATCTACCTGGAAGCCGGAAGCGGTGCCGACCAATCAGTGGGGCTGGATATGATCTCCGCCGTCCGGAAAAAGATCTCTCTTCCCCTGATCGTGGGTGGAGGCATCAATACAACTGAAAAAGCAGAAGCAATCTACAGGGCCGGTGCCGACATGATCGTGGTGGGAACGGTCCTGGAAACCGAACCTCACCTGATCAGGGAGTTCTGCAGTCTCAGAAATAAAATCAACAGTTAACTACGCAGCCGGCACATAACTTTGCCGGGCAGCCTATCTTACCAGATCCTGAATAACCACTCCGCTGGCATTGTCGGGCATTGAAATCTCCAGGAAAGAGGCAATGGTGGGAGCCACATCGGTGGGGGAAACCCTGTATGGGATGGTGGTGCGCCTGATCTTCCATCCATAGAAAATCAGGGGAACATGGGGAACATATTTGAATTCGGTGAATGGATTGTCCGACAGGTTGCTTCGCTCTACCCAGCCGGGAGTCAGGTAGATGATCACATCCCCCGACCGTTTCTGGTAATAGCTGTTTTGTATCCGCTGGAGGGTCCCGTCAGTGAAGTGGTTCTGCTGCAGTACGTAGGACTGGATGGCATTGGATACGCCAGCCATCTGGACCATAAAACGGGCCACGCGGTTCTGTACCTCCTCCAGGGTCAGCCTTGAATCCTCGATTAGTTCGTGGTTCAGGTAAATCTGGTGGGCATGGTAGAAGGTTACCCAGTCCCCCTGTCCGTAAACCGCATTGAGGTAGGATTTGAGCAGTGAAGTGGCGGTGCGGTAATTGAAATATCCGGAGGGGATGCGGTGTTCGGAAAGGTAGCGGGGATCCACTGCAAAAGCATTTTCAGCGGTCAGGTAAACCAGCACATTTTCCATACCCAGCTCCGAATCGAGGAACTCCAGCAGGTGTTCCAGATCCTGGTCCAGCCTCATGTAAGTATCCTGCATCTCCACCGACCAGGTGGTGTATTTCTCAGCCAGGTATTTGGTGGCATTGAACCCGATGTGGATCATATCGGTAGCATCGCGCTTTCCCAGCTCCTCGTTGACGATGGCCGCAATGGCCATGTCCTTGGTATAGGTGTTGCCCCAGGGTGTGCTCATGAGGAGCTGGTAATCCCTCTCCTTGCGGTTCCTGGTGCTGATCCGGGCCAGGTCATAGGGGAAGGTGATCTGTCCGGAGAATCCCGTCTCCAATGCATTGTTGTCCAGCACCGACTCCTGGTAATCCGCTATGGGCCTGAGGGTTTCCCAGGTCCGGTCCAGGTAAATGTCGGGGTATTTTTTTGCATTGAATTCGCGTACCCAGCCGGGCAGTGAATCCATGTAAAAGCTGCTCGTGGTCCAGGTGGCACGTAAGGGATCCATCCAGTAGGCACCTGTGGCGGTGTGCCCAGCAAGGAGCACTGCTGCCATCGGATCCATGGAGACCCCGACCGAGCGTGATTTGAACCGGCTGCTCACCCTCAGTTCATCGGCAAGGGTCCTGCTGTTCAATGCCCCGGGAGAATAGGTACCTGCTCCGAATGTGCCCTCGATGGTGGTCTGCTCCTTGTCCTCGATGCTGTAGATTATTTCGTTGGTAACGCGGTCGTACCAGTAATCGGCCACGATACCGTGGTCAGCAGGTTTCGTACCCGTGGCGATGGAAGCAAATCCGGCACCCGGGTCTGTGATCAGGTAGCTGTACCTGGCATCTTTACAGTTTGCCCCGGTGGTTACCATCTTCCTGAATCCCCCCTCCCCAAACTTATCCCAGTAAACGGAGAGGTAGTCATACTGCATCCCGGAAACCGTGATACCAACGATCAGTTTCGGCTTCTGCGGCGGGATCGTCTGTCCCCATGCCGTCAAACTCCCAGCCAGTATCAAACACACCCCAATTCTTGTAATTCTCCTCATCATATTTCCCTTTTCCCTATCCCTTTTCCTATCCCTATCCCTTTTCCTATTCCCTATCCCTTTTCCTATTCCCTATCCCTTTTCCT
>JAZDPG010000039.1:0-4343 GCA_043797815.1 Bacteroidota bacterium
GAACGAAGTGCCTGAGATGGGATTGCTGGAGCTGAATTATGGGATCATCGCCGGACCTAACGGTTGGATTTTTACCAGGGAGGGATACTTGTTACCACAATATTCCTGGTACGGAAGTCACCCCGAAGAGATGGATCCGCCGGCCGAAACACACGAATTGAGGAAAATTGATGGCACATGTCTTTCATTAACGAGTGATTGGTCTACAGTCAATTATGGTCATTTTTTACTGGACGGGTTGTGTCGGTTGTTCCTGTTTCTTCAGGCCGGGTATGCGCTGTCCGACGTTGATTATTTCTATTGTCCTACAACAACGGGTTCGGCCAAGCGATTGCTCGGTAAATTAAATATTCCGGTAGAACGATGCATCACTCCCGATGAACATATTGCACTGCAGCCCCGGTTGCTTTTTGCACCAGGATTTCCGGGGGTTCGAAGGGTTTATCCCCGCTGGATCCCATCCTTCCTGAAGGAAGCCATGATAGAGAAAACGATTAGGCCGTTTCGATGGTTATATATACCAAGAAACACGACAAGGAAGGTTCAAAATGAGACTTCACTGATTTCAATCGCACTAGATCACGGTTTCGAGATCTTTGACCCCCTGAAGTGTGATGATCCGCCATCCGTTTTTTCTGAAGCAGCAGTCGTTGTCAGTGCGCATGGGTCAGCACTGGCCGACTTGGCATTTTGCCAGCCGGGAACGAGCGTGCTTGAACTCATCCCTTCTGATCATATGTTCCCATACTGGTATACAATCGCCAATGCGGCAGGCATGCACTATTTTTACCTGGTTGGTCAGAGTACCGAGGAAAGAACAGCCATGAACGGCCCAAGTCCATATGATTTTACTATCAACGAGGATGATTTCAGGATAGCCTTGCAACGCATTCTGGAGGGTCAGTCAAGAGAATAGCCCAGATACAGGATCTCCTCTCTCAAGGCTTCATTGCATTCCTGAATCTGTTCCCGGCTCATTTCATCTCGCCATCTGTAAATCTTTCCCACATTGAAATTCCAGGCAGAATGTTTAAGGGATTCATGTTTTGCCAGAATAGCAAAGATGTCAGATTCGGGGAGGGAGAGTTGAAGATGGGAGGAAAGGGTGATCAGAAAGGCTTCCTTGTCATACATCATCTCCTCATACTTGATCATTAGTACCTTTTCAAATGACTGCCATTTGACGAACATCTCAAACCATTGTTTGATACGGTCGATTCCCTGGCCGATGGTTTGGAGATCACGATAGGCTCCCGATCTGTCCATCTCGGCCCGGGTTCGTTTCCCATGGTCAAGGGCCGACAGGATGATATCACGCAGATCCCGGTAACAGAATGTGGCTTTCGCCCCGTTCTCAGTGATCATTTTGTGGATCCAGAGATTGGGGACGCAATGCGTTTTCACAACAAAATCACCATATTCTGATTCAATGGATGTCAGTAATTGAAACGCCGGTTCGTCAATATCCACAAAGAATCCCCGGTTGCTGGAATCGGAATAGACATCAATATTGTACCCGTAGTTGAAAATTTCCAGTTGCCCGTTGGATGGGTTTGAGAAATCGATCAGGTCAATCTGGTACTGCTGCACCAGCGTGGTTCCCGATTTAGGCAGGCCTGCATTGATAATGATCATGAAAAACGGTTTTCGGGTAATACTCTTTCATGCTGGATAGGTAGACAGCCTTGTTTTTAAAATACGAACCAGGGTAAAGATGAACGGTCCTGTTCAATAAAGAACCGGCGATGGCAACATGCAACCGGTCAGTATGGATCTCTTCGAATTGTGCAATCTTTATGAAAAAAGGCCGAGCGGGGGAGAACTGTGTGCCTTGCAGACTGATGTCGATATTATTTTCAGGAATGGGGATCGTTTTTGATGATTCAATATCCGTTCGAAAAAAATAGCCGGTGCCGTTTCCGGAAGGAGTTTCAATATCCTGGATAAAAAATGCAAGATCATGACAAAAGATCGATTCGGGCATCATCTGCTTGCTTTCATAAATATCACGGCAAAAATAGAGGGTATTGGGAGTTGAAAGAGGGAGTTCATAAGACGAAGGAAGAATAACAAGGGAGCGAAAGATTTCCCCAAGGTGTTGGATTAATCCCGAGTGGTCCCACAGTTTGCAAAAAGCCCCGCTCCCCTGGTACAACAACACCGAATCAGAAAAATTACTGCGGTTTTTCTCGATATCCTCCCGGGAGATGATCTCCTCAAAATCAAGATGAAACCAGGTAAGAAACCGGATGGTCCCATACCGGATCACTCCATCCCCCCAATTTCCCAGGTTCGAAAGGAAGTAAATTTTGGACGGGCCAATCCACTCTGTCAGGATCTCTGCAGTGGAACGGAATACCTCTTCAAATCCTGGATCTCTCATGATTCTCTATGACAAAATAAAATTAAAAGCCTGAGGTATCATTCATATCTCAGGCTTTTCATAAAAATTAATATTTCATCAGATTACTCGAGAAAAATTATTTGACTATCTCGTCGATTTTTGCCTTTAATGCTTCATTCTCCTTTTTCAGATCAATCACATACAGGGTCAGCTCTTCAATCTTTTGCAGCAACAGTGCATCCATGTTCCCCAGATTAATTCCACTCTCGAGGACCTCTTTCTCGGAAGGGATACCAGGCAGATGCTTGTTGGCGGTAATAAAATTTTCAACTTCTGACAACGGCATTAGCGAATAATTTTTATTGAACACGTGATCTGACCAACCAGTTAGTGTGACTTCTACCTCTTTACAATTCACTTTGCCATTAACAGCCAGCTTTACCCCGGTTGGGATTGTCGTAACACCTATGCCAACACCACCGGTATTATTGAAAAGTATCTTTCCTGAATTCAAGAATTCAGCATCATTGATTCCATTTCTGAATTCATATTTCCGGGTATTGACATTTAAATAGATGAATTCCAACCATGTGTTGGTAATACCATCCTTGATCGATTGAATGGCTTCCCTCACTCCATTTGTCGTACGTAAACCAATGTAATAGAGGTCCCCGGTGCCAGCATTCCTAATCCTGTAACGGCCAATGACCTGACTGCCTGTTCCCGTGTAGGAACTTTCAAGGGCACAGTTGACCGCTGTCGTGGAGTTAAAGATATGTAAATCCTCGGTCGGGGTTAATGTGCCAATACCAACATACCCTGTGGGCGGAAATGTATTTTGTGCCTGGATGTTGCTCACAAATAACACACAGACGAATATGGCGAATAATACAATTAATATCTTTTTCATAAAATTTCAATTTTAATTAACAATTAACAATTAAGAATTATGAATTCAGAATTCAGAATTTAGAATATAGAATTTTATGATCATAAGCGAAGCACCCGGAGCACAGATCCCGTGAGGGAGGGAGAGGCACAGGTGCAAACAGGGATGGAATAGGAATGAATATTGGGATATGTACACAGGATCCTGCTCTCCAGGGCTACGCGCCGCTGGGACTCGACAGGGATTCCGGATGAACCCGGGGATTGCAGGTCTATGCACTCCTTTTCTTCCGATTTCTTCTGGAAGAGGTTTGGTTTGTTGCTTACAAAAGGAGAAATAAGTGTGGAGGCAACCTCCAGGCAGTTCTGCTCTTCCAGTTTTTCCTGCTCCGTTTGGGTTATTTCAAGCGGTCGTTCCTGCTCTTTCTTTTTTAGGGACCTGATATCGCTTTTTACAATGGTTGCTTGAAGCGATCCTCCGGCCACAACTTTCGTCCCGTGTTTCAGGATGATCTTTTCAGCCGCCTGCAGGATAAGGTTCTCTCCTTTCTCAACAGTGACCGGCCGGTCTTCTCCCGTTACCAGGATCCGGACAATCCCATCTTCCTCCGGTTTATCCGTGCCGGAAACAACCATATCCGAAGCGTTTGAGAACACGGGGAGGCAGAATAGACCACAAATCAGGATGCTGAATAAAAGACGCATATGCCTAAACGGATTTAACCACTACAAATCTACAACCATTATTTTAAAAAGTCAAATTTTATTTTTTTCCTGCACATATTCCCTGTAAACCTGCTCTATTCCCTTTTCCAGCGTGTAATAAGGCGTAAATCCCAGCGATTTCAATCGAGATATATCCAGTAACTTTTTATAGGTTCCATCGGGTTTGGCAGGGTCAAATACCAGGTTTCCCCCGAATCCGATGATCTTTTTAATACTCATTGCCAGCTCTTGTACAGTTTGATCAACGCCGGTGCCGATGTTCAGGAATGTGACTGATGACCGATGACCGATGACCGATGATGGATGACGGATGACGGATGACGGATGACGGGTGACTAGATCTGTCATATTTAACTCCTCCAGGATCTTTACACTGGCGGAGGCC
>JAZDPG010000065.1:0-9192 GCA_043797815.1 Bacteroidota bacterium
AAGCCCCAGTCACGGTTCCATGTGGCAGACCAACCCCAGATGTACTCCCTTTCAGCTTCTGGAGCGACATCGTCACGGTCAGCTCCGTTTATATCAAACTGAAACTCTGTCAGCGCCTTCACATCCATGGGAATGTAGTTATCATCATCATCAAATGATCCGGAGATCAAACCAAAGGGAATTTTGACCTCAACATCATAGCCCTTGTCTGTTTTAACCGTCTTGGTTTTATATCCCTGGGGCTGATATTTTTCTGTGCCAATGATTCCGGCTGCAAATCCGCCTGTTTCAAGAGAGTCACCTGTTGTTTCGTTGAGATCAACATAAATCCGGAGCTGGGTGGCATCCCCAAGAGCCCAGTCAGGCATGATCACATCGGGTCCTGCAAAGAGGGTAAACAGCTCAATATTGTCACACGCGTATGATTCGTTAAAAGTTACCAGGCTGCGTGAGACCAGTGCATCGTCGGTTACCTCGCCAAAAAGATAGAGGAAATCTTCATCGTAAGTAATTTTCCAGGAAACCTCATAATCAGCACTGGGTGCAGCAGCAAAGGTCGAGTTTGTAAACCAAGAATCGGTAATGTCGAAAGGAAGGTCAAGGGGATCAATTTTACTCCAGAAACCTTCATCGGCTTTCCCGTCAATGGTTACCTCCCAATTGGAATCAAATATCGGGTGAACTGTCATTTCCGCCCTGGTAAAGGTAGGATCACAAATGGGTCTCCTCTCATCAGGATTCTCACAGTCATCCTGGGCAAAGCCAAGGATGGGGAGTGTGAACAAGAGCACAAATAAAAAGTTAAATTTTCTCATAATAATATAGTTTAAATGATTAGAAGGAATTAATTATTGCCATATGTATATTTTTAATAACCAGGATTTTGTACAATCATCGGATTGTTTGCAATCTCTCTGATAGGAATTGGAAAGCAGGCGGCTTTTTCAACCCATGCCACCCTTTCGGGGTTTCTTTCCATTTCGCTTTCAGCAATCCCCCAGCGGATTACATCATACCAGCGAATTTGCTCTCCAATGAACTCTTTTCTTTTCTCCTCCATGAGCAGTGTCATAAAATCATCAAGGCTGCTTCCCTTAAAATCATAGGGGCACACTTCATCGAGATAGTATCCCCGTGCCCTTCGTATGACCATGTTCAGGAAATCGGATGCTTCGCCCACACGATTGATTTGAGCCAGGGCTTCAGCATGCAGCATATAGACTTCTGCCAACCTCATCACCACCTGGTTCAGACCCGAAACGTCATTCCCGACTCCTCCCGCGTTGGAGCCTGATACCAGGTTGCTGATATATTTCTTTGGAGTATAGGTATGCTTGTTGCTTCTGGGAACCGGGATGGGAGGATCAGCGAAAAAGATGCTGTCGACCTTATAGATGGTATCGCCATGGTAAACATAAACCCTGGGCGCTCTTCGATGAGAGTACATTGTTTCTGTGAAGCGAATATCGCGTACATCAAAATTCCGGATGTCACCGGCAATGGCATCTGCATCATCTTCTCTTCTCACCATGACTTTGGGTATGCCAAAATTGTCACGTCCCATTCCATGACCTCCCACATACAACTGGTAATGGCTGGCCGGTCCGCCACCAGTCCACCGTGTATCGGGGCTGATATCGGCGAATTGTATCTCAAAGATTGACTCAGGACCATTTTCAGATGTCCCGTTAAAGTTGTTTCCATAATAAGGCAACAGTTGCTTATCGGGATTTTCCGTAAGGAATAATTCAAATTCCTCAACTGCCTCCTGGTACTTCTTTTGGAAAACATATACCTTTCCCAGTAGAGCCGTTGCCGCACCCCTTGTAGGCCTTCCCAGCTCATCGTTTGTTAACCCGCTGGTTAAGGGCAATCTGTCCATGGCATTTATCAGGTCCTGTTCAATTTGGGCATATACCTCTGAAGGAGTGGACCTGGCCTTTTGATAGTCCGTTTGCGCGGAAACAATTGAAGTCTGCATGACGATTCCCCATTGATCGTCACCATCGAATGGCCTTCCCCACGAGTGAAGAAGAAAAAAATGGTTTAAGGCACGTATATAATAAGCGGATCCCAGGATGAGGTTAAATTCTCTTTCGGGTAACTCATTAACTGTGCCTGTTCCATCTTCCATATAGCTGATGACCCGGTTCGCATTGTTCAGTGAAGCATAAAATGCACTGTATAGCCAGCCTATAAACGGGTTTGTAGGTTTTATATTCAGGTTCCAAACCTCCTGATGATAGGGGCCTTCACCTGTTGTCTCTTTCATCTCATATTCACCTGGCAGATGGCTCATGTAAAGCTGCCAGAAGTAATTATAATTATCGGCCAGCCTGGTATACATGCCTATTTCCAATTGCCGGATCCCGGATGGTGACTTCAGGTTTTCATCTGTTACCCTGTTGGGGTTTTCCAGTTCCAGAAATTCATCACTGCACGATCCGAAAATGGAGACAAGGGCAATGATGGCGGTTATTCTTAGATACTTACTTTTTATCATGTTTCTGATTCTTTATGATTGACCACAGAATATTTTGCCATTATTTTCAAAAAGACAATTGAATACCCAATTGATACACTCTCGATTGAGGGTACATACCCTCATCATTGTTTCGGTCGGTATTGCCCCCAGTGCTGATTTCAGGATCAATCCCGGTGTATTTTGTAAAGGTTAAGAGGTTTTGAGCATTTGCATAAATCCTCAGTTTCTCAATCTTGATCCTGGTAGACAATGACATGGGAATGCTATAACCAATCTGCAAATTCTTCAACCGCAAATAGGATCCTTTCTCAACGAAATAGGAACTTGATTGGGTGAGGTTCGCATTTGGATCGGCATATACAATCCTTGGTTGATCAGTAGGATTCTCAGGAGTCCAGCGGCCAAATGCCCGATTGGTAAAACTATAATCGCCGGTAAGGTTATCAGTAACCCTTTTATTGAGGTGATAAATATCATTACCATAAACTCCCTGAAAAAAGGCGGTTAAGTCAAATCCTTTGTATTGGGCATCGAGGTTGAAACCATACGATAATTTGGGCCACGGACTTCCAATCAACACCCTGTCCTCATCATTTATAAATCCATCTCCATTTTGATCCACATATTTGAAATCGCCTGGAGCGGTGTATTTCGCACGGTCGTAGTCTTCTGCATTTGTTAACTGCCCGGTCTCAACAAGGAAAGATATGATATCATCAATATCCTCCTCCTGCCAGATACGCTCCACATCATAACCAATGTAATAACTCATGGGCTTGCCCACCTCTGTTTTAAACTGGCTTAAATTACCCTTGTTGATCTCCTGGTCAATCAGGTCCAAAACCTCATGTTTATTCCATCCCAGCGATGCTCCCACACTGTATTGAAAATCATTGATCTGATTACGATACTGAATTGTTAAGTCGTTGCCGATATTCCTGATGTTTCCGGCATTTACAGTAGTCCTTGCATCCAAACCAAGCCCGGCCCCTGGAGGCAGGTCAATCGGTATAAGCATGTCCCTGGTATCGCGGATGTAGAAATCATTGGTGATGCTCAACTTGTAGTCAAACAGGTAAAACTCCAATCCGAAATTGGTTGTATTAATTTGTTCCCACTGGATATCTCCCACCCCAAAAACAGATGGAAGTACGCCGGTTAAAAGGTTATTTCCAAAAACATAATAGACCTTGTTACCAAAATATTGAGAGTAATAACTGAAGGGAGCCGCAGAGGCATTACCTACAGAGCCATATCCTATCCTGATTTTTGCAGCCATTACTGAAGCCATACCCGACATAAAGTCTTCCTTGGTGATCCACCAGCCGGCCGAAAATGAAGGAAAATAGCCAATCCTGTTTCCCGTAGGGAAAATTGAAGAACCATCTCTCCTGATATTTGCTGTTAGCAGATACTTTCCGGCATAATTGTAATTGATACGAGCAAACTGGGAGGACCACCTGGTAGGTAACACATCTTCGCCATTGAGGGTTCTTGACTCGGGGTCCGACTGGTTGTAGATGATAAGTCCATCCCTGAAGTCCTCCGCCGACATGGAATACCCGTCGCCCCAGTTATCCTGGATCTCCATGCCTGCCATTATTTCAAATTCATGATTCTTCACCGAAAAAGTGTAATTAAGGACCGAATTCATTGTTAGTCCATACAAATTCAGATGGCTTTGCTCCAGTCGGTCCACATCACGATATATAGTGTGCCCCAGATCATAAGGCACTGTATAATCTTCATTATCCATTATCTCCAGGTTACCCCCGAGGGTGGTTCTCCAGTTCAGTCCCTTTACCGGATTGATATTCATATATAGATTACCAAGAAGCCTGTACCAACGCTCCTCCTGGTCATGGATATCTTCCACTCCATACATATTTGGGCCTACAAAACCATATTCAGTCCCCAGAACTCCGTAGGGGGTATAGGGGTGACCCAACTCTTCGGGATCCATGAATACTTCCATATATGGACTCACCCTCAAAGCGCCGGCATTGTCAGAATTTTTGCCATCTCTTTTGGTCTGTGAAAGGGTTAATGACTGTCCGATGGTGAACCATTTTGCGATTTTATGGTCGGAATTCAATGTGGCAGTAATCCTATTGAATGAAGTTTTCAAATAGGTGCCCTCTTCCCCATAATAGCCAACAGATGTGTAGAAATTGGAATTCTCATTACCACCTGAAAAATCAAGGATGTAGTTCTGTGTAACTCCATTGTCGTACAACACATCCATCCAGTCGGTATTGATCGGCAATATGGAATCGGGATTATTTACAATCCCGGTATAGACCTGGTCCAGACCGGCCAAAAAGTTACCGTTCAGGTAACTCTCATGTCTTAGTGTTGCATAGTCTCTTGAATTAACCAGGTCGGGGAGGCCCATGGCTTGCGTAATTCCATAAGTAGCTTTAAAATTGATCCTGGGTTTGCCGGTTTTACCACGTTTGGTGCTCACCAGGATAACGCCATTGGCAGCTTTGGCTCCATAAATGGCCGCGGCAGAGGCATCTTTCAATATCTCAATTGATTCGATATCTGACATATCAAGATGGTTCCCGGCAGAAGAGGGAATACCATCAATGATCCAAAGTGGTGAACTATTATTAACAGACCCCGGCCCCCTAATATATATTGTTGCATCTTCTCCGGGCTGACCACTGTTTTTTGTAACATAGACCCCTGCAGCCCTACCCTGTAGTGCTTCTGCAATGGAGGGAACGGAGAGTTTCTGCATCTCTTCTACCTTGACAGACTCTACCGCACCGGTGAGATCGCTTTTCTTCTGTAAACCATAACCGATTACAACCACCTCATCCAGCTCTTCAACCTTTTCCTGCAAAATGATGTCGATACGGGTCTGTCCGTTTAGCTTGATGGTTTGATCCAGGTAGCCGATAAAGCGGAATTCAATTTCGGCATCCGGACCAGCCACTTCAAGGGTGTATCTTCCATCAGCATCAGTGATGGTACCCCTGTTGCTACCCAATTCAATGACATTTACTCCCGGAAGGGGAAGGTCGTCAGTGGCGGTGACCAGTCCGCTTACCGTGAAGCCCTGATATGAGGCACCCTGGAACTCAGTACTAATATTGCCTGCCTTTAATTCAACCTGGTTGAAACAAGTCAGCATCAGAAACTGAAATAAAACGATGAGAGAAGTTCGTGTGAAGTTCATAAACAGATATTGTGTTTTAGCCGATTGAAATTGTAGTTTAGTCCTGGGAATAAAATTACGCCTGCCATCCTCCGATAAAAAACAATCCTGTTACACAAAACAGGTCCAAATGAATCAGGGAAGTGTCAGGGCTGCAAATGGGCTAATTATTGCCGGAATGGATAATCTGGCAGAAATGATGCAGGAAAAAGTACATTTGGCCAGTGATACCGATATAAGGAAAACCACCTTAATCCTGTCTGAAAGATCAAATAGTCCAACCACAAGCATTTCCGGAACGTTCCAGTGTCCAGGTCCGGCGTAGAATTGGCAGCTTTATTACATCTCCATTAATAAGGATAGCCATGCAAAGAAGATGGCATTTTTGGAAAACGGATTTGTATCATACAAACTCGTTATAAGTTACATACCGGCAACTACCAATGCGAATAAGGTTCTACTTTTAAAAATTAAATTGAATGTCAATTCATAAAGGAGTCTCAACCGAATGAAATATTTCAAATTAAGCAGGCGCTCAATGTATCTCATCCTTGAGGTTTCATTGGTTATCCTGCTTGTTCTTATATTATTGTTCCTGCTTTTCCTCTGATAATAGTTTTCTTTTCTAATTTCAAGGTTTCTTGATGATATGAGCGGAATGACCAAAGTGATCCTGACATTTATTCTCATCCTCTCCTTTAAGACACTATCGGGTGCAGTCAGCAATCTGGATGAGATACATTTTAATCACCTCTCTGTTGAAGATGGCTTATCGGGAAATATAATTAATAAAATTATAGAGGATTCCTATGGCTATATCTGGATCGGAACCACGAACGGATTAAACCGATATGATGGTACCAATGTAAGGGTTTTCTATCACGATCCGCAGGACAGTTCCTCTCTTTCGGGAAATAATGTCAGCGCTTTTGCAGTAGATATGGATGGGGATCTCTGGATTGGAACAAAAAAGGGTATCTGCAGATTCAATTATGAAACAGAAACATTTGAAAGATATCTGCAAAATGGTCCGGGAGAACTGAATTTCATTACCGCATTGTTCGTTGATAAAAAGGGGCAGATATGGGTTGGGACCGAGAAAGGAATATTCACATTTGATAAGTATTCACACCAATTCACAAATATTATCATCGATGATGAAATAACCCTGTTTGCTCCCATGTGCCTTACTGAACTTCCCGATGGTACCCTGCTGGTGGGATTATGGGAAAAGGGATTCTACATTATCAGTGAAAACAGGTCCACCAAGACACGGGAAGTTATTGAGCTTGGTGCAAACAAACTGGCAAGTCAGAACACCATCATGTCCGCTCTGGTCGACAAAAACAGTACCCTGTGGATGGCCACCAGAGAGGGTGTTATTAAGGCACATAAGACTAAGGAGCTGGGTAAAAGTAAATACGATTACAACCTATTCGAAGATGAGCTTTCCGTTGAGGATCATTTGCCTGATAATAATACCCATTCATTGTGTGAGGACAATAATGGAAATATCTGGATCGGAACAGAGAATGGATTAGGCATCTTCCAACCGGCAACCCAGAAAAATATAAATTACTTCAACGATCCAACCGACCCATATTCATTAAGTAATAATGCAATCAGATGTATATTCAAGGATAGTAATGGAAATATCTGGATCGGGACATACCAGGGAGGGGTAAGCATTTATAATCCCAGTCAGCAATGGTTCCTGAATTACTTTCCGGCGATTAATAATTCCATTGATCAGAAAATGAGATCCGTAAAAGTCATTTTTCAGGATCGAAATAGCATTTTATGGGTAGGTACGGACAAAGGTTTGTTAAAATTCAGTGAAAATGGGCAACTTATTGAAAGCTATATAAATGTTCCGTCGGATCCCACTACAATCAATGTGGGCGGAGTAACTGCACTTTGGGAAGACAGAAAGGGCCGGTTCTGGGTGGGGACCTGGGGTGGCGGAGTACATCAGTTGAATCGTCAGACAGGTAAATTCGAACGCTTACCCTTTACTGAAGGGGTAAACAATAGTCCCCTCTCCCAGGGAGATGTTAACCCAAAATCCATTTCTGAGGATAGTAAGGGTAATTTATGGATCGGAACCATACGGGGCTACCTTGATAAGTATAATCCGGAATCAAAAACCTTTAAACATTTCAGGATCAAACTTAATGAATTGGATATCAATGCCATAATCAAGGATGTCAAGGTCGATCACAATGATAATGTCTGGCTTGGGACTGAAGGCGCCGGCCTTATCAAATTCGATTCGGAAAAAGAACAAATCATACGATTCGGGGGGGAGCATGATTCCGACAAGCAAGCCGATACCATTCCCGACATTACAGATGTATTCTCTTTGTTTTTTGCCGATGATGACCACTTATGGCTGGGTACGGGTAACGGTGTTCATGTGCTTAATCTGAATACAATGGGATGGACATCATATACTACAAATGATGGCTTACCAGAGAATACTGTTTACACCATCCAGTCTGATGACTATGGTAAATTCTGGATCAGTTCGATCAGTTCGATCAGTAGTTTTGATCCTTTAAATGGAATATTTACCAATTATGATGGATTGGAGGGAATCCGAATAAACTCGGATTGCAGCTTTAAAAGCAAATCGGGCTGGTTGTACTTTGGAGGTGTCAATGGAATAAATGCTGTGAATCCATTTACCATAAAGGAAAATAGAGTAATTCCTCCTATTGTATTTACTGACCTGAAGATATTTAATCAATCTGTTGCTATAGGAAAGAACTCAATTCTCAAGAAACATATAAACCTGACCGATAAAATCGTAATTCCATTCAGGGATAACAATTTTACCATTGAATTTGCAGCCCTTAATTTTACAAACTCCGTAAAAAATCAATATAAATGCCAGCTTGAGGGATTTGACAGGGATTGGGATCAGCTGGGTAAGGCGAGAACCGCTAGATATACCAACCTGAGTCCCGGGGATTACACATTCCATATTAGCGCCTCTAACAATGACGGGGTCTGGAATAATCAAGGGCGTTCAATTGAAATTGAA
Source organism: Bacteroidota bacterium (assembly GCA_043797815.1). Classification (GTDB taxonomy): domain Bacteria; phylum Bacteroidota; class Bacteroidia; order Bacteroidales. Next base: position 8,698 of record JAZDPG010000065.1, read on the forward strand.
ATCCTGCCACCCTGGTGGAAAACGCTATTATTCAGATTACTAATGTTCTTATTATTGTCCCTTGTTATACTTTCACTGATTTTGGTAAGAACATACCAGCTAAGGGAACAAAAGAAAAAGTTGAAAATCCTTGTGCTTGAACGAACATCAGAAATTGAATCTCAAAAAATAATACTCCAGGAGCAGGCGGAAAAATTGTTGCACACAAATCAATTGCTGGAAGAGCAGAAAAACAAAGTTTCCAAACAACGGCAAAGGGAAAAGGAGATGTCGGAAAAACTCCATGAAGCGGATCAAATGAAACTAAGGTTCTTTACCAATATTTCTCATGAGTTCAGAACCCCTCTGACCCTGATACAGGGGCCGGCTGAAATGCTGATTAAAGAATTCAGCTCAGACCCAAGGTTCGCAGAATTAGGTGCAATCATGCATCGGAATACCATCAGGATGCTGCAACTGATCAATCAATTTCTTGATCTTTCAAAGATAGAGGCC
>JAZDPG010000077.1:0-40602 GCA_043797815.1 Bacteroidota bacterium
AGGATAGATTTCATCATTTTGTAGGTTTTAAAGGTTCAGTATCCGGATATAATATTACAAATAAACCAGCTTATTCCGACTCGTTCATCCTGATTTCCCTGGCTGCATCAATCATTCCCATGAAGCCCTCAAGTGGCACATATCCCGGAATGGAGTTCCCAGAACCCAATCCCCAGCCCCTGGTAATCGCACGGAAACGGGTTCCCGAATCTACCACCTGCCTGAATACTTCATCATAGGGATTCTGGCAAAGCAGATCCACATCAATCCCGCCAAACAATCCGATCCGGTCGTTGTAAAGACTGATCCACCTGTCGAAAGGAGCAATCTGGTCTTCATTGGAATGTTTGGCATCGATGCCGCAGGCAATAATCTCTTCCATCACAGGAAATATATCTCCGCAACTGTGCAGCAAAAATTTCTTCCCTCCCCGGTGAACCGCACGGATCACTCTTTTGTACTGCGGAAGAATATGCCGGATGATCGTCTCATGAGGCAGCAATGTGGATGTTTTAAAGCCCAGGTCATCCCCCATCCGGAAAAAAACAAACAAATCGCTGTACTTCCGGACCATCTCAATCCAGAGTTTTTCATAAAGATCACCTGTCCGGATAAACAGATCTGCAAAAAGATCAGGATCTTCATAGAGCAAGACACACAATTGCTCATACCCGACCAGGTCCTGACTGGTTTCAAAGATGCCGTAGCCACATCCTCCGTAAGCTTTCATTCCGGGCGGCATCACCCTGGCCAGGGACTCCAGATGCGGTGTGTAGGTCTCCCAGAAGATCCGTGGTATGTCATCAAAAGGAAATTTCTCAAAATCAGACCGGGTCCGGATCGGTCCGGGCCTTCCCCCAAAAATGGCTCCATGACCGGGCAGAATATCACAAACGGGAGCCTCATAATCCAGCGCATCATAGGTCATATTCCTCCAGAATCGAAGCAGTTCAGCATAATAGTGGTCCAGATCTCCGGAATTGCTTCCTGCCAAAATGATCTCCTTACCAAGAGCCTTCGAAATGAAAGGCACGTCTATATGATGCTCGTAAAGGGGTAAGCGGGAAGGCCTCCTGTTGTGCAGGACCTCCAGAATTTGGGTATAATCGGGCTGAAACTCTTTCGGTTTGTTCATAAGTTTGTTGATGGATCTGCATGCAGGAATTAAATACCTGCAAAATAATAAATCTCCCGATCATTCGCAGAATTGGGAAGTACCTGTTATATTTATGGGTCATCCGGCTTCTTTGCCGCAGCCAAAACGAAATGTCATGAAACCACTGAAACCTCTCTTCCAGATTCTGCTGATCACGACCCTGTTTCAAACCGGAACAGACCTGAAGTGCCAGGTAAGCATGTGGGAGGAAACAATCACCCTGCCTGCCTATGATCCGGAACCGGCAGACAAGAATCCCATATTTTATGTAGCAGATGCTTACCAGGGTGCCAGCAGGGTGGTATATCCTTATGCCCTCAGGGATAACCTTTCTGTAGCGAAAGTTGAGAAAAAGTACAAAGCACTTTTCCTTGAGAATGAATATGTGAAGCTCTGCCTGCTTCCTGAACTGGGAGGGCGCCTGTTTTATGCCACGGACAAGACCAACGGTTACGAATTCTTCTACCGGCAGCACGTCATCAAGCCTGCCAATATCGGAATGCTGGGAGCATGGATCTCGGGTGGAATTGAATGGTGCGTGTTCCACCACCACAGGGCTTCCTCCTACCTGCCTGTGGATTACAGGCTGATGGAAAATGAAGACGGAAGCAAGACCATCTGGTTCGGGGAGATAGAACCCAGGCACCGCATGAAATGGAGCATTGGTCTGACCCTGCATCCGGGCAGGTCCTATATGGAGACCGATGTGAGAATGTACAACAAAACGGCTAACACCAATTCTTTTCTTTACTGGGCCAATGTGGCTACCCATGTGAATGAGGACTACCAGGTGATCTTTCCTCCCAGTGTCCATGAAGGTGTCTATCATGCAAAAAACAGTTTTATCCACTGGCCTGTGTCGGATGAGATATACAACGGGAGGGACTACACCGGACGGATCGATGTGAGCTGGTGGAAGAACCACCCGGAACCCATTTCCATTTTTGCCCACGACATGAAAGAAGACTTCATGGGCGGCTATGATCATGGAAAAGATGCCGGGACAATCCATGTGGGAAACCACCACATTGTCAAGGGAGCCAAGCTCTGGGAATGGGGCCCCGGAGAATTTGGCCATATGTGGGACTGTGAGATCCTGACCGATTCGGATGGACCTTATGCTGAAATCATGGTGGGTGCTTACTCTGACAACCAGCCTGACTACAGCTGGATCAGTCCCGGGGAGGTAAAAAGCCTGAAACAATACTGGTACCCTGTACGTGAGATGGGTGGATTTAAAAATGCAAACCTGGATGCGGCTGTGAATCTGGAACAAAAGGATGAGAACAGGATCCGGATCAGTCTGAATACCACCAGGCCAAGGGAAAATTGCAGCGTGCTGCTGAAAGAAGATGGTGTCACGGTTTTTGATAAACAGGTCAACATTGCCCCGGACCATCCGTTTTCATCGGAGGTCACAACTACAGGGGAAAAGGATATCACCCATTACCGGGTTGAGCTTCTGGAGCCGGATCAGCACACGCTCATTTCGTATCAGGAGAAGGAATTTACCTATAAACCCGGACTCCCGGAAACGGTAAAACCGCCCCAAAAGCCCGGTGAAATAGAACAGATTGAATCTCTGGTTCTGACCGGTCAGCGGATCATGCAGTTCCACAATCCGGGTTACAATGCTGAAGACTATTTCAACGAGGCCCTTCGAAGGGATCCGCTCCATTCACTGGCCAATCTGCATATGGGAAACCTTTCAGCCATGGAAGGAAAATATGAAGAAGCGGCCGGATTCTACCGGAAATCCATCTCCAGGATCACTGCCGGTTATACCCGTCCCCGTGATTGCGAAGCGCTTTACAGGCTGGGTGTGGTGCTGAAGGCGCAGGGTAAATATGAAGATGCCATAGATACCCTTTACAGGGCGACCTGGGACCAGGCATGGATTGCAGCTGCCCATTTCGAACTGGGCGGGATCTCCATGGTGAAGGGAGCATATGAAGAGGCCCTGGATCATTTCAACAGATCACTGGCCATGAATGCAGCAAATCCGAAGTCCCATGATATGAAATCAGCGCTCTTGAGACAACTTGGAGATTCGGCTCATGCCATTGAAAGTGCTCAGCTCGCACGGACCATTGACCCGCTGGACCATATGGCAGCTTACGAGCTGTTGCTTCTCAAAAGCCTTTCCCTGTCTGAGTTCAGGTCCATGCTGAATCACAACAGGGAAAATTACCTGGAACTGGTCACCGATTATCTGAACAGCGGTCTCTACCATGAAGCGGAGGGTGTTGTTGAGATTGCTCTCAGCGCTGAAGAAAGGGAGGTCAGCGCATACCCGATCCTGCTCTACTATGCTGCCTTCCTCCATGAGAAACTGGGCAATGATAAGGCTGCAGGCAAGCTTTACACTTCCGCCTCCGGTGCATCCACCGATTATGTATTCCCCTTCCGCTTTGAAACCCTGGAGATCCTGGACGCAGCACTACAACGCAATCCGGGAGATGCAAAAGCCTGGTATTACAAAGGAAACATCCTCTATGATCACCAGCCCGAAAAGGCAATTGCCTGCTGGGAAAAGGCGGTTGAACTGGATCCGGAGCTGGCCATCGCCTACCGGAACCTGGGATGGGGTCAATTCAGATTCCTTGGTGACCATCAGGACGCCATCAGGAGTTATGAAAAAGCCCTGTCCATAAACAGGAATGAACCAAGGTACTATTACGAACTTGATCTGCTCTATGAAATGAACAATGAAGCCCTCGAAACGAGATACAAGCTGTTCGCAGCCAACCGCGAGGTTGTCCGTGAGAGGGATGATTCCTACATCAGGGAGATAGAGGTCCTACTGCTGAACGGCAAATATGATGATGCGCTGGTTTCCTTGACAGATCATCAATTCATTCGCCGGGAGGGAGCAGAGCAACTGCATGATTTTTTTGTGGATGCGCATCTTCTCAGAGGCAGGGAATATCTTCGGTCCGGTGAACCCGGAAAAGCACTTGAACACTTTCTGCTGGCTGATACATATCCTGAAAATCAAAAGATAGGGCGGATCTCAGGGTATGAAAAGGAAGCCCAGATTTTCTATTTTACCGGTCTGGCATATAAGGAACAAAAACAAAAGAGCCAGGCCAGTAATTTCTTCAGAAAAGCAGCTGAACTCCCTGTAGGTGAAACAGAATATCTATACTACCGGGCGCTGTCTCAATCGGAGCTGGGTCTTCAAAAAGAGGCGGAAGAAAGCTCGGCCAGGCTTTTTATGGCCGGAAAGAAAGCACTTGAAAATAGCGGTGAAGGGGATTTCTTCGCTAAATTCGGTGAGAAAATGAATATAAGCAGCCGAAAGGCCTATGCCTGTTACAGCATGGGGCTGGCAGCCAGCGCTTCCGGGGATCATCAGAAAGCAAAAGCGTCCTACAAGATGGCTTTGGATTTAAAGAACAGCATCCTCTGGGCCAATGTTTTATTGGGAGAGAGGTAATCCTTGAAACCATTTTATAAGCAATACACCACTTTATAAAAAACCAAACACATGAGAAATTTATTTCCAACCCTTGCCATGACCCTCCTGATCATCATCACAGCAGGATGCGGTCCGTCCGCAAACAAAGAAAAAGGTAAGTCCAACGGATCAACTGACCCTGCGGTCATGGCGGATATTCTGGAAGAAAGCCTGTTTAAGGATATCCTGGACCATTGGTATCCCCGAAACATTGACTCCCTAAATGGAGGATATATTTCCGGATTCCAAAGGGACTGGAGTCCCACTGAGAGACCCATGTCCAAGTCTCTTGTACAACAGGCGAGGCATGTATGGGCCACATCCTTCATTCTGGAACACTACCCTGACCATAAAGAATTCCTGGATTATGCGGCACATGGTTTCGCGTTCCTGAAAGATGCCATGTGGGACCAGGAGTACGGGGGGTTTTATGTGAATTGCAATGCCGACGGAACTCCTGCCCTGACCAGGGGAGATGGAAAACTGGTATATGGACAGGCCTTCGCCGTCTATGGTATATCCCAGTATTACGCAGTCAGCCATGACGAAGAGGCCCTGGATCTGGCCAGGAAGGCATTCTTGTGGATGGAGAATGCGCATGATCCGCAGTACGGAGGTTATTTTGAGAACCTGAAACGTGATGGATCCGGCGAAGGATTGAAGGATTACAACAGCTCCATCCACCTGATGGAAGCAATCACCAGCCTTTACAGGGTCTGGCCCGACAGCCTGGTTCATGCGCGGCTGGAGGAGATGTTTTACCTGATCCGGGATACCTTCGTACATCCGGACGGATACCTGCAGCTCTATTTTCACCCCGACTGGACATTGGTAAGGGATGAAGAGATGGCAGAAGGATCTGAAGGAAGAAACCATATGGTTGAGCATTTTACCTACGGGCATGATGTGGAGACCGCCTTCCTGCTTCTGGAAACCGCGCATGAACTGGGCCTGGGAGAGGATGAACAAACCCACGCCATTGCCAAAAGGCTGGTGGACCATTCACTTGCATCAGGCTGGGACAATGAGGTTGGCGGGTTTTTCGACGCAGGGAAACAAATCGGCGACAGCATCCAGATCATCAACAAGGGGAAAGCCTGGTGGAGTGAAATCGAGGGCCTCAACGCACTGCTTCTGATGCATACACTTTATCCGGAAGATTCCCATGATTATTACGGGCATTTCCTGAAAATGTGGGAATACATCGATACCTACCTGATCGATCATGAGTACGGAGGTTGGTACAACTCCGGGCTGGATACTTCTCCTGACAGCAAAAACCAGCTAAAAAGCCACGCCTGGAAAACCACCTACCACAACGCCAGGGGAATGGTGCACTGTGTGGAGATGCTTCATTCCCTGTAAGGCTGATTGTGGTCAAACCTGCCAATTGCAGTTGGATCGATGAGAATTATTCTGACCATTGCCTTTGTCCTTATGGTTTGTGCCTCAGTGACAGGTCAGCCGTCTCCGGGAGACCTTTACAGAGAGTATACCTGGTACAATGAAGTGGAGGACTGTGACGGAGCACTTCGCGTAGGTGGAAAGATCGATTACAAGGAAGGTCCCAAATATGATTATTTCCAGCATGACATTCCTGTCCCCGACCTGCATGTATTTCAACAGGGTGAAAACATCCTGAAAACAGGAAAAACGCCCCTTTACCATGGCCAGATGGTCCATGGAGTTGAAGTGCAGTGGCCGGGAATCATGCTCCTTTTAAAATATGACCGGAATAAAACCCAATAACCCACAAACCCACAAACCCACAAACCCACAAACCCACAAACCCACAAACCCGATATTCAATGAGAACTTCAATGGTACTTCTTTTCTGTTTCTTGATCAAGGGATTTCTTGAAGCCCAGTCCTTGCCTGTGGACCAATGGAAATACATCCCTGTGGACACCAGCCGGGAAAAGATGCTGCCCGTGGGAGGGCCCGACTGGCTGCGATCCTTTGGTATCGATGCGGTTGATATCAATGGGGATGGCTACAAAGACATCGTTTGCGGCAAATATTTTTACCTCAACCCGGGAGAAGGAATGACCGGAGAATGGAAGCGTACAGCATTTGGTTTCGAATATGACGGTTACAGGTTTATGGATGTGGATGGAGATCATTTGGCTGACATCATCGCCGAGGACCTCCCCAATGTGATATGGCTGGAAGCCGATGATTTCAACGGAACCTCCTGGACCGCCCGACTAATCGGGAGGATACCCCGTACAGGCCACAAGAACGGTCAGGGTTCGGGCATTGCCGACCTGGTTCCTGGAGGTAAAGATGAGGTTTTGCTTGCAGGTGAAGGGGGCATTTTTTGTGCTGTCATCCCTGATCAGCCTGTTTCAGGCATGTGGGACTTCAAATTGATTGCAGAATCCAATTCCGATGAAGGGATCGGTATCGGAGATGTGGACGGTGACGGGGACCTTGACCTGGCTTTTGGTGATTCAAAGGAGGCCGGTGAAGAGGCTGAGCTTTTGTACTGGGCCGAAAATCCCGGCAACATAAATCAGCTCTGGATCAAACACCTGGTCAGTGATGAGGTGGAGGTTGTGGACAGGGTAGAGATCGCCGATTTCAATGGCGATGGAAGGCAGGATATTGCAGTGTCAGAAGAACGTTACCCGGGATTGGAGCCCACCTCAAACCTTCGTGTTTTCCTGGCCGGGAAAAACCCCGTCTCCGACACCTGGGAACACAGGGTGGTGGTCACCCAATGGTCCATGAACAACCTGGATGCAGTGGATATGGACAAGGATGGCGATGTGGACCTGGTAACCAATGAGCACAAGGGTAGCCGGCACAAGACCGAGGTATACCTCAACGACGGCAAAGCAAACTTTACTGCCCGGCTGGTTGGGACAGGACATGAGATGCACCTGGGAGCCAGATGCTTTGACCTGGACAGTGACGGCGATTACGAAATCATCGGGGTGGGCTGGGATCACTTTGAAACCCTCCACCTCTACCGGAACGATGCCCTGAAAAGAGAATTCAGGTGGAACCACCTCACCTCGGCGAACGGGGACATTGATGTGCCAAATACCGGGGACGAGCAAACAGCAGCACTTGTGGCCGATATGGATGGTGACGGGATCAATGAATTCTTTATTACCGAGCGGACCACTGCACCTTCGGTGGTGGCATATAAGTACAACGGAAGTGGCTGGGATCGTTATATAATCGATGATACGCCCCAGCGGATCGAGGCTGGCTCCACATCCCTTGACATTGACGGTGATGGGGACATGGATATCGTCTTCGGCGGAGAGGGCCGCTCCAACCAGGTGTGGTGGTGGGAAAATCCATTTCCCAAACTTGATCCGGAAATACCTTGGAAGAGGCACCTGATCAAAGACTCGGGAGCAAACAAGCACCATGACCAGCTCTTTGGTGATTACGACGGGGATGGGGTTATGGAACTGGTTTTCTGGAACCAGTCCGGGGGAAACCTATTCCTGGCAAATATCCCTGAGACACCTGCAAAACAGAATGGAGAGTGGCCCATGAAGGTGATCTATTCCTATGGGATGGATAGCGAAATGGAGCAAACCGGACAAACGGGGTACCCGGGCTGGAAAGGCACCAACGAGCATGAAGGTTTGTACGCCTGCGATATGGACCTGGATGGGATTGTTGACATTGTGGGAGGAGGACGATGGTTCAAATACGTTGGAAATGGCGGATATTCTGAAAACATCATTGATGCCAGCTATACCTTTTCCCGTTCGGTGGCAGGCCAGTTTATAGAGGGTGGAAGACCCGAAGTAATCTTGCTGGCAGGAGACGGGCATGCACCCATGTATCTGTATGAGTACAATGAGAAGGGTACCTGGAAACGAACCATGCTCATCCAGCAGGTGGATGACGGACACAGCATCGACGTTCTGGATTTCAACGGCGACGGGCACCTGGATATTTTCAGCGGAGAAATGGGACTTGGAGATGGAAACCCCAATGCAAAAATCCGGATCTTGCTGGGCGACGGGAATGGAAACTTCATTCACCATGTGGTTGCCACAGGGATTGGAACCCATGAGAGCAGGATCACCGACCTGGACGGGGACGGCGATTTCGACATCATGTCAAAACCTTACCACTGGAAGGCTCCCAGGCTGGACATCTTTATCAACGAAACAAAATAGAAAATGAAAACACCACATAGCTTGCAACTGTTTTTCCTGGTGTGTGGCGCTGCAGGGTCCCTCTTTTTCACGGGTTGCACGAAAACCATTGAGAAACCCAACATTGTATTTATCCTGGCCGACGACATGGGCCACTCTGATTTGGGTTGCTACGGTGCTGAAATCATTGAGACTCCGAATATTGACAGACTGGCCAAAGACGGACTCAGGTTTATGAACTTTTACAACACCGGCCGTTGCTGGCCCACCCGGACCTGCCTGCTCTCAGGGTACTATCCCCACCAGGTGCTGTCTGATCCCATACAGGGAGTAGACTATGATTCCGGCACATTCACGCCTGTCAATGAGACCTGGCTGCCGGCCCTGCTGAAAAATCATGGCTATGGTTGCTACCATTCGGGCAAATGGCACCTGTTCAGAAGGGTTCCCCAATACACCGAGATGAGCCAAACAGAAGTGGGCTTTGATCATTCCTACAGGACCGAGGATGGAAGGCACCTGAGGCCCCGTCTGCTTCGGGAAGACGGAGATACTCTCGCTGCTCCCGAACCGGGATCTGAATATGAAGCGTCGGTGGCCATTGTGGATCATGCCATCAAATACCTGAAGGAACATGCAGAAAATCACCCCGGAGAGCCATTCTTTGAATATATTGCCTTTATTGCCCCCCACTTCCCCCTGCAGGCCATGCAAAAGGACATCGACCAGTACCGGGAGAAATTCCTCATGGGCTGGGACACGATCAGAAAACTCCGGACTGAAAACAGAGCTCAGCTTGGCTATGATATCCACCCGGTGAATTCCCCGGAGCCTGAAAGGTTTGCCCCTTGGAACCTGACACCCGATGAATTGGTAAATCAGATCGATCCGGCCGAGGTGGGACGTGCCATCCACTGGAGTGATCTGACACCCGGACAACAGGAGTTCCAGGCCACCAAAATGGCCATCCATGCCGCCATGGTCACCCGCATGGACAGGGAAGTGGGCCGCTATATCGCTACTCTGAAAGAGCTGGGCTATCTGGACAACACCATCATCTTCTTCTGTTCGGATAACGGGGCAAGTACCGAGATGATGAACAGGGCTGATAAGCATACACCGGGTTCCGTTCCCGGTTCGGCCGATTCATACATTTGCCTGGGCCCGGGCTGGGCCACTGCAGCCAACACCCCTTTCCGCCTGCACAAGACCTGGGTGCATGAAGGCGGGATTGCCACTCCGCTGGTGGTGCATTGGCCCAAAGGCATCAAAGATGCCAACAGCTTCAGGAAGATGCCGGCCCATATCGTTGATATTGCCCCCACCCTGCTGGAACTTGCCGGTGGAAATCCTGCTGAGCTTGATGGAAGATGTGAGGCACCCGGGATTAGCCTTGTGCCTCTCCTGAACCAGGACACAACATTTGAAAGGCCTCTCCTTTTCTTTCACCACGAGCAAAAGAAGGCACTCAGGCATGGAAATTGGAAAATCGTCACCATTGAGGATGGAGGAGCCTGGGAATTGTATGATCTGTCTGTAGACCGGGGAGAAACCAACAACCTGGCAAAGGAAAATCCGGAAAAGCTAAATGACCTTATTTCTCTATGGGAAAAGCAGAAAGAAGAGATCATCGGACAAATCACCGGGACCACCGGAAACTCCAATTGAAAAACTGATCAAAAAGGAGCAGGGAAAGGAGACTCCGGGGCCAGGTTTTTATGAACTGTCACATCTATGAAGTAGGCCCTGGCTTCAGGGGACCACATCCCATCTCCAAACAAGGATTCACTATAGGGAGAGAAGGACTCCAATGCTGCAAGCCAGAGTTCAGGTTGTCCCATGCTGATTTCCTTTACCATGTCAAGACAGATGGCAAGATACACAGCCCTTGCCTGTTGCAGGGAATCACCTGAAATCTCTTCCCGGATAATTGGCCTCCATTTGTTACGCAATTCTTCCGTCCGGTGCAACGGAACGGGCAGGGTCTCAATATTCGCCGGTTCTTCTGTTTTTATACGGAAACCAGGATGCCCATCGATTTCAATCTTCTCTCCCCCGTTCTCCAGAATGACACGTTCTGCCAGCTGATGATGTATCGCTGCAAAATCCGTTATTGTCAGGTCCCGGGGCAAGCCCGGACGCCGGTCATTCCTGTAATCATCCCTGATCACCCATCCCTGAGCCCGGATCCATTTCTCCCCTTTCATCACTCCCATGATTGTACCTACCATGGCAGAGATATTGTCAGCATCCCAGCCAAAATTGAAAGAGAGGCGAATGGCTTCCACAAAATCACCTTCCCCGTGCAGGATGGAAGCAATTGTGGCCGCAGTTATGATCCTGTAACCATTGGTTCCTCCAGGCCCTCCAAATTCTCTGTTCCAATACTTCTCCTTCATGGCCAGCCGGGTGGCCCTCCAATCATCCGGATGTGCGCTGTACCATGTGATTACATTGCTTACGATGTCATGAATCTCACTCTCCGGGTCCACCGATGCCAGCCCGGCACGGATCACCTCCATAAAATCATTTTCAAAAAACGCCGTGGCGATCATGGCATCAAATAAAAGGGTGGTTTGCGCAGGCTCGCCATCAATGGCCACACTTGTATAGTGTGTGCCTATCCTTCCGGCAGTTTGTGGCATCCCGGGGGATATAAGTCCGAACTGTTCACATAAAAATTGTCCGGAAATATTAAACACTGCCCATGGATTCAAGGCGATCCGGCCGGTATAGGGCGGTTGGAGGCCGATTTCCATCAGATTTCGTGCATACAGGTTGGAGCACCAGATCTTGTCGTTCAGATTCTCCTTCCACAGTGAATAAATCCGGTCATAAGAAAGTTCCAGCTCTTCTTCCCCGAGCATGTGGTACACATAAACAAACTCAATGTCCGTGTCATCATCCGTATAGGCACCATTGGCAAGGTCAGGCGTGTAATCGGTCACATTCCCCGGCTCATCGGTATACTTGTTCTCGTGTTCAAGTCCGTTCAGGTTTCCGAGAAACTGACCTATAATTCCACCGTTGATTTTGTCATGCAGCTCTTCTGCAGTGATCTCCACTGAATTTTCCTGTACTGCCGTGGTGCAACTGCCAAGCACCAGGCAGACAACCAGGAGTGATACCGTAGGCTTGAACATCGCAACGCTGCTTATTTTTCTGTTTCCATGTACCATCTGATCTCTTGTCAAAAGAAGCATCCATCCTGGTAACTGATGTGACAACTCAGAAAATATCCTTATCCGTACAGGGGACCATATGCCTTACAGGCACGGTAGTCGGCACCCTCTTTGTCCATGCCGAATGCAGACCAGGAGCTGGGCCTGAAAATCTGCTCCTCAGGAACATTGTGCATGCATACCGGGATGCGCAGCATAGCTGCCAGAGCCATAAGCTGTGAACCCAGATGTCCGTAGGTGAAAGCGCCATGGTTGGCACCCCAGTTGGCCATCACCGAGTAGACATCCTTGAAATTCCCCTGGCCGGTCAGGCGCGGTGCGAACCAGGTGGTGGGCCATGACGGATCGGTACGTTCGGTCAGGGTCTGGTGAACCTTTGCAGGCAGTTCAATGGTGGTTCCCTCAGCAATTTGGAGTACCGGCCCCAGCCCTTTGATCATATTAATGCGGCTCATGGTAATGGGCATTCCTCCACGGGTATTGAAGGCGGAGGAGAATCCGCCACCCCTGAAATAGCCTATATTGGCAGCTCCCCACAAGGTACTATCCAGGCATTTCCGGGCCTCCTCCTCCTCAATATCATACCAGGGCTTCATGGCTGGCTTCCCCTCAATGGTTTGCTCCCCGCAACCATCCAGTGCCGAAGGGCCCGAATTGATCAGGTGGATAAATCCGTCCTTTGCATCCCCTGCAAGTGTAAATCCGGTTACGCGCTTCACCGCCTCCGGGCTCCAGTAGGTGCGCACATCACTGAAAACCTGGGCTGCCCCGGTCAGCAGGTGTCCAAACAACATGGCTACCCCATTCAGGCTGTCATTCTCCGTTGCCAGCATATAGGGCTGCCTGATACCATTCCAGTCGAAAGAGGAACAGAGCACAGCTTCCATAAAATCCCCATTGGGAAAGTGGTCGGTCCATTGCCTTTGACCCTGGAATCCTGCGGCAATGGCATTGTGCCCAAGGGCTTCTTCACCATGGCCCAGTGCATTCAGCTTTGGATTGCCTACCATCAGGTCACGGCCAATCAAGGCCATTTTGGCCACAAAATCCCACTCTTCGGACTTTCTTTCGGCCGATTTCTGAATCCCGGGCGGATTGGTATCCGGACCTTCCTTGCAATGGTCTTTGATCCAGTTCTGGGCCAGGGTCAGCTCCTGAGGATCAAAAATGCCTTCTTCGATCCTTCGGGTAAACTCCGACATATCCACATATTCGCAGCGCATGCCCAGGTACTCCTCGAAGAAGCCGGCATCCACGATGGATCCGGCAATGCCCATGGACACACTTCCCATGGATAGATATGATTTCCCCTTCATGGTGGCTACAGCCAGTCCTGCTTTTACAAAGGTGAGTATCTTCTCCCTCACATCTTCGGGTAGTTCCGTATCATCCGAATCCTGCACATCCTTTCCGTAGATCCCGAAAGCGGGCAATCCCTTCTGGTTGTGTCCGGCCAGTGCCGCAGCCAGGTATACTGCCCCGGGCCGTTCGGTTCCGTTAAATCCCCAGATGGCCTTGGGCAACAAAGGATCCATATCGATGGTTTCACTTCCGTAGCACCAGCAGGGGGTAACCGTCAGGCTTACCCCCACCCCTTCACGGGCAAATTTATCAGCCGTGGCAGCAGCCTCTGCCACACCACCTATACAGCTGTCCGCAATAACGCACTCCACAGCTGATCCATCCGGATTTTTCACGTTGGAGACGATCAGGGCTGCTGCGCTCTTTGCCATTTTCATGGTTTGCTCCTCCAGCGATTCCCTTACTCCCTGAAGTCTTCCGTCGATGGTGGGCCTGATCCCCACCTTGGGTGTTTGTCCGATTAATCGTTTCATGGTCATTTTTTTCGTTTATATCTGTGTGTGTTTTAAGTTCAGAAAATAGTCATACCGTTTCCTTGCATCCAAAGAAACCTTTTCCGGGAGGTATTGCCTGCCCGGGAAAGATTGCCTGATCAGTTTGCGTCCCTGGTCGAGGGTGTCGATCCTTCCCAGGGCCATCGCCTGTACAATCATATTCCCCAGTGTGGCTCCCTCAACCGGTCCGGCTATCACCCGCCGCTCGCAGATATCTGCCACCCGCTGGTTCAGGAATGCAGACTGGCTGCCTCCTCCCACCATGTGCAGCACTTGAATGGTTTGTCCGGAATGCTGTTCCAGTTTTTCTATATAATAACGGAACGAAAAACAGAGGCTGTCATAGGCGCAACGGAGATAGGCACTGAAATCTGCCGGAATGCTTTGGTTGGTTTTGCTGAAATAGGTGTCAAATGCCTCCTTCATGCTTTGGGGATTGTAAAACAAAGGATCATCCGGGTCAATAACCAGTTCCGTCTCCCCTCCCTCCATGGTCATCTCCTCCATATCCTGGTATGAGGTCTGCTCAGGCAGGTGCCTTTTCAGTCCCTGCAGGAGCCAGAGCCCCACGATGTTCTTCAGTACACGGAAGCTGTTTCCGAATCCCCTTTCGTTTGTGAATCCGAGTTCCAGGGCTTCCCCGGTAAGAAGCGGGCGGTCCGATTCGATGCCCACAATGCACCAGGTCCCTGCAGATAGATAGGCAAAATGCGAATTCTCTGCCGGAATGGCAACCACAACAGCAGCAGTATCATGCCCGCATACTGCCACATTCTCAATCGGATGCCCCCCGGCTGTTTTACCGGTCACCGGACCGAGGCAGGTTCCCGGTTCGATTACGCCGCCCAGCAATTCTTCCGGTACTCCCAGTTTTCCAAGAATTTTTGCATCCCACTCTCTTCCGTCAACAGCCAGCAACTGCGAAGTGGATGCGATGGTACGTTCATTTTTTGCCACCCCCGAAAGGAGATAGTTGATATAACAGGGCATAAAGAGCAGGCTGGAAGCAGACTCCAGAACCGCTGAATCCTTCATGGCCAGAAGCTGGAAAAGGGTATTGAAAACGTAAAAATTAATACCGGTCCTGCGAAAGGTCTCCTGATCCGTCATCAACTTTCTCCACCTGTCGTGCATGCCTTCTGTCCTTTTGTCCCGGTAAGCAACCGGCTGTTCCAGTAAGGAACCGGACCGGTCCAGCAAAACGAAATCCACGCCCCAGGAATCCACACCAATGCTGCAAACCCGGCCTTTGGAACTGTCAATGGCCTTTTCAATCCCTGCATGAATCTCAGTCACGATCCGTATCATGTCCCACCGGTCGCACCCCTGCTGATGCACGATCTCATTGTCAAAGCGGTGGATCTCCCGGTATGAAACGGCCGTCTTGCTGATAACACCCAGCATGACCCGGATACTTCCGGCTCCCATGTCCACAGCAATGCAGGTAAAATCCTCTTTTTGCATGCTGCAAGATAAGAAGGATGAGGCAGGTATAAATGTTAAATTAAGCTAGATTTGTGTATAAAATAAACATTTTACGCTGTTCAGGTTTCAGGAAATAGCTCCCGGCAGCGAACCTTCGGGCAGTAATACGAATGTCTCCCCCGGGGTTTACAGGTGTAACGGCATGGTGTAAGATATTTTAATATAATTTGCAGCATGGAAAAAACCAACTCCACCGGGGACAAGCGAATGGTCATATTTGGGGCCGGGAAGATCGGCCGCTCCTTTATCGGGCAGGTATTCGGAGGCCAGGGTTATCAGTTGGTTTTCGTGGATATGGACCGGCCACTGGTGGAAGAACTGAACAGGCGCCATCAATATCCCGTGGTGATCAGGGGAGCAGATTTTGAGGAAAGAATCATTGTGGACAGGGTGCGTGCCATTCATCCAAGCGACCGGGATCAGGTGGCCGTGGCCATTGCCGATGCTTCCATCATGGCTGTATCTGTCGGTAAGAATGCCCTGTCTGCCATTGCCGATCTGGTCGCTGAAGGCCTTAAAGCAAGGGAAAATAAGTACCCCGGAAGGACCCTTGATGTAATCCTGGCTGAAAACATGCGATCGGCCGATCTGTTTTTTTGTGAAAAGCTTAAGGAAGCTCTTCCACCCTCCTACCCCCTGGATGAGCTGGTGGGACTGGTGGAGACCAGCATTGGAAAGATGGTGCCCATGATGACGGCAGCTGACCTTGAGGAAGATCCTCTCCAGGTCTTTGCCGAACCCTATAATACCCTGATCCTGGATAAGAAAGGATTCAGGGGAGAGATCCCCCGGATCCCCGAACTTGCCCTGAAGGAAAACATGAAGGCCTGGGTGGACCGGAAGGCTTTTATCCACAACCTTGGACATGCAAGCGCTGCATACTGCGGGTACATGAAAAAGCCTGACGCCGTATATATGCATGAAATACTGGATGAACCATTTGTATATCATTTCACCAGGGAGGTGATGCAGGAAGCTGCCCTGGTCCTGATGTCCTCCTATCCCGGCGAGTTCTCAGCGGCAGGTCTTTCGGACCATATTGATGACCTGCTGATCCGGTTCAGGAACCGGAACCTGGGGGATACCGTTTACAGGGTTGGAAGTGACCTGAAAAGAAAGCTGGGTGCAGACGACCGTTTTTTGGCTGTAATCCGCATGGCCCAAAAGACCGGAAACGGGTATGAGCGAATCATCAGGGCCATGGCCATGGGCTTCTCATTCAGGGCAAAGGACGAACAGGGAAGGATGTTTCCCGGGGATGAAGCATTTCACGCTTCGTGGAAAAGAGATCCGGATAAGCTTCTCAAAGAAGTAAGTGGCTTGGATCCTGCACGTGATGCCCGTATAATTAATGACCTGAAACAACAATTATCCGCAATACTTTAGAAGAAGCGCTTCGGCTTCCACCGACCACAAACCGTCATACCGGTCGCAGATATCAGCCAGGTCTTTGAACATGGGATGCTTTTTACCCAACTCCCGAAAATCGGCTATGGCCGTGAGGGGCATCTCCAAGTGGGTATAGATCAGTTTCTTGCCCCCGGGTATATTGGGAAGGTTCAGGGTGGCACCGGGAACCGCATCCAGTCCCCCGATGTGGGTAATGAGCCCAGAGGGGTCCATCCCCTTTTCCATCAGTTCGAGGGATTCCCTGATGTCGTCGGTATTTCCCCCGCTGGTTCCCACAAGGTGGGTAAAGGCGTAGTGCACATTGTAAAAATTAAGCTTCGCACTGAAGGCCGGGTCGGCCGGTCCCGCAAAAAAATTCATGCAACCGTCAAATGCCAGGAGCCTGTCTGCCTGCTCAATGACCTGGCTTACAGGTGCAAAAACAAACACATCATTGTACCCAGTCCCTCCGCTCAGTTTCATTAACCGGACCACCGGGTCATCGGTTTGTGAAGTATTCACATAATAAAGTTCAATGCCCCTCTCTTTGGCCATACCGGCTGAATAGAGATGGGCTGCCCGGTCGAGCCGTTCCTGGTCTATGTCGGTCACCACCATCAGTGAAGGTTTTCGGTCCCCGCGGTGCAGTACATAATTGATGGCCGCCAGTCCCATGGGCCCTACCCCGGCCAGAAGCGCCAGTTTGCCGCCATCCACAATCTCCATTTCGTGTTTGTAGGTTCCGGGCTTGATGTGGTAGTTGGCATGCATGGCACCGATCACGCAGGAAAATGGCTCGGACATGGAGGCCGGGTAATATCCCGGGCCGTTATAGACCAGCAGGCATCCCATGGCCATCACCTCATTGGGAATCACCACATAGGTGGCATCACCCCCCAGGTAGCGGTATGAATATCCGGGTGCTCCAAGAATACCCACGGGACCATTCTCATAGTTCAGGGCAGGCTGAATGGCGAATTTATCCCCGGGGATGAATTGCGCTTTCCATTTGGACCCCACCTCAACGATCTCTCCGGCAAATTCATGCCCGATGATCACCGGATGCTCTGCTGCATCACCGGGGATTCGTTTGTGGTCCGTTCCCTGCAATGCGGCCTTGTAGGAAGACATGCAAAGACTATCACAAACCACCCTGGCAAGGATCTCATCCTTCGCGATCCCCGGCAATTCAAATTCCTCCACCCTGAGGTCCTTCTTTCCGTACAACCTGACTGCTCTGGTATTCATATGCTTAGATGATATTTGAAATATATGCCATCAACGCTTTTGGCCGATCAACCAGGGTGAAATCCCCCCCGGCAGCTTCCGTGTCCAGGCGACCGTAACCCCATGAAACACCCAGCGGGATCATCCCTGCAGCCTGCGCCGTGAGGATATCATTGCTGGAATCCCCCACAAAGAGGACCTGGCCCGGTTCCACATCCATCAGATCCGCAATTTCAAAGGCAGCCGCAGGGTCGGGTTTCCGCGGCACCTCATCGCGCTGACCAAATACGGGACTGAAATTCCAGTCCGAGAGGTAAAAATCCACTACCTCGCAAGTCAGCTGATGCGGTTTATTGGAAAGAATTGAGATTTTTATTCCGGAAGCGGTCAAC
Source organism: Bacteroidota bacterium (assembly GCA_043797815.1). GTDB lineage: Bacteria > Bacteroidota > Bacteroidia > Bacteroidales. Next base: position 18,278 of record JAZDPG010000077.1, read on the forward strand.
AGATCCAGAATTTCAGGAATCCCGTCGTAAACCCGGCTCAGGTTGTGCAGGTTCTGACCGTAAATCTCTTTGAATTCAGCCACATAAACCATCAACTGCTCCTGACTGACCGGCTCACCAAAGGCAAGCTCGATGAACCTTACTGCCCCGTTCCCGATCCATTTCAGATAATAGGAGACATCATGTTCCGGCAATCCATGCCTGGCAAACATCCTGTTGGCAGCCCCCGCAATGTCATCGATGGTATGGACCAGTGTTCCGTCCAGGTCAAAAATAACTCCTTTGATATCCATTCACGATCAGCTTAACATGACCTGTCCACCGGTGACCATGATGGCCTGCCCGGTTTCATACTCCTGGTCAATCACATATTTAATGGCTTTCACCACATCCTCCACACGGCATCCCCGGCCGGCGGGGACCATGGATTCATAATAACGTTTCACGTCCTCAACTGTTTTGGCACCGGGCACTTTTCCCGCCTCCAGGTACTGCCTGAACAATCCTTTCTCCGGATCTGACCACAAGGGACCCTCGAAAAAGTTGCCCGGACAGATGGCGTTGACCTTGATCCGTTCCGGCATCAGCTCCAGGGCAAAGGACTGGGTCAGGCCGATCCCTCCAAACTTGCTGCCCGCATAGGCAAAGTTCTTTTTGCTTCCAGCCACTCCCGATTTCGAGTTGATCTGGATGATATCACCATGGTTGGCGGCATTGTGCCGGTTTTGTTCTCTCATGACCGGAGCAAACGCTTTCACGCAATTGAAATAGCCGTGATAATTTACCCGGGTCACAAAGTCAAAGTCCGCTGGATCCATGTCATCGATCCCCCCTGCTTTCAGCACCCCGGCATTGCTGATCAGCACATCCACACCACTGAACTCCAGAACAGATTCATACACAGCATTCTCTGCCGATTCCAGGCTGCTTACATCTGTTTTTATAAACCAGGCCCTGTTGGGTGATTTGCTTTTATTCAGTTCATCGGCTACTGCCCTGCCTGCCTTTTCATTGATATCCAGCAACACCAGGTTCGCCCCTTCATGAAAAAGGTGCCTGGCGATTCCCTCTCCATATCCCATGGCACTGCCGGTAATGGCGATCACCTTGTTGTACAGGGGCTTCTTGATCTGCGGGACAGCCACTGCTTCGGGTAAAGCGGCTCCGCGGCTCTTTTTCCTTACGGTGGCAAGTTTCTGTTCGATCTTGGATTTGTTATTTGACAGGCCAAGCAATCCAAGGCCCTCAATGAACAGGTACTCCCCGATCTCTTCCCTGTTCTTCCTCACTTCCTCCAGTATCTGGTCCGCCTGGCCCCTGAATACCGGGAGGCTTCGTCCCAGCCTCACCGAGATCTTCTCAGGTTCTGTATCAATGAGCCGGTCCAGGGGAACAAAACTCCCGCTTTTCAACGCGCCAGGGGACATGATCATGCGGATGGCCGGAACCAGACGCAGGATGACCGATTTGTCAGGATCCGTGGGTTTCATTTTTTTGGTGTTTTTATGCAGTTTCCAAAGTAATGTTGAAAGATCGATTTACCAAGTACCTCCATCTCACCCCGCGACATTGGAGTATACCCAATCCCTTCTTTTACAACCAGGTACTGGTGTGCTGCCACACAGGCTGCACCTTTGTAAGAAATCTCCATCAGCTGTTCATCCAGGGGATCACCATGCAGACAGCTCACTGTAAGCGGACCCATGGCTGATGTATTGTGTTCGGTTCCAAAGGAGACCACAAAACCATTTTCGTAAAAGTATCCGGCATATTCCTTCAGCACCGCGAACCTGTTCCTTAAGGGAATGAGTTCCACGGAGCCAAATCCCCTGCTCCTCAGTTTGGCAAGCAGCTGCTCTTTCCCGTCCTCAAATCCGGTAATCCTCCCACCAGCCCCGTCAAGCAGCATGGGGTAGGTGGGAATTCCCCCGGCATCTGTAATGATTTGCATAATTTCCTGTAAGGGGAGGAAGGCTTTTTCATCTTCCGGCACAAAAGCCGGAGCCCCGGCCTTCAGTAGCCTGGTTCTTAATTCATCTTCTAGACCTGGCACATCACCACGTTTTTTATCCGAGGGCTTTCCACCATAGATCTTTGAAAGCAGCTCCTGAAAAGAACCTTCATCAACCGCATGCTCCTCCACCCTGATGCGCATCATTTTGGCCACATGCCGCTCCCTGAGAAGGTTCATGGCCAGGGTATTCATGATCTCCTCCACGGAGAGCGATATCCCTGTCCCATGATTCGCCAGCCACCTGTTCAGAAGTGTAATCATTTCAGACACCTGGTGGTTGCTCTCCCTGACCACTTTGTCCAGTTTGGTTTGCTGACCTTCTGGCAACAAAGAATGAAAAGCAAGGCCTTTTCCGCTGATATAGGTGCGTCCCGGATTGCCCGGATCATTCACCCTGATCCCCTTCTCCTGCTCCTGGCCGCTTATCCCGATCAGCTCAATATTGAGAAGTGGGAAAATACCGCATTCCACGCACCGGTCTACAAATTCCTCATACCCGTCTCTTACATAAAAATCATTGATTCCCAGTATTTTAACATCCTCCTGCGAAGCCAGCCTGACAGCTTCGGAAATGCTGGAGAATGCACTGAAGGAATAGGGCGAATGAATGTGGTTGTTGACCTTCATCGGTGGCTCACCGGATCCGGTCCCGTAAGCCCGCAGCAATGCCTTCCTGTCTGGAAAGTTCTCTAAGAAATAGCTCATCGTATGCTCTCTGTTTATACACCCATCCTGCTTCTGCGCAACTGTTCGGCGGCAGTATAATTCTGGCTTGCAATATGTCCCTTCAAAGGAACGATTTTTTCGTGAATGGCATCCAGAATCCACGAAGCCTGCGGAAAGAAATAGTCCTCCAGTTCATAGGCCGGGATAATCCAGTTCCTGGATCCCACCACCACCGGAGGTGCATCCAGGTCGTCAAATGCCAGTTCGGTGATGTTCTGGGCCATGTCCTTCAGGTACGAACCCCTTTCACTGGCATCGCTCACCAGCAGGATACGCCCGGTCTTCTTCAGGGACCTGAGCACCAGGTCGTAGTTAAACGGGACCAGCGAGCGGGCATCAATGATCTCTGCGGAAAGGCCAAATTTCTCTTTCAACAGCTTGGCTGCCTCACGCGCCCTGTAAAGGGTGGCACCGATGGTCAGAATGGTGAGGTCCTCCCCTTCCAGTTTCACATCGGGTTCCCCCAGCGGGATCTCATAGTAGCCTTCCGGCACGCCTCCCTGATGGAACTCCTCCCCGGTCCCGTAGAGGCGCTGGCTCTCAAAATAGATCACCGGATCGGTTCCCTGGAGGGCGGCATTCATCAAGCCCTTGGCATCATAGGGAGTGGCCGGAAAAACCACCTTGATCCCGGGGATATGAGCCACCAGGGAGGACCAGTCCTGGGAGTGCTGGGCCCCGTACTTGGACCCCACGGATACCCTGAGCACCACCGGCATCCTGATCAGGTTTCCGCTCATGGCCTGCCATTTGGGCAGCTGGTTGAAAACCTCATCTCCCGACCGGCCCAGGAAGTCGCAGTACATGATCTCGGGGATTACCCTTCCCCCGCACATGCCGTATCCGATGGCAGTTCCGACAATGGCACCTTCCGAAATGGATGCATTGAAAAGGCGGTGGTAAGGAAGTGCTTCGGTGAGTCCGCGGTATACTGCGAAGGCCCCTCCCCAGTCACGGTTTTCCTCCCCGTACGCCACCAGTGTCGGGTCCTTGTAAAACCGGTCCAGGACCGCTTCAAATATTCCGTCACGGAACTGGTACTGTTTCATGGCAGCGTGCGGATTGCCTTTGACATCGAAGGCAAAACGTTCCTTTTTCGCAATCTGCAGGACCCTCGGATTCTCCTCCAGCGTCATGAGGGTATCCAGCGGGCCCTGCTCCATGGCATCCACCGAACCGTTGGAAAACATCATCTCCCCGATCAGTCCGGGATTGGAAACCAGGTTCATCCGCGGCGACACGGTGTCATCAATGGAGAGCCTGAAGGAAGCCATGATCAGTTCACCGGTCTCTTTTTTAATCCTGTCAAGCAAAGCCCGGTCAGCCACCCCCGCTTCTGTCAGCTCTTTGCCGAAAGCGACAATGGAGTCCACCGATTCCCATGCTTCAATCTCCTCTCTGGACCGGTAGGAGGAAGAGTCGGAAGGAGAGTGGCCGCTGAATCTGTAGGTAAGCACATCCAGGAATACAGGACCTCTTTTCTCCTCCAGGATCCTCATTTTCCGCCGGTAGGCATCGATCACGGCCAGCGGATTGTAACCATCCACCCTTTCGGCATGCATGTTTTCCCTGTTCAGGGCTGCACCCACCCGCGCTGCAATCGCATACCCCATGGTCTCCCCGCAGGTCTGCCCGCCCATGCCGTATTGGTTGTTCATGATGTTGAAGATCAGTGGCAGACCACCTTTCATATCACCTTCCCACAGCTCCCTGTACTGGTCCATGGTGGAAAAGGTCAATCCCTCCCATACAGGGCCGCATCCCAGGGAAGCATCCCCGATGTTGGCCACCACAATTCCTTTTTTTCTGTTTATTTTTTTATAGAGGGCGGCTCCCACGGCAATATCCCCTGATCCCCCCACAATGGCGTTGTTGGGATAGATTCCGAAGGGTGTGAAGAAAGCGTGCATGGAGCCTCCCAGCCCCTTGTTAAACCCGGTCTCCCTGGCAAAGATCTCGGCCAGCGTGCCATAGGTAAGAAATTGAAGCGCCAGGGATTTTACATCCCCTTTGTGCCCCTTCTCCACAATGGAGAGGATGCGGCCGTCGAAGAAGCTTTTCATTACTTCATAGAGCCTGTCATCATCCAGTTTCTGAATGGCTGACAGGCCCTTGGCCAGGATTTCACCGTGCGAACGGTGCGATCCGAAGATATAGTCATCCCGATCCAGCTCATAGGCCATTCCCACTGCTGCAGCCTCCTGTCCGATGGAGAGGTGGGCAGGGCCCGGATGGGAATACCCCACCCCATGATACTCCCCGGTGGTCTTGATCAGGTTCAGCATGGTTTCAAACTCCCTGATAATCCACATATCCCTGTAGATGCGAAGGAGGTCCTCCCCTGAAAACCGGGACAGTTCATCCTTTACCGATTTGTTATATATATTTACAGGAATGGATCCCAGTTCAAGGGTCTGGGGCTTCCGAACAAGGGCCGGATTTATAAATTGCGTTTTTGGCATAATCAAATGAGTTATTGGGTTTGTGGGTTTGTGGGTTGGCGTCAGAGGAGGTTTTCTGAAAGGGATTCGATCTGGTTTTTGATCTCAGCCAGAAACAGGGTGGCCGGTCCCCCGTCCAGGGCACGGTGGTCATAGGTCAGGGAAAGGCCCATGAAAGGCTGGAAACCAAGGGAACCATCGGCGAGAACGGTGGGTCTCTGGAGAATGGTATTCACCCCCAGGATCCCCACCTGGGGCAGGTTGATCACAGGAGTGAACATCTCCACCCCGTAGTTCCCCAGGTTGGAAATGGTGAAGGTGGCAGCCCCGGGAGCCAGCAAATCGGGTGGAACACTGCCTCCCCTGGAGGCCTTCACCAGCTCACTGAGCCGGCCTGACAAACCCGTCAGCGACAGGTCATCGGCATCGGGAACGCAGGGAACCAGCAATCCGCGATCCGTATCCACAGCCAATCCCAGGTTGACCTTGCGGAATTTCCTGATGGTCCCGTCCAGGAAATGGGCATTGGCCCCCGGATGCATTTTGAGTGCACGGATCACTGCGTAACACACCATGTCGTTGAGGGTAATGTTAAAGGCATAGCCCTCCTTCATCCTGCTTTTCACCTCTTTTCTTAATTGCAGCATGCCTGAAGCATTGGCGCTCATATGGTGGGTCAGCTGTGCCGAATTCTGAAGCGACCGGTGCATGGCCGTTGCAATGATCTTCCGCACATTGGAGATTGGCTCATCCGTATAAGCATCCGATGGTGGTGCCTCCACGAGTTCTTTGGAAGAGATCTTTCCGTATGGCGTGTGACCCTCTTGCGGAATTGTAAGTCCCGTTCCCTCCATCTTTTTTTGTGCAAGGGGTGTCAGACGCTTCCCTTTACGAATCTCGTCAAGGATGTCCCTTTCAATGATTCTTCCTCCGGGACCACTGCCCTTCAGGGTATGAAACATCACACGTTTTTCACAGGCCAGGCGCCTTGCCCTGGGAGAGATGGGGTTTCTCCCGTTTGGCTGGACAGGCTGTCCGGCCGTGGCAGGAACATCGGTCCGTACATCCGGAGTTTCACTTTTCACAACTACTTTTTCTTCCTCCACGGTCCCGCGTGGTCGAAACTCATCCACTGATTCCCCTGATTTTCCAATAACTCCCATGTTGGTCAGCACCTGCACTTCGTCTCCGTTTTCATAAAACCGGGCAAGCAAAACACCATCCGCCTTTGCCTCCTCCTCAAAGGCAGCTTTGTCCGTTTCATAAGCAAACAGGATATCTCCTGCTGAAACCTTCTCACCCACAGATTTGTACCACTGGGTAAGGATGCAGCTTTCAACCGACTGCCCCTGCCTGGGCATTATAATTGCAGCAGCCATATGTTAAACTTGATTACTTGTATATACAAGTACAAATATAATACGATTTAGCAAGAAACGGAAAAGAAATGTCATTTCCCTGCTAATTAATTGTTATCTTATTGCTATAAAACTATTTATGATTTGTTTCAATGATACTTTTTTGTTATTATGAATTCATTACATATCTTTACAACTAAATGGAAACAGCTTTACATATTATCCAGTTTGAAGCATGGCAATGAAGGAGGCTCCCCAATACCGGCTGCTCTATGAAAAGCTGAGAAAGCTGATCGAGGAGGGAACTTACAGCCGGGGTGACCTGCTGCCCTCTGAAAATGAGCTTTGTGCTGCCCATCACCTGACCAGGCCCACCATACGCAAAGCCCTGGATATGCTGGTCAACGACGGATTTATCCTCAGGCACCAGGGAAAAGGCTCTATCGTCCAGGGACCACCCAAAGGGATCGGGATTCTCTCCCTGACAGGAACCACCTCTGCCATCGGACAGGAAAACCTGACCACCCGCATCATTGTGAAACCGAGGATTATCAGCTGGGAACAGGCCTTTGGTTTTGAGATTACGGAAAAAGAGAAAAGCGTGGGGTGCATCACCATGGAAAGACTCAGGCTGATCAACGGTATGCCGGTTTTCTATGACATTACCCTGATCCCCAACCTGAACCTTCCCCGTTTTACATCCAGGACCTTCGAAAACAAATCCCTGTTCGAGATCCTGCGGGTCCATTACCAGATCGAAGTGAAAGGAGGCGCACAAACCATCCAGGCCATCACTGCCGACAAGCGCATCCGGAAACATTTCGGGGTCAGCAAAGGCCATCCCATCCTCCGGGTGGACCGGAAACTGGAAACCAACCGGGCGGGATTCTGCTTCTTCAGCCAGATTTACTGCAATACCCGGGATTACAGCCTGACCGGAAGGTTCTGAAAACCGGGCCGGCGCTGAATAATTTCAATTCAAATACATTCTATTTCAAATATTTGGCTTAACTTTCATAGGAATTCAAGCAAGCCTGACTCTCTCCCTTTGAATGGTGTAACCATTTTTCTTTTGATCTTCGGCATCTCTTTAGAGGATTATTATAAAACCAATGAACGACAACTTTCGCCAATCGATGGATGATGCCCCTATCGGAATGCGCATTGTTTCACAAGAGGGGAATACGATTTATGCCAATCAGGCCATCCTGGATTATTATGGATACGAAAGTCTCGAGGAACTGCAAAAAACACCTTTAAAGAAGCGCTATACACCCCAAAGTTATGCCCAGGCTCAAATAAGAAAGCAGCAAAGAGACAGGGGCGATTTCAGTGCCACCGATTATAAAGTCAGCATCGTCCGGAAAGACGGAGGGATCCGCCATCTCCAGGTGATCCGAAAAAGCGTTTTATGGGACGGTTCAGGTCAGTTTCTGATCATATGCAGTGACATCACCAGGCGCACCCTTGCTGAAGAGGCATTGATAAAACAGAACAGGGCTCTGTTAGAACTCAATCGTTTTTCAGTCGGTTTATCAGATTTGTCATCGACTGATCATCCCGAAGCGTTTATCGCTAAAAAACTCAAAGAAATTACCTGTGCGGAGGCGACCGTATTTTCAGAATACGATGCTTCAAACCACACAATGAAAGTCCGGCATGTTGAAATGGAGTCCGGATTGATCGAAAAAGTCGTTGGCCTGCTTGGCAAACAGGTAAAGAAAATCCGGTTTGCCATCAGCGATAAGATTTATCAAGAAATGATCAGGGAAAGGATCGGGATGAGGAAAACCCTGTATTCGGCTAGTTTTAAAGCCATTCCACGGACAGTTGGAGCTGCCATACAAACATTGCTGAAGGTAAACCGGTTCATCGGGGTATCCTACGCTTTCGAAGGGAAACTTCATGGTATCAGCCTGCTGGCCATGAGCAGGGATCAACCTGACCCGCCCCCGGAAATATTAAAGAACTTCATTCACCTGGCTACTGCATTTTTGGAACGCAGGGAGAGAGAAGAAGCGATCAGCAGCATGCAGAAATCCCTTGAATTGCTTAACAATCGACTTGTGGATATCCGCGAGGAAGAACGTGCTTCCATCTCCAGGGAAATTCACGACCAGCTTGGTCAGTCACTGACTGCCTTGAAAATTGATATTGATATTCTCTCCAGGAAAATGGCTGGTAACCTGAAAGAAAGTTCAATCCTGAAGGGAATGGAGGAACTGATCATCTCTACGATTAAGGATGTACAGCGTATTTCTTTTGAACTTCACCCTGCCATGCTGGATGACCTTGGCCTGGTAGCAGCAATTGAGTGGTATTGCGGTGTATTCAGGAAAAGAACAGGTATCGATTTCAACATCAGGGCCGAAGACTTTCAATTTCCTGACCAGAGAAGAAGTCTGGTATGTTACCGCATTGTCCAGGAAGCACTTACCAATGTTGCACGTCATGCCAATGCAAAAAATGTAAGTGTAAATCTTTTACGTGCAGAAGATTCAATTATTCTGGAAATCACTGACAATGGAACAGGATTTGAAACAGAGAAAATCGACGCTCATACCTCTCTTGGTTTCATTGGGATGCGTGAGAGATTAAAGCAATACAATGGCTGGTTGGATGTATCATCCATCCTGACCAAAGGAACCACATTAAGAATAAGCATGCCGCTTCAATGAAATATTGCATATTTGATGAAGGACTTTTTTCTAACCAAAGGACATTCGATCCATGGCAAGGATAATAGTGGCAGATGATCATCCGATCGTCAGGAAAGGCATCATTCAGATCCTCACCGAACTGGAGGGGGAAAATCATATTGAGGATGTTGGAAGCACAAATGCCCTTTTAAAAAAACTCGGGGAAAACAGTTTTGATATCATTATTCTGGATATTTCAATGCCGGGAAGATCCGGTCTTGAAATCCTGCAGGACCTGGTGCGCACTTATCCGGGAGTTCCGGTACTGATCCTGAGTATGCACCCCGAAGAGCAGTACGCGATACGGGCTTTGAAGTCAGGGGCCTCCGGTTATATTAACAAGAACGTTGCTCCAAAAGAACTGACCAAGGCCGTTCGGAAAATCCTGAATGGGGGCAAATATATCACATCAGAACTCGCTGAAAAACTGGCGGATAATCTGAAGTATGGATTGGATAATGTGCTGCATCAACGCCTTTCAGACAGGGAGTATGCAGTATTGTGCAAGATTGCTGAGGGTAAGACAGTACATCAAATAGCCGGAGAGTTGTTCATCAGTGAAAAGACCATCAGTACATACAGAAGCCGGATCCTTGAAAAAATGGAAATGAAAAGCAACACCGAACTGATCCGCTACGCGCTGCAAAAAGGGCTTATTGACTGATCCAATCTGATTCCCCGTAGTCCAAACAACTACATTGCCTCTCTCAATTCCTTACATACAATTGCTTTTCCGACTACAAATAATTCACCAGCAGACTTACACGCCGGTTGTTGGGATGGAACTATATTACCTCCCGGTACATGATTACAAAGACAGATACACCTCTTCTGATGAAAATTATTATAGTAGATGATTCAAAGGTGATGCGCGAGAGAATAATCAATATGATTTCCCCTATTCACGGAGTCGATATTTCTGCCGAGGCCAGGAGTTCTGGAGAGGCAATTGAATTGCTTGAAAAACTGAAACCGGATGTCATGATCCTGGATATACGGATGCCGGACGGATGCGGGTTGGAGGTACTGAAATATACACAGGAAAAACAAATCCCGGTCGTTAAAATCGTTATAACAAACTACCCTTTGATTCAATACAGGAAAAAATGCATGGAACTGGGTTCCGATTTCTTTTATGACAAATCCACCGAATTTGAAGAAGTATATAAGGTCATAGAAAAACTGAATTTATCCAACACAGGTATATGAAACCGCCAATACTCCCTTAATGAGCCAATTAAAATGGATGCAATAACAAAAATCCTGATCGTTGACGATGATCCGGTCACCTGTAAGACACTATCCACGGTGCTGGAAAGAGAAGGATTCAATGTGGATGCTGCACTATCCGGGAGGGATGGTCTGAAGCGGATGAAAGCAAAACCTGCCGATATCGTGTTGCTTGATTTAAAATTGCCTGATGCAGAGGGGATTGAATTACTTCCGAAATTGAAAAAAATCAAGGGAGAATTTGAAGTGATCATGATCACGGGTTTTGCCAGCCTGGATACTGCAGTGGAAGCCATTCGCCTTGGCGCTGCCGGCTATATGATCAAACCGGTGATGATGAGCCAGTTTTTGACTTTGATCAATACCCTTGCAGAAAAACAAAGACTGGCATTGGAAAAAAGGGCCGATGAGGGGAAGATCAGGTTATTGATTTCAGTCCTTAAAGCGACACGGATGGCCAGCAGGCTGCTTCTTCGTGCTGAGGATCCTGATGCACTGGTGCGGGGTATATGCGATACCCTGATTCAGACAGACGGATTTGGCAGCTCCTGGATTATACTCAATACTCCCGGGGGGAAGCTGATGACCAGTGCAAGTGCGGGGATGGGGAGCTGTTTTGTCCCGGTCATTAAACAGTTTAAATCAAAGGAAAAAACCGGATGCTTTCAACTGGCCATGGAAGCAGAGGGCCCGGTCCTTTTAGAAAATCAGCCGGCAAAATATAATACCTGTCAGCTTCCGGAAAAACTGAAGAATCATCAGGTGCTGATCATCAAACTGGCATTCCGGGACAAGAATTACGGCTTTCTCTCTGTTTCGCTTCCTTCCGTAATTATTCGGGATAAGCGGATCCTGGATCTGGTGGAGGATGTGGCGAGGGATACCGCATTTGCTATAGACAGAATATATCAGCAAAAAACAGATGGTTTATCATGAACCAAGCGGCATTATCAGATATAAAAACACGGGGAAATAATTCCATTCACCCTGAAAGCACAACAGATCTATATGTTATTTTTCATATTGACGCGTACGCTTTCGCTCTTCCGCTCATGATGGCGGAGCGGATTTTCCGCGCCGTTAAAATAAGCCATTTCCCCAAAATGCCTGCACATGTCCTGGGCCTTATCAATGTGCATGGCAGCGTGATCCCAGTGTTCAATATCCGGCATATTTTCGGTTTGCCCCAAAGGGAAGTGAAGCCGGAAGATCAGCTGATCATTGCAAGTTCGGCTGACCACCGCCTGGCATTCATGGCCGACAGGGTTACAGGTGTGACAGAAAGAACCGGGCAGCAAATTGTGCCGGCTAAGGATATCTATCCCGGGTTGCAGAAGATGATCGACGGGATCATCCTGTTTCACGACGGGCTCATCCTCATCTACAAACCGGAGAAGATTTTCGACATGGATACCCTGAATTTAATCGACCTGGCACTGATGCAAAAAGCAAATGCTTCCACCAGAAAGGCCATCACAAGAACAGGAAAGAAGAAGGATTGACATGAAAGAAGAAAACACCATCATACCACTCCCGGATCAGTATCTGCACAGGCTGAATCAATACCTGAATAAAAATCTGGGGTTAAATTTCCCGAAGGAGCGGTGGCGGGACCTCTCTGAGAAATTTCACCTGGCTTCGATCAAGTTCGGCTTTACCGATGAAAAAGCGTGCGTTGAATGGCTGGAGGAAAACCCGGCAACCAATAAGACAGCTGAAACCCTTGCAGCTTTCCTTACCATCGGTGAAACCTACTTCTACCGTGACAAGAACATGTTCGCTAACCTTGAAAAGCATGTTTTACCCGACCTGATCAGAAAGCGGAGTCTGGAAGGAAAATATCTCAGGATCTGGATTGCCGGCTGCTCCACCGGTGAGGAAGCCTATTCGGTGGCAGCCATGCTCAACGGACTGATCCATGATATCAATGATTGGGATGTCTCCATCCTGGCTACCGATATCAATGAGGCCTCCCTTTCCAAAGCAAGGGAAGGGATTTATAAAAAATGGTCTTTGCGCGGGACCCCTGACTGGTTCATCAGTAATTACCTGGTTCCGACCGGTGACGGGAGGTACAGGGTCAGGAACAGGGTCAGGAAAATGCTTGTTTTCCGCTACCACAACCTGGCAGAAGATCCCTACCCTTCCATGGTTTCAGGGATCACTGCACTCGATCTGGTTTTTTGCAGAAATGTGCTGATGTACTTCCATCCCGACACGATTGCCAAAGTAGTGAACGCTTTTTACCGGTCACTGGTCAAAGGGGGATGGCTGATTGTGTCAGGAAGTGAAGGGCCCTTCATCAGCAGGACTGAATTCAGCATGGTCAGCCTGCCCGGTACCATCATATACCGGAAAGGTCCGGCCTCCGTGATCAGAAAACCGCTGCCTGAAGCCCCGGGTAAGAAATTCCTCCCGCCGGCCATACACAAAACGGTACAGATCCCTGTGCCGCTCAAACCTGCCACGAAATATAAATCCGTCCCGGTCAGCGAGGAGAAAAAACAGACAGACAGCGACATGGTAAAAGCTGAGAAACTCTATATGGAAGGATATTACAACGAAGCGTCACTCATGCTGCTACAGCTTGTTTCAGCGGATCAGAGCCATGGAGAGGCTCTCGAACTTCTGGCCAGGGTACTTGCAAACCAGGGGGCTTTTTCTGAGGCCAGGTCGTGGTGTGAAAAATTGCTCCGGTCGGATTCGTCCAATCATTCAGCACATTTCCTGCACTCCCTGATCCTGCGAGAACAGGGTGAGGTTGATGAAAGCATCCGTTCCCTGCAGCGTACCATTTACCTTAAACCTGATTTTGTAATGGCTCATTATTGCCTGGGGAAGCTTGCACATAAAAAAGGGAACAACAGAATGGCAGAAAGGTATCTTGGCAACGTGCAAACCATGCTGCAGCAGGTGAACGGGGATGAACTTCTGCCTCAGTCGGATGGAATTACCGCCGGAAGGCTCCTGGAGATCCTGCGGTCTTTTATAGCGGGACTGCCGAAAGTCAGCTGATCTGTCCATGAAAAAAACCATCAAATGGAACTGCAGAATGTAAAGAAACAGACAGAATCAATCCTCAGGGAAAGGGCAAAAAAGCTTGCCGCTGTAGCTAGCCGTGAAGAGGACAGTGCAGAGACCTTGGAATTCCTGCAGTTTTCCCTGGCCGATGAGCAGTATGGCCTTGAAACCAATGCTGTCAGCGAGGTACTACCCATGCAGGACCTGACACCCCTGCCATGCACCCCGGATTATGTGCTGGGGCTCTTTAATGCAAGGGGTAAGATCGTGACAGTTATAGACATCAAGAAAATATTCGGTGTCCCCGGCAGGGGGCCGGGAGAAATGAACAAGCTGATCATTGTCAGCGCTGCAGGGTTGGAAGTGGGAATCCTGGCCGACACGATAAGGGGTATACAAACGATACCTTTTTCTGACCTGCAGCGGGACATCCCTGCCCTTGGCGATCAGCGGGAACGTTACCTGAAGGGGATTACCAGACAGCAAACGGTATTGCTTGATATCCACAGGCTGCTTTTTGATGAGCAGATCATCGTGGATCATAAAAACAGTTGATTGACATTATCACCTTTAAAGCAAATAAAATGGCAAATTTTGTTAAACAAAGCCTCCTGAAAAGGCTCACCATCATGTTTCTCTGTACAACCATGGTCCCCGTAGTTGCCCTTGTCCTGATTGTCGATTTTACGACCAGGAAAGCATTGATTGCCGAAGCAACGGAAACCCTGGCGGAACGGAGGGATTCCAATAAATCGAAAATTACGGGCAACCTGCAACAGGAAATAGAATATCTGAATCTCATTGCCCAAACCGGGAACACCAGGGAAGCTGTCACTCTTTTTACTGAATACCACGAGCGCCTGGGCCTTCCGGCAAGCGGTGATTTCCCGGTAGACAATCCTGAATACAATGCCATCCATGAAAGGATCCTTCCCTTCTATTCCAACCTGACAACCAACTGGGACTACTATGATTTCTATATCATCAGCCCGCACGGCCATGTCATGTTCACGCTGAAGGGAGAATCGGATCTCGGGCAGAATATCAAAACAGGAAAGCTGAAATCAAGCGGACTGGCACGGGTCTGTGAAGAGGTGGTGGAGCAACAAAAGCCGGCCATTGTCGATTTCAGCTTGTATGAGCCAAGCGGAATTGCCTGTGCCTTTGTAGGTGTGCCTGTCTTTGATGATGCACAACAATTGATCTCGGTCCTGGTTCTGCAATTATCCTATAATTTAATGGACAGGATCATTCCATCAGCCCTGGCAGGCACCAGTACGGGCGAAATTGAGGTGGTTGGCGGGGACTACTTCATGAGAGCAAATACAAGGTTCAGGAAGGATGCCATCCTTGTTCAAAAAGTGGTAACACCCGCCACCACCGCCGGATTAAATAATCTGACGGGAGTAGACATCATCCGGGATTACCGTGGTGAGAAGGTCCTGGCGGCATATTCCGATGTGGGACTTGAGGAGGATGACCTTCTCAATGCCGGTTTTGACTGGGCCATTGTTGCAAAAAAGGATCTGAAGGAAGTTCTTTTACCGCTTTCCCGGATCAGGGTCCGCATCGTGGCAATCAGCATTGTCCTGCTGCTTGTTGTGGTGCTTATTTCCTATTATCTTTCATTAAGCATATCCAGACCCATTACAGCTCTTTCCCGTATCGCCAGACAGGTGGGTGAAGGGGATCTCAGCATCCCTGTCGATCCGACAAACCGATCTGATGAAATAGGCTTGCTGACCACAGCTTTTTCAGATATGCTGGCCAATCTGAAGGACCAGTCCGGAAATATACAGGAGGGAGTAAATGTACTTGCTTCAGCTGTAAATGAGATTTCAGCGACAACCTCCCAGCTTACTGCCAGCGCTTCGGAAACCGTAACTGCGATCGGTGAAACCACCACCACCATTGAAGAGGTGAGACAGACTTCTCAGCTGGCCAGCGAGAAGTCGAAAGACATCGCAACAGCATCAGAAAATACCGTGCAGGTTGCCCTGGATGGTTTAAGATCAGTGGAAGATACCATCGCCGTCATGGACAAAATACAGAAACAGATGGAATCCATTGCGGGCAGCATCGTGGTATTGAGCGAGCAGAGCCAATCCATCGGTGAGATCATGAACTCCATCAGCGACATGGCTGCACAGTCAAACCTCCTTGCGGTGAATGCCTCTATCGAAGCTGCAAAAGCCGGTGAGGAGGGGAAGGGCTTCTCCGTAGTTGCATCGGAAGTGAAAAGCCTGGCCGACCAGTCAAAAGAGGCAACACGAAGGGTAAGGGAAATCCTTACAGACATTCAAAAGGCCACCAGTACCGCGGTAATGGCCACTGAGGAAGGCTCCAGGGCCGTGGAAAACGGATTGAAACAGTCAAAAGATGCAGGCACAGCCATTCAGGCCCTGACCCGGGTGGTGGAACAGGCAGCCCAGGCAACCAGCCAGATCGGTGTTTCGGTACAGGAACAATTTATCGGTATTGACCAGATCAATGAGGCCATACGGAACATCAGCACCGCGAGCAGCCAGAACCTTGAAAGTACGAAACAGCTGGAAACCGCCTCCAGCAGACTAAATGAGCTTGGAACAAGCCTGCTGGCAATGACCGAGAAATACAAGTTATAAGCCATGGCGACAGATGAGGCAGAATTCAGCAAAAGATTGCTGGCCACTTTCAGAATAGAGGCAGATGAACATCTGACAAGCATTTCCAATGGCTTGCTGAAACTTGAAAAAACCGGTTCACCTGCCGAACATAAGAAAACGGTTGAGATCATCTTCCGTGAGGCCCACAGCCTGAAGGGAGCGGCAAGGGCGGTCAATATGGAAGAGATTGAATCCGTCTGCAGATCCCTGGAAACAGTTTTCTCATCCCTGAAGGCAAAAGCGATGATACCGGACAGGGAGGACTTTGATGTTCTTCACGATGCCGTGAATTATATGAAATCTGTTTTATCTCTGGAATCCGGAAGCAGTGAGTTATCCGGCCAGGGAACCGCACTTCTGGAAAAACTGGAAGGGTTTGCCGGAAAGAAGCATGAAGAACAAAAGCGGATTGCCGGCGATGAGAAGGATACATCATCTACTGATGTTTTCCCTGC
Source organism: Bacteroidota bacterium (assembly GCA_043797815.1). Taxonomy (GTDB): domain Bacteria; phylum Bacteroidota; class Bacteroidia; order Bacteroidales. The sequence goes on from JAZDPG010000077.1 coordinate 34,867, forward strand.
AAATTCCGTTCCCCCTGCAACAGACCCGGAAAGAGAGGATACCATACGGATCTCCGTATCCAGGCTTGATTCTTTACACCGGCAAATGGAGGAAATGCTCTCGTTCCCTTTGAAACTGAAGCAACATGCAGATGACCTGGTCAAAATCAGGGCCTCCCTTGTGAAACGAAAGAAAACCTACGGGAACATGCAGATCATGGGCCACAACGGGTACAATCATGGCCTGACGGGCGAACCTGATCATGGGGTGGATTGTCTGATAAAAAACATCAGGAGGGACCAGAGACTGGTTGCCACAATGATCAGAAATCTGCTTTCGGATATCCGGAAAACCCTGATGTTCCCCTTTGCATCCATGCTTGAAACCTTTCCCAAAATGGTCAGGGACCTGACCAGGGACCAGGGCAAAATGGCAGACCTGGAAATGAGCGGCACCGATACAGAGGTCGACCGGCGGATTCTTGAAGGAATCAAGGACCCCCTCATCCATCTGTTAAGAAATTGTTCGGATCATGGCATTGAGCCTCCGGAGGAGAGAATAAGGATGCAAAAACCTGAAAGCGGGAAAATTACCCTTGCCATCAGCCAGCTTCCCGGTAACAAGGTAAAAATCACCGTTGCAGATGACGGCAGGGGCATTGATAACGAAACCGTCCGCAAAACAGCAGTCAGGCTGGGATTGATCGGCGAAAAGGAGCTGGAATCGATAACACCGCAAAAAATAGAATCCCTGCTCTTCCAATCCGGGGTTTCAACTGCCCCGATGATTACGGATATATCAGGCAGGGGCCTGGGCCTGGCCATTGTAAAGGAAAAGGTGGATGGACTGGGGGGCTCCCTGTCCCTGGAATCGGAGCCCGGCGCCGGAACTTCCGTACATATCATTCTGCCCATGCTGCTGGCCACATTCAGGGGGATATTTGTTTCCGTATCCGGGCAGCAATATGTGATCCCAGTTATCAACGTGGTTGCCAGCTTGAGAATCCGGCAGAATGAATTAAAGTCGGTTGAAAATAAACTTGTGATTCCCTATCAGGAAGGCACCCTGTCGTTCTGCTTCCTGAGCGATGTGCTGGAGACCCGCAGGGCTGACGAAAAAAAAGGATCCGATGAGTTCATCCAGATCCTGGTGCTGGAAAGCGGATATGAACGCATCGCATTTGGCGTGGATGAGGTTTTGTATGAACAGGAAGTGCTTGTAAAGGAAATTGGGAATATCCTGAAAAAGGTGAGGAACATAGATGGTGCGACCATTACCGGTTCAGGAAAGGTAATACCCGTTCTGCATGTGAACGACCTGGTCCGGTCTGCAGTTCAGGGATCAAAAACAATGACAGGACCTGCCGTTGAAACCGGGGGAAAGGAAGCAGGGCCCAAGTCCGTAGTAGTGGCAGAGGATTCCATTACCGCACGCATGTTGCTGAAGGATATCCTTGAATCAGCAGGTTACCTGGTCAAAACAGCGGTTGACGGGGCGGAAGCACTTTCATTCCTGAGAGAAGGGGATTTTGATATCCTGGTTTCTGATGTGGAAATGCCCAGGATGAACGGTTTCGACCTGACCGCAAAGGTGCGGGCCGATCCAAAACTGAAGGAGTTGCCCGTGATCCTGGTCACAGCGCTCCAAACCAGGGCAGACAGGGAAAAAGGATTGGAAGCAGGAGCCAATGCCTATATCGAAAAAGGGAAATTTGATCCCGTGAACCTGCTTGGCATCTTGGGTAAAATGGTTTAGATAAAGCATTCATGAACGAAAAAAAAATAAAGGTTCTGATCGTGGATGATTCGTCCTCCGTACTGGACCTGTTAAGCTATATTCTTGGTTCGGATCCGCAGATTGAAGTGGTCGGGACCGCCACCAATGGAAGCAGGGCACTGGCTATGCTTGAGAAATTAAAACCGGACGTGATCGCTATGGATATTGATATGCCTGTTATGGATGGTATTGAAACCACCCGGACCATCATGGAGACCCAGCCCATACCAATTATCATTGTGACAGCTTCCTATTCCCGCTCCGAAACAGAAAAAACCTTTCTGGCACTGGATGCGGGCGCTTTGTCCATCATGGCAAAACCAAGGGGCATGGGGCATCCCGATCACGCGAAAATGGCAGACACACTGGTGAAGGCTGTGAAAACCTACTCCGAAATAAAACTGGTAAAAAGAAGGAGAAGGCCGGAAGCCCCAATAAACCATGTACACCATGATTTTGAGGAAGCCATCCATGGGGATGACATTCCGGAACTTGTTGTAATCGGGGCCTCGACCGGAGGGCCCCCGGCCATTCAGCTGATTCTCAGGAACCTGCCTTCGAACCTTCCCGCGCCGATCTTGATCGTGCAACATATAGCAGAAGGATTCCTGGAGAGTTTCCGCGATTGGCTGGTTAAAACAACGGGCCAACAGGTGCATATAGCAGGGAATGGAGAGAGGGCAATTGCCGGACATTGCTACCTGGCCCCGGACCATATGCAAATGGGGGTGAACCGTTCAGGGAGGATGGAATTAAGCTGCAACAATCAAATGTATACGATCTGCCCGTCGGTATCCTACCTGTTTGGTTCAGCGGCAAATTCATATGGCAGAAAGGTGATCGGCATTTTACTGACCGGAATGGGAAAGGACGGTGCTGCAGAACTGAAACTATTAAGGGAAAAAGGTGCGGTTACCATCGCACAGGATAAAGAGAGCTCAGTGATCTACGGTATGCCGGGAGAAGCGCAAAAGATCGGTGCAGCAAAATATATTCTGCCCCCCCCGGGGATCGCAGCAGCTGTGGCAAGACTCCTGAAAAGGGAATTGGTTTAATCGTGAAAACATAAGGAAGAGATCATGACTGAGCATGGAGAAAACAAGAAGGTGACCCGACACAATCTGATCGTGTTGGCAGAGGACAGCCTGACCCAGGCCGAACAAATCAAACAAATGCTGGAGAAAGCGGGCTACCGTGTCCTGCATGCCATCAACGGACTGGAAGGTTTCGATATGATCAAACGAAACAAACCTACCCTCATTATTTCGGATGTCATCATGCCCGAAATGGATGGTTATGAACTCTGCAAACGCGTCAAGTCCGATGAAGAATTAGAAGATATACCTGTCGTCCTGCTCACTTCGCTCGCAGAGCCAACAGATATTATCATGGGCCTGGAATGCGGTGCCAATAACTTCATTACCAAGCCATTTAATGAACATGATCTTTTGAACCGCATCAACAACATCTGTACAACCATTGAACTGCGCAAACATTCCCATGCAGATATTGGAATAGGGATTTTTTATGCAGGAAAGAAATACCACATCACTTCAGAAAGGATGCAGATCCTGGATATGCTGCTCTCATCCTATGAAAATTCCATAAGGAACTATTCAGAGCTTCTGAAGGCAAACAGGGAACTGGACGAAACAAAGAGAGAGCTGGAATCTTTGAATAAGAACCTGGAGAAGGAAGTGGAGAAACGTTCCAAACGGATCCTGCGCCTGAATGCTTTGCTTGAAGCCATTCACCGAATTAACAGTCTGATTGTAAAAGAGACAGAACCTCAGAAACTGCTCCAGAAAGCGTGTGACAACCTCCATGCTGTAAGGAATTACAGGCATGTTCTCATTTTTACAGTGGATGAACAGGGAAAGGTCCTCCATGTAGCCTTCACGGGAACAGGGCCCAAAGCCGATAGACTTCTCAGGGACATTAAAAAGGGGACCCTGCCGGCCTGCTGCAGGGAGGTGCTGTCCGGGAAAGAGTTACAGATCCGCAAAAGATGCTCGGATGCCTGCAGGGATTGTCCTATGTATAATGAAGAAAAAGAGTCCGGCAACCATTCCATCAAACTGGTTTATGAAAACAGGGTTTTAGGCATCCTCAGCATCCAGCAGGATACAGTATTCATCGATGATAAGGAAGAAATTGACCTGATTTCGGAAGTTGCCGGGGATCTTGGATTTGCCCTGAATGACATGATGCTGGCAAAAGAAAATGCATTTGCCCAATCAGAATTACGGAAACGTACCAGCGATCTTAAAAAAAGTGAAACAGCACTTCGCAGGGCCCAGCACATGGCAAATATAGGTAGCTGGGATTACGATATTGTCAGGGAAAAGCATACCTGGTCCGAAGAAATGTACCGGATCCTGGGTTTGAATCCGGATAAGCGCAATCCATCCTACCAGCAATTGCTGGAACTGATACATCCCGAGGATCGTAATTACTACAGTGAATCCTGCCTGGATTCTCTGAAAAACCATACCCTGAATGATGTCACCTGCAGGATCATCAGACCGGATGGAGAGGTCCGCTTTATCAACGAACGATCGGAATCAGTCAGTGACGGCCAGGGTAATCTGATCCGTTCCATGGGCACAGTTCAGGATATCACCGACAGGGTCCGCATGGAAAAACAGCTTATCCTGGCAAAGGAAACCGCCCTGAAATCGGATAAGCTGAAAACTTCCTTCCTGATGAATATGTCCCATGAGATCCGTACACCGATGAATGCGATCATTGGATTTACTGATCTTCTTTCAGAGCCAGGACTGGATGGGCCGGACCGTTCCAAATTCAGCATGATCATCAAAGAGAACGGTCAGAGGCTTCTGCATCTCATCGACGATATACTGGATATTTCCAGGATTGAAACCGGCCAGCTGGTTATGAAAAACCAGGAAGTGCGGCTTAACAGGGTTGTGGGTGAGCTGATCGAAACATACAGCATGCTTATCCAAAAGGGGAGCAAGGCTCCTGTTGAGATCATCTATGGCGAAAATTCTGCAACCAACCTGAAAGTCTTTACCGATCCGAACCGTCTGCGGCAGATCATCTCGAACCTGCTTGATAACGCAATTAAGAATACGGACAAGGGATCGGTGGAAATCGGCTACTATCCTGCGCCATCAGATACAGGAGATGAAAACGGAGTTGTCATTTACGTGAAAGACACAGGTCGCGGAATCGCTCCCGAAGACCAGGAGACCATCTTTGAATTGTTCAGGAAAATTGAATCGAAGGACAGACTGTTCGATGGCATCGGCCTGGGACTGAGCATTTCTAAAAATCTGGTTCAACTGCTGGGAGGTGAGATCTCGGTAAAATCTGAACCTGGAGCGGGTTCAGAATTTTCGTTCTGGCTCCCGCTCGAAAAAAGCGAACAACCCGGTATGATGAAAGCAAGCCAAGCAGTGCGGGCCTTTCAGTCAGTACTTGATGACAAGGTTATACTGGTTGCTGAAGATGAGGAGAGCAATTTCAGCCTGATGAAATTTGCTTTCAAGGGAACCGGGGCGAAGCTGATCCATGCAGAGGATGGCAGGAAGGCTGTGGATATATGCAATACAAATATTCACATTGATCTGGTGCTTATGGATATTAAAATGCCGGAAATGGATGGCTATGCAGCCACGAAGATTATCAAGAAAAAGAGAAAAGGCCTGCCGGTTATCGCCATCACCGCTTTTGCCATGGAATCTGACATTAAAAACTGTTTTGAAGCCGGATGTGATGAATTTCAGGCCAAGCCGGTCAATTTTGACGAACTTTTCGGGAAAATAGAAAAATGTCTGGAAAAACAATAGTCATTGCCGAGGACAGCCCTACCCAGTCCGGGCAACTATGTCATCTGCTAAGCTCGGAAGGATACCGGGCCATCTCACGGGAAAGCGGGGATGAAGCCTTTAAAGAAGCCAAAAAAATCCTCCCGGACCTGATCATTTCGGATATTGTCATGCCCGGAATCACCG
>JAZDPG010000099.1:0-2195 GCA_043797815.1 Bacteroidota bacterium
TTTCCCCCTACCAGAGGAGAGGTCACTATTGATGGATTGGACATCCGTTCCGATCATGATCGGATCAAACATATTATTGGCGTCGTTCCGCAGGAGGTTGCTCTCTACCCTACACTTACGGGATTGGAGAATCTTCAATTCTTTGGCAATATGTATGGATTGAAAGGAAAAATCCTGAAAGAACGCATCGACGAATACCTGGTAAGGTTTGGCCTGGAAAAATTTGCCCGGAAGAAAGTCTCGAACTATTCGGGGGGAATGAAACGCCGGGTTAACCTGATTGCCGGGCTGCTTCACAAACCGAAGGTTCTTTTCCTTGATGAGCCAACTGTTGGGATTGATGTGCAGTCGCGTAATGTGATCCTTGAGTTTCTCCGCGAACTTCGAGAAACCGGTACCACGATCATCTACACCTCTCATTACATGGAGGAGGCTGAAAAACTTTGCACACGTGTGGCCATTATCGACTCCGGAAAAATCATTGCCGTTGGCAATCCCAGAGAACTGGTGGAGAGAAATCCGGAATTTAAGAACCTTGAGAATCTCTTTTTAGGGTTGACAGGGAAAGGCCTAAGGGACTAAAAGAATTACCGTTTTGTTCAAATTTTTTGCGGCATATAGAAAAGAGTGGTTGATCCTGATTCGTGACCCGGCAGGGTTGATCGTTCTGTTCCTGATGCCGATGGTGATGGTTGTGGTTCTCTCCATGGTACAGGAGTTTGGGTGGAGTACGATATCCAAAGAGCCCCAGGTGCCCGTTCTGTTTGTCAACTGTGACAACGATTCTGTTGGAAATAAATTTCAGCAGGGATTGTCGGAAGCCAGAATATTCACCCTGATCAGGGAGATCGATTCTATCCCTCTCACTCAGGAAATTGCCCGGCAGAAAGTACTGGATGGATCCTACCAGATTGCTGTCGTGATTCCTGAACAGACCTCTGAAAGACTCCGCGTAAAAATCCGGTTGCTTGTAAACAAAACAATGACGAGCCTGATGATGCCCACCCAGGATATTTTAGCCGGCGTTTCAAATACCGACTCGGTGGAGATCCTTATCTATTTTGATCCTGCAGTCAGAAACTCGTTCCGGAATGCCTTCCTGAGCGCCACCAAAGAATTCAACTCCAGGATTGAATCCAGGATCATCTTTGAAACGTTTCAGGAAGAGTTGAGAAAACTCTTTCCCAATTTCAACATGCCAATTGTAGATTACCAGCAGTCAGTCTATTTCACAGAGATTTTCCCTTCGGGAGTAAAAGAAGAGATCCTGCCCTCTACTACACAGCACAACGTTCCTTCGTGGGCTATTTTTGCGATGTTTTTCATTGTCATACCTCTCACCAGCAGCATCATCAAGGAGCGTGAAGAGGGTAGCCTGATCAGGCTAATGACCATTCCTGTATCTTACATGACCATTTTCATTGCTAAAGTTGGCGTCTATCTCCTTGTTTGTTTCATCCAGTTTGTACTGATGATTCTGGCCGGGATATTCCTGCTCCCCCTCTTCAACATGCCTTCCCTGGAGGTAGGATCGAATTATTTTGCCGTAGCTGTTCTTGCTATTGTATCCAGCCTCGCCGCATTGGGTTACGGGATTCTCATCGGAACCGTTTCAAAGACCCATCAGCAGGCTGCCGCTTTCGGTGCAGTCTCCATAGTGATTCTGGCAGCCATGGGAGGGCTTTGGGTCCCTGTATACCTGATGGGCGGGATCATGAAACATATTGCCACTTTCTCGCCGCTCAACTGGGCTCACTCTGGTTTCCTTGATCTCTTTCTCCGGGGAAGTACAATCCTGGATATCCTTCCCGAACTGATTAAACTTTTTGCCTTTTTCGCCGTGACCATATCGATTGCAGCGCTTTACAGAAAATTCAAACCCCCAATCAGTAGTTGATGAAGGAGTTAGTAGATCGCACAGAAGTTAAGGTTCGGTTCGGAGAGGTTGATTCTATGCGCATCGTCTGGCACGGAAATTACCTGAAGTATTTTGAAGATGCCCGCGAAGCGTTTGGTGAGCGATACGGACTTGGATACTTAGAAGTATACAAGCACAATGTCATGATACCCATTGTTAAAGTCCAGTGCGATTTTAAAAAGCCTCTTAAATATGGAGAAAATGCTATTGTGGAAGCGACATTTGTGAATACGGAAGCGGCTAAAATTGTTTTTGAATATAAAATCTTCAGGAAATC
>JAZDPG010000107.1:0-72008 GCA_043797815.1 Bacteroidota bacterium
CCGACCAGGCAGGAATTGATCCCTTCGGGATCGATCTTTCCTGAAGCCGCGTCACGGCACATCTGTTTTACCGCAGAGGTGATCTCCCACCGGCCGCTGTAGCTAAGGCCCAGGACAAGATGGAGTCCGGTGTTCCCGGAGGTGAGTTCCACCGCTTGCATGAGATGCTTTTGCACGCTGTTTGGAAGGTCAGCAAGGTTTCCAATCACCAGCAGGCGGACATTATTTTCGTTTAGTTTCTTGGTTTCTTTGGCAATCGTACTGTTCAACAGGGACATGAGGCCATCAATCTCGTTCCGGGGCCGGTTCCAGTTCTCGGTGGAAAAAGCATAGAGGGTCAGGTACTCCACTCCCAGTTCCCCGGCGGCTTCCACCACCTGGCGAACCGACTCCACGCCGTTCCGGTGGCCGAACAGACGTTCACCACCCTTCTTTTGCGCCCAGCGCCCGTTCCCGTCCATGATCATGGCGATGTGCCTGGGCAGGCGGTCCCTCTCTATCTGGTCTTTCAAATTCATCTCTGTTTCTTCTTGCTTGTATTGGGGTTCACCCCCCCGCGCGGAACATTCTGCCTGGGTCCGGCTTCCATGGCCGGACAGCCGTCCGAGTAGTTGAAGAGCTTGTAGGAGACAAACACGCCGGTAAAAAAGTACCAGTCGTTGTTCCCCACGGGCGTGCCCCCGTTCTCCGATCCCACATTCTGGATGCCGTCGATCATGTCCTGGAAGGTTTTGCGCACACTTGCCTCCACTCCCCCGCTCAGCCTTTTCCCCAGGTTGGCCTTCAACCCTCCCCCGAAAGGCAGGTAGAGGTGGGAAACCGACCCTCCTCCGTAGTTGATGCTGTAACCCAGTCCCGCCGATACATACGGCGAATATTTCGTTTTTCTCCAGGCGGTCTTGTAGGGCCACCAGTTGAATTCGAAATCAAGCCCCAAATCTACAAAACTTGCCTGAAATTGTGCCGCCTGTCCGTCAAAAACTTCGCCCTCCGCCCCCAGTTCGTAAAACACCGCATGGGCCCTGAGCGAATTCCGGCTGTTGAAATTATACCGGTAGAAGGGCCCGATGGCCGGGGGCACCACCGTGGCCAGGGGCACGTTGGTACTGATATCGCCCATGTACCACGAAACAGCGGTCATGATCCCGATATCGGACTTGCGCTGACCCGACAGCGGAACAGCCAGCAAACATGCTGCAGCCACCCCTATGGTTCTAATTGCCTTCAATGCTTAAAAATCAAACGGATTTTAAACCGGTTTAGTATACCCGCACCCCCGGGTTTAAAGCGGTACAAAGATAATACATTTGTTGGACCAGCTACCTGTAATACTTGTTGAAAACGGGCCTGCCGTTTCTGTCGTTGCGGATCATGTAAACGGCTTTCACACTCAGCAGGTAGTATGAATCGTTGTAGTTTGACCATTGGGACTGGTACCCGTCCAGTTTGTCCGACAGGGTGAACTGGTAGCCCAGTTCGGCCCCCACGCTCCAGCGCGGGTCCATCGCAAGCTTGATGCCCCCTCCCACGGGGAACCCTGCCGTATATTGCAGGGAATTGTCATACGCCGGATTCGAAAAAGGCTCTTCCCCGTTCTGGTCCTTCACCTTGGCTTTGGAGAGGATCCCCCCCGCCCCGGCATAGAGATAGAGATAGAGCCGGTTGTAGTTGTTGACCATCCCCCGCCGGTTGTAGATGCCGCTGGTCAGTCCCCTTTCGGTTCCCACAAGAAAATACTCCAGCCTGGCCATGTGCTGAAAGGCCTGGCTGTTGAAGGTATATACCCTGCTATGTGACGATCCCGGTTCATCCTTCCCGCCATACATCAGGTAGCCCAGGTCGAGGCTCACGGAAAGATTTTCCCGGATCTTGAACCGCGGGATCACACCAAAGCTGGGGCGCATTCCGTTGAAGGCATTGGCCAGGGGCCGGTCGGCCAGACCGATGTCTCCGGCAAAGGAAACCACACCCAGGTAGATATCCATTTCATATCTGCGAAGCTTCCAGCGCTGCCCGTTTGCATCAACTGCTGTAAGCACCAGGAGGGTGGCAATGAGGATCCGGAAAGTTCTCTTCATGACGGGCTTGTGTTAATGCACAAATATAAAAATAAGTAAATTATTTCTAATTTCTTTTATCAGCCCCCCACATCAGCTTATTTCTTAAGGTGCTGTAGAAACTGATGTTTTCAATCCGGATCATCTTCAGGGTGGTTTCGGACCTGCGGATGGTCACCGTGGTCGCCACATCCAGGTCCACCGTATGGGAGTCCAGTGCGAGCTGGAACTGGGGATCCCGGGTATCCACCGAAAGCTGCAGCACAGCGGAATCGGGAAGCACCAGGGGCCTGACAGTCAGGTTGTGCGGTGCAATGGGTGAAAGGACCATGCTGCGGGCTTCGGGAACCACGATGGGACCTCCCACACTCAGGTTGTAGGCAGTGGAGCCGGTGGGTGTTGATAACAAAAGTCCGTCGGCCCAGTAAGCACTCAAAAACTCATCGTTCACCCGCACATGGATGGTGATCAGCGACCCGCTGTTTTTATAGATTCTCACTTCATTCAGCGCCCTGTGGGGCCCTTTCAGTACCTCCCCGGATGTCTCCACCTCCAGCAGCATCCGCTCCTCGATGTCGAACCTTCCGCTGAAAACACTCTCCAGGGACTCTTCCAGGTTCTCCTGGGAAATGTAGGAGAGGAATCCCAGCCGGCCGATGTTCACACCCAGCACGGGGATACCGCTGTCCTTCACCAGGTTTACCGTTTCCAGAAAGGTTCCGTCGCCGCCCAGCGAGAAGAGGAAATCCACATCCCCGGGCAGATCATCCCCGTCGTGAAAGATGCCCGTTATGCTGGGCCTCAATCCGGTCTTTTTCTGAAGGAATTCATAGAGGGGCCCGTAGATCCACACACCGGTGTTCAGCGTCTGGAATTTGCTGAACATGGTGGCTATGTTTTCGCGGGCATAAGAGGGGAAATTTCTTCCGAAAACAGCGACTTGCATTGCTAGCTAGGTATTCAGGTATTTGAGAAAGACGTCAAAACGCTCCTGGTAAAACTCATCCAGGATCTCATCGTTCAGGTGGGATCCCACCACGGTGTAGTTGTAGCGGTTGAAGGTCTCCATCACAGAGCTAATGTCGGTCAGGTTGATCTTCAGGGTCACCCGTATCTTTCCCCGCACCCCGTTGGAGGATATATACAGGCTCAGTATCCTGGCATTGTTGCTTTCCACAATCTGGGAGATCTCAGACAGAGAATAGTCCAGCTCGTTCATCTCCAGTTCGATGATCCCTCCCGGATGCTGCAGGGCCGACAGGTGGGCAAATTGCTGTGTAAGCTCCTCCTGGGTGATCACTCCCAGGTACTGGTTTTCGCTGTTGAGCACCGGCACAAGCGAAAGTTCCAGCCTTGAAAGCAGCTCGATCACCTCGTAAATATGCTGGTCCTCCCGCACGTAAGGTTTGATCAGCGACAGGCTGTGGTTCCCCACCGGCTCGTCCGGATTGTTCAGATCGTAGATATCGGCATCGGAGATCAGCCCCAGAAACTCCCTGTGGTTGACAATGGGCAGGTGTTTGATCCGGAACACCTCCATCCACGTAAGCGCCTGTGTTCCTGTGTCTGAGGTCTTCAGCGCAGTGACGATATCCGATATGAGTTCCTTGGCAAGCATTTGGGATAAACTTAACAGTTTAACTCCTATAATACAAATATTATTCCAAACTAAAGATCCAGTTTCTTTTCAATGGTATGGAGCAGGATGGAGATGGCCACCTCGTTCATACCCCCCTGGGGAACAATGATATCGGCATAGCGTTTGGAGGGTTCGATAAACTGCAGGTGCATGGGCTTGACCGTCTCCTGGTAGCGGTCCAGGATCTTTCGCACATCCCGCCCCCGCTCCATCATGTCCCGCTGGATCACCCTCCCCAGCCTGTCGTCCGGGTCGGCATCCACAAATACCTTCAGGTCGATCTCCTGGATCAGCGCCAGGTGGGTATAGATCAGGATCCCCTCCACCAGGATCACCTCCTTGGGTTCCACCGGGATGGTCTCCCTGGACCGGGTACAGGTGAGATAAGAATAGATGGGTTGCTGCACAAGTTCTCCCGCTTTCATCCGCCTGATGTGATCCACCAGCAGGTCGAACTCCAGCGAATCGGGGTGGTCGAAATTGATCTTCTGCCGTTCGTCCAGGGGCAGGTGGCTGCTGTCGCGGTAGTACGAATCCTGCGGAACCAGCGCCACCATGTCAGGGGGTATCCTCTCAAGGATCTTGCGGACCACCGTGGTCTTTCCCGATCCTGTGCCTCCTGCGATGCCGATGGTGAACATGTGAAAAAGGGGTTGAGGGGTTAAGGGTTTAAGGGGTTAGGGGTTTAGGGGGTTAGGGGGTTAGGGGCTTAGGGGGTTAGGGGGTTAGGGGGTTAGGGGGTTGAGGGGCTTAGCTTGCTTTGATGATGGCGGCAAGGCAGCGCCCGGCGGTTTTTCCGTCCCACAGCTCGGGGCGGACCGGTATGCGGGGCTTGTCCAGGGCACTGAGGTATGCTGACCGGATCCGCTCCACATTGTTCCCCACCAGGACCGATGCACCCCCATGCTCGGTCAGGGTAATGGGGCGCTCGGTATTCCACCGCATGGTCAGGCAGGGCGTTCCCAGCACGGTACACTCCTCCTGCAGTCCGCCCGAGTCGGTCAGGAATATTTTGGCATTCATGTTCAGGCGCAGCATGTCGTGGTACCCGATGGGCCGCATCAGCACCAGGTTGGGCGCAGCCACCACCTTGTCCCACAAACCGAAGATCTCAAGCTGTTTGCGGGCCCTGGGGTGAATGGGCCACAGCAGGGGCATCTCCACGGCTACCTCCCCGGTCAGAAAATCGATCAGCGGGGTGAAAATCTCCCTGTGATCCACGTTGGATGGCCGGTGGAGTGTCATCACCGCATAATGCTCTTCCTCCACAGCCGGAAGGGCCGACCCCTGAATCAACAGATTCTCTTTCAGTACCTCTGCAATCTTCAGGCCGGCAGCCTTTTCGCGCTGTTCCTCCAGGGTATCGATCATGATGTTCCCCACAAATTCTATCTTTTCACCGGGAACACCCTCCCCTTTCAGGTTCTCAATGGACAGGGTGTCGGGGGTGAGAAGCAGGTCCGACAAACGGTCGGTCACCAGCCGGTTGATCTCCTCGGGCATGGTCCAGTCGCCCGAACGCAGTCCGGCCTCGATGTGGCAGCACTTCACATGCAGTTTCTTGGCTGTCACCGAACAGGCCAGGGTGGCATTCACATCACCCACCACCACCACCCAGTCGGGCTTCTCGCTGATCACCACCTTTTCGAAGGCGATCATGGTATGCCCCACCTGCTCGGCATGGGTTCCCGATCCCACCTCCAGGTGAATATCGGCCGGGGGAATATTCAGCGCATCAAAAAAAGTCTGCGACATCTGGTGGTCGTAATGCTGCCCCGTGTGCACAAGGATGTGTTCCACCGGATCGGCCGACTGCCGGTTGTGTTTTTCAATGGCCCGTATAAACGGGGCGATCTTCATAAAATTCGGGCGGGCGCCCACTACAGAGATAATCTTCATCAAATATATTTTGAACCAAAACTAACAAATTATTCTCATTAACTTTGCGCGGAAAATGAACAGAGAACAATCATGGAACAATCACTATACCCCATCCGGTTTCAGCCCATCTATAAAAAACTGATCTGGGGCGGAGAAAAACTAAGGGAGGAATACGGCAAAATTGATGCACCGGAAATGACCGGCGAGAGTTGGGAGATCTCCATGGTTGAAGACAACATTTCGTTGGTAACCAACGGATTCCTGAAGGGCAATACCCTGGAGGAGATCATCGAGATCTATATGGGAGATCTTGTGGGAGACTGGGTTTTCGAAAAATTTGGCACCTTCTTTCCCATCCTGACCAAATTCATTCACTCCAACGACTACCTGAGCATCCAGGTCCACCCGGACGACACCTATGCCATGGAGCATCATGGTGAGAACGGAAAAACCGAGATGTGGTACATCCTGGAAGCAGAAAAGGATTCGAAACTGATTGTGGGATTCCGAAAAGACATGGACAAAGCCGGATTCCTGAGGAACCTGAAGGAGGGAACGCTGGTTGAGTGCATGAACTTTGAACCTGTAAAAAAGGGGGACGTGCTCTTTATGCCCACCGGCCGTGTCCATGCCCTGGGCCCCGGGATCGTACTGGCCGAGATCCAGCAAACTTCCGACATGACCTACCGGATCTATGACTGGGGGCGGACCGGTGCGGACGGAAAACCACGCGAGCTGCACATCGATCATGCACTGAATGTAATGGATTTCAAGCGGGCCGGTCAATACAAGACCGAATACAAAGCACCCTTGAACACAACTGCAACACTGGTTGATTGCCCCTACTTCACCACACAGTTTATGCAATTCGACCAGCCGGTGGAGAAAGATTACAACCTGATTGACTCATTTGTAATCTATATGTGCATGGAGGGTGACGTTGAGCTTCACTACGCGGAAGGTGAGGCTGTTGTGATGCAAAAAGGAGATTCCATCCTCATACCGGCCGTACTCAAGGAACTCCTCATCGTACCCCGGGAACAAAGTACCTTGCTCGAAATTTACATGAAACCCTGACTTATACCAATTGAAAGTATTTATAAGTTCATATATTTGTTGCGAAATAATACGAAAGTCATTAATTTATATATCGAAAATTGCACCTCATGGAATATTTCAGTATCAGCGAAGAGAAATTGCTTAGGCTCGGAGCCCTGTTTACGGCCAGGGAAATTTGGGGCCAGCCATCCGTATGGTCGAAAACATCTGCCAAATTTTTCAGCGAAAAAAAGGAAATAACCATGTTCAGGGATGAGATGATCAAAAAGAGCAAGAAAATCATCCTTACCGGGGCAGGCACAAGTGCCTATATCGGTTACTCGCTGGAGGGAACATTTCAAAGGCATACGGGAATCACCACTGTATCCATTCCCACCACGCACCTTGTCACCCATCCGAGAGATTACCTTGACCCGGAACTGCCCACGCTGGTTGTTTCCTTTGCCAGGTCGGGCAACAGCCCCGAAAGTGTTGCGGCGGTCAGGCTGATTGACCGGATCTGTACAAAGGTCGCACACCTGGTGATCACCTGCGATGCAAACGGAGAGCTTGCCCGTTACCAGTCGAAGAACGACAAATTCACATTCATCCTGCCTCCCGAATCCAATGACCTGAGCCTGGCCATGACCGGCAGCTATACCAGTATGCTGCTTTCCGGCTTGCTATTCGCCCGGCTTCCTCAGACCGGTGAGCTCGACAAACAGGTGGAACTCCTCGTTGCATATGGAAACAGAATCATCCGGGATGGAAAAATCCTGAAAGAGATCGCCTCCTTACCATTCCAGAGGGCTGTGTTTCTGGGGTCCGGGCCCATGTTCGGCACATCCACCGAATCAAGCCTGAAGCTCCAGGAACTGACCGACGGCAACATCATTTGTAAAAACGATACCTACCTGGGATTCCGGCACGGACCCAGAGCTGTCATCGACGAAAATACCCTGGTGGTGTTCCTGTTCTCCTGCAAAGATTCGGTTCAGCGCTATGAGCGCGACCTGGTCCGCTCCATGCAAAAAGGCAAGAAAGCCTTCAGGCTTATCGGCGTTTCGGAAAAACCGGTGGAGGGTGTGGCCCTGGACACGGCGCTCTGCTTTTCCCAATCAGGCACAGGCATCGACGAGGATTTCCTTTCCATTTGCAGCGTACTGCCTGCCCAGATGCTTGGTTTCTTTAAATCCATCGGGCTGGGACTGAAACCTGACAGTCCTTCGGTGAGCGGAGCCATCTCACGCGTGGTAGAGGGTGTGGTGATTTATGATACAGATGTTGCCTGAACCGTTTAAACAGCGATGAACAAAGAATTAAGAGCAAGAGCCAAAACTGCCGGTCAATCCTACCTGGATTATATCCTGGGACAACTGAATGACCTGGAGGAAAAAACGGGGATAAAAAGGACCCTTTTTGCCGCCTGTCCCAATTCAATCACCGTACTGAAGGCATCCCTGCTGTCGGCCAAACGAAACAATGCCCCCATCAAATTTGCAGCCACGCTCAACCAGGTGGATACCGACGGGGGATATACCGGTTTTACCGCCCGGGAGTTTGTGGATACCATCCGCCAGGAGGCCCGGGTCATCAACTTCACCGGTCCGGTTGTCATCGCCATCGACCACGGGGGTCCCTGGCTGAAAGACAAACACCGGCTGGAGAACTGGAGCTATGAACAAACCATGGCGGCCGTGAAGGAATCCTTCGGGAAGGCCATCGATGCGGGGTATGACCTGATCCATGTGGATCCCACAGTAGACATAACACTGGAAAAAGGAACATCCATCCGGATTGAGGTGGTGGCTGAAAGAACCATTGAGCTTATCGCGCACTGTGAAGCCTGCCGAAGAGCAAAGGGCCACGACAAAATTGCCTACGAAGTGGGCACCGAAGAGGTGCACGGGGGACTGGCGGATATGGCTGTCTTTAACCGTTTCCTGGAGTTGCTGCGGAAGGGGCTGGTGCAGAACGGACTGGAAGATACCTGGCCCTGTTTTGTGGTCGGAAAGGTGGGCACCGATCTGCACACCACACTTTTTGATCCGGATGTGGCCCGTGAACTCACCGCAGCGGTACGGCCCTACGGGAGCAAAATCAAGGGACATTATTCTGACAGCGTGGACAATCCGGAACAATACCCGCTATCGGGCATGGGCGCAGCAAACATCGGTCCCGAGTTCACCGAGCGGGAATACGACGGACTGATTGAACTTACCGTTGTCGAATCTGTTTTATTGAATGAAGGCAGGCTGGCCAAAGCCTCGGGCATGAAAGAGCGCCTCCGGGAGGCTGTCATTGCGTCCGGAAGGTGGAAGAAATGGCTTATCCCGGGAGAACAGGATGATAATTTCTACGCCCTGAAGGAGGAACGGCAGGAGTGGCTTATCAAAACCGGTTGCCGCTACATCTGGGAAAATCCGGAAGTGCTTGCAGCGCGTACCAGGCTTTATGCCAACATGGCTTTGTCAGGTATAAAAGCCGAGGAGATTGTGCTGAGCCGGATCGGCCAGGCCATGGACAGGTATTTCCATGCCTTTAACCTGGTGAATGTGACAGATCTGATTTGATCCTGATAATCCGATTTGCATGAAGGGAAAAAAAACATTTGATGTACTGGTGGTCGGAGAGCTGAACATCGACCTGATTCTCAACCATATCGGCGGATTTCCACAGATGGGAAAAGAGATCCTGGCCGGCGAAATGACCGTGACCCTGGGAAGCAGTTCAGCCATTTTCGCCAACAACCTGAGCATCCTGGGGACAAAAGTCTCCTACCTGGGCAAGGTAGGGAAGGACCAGTTCGCTGCCCAGGTCTTCTCCGCCCTGGAAGCATCGGGAGTGGATGTAAGCCAGATCATTGCCACGCCTCATTTCCAGACCGGACTGACGGTGGCCATGAACTATGAAAACGACCGGGCCATGGTGACTTATCCCGGGGCCATGAACGACCTTTCCATCGCCGACATCACCGATGAAGCCCTCGGAAGTGCTTCCCACATGCATGTAAGTTCGGTTTTCCTTCAGGAAGGCCTGAAGCCCGATGTGGTCATGCTTTTCAGGCGGGCCAAAGGACTGGGGCTGACCACCTCGCTCGATCCCCAGTGGGATCCCCATGAGAGATGGGATGTGGATCTGCAGCATTTGCTGCCTTTTGTGGATGTGTTTCTTCCCAATGCGGGCGAACTGGAACAATTCACCGGCTGCAGGACCATTGAAGAGGCCCTTGCTGCCATCAGGGGTTTCTGTCACGCGGTGGTGGTGAAAAACGGTGTGGATGGCGCAGTGATGTGGGATGAGACCGGGTTGGTCAGACAGCCGGCATTTCTGAACAGTCAGGTGGTGGATGCCATCGGGGCAGGTGACAGCTTTAATTCAGGTTTTATCCATAAATACACCCTGCACAGACCGCTTTCCGAATGTCTGGAATTTGCAGCCCTTACCGGGGCCATCAATACAACGGCTGCAGGGGGGACCTCGGCCTTTCAGAGCATGGAGCAGGTCACCGCCATAGCCGGAGAACGGTTTAACTTCAAGATAGCCTATGAAGCTGCAGAATAAACTGGTGGAACTGCGCCGTGAGCGGAAAGCCATCCTGGCCGCCAACTTTTATAACCTTGAAACACTTCAGGCCATTGTGGGTGGTGCCGGCGATGCAGGTGCCCCGGTCATCCTCCAGCTGTCGGAAAGCTCCATTGACTACATCGGGCTGGACGTGGCCGTTCAAATGGCGAAAACTGCGCTCAGGATTTCAGGCGTGGAGGGTTGGCTGCATCTCGATCACGGAAGCAGCATTGCCCTGGTGCAAAGGTGCCTGGATGCAGGTTTCGATTCGGTCATGATCGATGCCAGCGAGCAATCCATGGAGAAGAATATCAGCATATCCCGGGAGGCGGTCAGACTGGCCGGATCCTACGGCGCCAACGTGGAAGCGGAACTGGGCTATATAGCCAAACTCAACCAGGCACAGGATCATTCAGGATTCACCCAGCCCGAAGATGCCAGGCGTTTCACGGAAGAAACCGGCGTGAATGCACTGGCCGTATCCATTGGCTCCGCGCATGGTTTTTACAAAGAGGAGCCCAAACTGGACATTGAACTGCTGGGCAGGATCCGCTCGGCGGTGGACACCCCGCTGGTCCTTCACGGAAGCTCAGGAATTTCCGACACAGCCCTTGTGGAGGCCATCCGGAACGGGATCACCAAGATCAACCTGGCCACCGAGACCAAAAACGCTTTCATGCGAAAGCTGAAGGCAGATCTGCTGGAAACCGATGAGATTGACCTGCGCGTCGTATTTCCAAGGGCCACTGAAACGGCCCGTGAACTGATTCGAAACAAGTTAAACGTAATTGCTCAATAAACTCCTGCCGCCATGAAAAGAAAGATTCCACTCCTGCTTTTGATGTTTGTACTGCTCTCCTGCAAGCCCGGGCAGTCCGACAAAAACCAGTCTGCCACCCAAAGCCCTGAACAGGGGATTGAAACACTGGCCCTGAGCCGGTTCAGGCCGCATCCGGTCTACAACATCCCGGTCACGCACATAGAAAAGGCCGCCTTTCCGGTCACCGATATGCACTCCCACGACTATGCGGAAACCCGGGAAGAGATCGACCGCTGGGTGGAGACCATGGAGCAGTGCGGCATTGAAAAAACGGTGATCCTTTCCACGGAGACCGGTGCGGGGTTTGACGAGGTGGTAAAGAAATACGCCAGCTATCCGGAGCGCTTTGAGCTCTGGTGCGGACTCGACTATACGGGATATGACACCGATCCGCAGTGGACCGGTCATGCCATCAAAGAGCTGGAAAGATGTCACGCCCTGGGGGCAAAAGGTGTGGGTGAACTGGGTGACAAGGGACTGGGGCTGTTTTACTCAAAACCCACCGCTGCCTGGGGCCTTCACATGGACAATCCTGCCCTGAAGCCCATATGGGAGAAGTGTGCAGAGCTGAAAATGCCGGTCAACATCCATGTGGCCGACCCCATCTGGATGTACCTGGCCATGGATTCCACCAACGACGGACTGATGAATGCCTGGAAATGGGCGGTGGATCTTTCCAAAGAGGGGATCCTGGATCACGGCCAGCTGATGGAAACCCTGGACCGGGTGGCGGGACAGAATCCGGGGACCACCTTTGTTGCCTGTCACTTTGCCAACTGCTCCCATGACCTGGATATACTGGCCGGTATGCTGGACAGGCACCCGAACCTGTGGGCAGACATTTCCGCCAGGTATGCCGAAACTGCCCCCATTCCCCGGCATGTGCGATCCTTCTACGAAAAGTACCGGGACCGCCTGCTGTACGGAACAGACATGGGTCCCGACCGGGAGATGTACCGGATCACCTTCCGGATCCTGGAATCGGAGGATGAGCACTTCTATGAAATCGACCAGTTTGGATACCACTGGCCCCTCAACGGCCTGGGCCTTTCCGGTGAAGTACTGGAAAAGGTTTACAACAGGAATGCATCCGCACTTTATCATTCCCTGTGAAATGAAATCCAACAACCCGGTATGGCTGGTCCTGTTCGTGGCGGCCTCTGCCCTGCCCGGCTCGTGCGACAAACCGGTGGTGATTACCAGCGGTGATCTGAAAATCGAGTTCGACAAAAACATGTTCAGCAGGGTGAACTCCCTTCACCCCGGTACGGCTCCCTTTCAGGAGGAGTTCATGCGCACCGATTACCTGGAAACCAAAAACTTCACCACCGGCGAATTTAAAGTCACCGGGGTGCTTACCACACCGCTGGAGGGGCCGCCGGGAACCGGAGAGGAGACGCGGATCACAGGTTTTGCAGGCATGGAAGAGGTCGGTTTGCAAAAGATTGTTTCGGCCCGGACCTTTGCGGATTTCCCCAACATGGTTCTCTTTGAGGTGAGCTATGTGAACTGCGGCTTACAGCAGATCAGGGTGCAGGGGTGGACCAACCACGGTTATCATATCAGGGCCCAGGAGACAGATCCCGGGTTCTGGAGTTTCCAGGGGAGCTCGTCGGACGCACGGGCCGACTGGGTGTTGCCCCTTGAGCCCGGATTCTTCCAGGAGAACTTCATGGGCATGAACCAGACCGACTACGGCGGCGGGATCCCGGTAAGCGATCTCTGGAGACAGGACGGGGGTCTGGCCGTGGGGCACCTGGAACCGGTTCCCAAAGAGGTCTCCCTGCCGGTGGACTACGACCTCTATTCGGGCGAGGCCCGCGTGGGTATTCAGAACAGCTGCAAGGGAGGGATTGAACTGGCCGTGGGCGATACACTGACCACGCTGCACACCTTTGTGGCGGTGCACCAGGGGGATTATTTCGAAACCCTCCGGCGCTATTCAAAGCTCATGCAGGCCGGGGGGATTGCCTTTGCCCCGTCGGAAGAGGAGGCTTTCGGGAGCATCTGGTGCGGATGGGGCTATGAAAGGCAGTTTACCACAACGGATATTATCCAGACCCTTCCCAAGGTGAAGGAACTGGGGATCAGATGGGCTGTGATCGATGACGGGTTTCAGATTGCCGAGGGCGACTGGCGTGTGGATACCCGGAGATTCCCGGGCGGATCGAAGGACATGAAAAAGATGGTGGATGCCATTCACAGCTACGGACTCAGGGCCAAGCTGTGGTGGGCACCCCTGGCCGCCGATCCCGGAAGCAGGGTGCTCCTGGAGCATCCCGATGCGCTTCTCATCAACGAGGCAGGGGCGCCCCAGTACATTACCTGGTGGAACAGCTATTACCTTTCACCGGCCAGCGGGGCCACCATGACCCACACCCTGGAGACCCTGAAGATGTTCCTGGAGGAGTGGGGGTTCGACGGACTGAAGATGGACGGTCAGCACATGAATGCGGTACCGGCCGATTACAACTGGGAACGCCCCCTGGAATACCCGGAGAAGTCCATTGAGATGCTTCCCGGCTTCTTCAAAACCGTGTATGAATCGGCCCGGGAAATGAAGCCCCATGCGGTGATCGAAAACTGTCCCTGCGGCACCTGCATGTCCTTTTACAACATGCCCTACGTCAACCAGGTGGTTTCTTCCGATCCCACCAGCAGCTGGCAGATCAGGCTGAAGGGAAAAACCTACAAAGCCATCATGCCCCAGACTGCCTATTACGGCGACCATGTGGAACTGAGCGACAATGGTTCCGATTTTGCAAGCTCCTTCGGGACCGGTGCCGTGCTGGGGACCAAGTTTACCTGGCCCGCCGACAACCCCCACCAGGAGGAAAGCCAGCTGCTTACCCCGGAAAAGGAGAAGATCTGGCATAAGTGGTTCAGTCTCTACGACCGGATGATGCTCTCCAGGGAACAATACCTGGGTGAACTGTACGATATCGGTTACGACAAACCCGAAACCCATGTGATCGCCCGGGGCGATACCCTTTACTACGCATTTTACAATCAAAACTGGGATGGAAACATCACTTTGCGTGGATTACATGAAAGCAAAGATTACAAGGCATTTGACTATGTGAATGAGCGGGAAATAGCCTCTTTCCCGGGAAATAATCCGGTGATTCATACAACATTCAGCAATTACCTGTTGTTAGAGGTATATCCGGATCATTAAGACGGCCCATGAAAATAAGCGTACGAAAGATTTTTTTAAAATTAAATAACCAAAAAAAAGCTTACTGCTTTTTAAAATCTCTCTTATATTTAAAGTCAGAATTGCAAAACATGCCCCGACAATAATAAAGACATTTGCAAACTTCAAATTTAATCCTATGAAAAAGAACCGAATCGTTATTGTTGCCGCTGCAGCTCTTGTTGTGGCTGCGCTGGCCTTTGTCTCCTGTTCGGAAGACCCGGTAATGCCATCTCCCGATTTCACCTTTGTGATCGCAGACAAGACTGTGACCTTTACCAATACATCCACTGATGCCACTTCCTATTCATGGGACTTTGATGATGGCGAAACATCAACGGATGAAAACCCTGTCCATACCTATACGGCATATGGCGACTATGATGTGCGCCTGACAGCCACCAACGCAGATGGTTCAGAGATTAAGAAAACAACCATTTCGGTTGTGAAAGAATGGCCCGTTATTGCCATTGACGGTGATTTCAGCGACTGGGAAGCTGTTCCAAGCCTTTACAGCGGGTACGGTGATGCATCAGGAACATTGTCGGAAGCCAAGGTTACTTCCGATGCTGCCGGTTCAAAACTCTACATCTATCTGAAAGGAACCATGAATGCCGGTTTCCCGGTGGTCCAGGTGATGATCAATGCGGACGGTGACTCACTGACCGGCTGGAAAATCCCCGACTACAAATCATGTGGTGCGGAATATCAGTTTGAGTATTATGTGATGGACCTCTGGGGTGGTGCCTACTCCTGGAACGA
This sequence comes from Bacteroidota bacterium, assembly GCA_043797815.1. Taxonomy (GTDB): domain Bacteria; phylum Bacteroidota; class Bacteroidia; order Bacteroidales. The sequence continues at coordinate 14,961 of JAZDPG010000107.1, forward strand.
CAGTCCCGATGTTCAGGACTGGCCCTGGGTGGATGACATCACCGCCGATCCGGAAAACGGGGATATTACCGAATCATCGGGTGTGATCGGCGAAACAGAGATCGAATTCGTCATTGAAACTTCCCTGATGAAGAATCCGGTACTTGCCGATGAAATCGGTATCTACTTCTGGGCGCAGCCCGAGGACTGGTCCGTCACATCCGGAGCACTGCCCCCGCTGTTTGCCGAACCCCTGGCTGATGTTAAATTTTTCAGTTTTCAATAGGCAATTCTTCACCGGTTGAAAGAACAAAAATGCTGCCCGAACATTCCGGGCAGCATTTTTTATACCAGTTAAGCCCTTGATGATGAAACGAAGATCTTTCATACAGAAAACCGGTATGGCCGGGATCCTGGCAGGAACAGGTTTGAATATGACTGCGTCCGGCTCCGGGGGTGTGAAATCCGGCTACAGGGTTCCTCCCCACAACTGGGATAACCACGATTTCGGTCCGCCACCTTCCATCACCGACCGGCTGAACCAGGGTCCCTTTTCTGCCTACGGTCCCGATGCCACCGCCCCGTCCAAAACAGCAGTTCCCAACGTGGGAATGCGCATCCAGCTGATGAGTCCGGTCATCGAGCCCCACTCGGTTCCGGATTTCGTGGCGGACAAAGTGCCTTTCGTGGAGCTGGGCACAACCGGTGAGATCGGGATCCCCGGCAAGGTCCATGCCGCTCCCAGGTACGATCATCCCGAATTTATGGCAGCCTATCAGGAGCTGGATAACCTGCTGTCGGACCTCTATAACGGCCATGACCTGGTGGAATTCGTAGATACCTGTATGTATGGATTCTGGGGCGAAGGCCATACCTGGCCCTTTGAAGGGAATCCGTTTCCCGACTACCACACCGCCGAGAAGACATCCATCGCACTTTTCGAACACCAGGCCGGGAACTGGGACCGGACACCGCTGCTGACCAACACCCAGCCCGACTTCAGCCATGTGGGGAATTCCGAGGTGCTGGACCGGACCATCCGGAGTCACAACTGGCTCCGGACAGATACCATCTTCATAGAGAACGAACAGATCGAAGCGCTGAGCAACAGGCCGCCATGGGCCGGGGCCCTGGTGGAAAACGGCATCTCCTCCGGCGGTCCCGGAACCCTTCGGATGAGTGAAGGGGTTAGTCGCTCCGAAAACATCATCCGCCACGCAAAAGATGTATCCCCCAACTACTTTTCACTATGGAACTGGCATCAAATCTCAGCCGCCCGCCTGAATGACTCCTGCGCGCAGTTCAAAGAACCCATCGATGAACTCCGGGTAACCATTGGCTACCGGGTACGACCTTCCTGGATCTGGATTTACGAACAGGAGTCCTGCCCCACCCTGATCGCAGGAGTTGTGAACGACGGGGTGGCCGGAGTACCGGGGGCATTAAGGATTTATGTGAAAAACAGCCGGGGAAGGTCAGGCAGGCAGCATTGGCCCTGCCGGCAGGAGCTGAATGAAGATGGTTCCCTGATACTCCGCCGGAATATTTAGATTTATTACACAAATGATTCACTTATAAAAGAGAGAAAGATGGGAAAAAAGATCTGGTTGATTTACGCACTGATTACGACAGTCACCTGGGGTTTCTGGGGTGCCTTGTCCAGCACACCCATGGTAAACGGATTTCCATCCACCCTGGTCTATTGCATCTGGGCGCTTACCATGCTGATTCCGGGTATCGTGGTGCTGAAGATCCATAACTGGAAGGTTGCAATGGACAAAAAATCTGTCGTTTACGGCTCCCTCATCGGCTTTCTGGGAGCCGGGGGACAGCTCCTGCTGTTTCAGGCACTGAAGGCCGGACCGGCTTACCTGATCTTTCCCATTATCTCCATATCACCCGTGGTTACCATCACCCTCTCCTTCCTGCTTTTAAAAGAGCGGACAGGCAAACTGGGCATTGCGGGGATCGTTCTGGCCCTGGTGGCACTGCCCCTGTTTGAAGTTACAAAAGGCAGTGCAGCAGACGGCCACGGGGTCCTGTGGTTTGTCATGTCCATCCTGGTTCTTGCAGCCTGGGGCATACAGGCCTATTTCATGAAGCTGGCCAACAAGCATACCGACGGGGGAAGCATCTTTTTCTACATGACCGTCACGGCGCTTCTGCTGATCCCCATACCCCTGCTGATGACCGATTTTTCGGCCGATATCAACTGGGGAATGAGCGGACTCTGGGCCACTGCCGGCGTACAGGTGCTCAACTCCGTTGGAGCGCTCTGCCTGGTCTTTGCTTACCGGCACGGGAAGGCCATCGTGGTTTCTCCCCTGGCCAATGCCGGGGCCCCGCTGATGACCGCAGTGATCTCCCTGCTGATCCTGGGTGTCATGCCCTCCACCACCAAAATGATCGGTATCGGACTGGCCGTGATCGCGGCCCTGTTCATAGCGCTTCAGCCCGAAGATGATGCAAAACAGGCCCCCTGAGGAACTGTCATGAATACAGGACACATGAGAGTCAAAATGAAGCTGACAACCCTTGTCTTTCTGGCCACCGGTGTGGTGATGACCGTTGCGCTCCCGGGCCAGTCAACCACCCATGTGTACCAGTCCACCTCTGCCGTCATAGCCAATCCCGAAAGGGGCTGGTACGATGACTACTACAGCCACGCGGGAGGAAAGACCCTGGGGACCACCTACAAACTCCTGAAAGCCAAAGAGATGAAGGAGAACCGGGAAAACGACAAGATTACCCTGATCCTGCGCCTGTTCTACCTGCATGAGTTCCTTGAGGAAGATGCCGTCAGCCAGGAATATCTGGACCGCATGCAGTCCGATTTTGACTCCGTTCGCGCTGCCGGGGTGAAGTGTATCATCCGCTTTGCCTACAGTGCTTCCCAGAGTGCCGCTGTCTGGGATGCAACCCCCGATAAGGTGTTCTCACATATCGAATCCCTGGCCGGGGTTCTCACTGCCAACGGGGATGTGATCGCCGGAGCCCAGGCCGGATTTATCGGGGCATGGGGAGAGTGGTACTATACAAAGAACTTTGCCGGTTTCTCCTTCAAACCGGATGAAACCGACCAGCAGAACAGGCGGACGGTGGTGGAGAAGCTTCTGGACGCTTTGCCCGGACACGTGTCTGTGGCGGGAAGAACCCCGGCCATCATGCAGAACATTGCGGGAACAACTGATCCCCTTACCGAAAGTGAGGCTTTCGACGGAAGCTATAAATCCAGGACCGGCCATCACAACGACTGCTTCCTGGCCGATGCCTCCGATTATGGTACCTATACCAACCTGGAGGAGGACCTGGCCTACCTGCACGAAACCACCCAATACACCATCACCGGGGGTGAAACCTGCGATGCATCCAACCCGACCAGCGACTGTGTGAACGGTCTCCCCCGGATGGCGGAGCTGCACTGGACCTACCTGAACAGGGATTACAACCGGGATGTGTACGACAAGTGGGCAGGACAGGGCTGCTACGATGAGATCAATATTTCCATGGGATACAGGATCCGCCTGGTTTCGGCCACACTTTCCGACTCGGTCAGCCCGGGAGCGGACATGCACCTCTCCCTCACCCTGCAGAACAACGGGTATGCGGCACCCACCCTGTACAAGCCCATCCAGGTGGTGCTGACCCACACCACCTCCGGGGAACAGCTTACGCTGGACTACCATGGCACCCGTGATGACATCCGCTTCTGGCTCCCGGGAGAGATTTTGACTGAAGGAAGCGTTGTGATCCCGGCCGAATTGGAGGATGGCAATTACAGTGTGGCCCTTCGCCTGGCTGATAAGGACCCTGGGCTGGCTCAAAACACGGCCTACTCCATTCAGCTGGCCAACGCGGGAACCTGGGATGAACAGCAGGGAATCAACCTGCTGAACCACATGGTGGTTATCGGGGCGGGAGGAGAAGGAGCCCTCCCTTTGGCACCCATTGACCTGGAGGCAAGCACTGTGTCCGATACGGAGATCGCACTGACCTGGACCGGTGAATCCGGCAATGAGACGGGCTTTGAAATCATGCGGTCCAGGGGCGAAAGCGATACCTGGGAAACACTGGTTACTTTGGAGGCGGATGCAGCCTCTTACACCGATACCCTTGCCCTGAAGGGTACCATGTACAGCTACATCATCAGGGCCATCAACGCTTACGGAGCCTCTGCATGGTCGGACAGCGCCACTGCCACCACCCTGGGGGTTTCTGCCTCAGTCCCCGCAGTCCCCTCCTTCGAAGTCTATCCAAATCCGCTTTTCGGAGGCGATCTGACCCTCCGGTTTCCCGACAATGCAACCAGACAGGTGGTGATCACCTCCGCCTCGGGAGCACACATATTCAGTGCTTCCACCAGCGAATCCACCCTCACCGTCCGCGGGAACCTTTTCTCTCAGGGAATCCACCTGCTTACCATCACAGAAGACCATAAGAAGACCGGAATGAAACTCCTTGTCTTATAAACTGCAGGAGAGCTATAAGATCAAAAACCTGTTTACCGATACCCGGCGGTCCTGCATCACTTTTAAAAAATAGGTACCCTGATCAAGCCTGCCGGTGGGGATCTCGATGACTCCCGGACCGGATACACCGGTGAGGGCAAGCCGTCCAAGGCTGTCATACACATAATAATTCACCTCAATCGCTTTACCGCTGCCATCCAGAAACATGGTTTCTCCCGGACCCACGGGATTGGGAAATGGCAGCCCCGGTGATCTCCCTGCCACAGCAGGCTCCGCCACACCGGTCAGTTCCTGTGTTCCGAAAAACTGAATTTCCTGTCCCTCCACCAGTTTATCGCATTCAATGGTGAGTTCCGCACCTCCGGCTCCGGCCGGCACGCCGCATACGGCCGTATCTCCGGGGGACAAGAGTTTCAGCGAAACCGGTGACCTGACACCATCCACCGCGATGAAGGCATCATAATAGATGGGCGCCACGCCCACGTTGGTAATCTCAAATACAGCGGTGTCGGGCGCACTCCGGAGGCTTACAATTTTAAACCGGTAACCGGTTGCCATGCCGGCCTCCCTGATCCGCTCCATGGTCTGGTATCCGGGCTGGTCGTTGCCGATCATGTAGGTGATGTGAAAATTCTCTGCCCAGGTCTCAAACGGGGTGCCATAGGGTCCGCCGGGCCAGTCCAGCACATGCTCCTGGTCGTAACCGGAGTAATAGCTGAACTCCCCTCCCGCCGGGGACAACCTGTAATGCTCCCTGTCAAAGAAGTTCCACTCCAGCTCATTCCATGAACTGTGATCCTTGTGCATAAAAGAGTCATCAAACAGCCCGAACCGTATATTTTTAAGCTCCGGTTTCCCGGCGAAGGGAGTATAGGTATCATCGGCCGCATCGATGGAAATGCTCCATGGTATGTTTTTGAATACAGAAGCCATGTGGTAGAAAAACTCTTCCTGGAAGGCCTTGCTTGGAAAGGTCCCTCCCAGAATAAACGGACCGTCGTAAATGTGGTATTCAGCCCAGAGTCCGAAACCGGTCTGGATAAAGGCCAGTCTGGGATCCTTGTCGTAGCGCTCCGCAAATCTGGTGTAGAACTCCAGGGTAAACCGCTGAAGCTCTTCGTTGGTCCAGTCGGGAAAATGGGTGGTCTTCCCTTCCGATATTCCAACGGTTTCATGGTAATCCTCCCTGCCGAGGATATAGGCCGGTACCGAGGTCTCGTACCCCGGGTAGACAAAACGGAACCTGAGAATGGCCTGGTGTTTACGCGCAGCAATGGCATCCAGCTTGCTGTCCACCACATCCCAGTTGTAGACGCCGCTGTCCTGCACCACACGGTTGTACAGCATGTAGGAGAACTCCAGCGAAATCACATCGGTGTCCCTGTCTCCCGAATCATCCCAGAACACAATCCCGGTCATGGGCTGTACATCCGTGATGACTTGGTCCGGGTAAAGGTCTTCAAAATCCTGGGCGGGCAGCATGCCGGCCACCAGCATGCCAGCCACCAGCAGCAGGCCAAAACCAGCGCCCGGCCACGTCCAATGCAGCATTCTCCTCTTTAACTTACCCATGAAACCGCTGTTGTTTAGTCGTTCTGTTCACACAGGGGATTGTAGGCAATCTCCTGGGCTGCCGGGATGTAATAGATCTGCCTGGGCCCGTTGTAGGGATAGATCTCAGTAGTCCCGGGTACGTTCTGCGCCGAGCTGAAGGAGCGGTCCAGGTCGATCTTGTTCCGCATCAGGTCGTCGCGCCGGTGCCCCTCAAAGGCCAGCTCGAGCCTGCGCTCACCCAATACTGCATCCAGCACAGAGGCAAAACCATGGGCTGCCAGGTTTCCAGTGGTGATCAGCTCATCCCCCGAGAGCCCGGCCCGCATCCGGATGGTATTCACATCATCCAGTGCCTCTGCATCCATACCCAGGTGGGCATAGGCCTCCGCCCGGTTCAGCACCACTTCGGACAGGCGCATGAACTGGGGAGAATGTACCGTGGAAATCCCGTTCTGGTAGGAGAACTTGGTCATGTAGATCTTCTCATAGGAGGTTCCCTGGTACTTGGCGGGGCTTGTGCCGTCCCAGATGGTATCCAGCAGCTGGTTCCGCACATCATGGGGGTACCTGGAAACAAGTTCCCGGTACGGTGCCGACGGGAAAACCTCACCCCAGCCACCGTCGCCGTTGTACATGGAGCCGATGGCTCCCGTGCTGCGGTTCTCGGTATCGTCATGAAAGAGGATGAACATGGCCTCGCCGGAGCTGGCCGAATTCTGCAAGGCGTAGATATAGTTCTCCCTGGGTTCCAGTTCGAAGGGAGAATTTTCAAGAACATCCGTGGCCACGGCCACCACCGAATCATACTGTTCGGTGAACAGGTAGGCCCTGGTGAGGTAACCCAGTGCTGCATATTTGTTTCCGTACTTGCTGGCATCCGACGACCTTTGCGTCATCAACCCGGCTCCGGCCCACAGGTCATTGATAATCTGGCGGTAGGTCTCCCCCACCGTGGCCCTGGCCTTGGCATCCTCTCCGCCCAGTCCGGTGCGCAAAATCACCCCCTTGTTACTGAGTCCGTGGGAAGGCGGGAACGAAAACAAGCGGGCCAGGTCGAAGAAAACCATGCCCCGGTAGAAATAGCTCTCGCCGATGTACTGCTTCGCCTCATCGCTGGTGCTTCCGTCAATCTCCGCATTGTTGATGATCTGGTTGCAGTTCAGGATGATCTTGTACCCGGTTGCCCACAGGTAGGAGGTATTCTCCTGGGAAAGAATATGGGCCCGGTTGAAGGACAGCCAGAGCGGGTCCGTGGTACTTTTCACGATCAGCACATTGTCCGAAGGGAATTCCGTGGTCTGATACAGCACCCTTACATAGACGTTGTTTGCTTCATCTCCCAGCAAATCCTTCATCATGCGCAGTGACCCGTTGGCCAGTCCAGCCATGCCCTGCTCATCAAGCAGCAGCTGCTCGGCCGTCAGTGCGTCATAGGGTTTCAGGTCCAGGAAATCCTCGCATCCGGTTCCCATGGCAAGCAGGAGAACCATGATCAGGCTGATGGAAATATATGTTCTGTTTTTCATCGTTGCGTCATTTAAAAATTAGAAGCTGAATTCCAGACCCAGCAGGTACTGCTTGTTGATCGGATATTTGAAATACTGGGTTCCCGGGAGGGTATACGATCCCATGTAGAGGGGCACATCCGGATCGGCTCCGGAATATTTTGTAAAGGTGAACAGGTTGTCCATGCTCAGTGTCACACGCAGGTTGTGCATTTTGATCTTCTGCGCGATGTTCTGCGGAAGGTCATAGGCAAGGGTCAGGTTGCGCAGCCGCACGTAGCTTCCGTCCTCCAGGTACCGTGAAGAGTACTTGTTCGAATTCAGGTTTCCCCCGTATACAGGTTCGGGGTGTGTGGCATCGTCACCGGGATTCACCCAGCGGGACCATCCTTTCTGCATGACCATGGCATTCACGGAAAAATTCTCGCCGTCGTTGTCCGACTCCTGGCGGCTGGAGTGGTAGATCATGTTTCCCACCGAGTAGGAGAAGGCTGCATTCAGCGACAGCCCCTTCCAGGAGAAAAATGTGCCAAACCCGCCTGAGAAATCGGGGAAGGGTGATCCCATCACCTGGTAATCCTCCTCCGCGTCGGTATAAATGCTCGTGGCCACGCGGCCGGTCTCATTGCCGTCGGCATCATAGATGATGTCCTCCCAGAGCGGCTCCCCGTTGTCGGGATCCACCCCCAGCCACTTGGGCATGTACCAGTCGAAGGCACCTCCGCCCACCACCAGGATCTGGCTTGGGTCTCCCCTGCTGATCACCATTTCGGTCACCGATTCCTTGTCCGAAAGTGCAATCAGCTTGTTGTTGTTGTGGGCGATATTGAAATTGATGTTCCAGGTGATATCCTTCGTCCGCATTGCCGTGGCATTCACAGCCAGCTCAATTCCCATGTTCCGGATTTCACCCACGTTGGCCCACTGGAACTCATACCCTTTGGACGAGGGGAGCGGGTTCCTGAAAAGCAGGTCTTTGGTCCTGGTGTCGTAAAAATCCACATTGACCTCCAGGCGCCGGAGAAATCCCATATCGATGCCGATATTCAGCGGGTTGCTGGTCTCCCAGGTCAGGTCGTAGTTTCCGGGTACTTCCGGGAAGTAGGGCGTCTGCCCGTTGTAGATCCCGGCCGCCGTAAAGGAGGGGAAGTAGGGATAGTAGGAACCATCGGGGAAAGATGAGTTACCCACCGCACCATAACTGGCCCTCAGCTTCAGGTAGTGAACAGCCTCCAGGTTCTGCATGAACTCTTCGCTGCTGATCAGCCAGGAAGCGGCATAGGTGAAGAAAGATGCATATTTGTTGGAGGGGGCAAATCTGGAATTGCCGTCGCGCCGGTAAGAGACCGTGGCAAAATACTTCTTGGCGTAGTTGTAATTCAGTTGCGACAGGATCGACACACCCCTGGATTCAACAATGGTCCCCGAGGGCTGCTCCTGTGCTCCGGCCACGCCCATTACCACCTGGCCGGGAAGGAATCCCACAGCCACTCCTCCCAGGTTCCTTTCGCTGCGGTAGCTTCCCGCTTCGAAACCCACCAGGCCGTCGATGCCATGGGCTCCGAAATCCTTGTTGAACTTCAAAAGGGAGGTATTCCCCCAGCTTTGGTCGAGGGTCACATCATTGGAAATTCTTCCCCCGTCGGCTGCTCCCTCGAAACTTTTGGGCGAGTAAATGGCCTCGAATTTCGAGTAACCCATTCCCAGGGTGGTCCATGAATCAATCTTCAGCCAGTCGGTGATCCTGATCCCCAGGGTCACGTTGGCCTGACCGTCCAGTCCGTACCCGCCCTCGCGGTTGTATTGCTCCGAATGGTAGGGGTTGCTGATCAGGTTTGACAGCCAGCCTGCCCCGGACACATCATAGATCAGCTCGCCGCCGGCATCCACCGGCTGGTCCCAGGGCTGAAGCCTGAATGCCCCCTCTGCCATGTTCCAGTTGGCATAGGTGCTTTTCCCGTAATTGAATACGAAATTGGTTCCGATGTTCACCCGGTCGTTCAGCTGGTACTTCACGTTGGACCTGATGCTCAGGCGGTCATAGGAGGTGGACCGGAGGGTACCCTGATCGTCCATGTAGTCCACCGACAGGTAATAGTTTGTTTTTTCGGAACCACCCAGGGCCGAGACGTTGACCGTGGTGATGCTGGACTGCCTGTAGGTATTGTTCACCCAGTCGTAATCGTAATTCAGCAGGCTGTCGGGCCGGGCAATGGGAAACAGTGCAGGAGAAAAAAACGACTCGTGGTAATCATACAGCTGCTGCGTATTCATCAGCTGGTAATTTCCGAATTCGGGTGTCTTGATCCCGCGTTTGATCCGGGCCCGGATCTCGGAGGAGCCGGGTTTTCCGCTTTTGGTGGTGATCAGGATCACACCTGCAGCTGCTGCCGACCCGTAGAGTCCGGTGGCACCGGCATCCTTCAGGATCGAAACACTCTCAATGTCATTCGGGTTGTAGGATCCCCCGATAATCCCGTCCACCACAACCAGCGGCTTCTGCGGAGAAAAAACCGAACCCACACCCCTGATCCGGATGTCGCTGGCTTCACCGGGCTGACCCGATGCACTCTGCACGTGCACACCGGCTACCTTGCCGATCAGCATATCCTCCACACTATTCACGGTGACCTGGTTGATATCATCTGCTTTCAGGGACACCACCGCACTGGAAATCTCGGTCCTTGATTTGCTCGAGTAGGCCGTCACAACCACCTCTTCCATGTTCATGTAATCCTGCTCGAGTGCAACATCGATGATGGTTTGTCCGTTCACGGGAATTTCCTGCCTCAGGTATCCCACATAGGAGATGACCAGTACCGCGTTTTGTCCGGCCACGGAAATGGCATAGTCTCCATCAAGGCCGGTGACAACACCGTTGGTGGTTCCCTTCTCCAAAACTGTTGCCCCGGGCAGCGGGGCACTTTCCAAAGCGGAGGTCACAGTCCCCCTCACATCGGCCTGCCCCTGCACCTGGGCGATCACCAGGGAAAAACACAGGAGTAATCCCAGGCGGCCGGCTGGTTTTTGCAGCTTTCTATTCATGGTCATCATGCATTAATAACGATTGATTCGGAAATAATGATTGATTCGATATAATGATTGATTCGATATAATGATTGATTCGGATCGGTAATCTCATGATTACAGACAAATATACAATCTATTAAAGTTACGAACACTTTTCATAAACTATTTGATTTAATTTAACATGGTTTCGTTGGCTTATGTTTGCCGGGCCGCTCCCTGTGAAAATTTAAGTTATTTTTGCAGGACAACAGCAGCCCATGCAGATTTAACAGCAGCCCATGCAAATCACCACAGCCGAATTCGTCATCAGCAATACCCGGGTGGACCTCTGCCCCAAAGAGGCCATTCCCGAATACGCCTTTATCGGGCGCTCCAACGTGGGGAAATCCTCGCTGATCAACATGCTGGTGGACCGGAAAAAACTGGCCAAGACCTCCTCTACCCCGGGAAAGACACGCCTGATCAACCACTTTAAAATCAATGATGAGTGGTTCCTGTGCGACCTGCCGGGCTACGGTTATGCCAAGGTTTCCAAAAAAGACCGGGAATCCTTTGCCAGAATGATCGAAAAGTATGCCACCCTTCGGTCGAACCTGGTCTGCTTTTTTGTGCTGGTGGACGCAAGGCTTCCACCCCAGCAGCTGGACCTGGACTTTATTGAGTGGCTGGGCGACAACAGGCTGCCCTTTGTGATCGTGCTGACCAAGGTGGATAAGATCAACCAGCGTGAGAAGTCCAAAAACCTGGGACTGCTCAAAGCAGAGCTTAAAAAGAGCTGGGAGGAACTGCCCCTGATCTTCGAAACCAGCGCCGTGAAAGGCACCGGACGCGACCAGGTGCTGGACTTTATCGACCAGACCAACGCCCGGCTGGGCTAGGCGTGTTTCACTGATCCGTCTGCAAAGGTGACCCGCAGGTGGGTCACATGATCAAAGACCGCTTTGTGTCTGGGCCTCTCCCCTTTGGCGGGATTGCTCTTCTGGATGACAATCCTGAGCGGGGACTGCTTCACCTTTCTGAGCGTGCCGCTTACCCTGCCCCCGTTCTGGTAGGTGAGCTCCACTTCGGCGATCCGGCCGGGATCCGCAAAGAACTGTTCAATCGCAGGTGTGATATCCATGTGTTCGGTTTCCAGGTTATGGTTCAGGTTTCCAGGTTATGGTTCAGGTTCCCAGAAAATAGTTCAGGGTCTTCAGCAACAGGTCGGGCTGCTCGGCGTGGAGCCAGTGCCCGGCTCCCGGAATGGTCACAATCTCCGCCGCGGGGAAGACCCTGCGGATCAGGTAGTGGTCCTCCGCGCGGATGTAATCGGACTTCCCGCCGGAGATAAACAGGACCGGAAACCCGGTGATCCCGCCCTTTGCAGCGATCTTCTCCACATCCAGTCCGTCCAGGATCCGGTCCAGGTTCATCCGCAGTGCCGGCAGGTTGATGCGCCAGTGAAATGTCCCGTTTTTGTCCCGCCGCACATTTTTCAGCAGAAAACTCCGGATCCGCTCCGACCCGATCTTCACACCCAGGGCCTGGTCAATCTCCTCACGGCTCTCCGCACCGGAAAGATCGAGCTCCAGCATGGCGTCGATCATGCCGCCATGGTCGGCTGCCGAGTGCGATTCAAGGGCCAGCTCATGGTATGCCCTGGGCGCCATGTCCACCGATACCAGCGACTGCACCCTGTCGGGCCACTGGGTTGCAAAGAACATGATGGTCTTGGCGCCCATGGAGTGACCGATGAGCACCGCCCGCCCGATCCCCTCGGCATCCATGAATTTTTTCAGGTCGTCCCGCATGGCGGGGTAGTTGTGGGTGTCCGAATGGGGACTCTGCCCGTGGTTGCGCTGGTCCACCACATACACCTCGAACCGCGATGACAGCTCCCGGGCAATGGTCACCCAGTTGTCCCCCGATCCGTACAAACCATGCACGATGATCAGCGGGGGGCCCGCCTCTCCGTATTTTCTGTAAAACAGTTTCATCCGTTGTCCGCCTCCATGTACCTGGATGCCAGTTCGGCCACCAGTTCCCTGATGGAATCAAAGGCCCTGGAAGTCTCCGGGTTGACGGGGGTTTTCTTCAGTTTCAGGATCAGCAGTCCGTACAAGCCGTTCAGTGCCACCTGGATATCGTTCTCCTTCCTGTGCCCCGACCGCATCCGAAGTGCCTCCAGGTTGGGTTTGGCTTTTTTGTATACCTCCCTGTAAGCCATATCGATGCCCTGCTCCAGGATCCGGTGGTGCATCTCATGCATTTTTCCGGTGAGGTTTTCCAGGATCCCGAGGTGTCCCGTCTCCTCCCTGCCTTCATCCTGCATCATGGCGATGAGCGACTTGTACCACTCCCGCATCTCCCGCTTCACATCGTACGGCACATCAAATTTACTAATCAGGGTGTTCTCGATGCTGTCCAGGTCCAGGTCGTTGGCGCGGATCATGTCCTCGACCTGGTACATGTATAAGAGGTATTCAGCTATATTTTCGGTTCTTTTTTGTTGAGCGATTATCATATTGAACGAAAGTTTGTAGGGTAGGTGAAAGGATGATGGATAATGGTTAAAGTAACATGATTTCATTTAGTCGCGGAGCTGGCGGAGGTACATCTGGATGGTGTTCTGGAGCCCGTAATAAAGGGCATCGGCAATGAGGGCGTGACCGATGGAAACCTCCTTGAGCCAGGGGATCTGCTGTTTCATGTATCGCAGGTTCTCCAGGCTCAGGTCGTGACCGGCATTCAGCTCAAGCCCCAGATCACGTGCCAGGATGGCCGCATCCACAAAAGGTTTGATGGCCCCGGCCGGGCCGGAAGGGTAAGCCGTCGCATAGGGTTCCGTATAGAGCTCTACCCGGTTGGTTCCCGTTTTGGCAGCCCCTTCAATAAACTCCGCTTCGGTTCCGACAAATATCGAGGTTCTGATCCCGAGCCTTTGAAACGCCCCGATCACATCCACCAGGAAATCATGGTTTTTTACCGTATCCCAGCCGGCCGAAGAGGTAATGGCTTCGGGCGGATCGGGTACCAGGGTAACCTGGTGGGGTTTGATACGGGTAACCAGTTCGATAAAAGACTTCGAGGGATACCCCTCAATGTTGAATTCGGTGGTCACAAGCGGCCTGAGCAGCTCCACATCACGGTAGCGGATGTGGCGCTCATCGGGCCTGGGATGCACCGTGATCCCCTGTGCCCCGAACTGCTCGCAATCCACCGCCACCTTCTGTACATCCGGAACATTCCCGCCCCTGGCATTCCGCAGGGTGGCAATCTTGTTGATATTTACACTGAGTTTTGTCAAACCGGCACAAATTTACAGCTTTATTTCTAACAAATCCTGTCCGAAGTCATGCAGTGCCCGTTCAATTTTTCTTGACTGTTTATTACTTGGTGTTTTAATCCCCAGTGCATATTGACTGATCAGGCTTTGATTCATCCCTGTTAATCTGGAAATACCTGATTTTGTCAGTACTCCCGAAAACCACTCGAACAGAGTTTCAACATCCATCTTATAAGTCAGTTCAAATTCCCCATTGAAACTCTCTGGAATGACCTGGTTTTCAATTCGCATTCCTTCAAGGTGAAACTCCACTGCTTCCTTGATCGTGTTCTTCACCTCTGCAATTGTATTACCAGTTGATATACAGCCAGGTAGATCGGGCAAATAAGCCGAGTATCCACTGTTTGTTTTTTCTAACACCACCGTACTTTTCATAATATACTTTTACATTTATTTCAATCCTGCCTGTCTCAGTACACTTTGAAGCGTCCCTTTTTTCATTTCGTCGGAAGGTTTTCCAGACACAGTAACCAACCCCCTCTTATCCGGGTGTTTGAATTGACGGTGACTGCCTTTTATCCTGACCAATTTCCATCCATCGTTATGAAGGAGGTTTATAACTTGTTCAATTTTCATATTCTTTGATCACTGTATTACCATACCAAAGAACATCCGGAAAGAACGACATAGAACACAAAAGTAATATTTCTGTTACTTTTTACAAAGTAAAAGTAATATTTCTGTTACTTCTAAGTTCGAAGGATTACATAGCCAGATGCTCTTCTGGCCATTAATGGATTGGATCAGCCAATGATCAGCTCATCCAGGCTGCGCTTGGGGACGTGGTGAACGCCGTTTTCGTCGCGCCAGTAACGGATATCGCCGCCCTTCATGTCACCGCCCCGTTTGACTTTATCGATAACCACCTTCTCGGCGGGTTTTCCCAGGGCCAGTACCTGGATGATTTTGTAACGATCGTCCAGTTTCAGAAGGCTGCGAAGCTTTTCGCGCTGAACCGATCCGACGATACACCCCCCGAAGCCCTGCTCCACGGCGGTCAGCAGCATGCTCTGGGCGGCAATGCCGTCATCGCACCACCAGTCGTCCGTCAGATCCAGATCCCCCAGCTGCACAATATAGGCAGAGGGCCTCTCCCCTTCAGCCGGGCCGGGCCACTCCTTCAGGTACCCGGCCCAGGCCAGGGTGTGAAAGATCTTCTCACAATCGGATGCATTGTTGAACAGCATGTAGCGCAGCGGCTGCATGTTCCGGGCCGATCCCGACAGCCGGGCCGCCTCCACCATCTCCCTGAGCAACGACATGGGAACGATCACCGACTGGTCAAAGCGTCGGTAGGAGCGGTTCTTGAGAATCAAATCTTTGAGCATGGCAATATTGGTATTGTACGTGGAATTTATCGAAATATAATGGTTATTGTTTTATTCTGCTGGTGTGTTGGTGTGTTATTCAGATATTCACCAACCCAACCCCATAATAACCCAACCCCTCACCAACCCAACCCCTAATAACCAACAACAAATATTCTCCAACTATTTGTTGTTATACGCCGTCATCGTCTGTTGAAGACCGGTCACCCCGAAGGATTTGATGATCTCCCCGGCCATCTCAATCCGTTCGGGCAAAACCTTCTCCTGTTCAGCGGTCCAGCCACCCAGCACATAATCCACCTGTTGTCCGGGATGGAAGTCGTTGCCGATCCCGAAGCGGAGGCGGGCATAGCCGCTGGTGCCCAGGATGGTACTGATGTGGGCCAGTCCGTTGTGGCCGGCATCTCCCCCCTTGGCCCGCAGGCGCAGGGTTCCGAAGGGAAGGGCAATGTCATCCACCACCACGATCAGGTTTTCAATGGGGAGTTTCAGCTTGTTGAGCCAGTAGCGGACAGCATTACCGCTCAGGTTTACATAGGTGGAGGGTTTCAGGAGCCAGTAAGAACGGGCACGGTATTTCATTTCACCCACAAACCCGTAACGCCTGTCCTTAAAAGCAGTATTGGACACCCCGGCAAGGGCATCCAATACATCAAATCCTATGTTGTGACGCGTATGTGCGTACTCGTTTCCTATGTTTCCCAATCCTGCTACCAGGTATTTCATAGGATTGTAAGGGGTTAATCTTCGCTGGATTCCTCATCTGAGGCAGCCTGAGCAGCAGGTGCTGCAGCAGTGGCTGCACCTTCAGCTGCCTCCTTGGCTTCAGCTTCTCCCATCTCCATCCCCTTGCTAATACGCGAGGATACAATGGAATAAATCATAGAGCGGAAAGGATCCAGAATCTCCAGGTTGTCGTAAGAGAGGTCTCCGATCTTAATCACATCCCCGATGGCCACATTGGTAATGTCGATTTCGAGCGCATCGGGAAGGTTGGCAAGCAGTCCGCGCACCTTCAGCACACGCCTTCTCTGGCGGGGCTTTCCACCATCTTTCAAACCAATTGCCGCACCCGTCAGACGGATGGGAATTTCAACGGTTACCGGCCTGTCATCAAATACCTCCACAAAATCGATGTGGCTCAGTTTGTCGGTTACGGGGTGGAACTGCAGTTCCTTCATGACAGCTTTGTGAATACCACCGTTGATTTTTACCTCAACCAGATACGCATTGTGGGTATAAACAATGTGCCTGAAGTCATTTTCGTGGGCATGGAAGTGGATCACTTCGGCTCCGCCGTACATGACACATGGAACATGGTTGACTTTCCTCAGTTCGCGGGTCGATTTCTTACCCAGTTCGGTGCGCATTTCTGCGCTGATTGTAATTGTTTTCATTGTATTGTGCTACTCAGAATTAAATTGAACGTTAATTCCCCATCACACGGTGGGAAAATATGCCATTTTGGCAAAGCGGCTGCAAATGTAATGAATTAATTCAGAAAAGTATCGCTGATGGATTTAAAATTGTAGACCTTGTCGATCACATCAGCAAAATGTGCGGCCACCGACAGTACCTTGATCTTTTTACTCTTTCGGCTCAGAGGAATGGTATCGGTCACAATCACCTCATCGATGGGCGACTGTTCGATCCGCTCGTAAGCAGGTCCCGAAAGTACCGGGTGTGTGGCCACCACCCTTACGCTGGCGGCCCCCTCGCTCTTCATCATGCCTGCGGCAAAGGTGATGGTTCCGGCCGTATCCACCATGTCATCCACGATCACGATGTTCTTTCCCTCCATGTCCCCGATGGCCTTGATCTCCTCCACCACATTGGGTTTCTTGCGAAGCTTGTAGCAAATCACCATGGAGGCATTCAAAAAACGTGAGTAAGCGTTGGCCCTTTTGGTCCCGCCCATGTCGGGTGCGGCAATGGCCAGGTTTTCAAGCCCCAGGCCCTGTATGTAAGGAACAAACAGGGAAGATGCATAGAGGTGGTCCACCGGTACATCGAAAAATCCCTGCAGCTGATCGGCATGCAGATCCATGGTCATGATCCGGTCCACACCGGCAGCGGTGAGCAGGTTGGCCACCAGCTTGGCCCCGATGGCCGCGCGGGGACGGTCCTTGCGGTCCTGCCTTGCAAACCCGAAATAAGGGATCACGGCCACCACTTTATCGGCCGATGCACGCTTGGCCGCATCCACCATCATCAGCAGTTCAATCAGATTGTCGCCCGGGGGGAATGTGCTCTGAACGATGAATACCGTACAACCCCTTACGCTCTCATCATAAGCAGGCTGAAACTCACCGTCACTGAACTGGTAAACACTGGTTCTTCCCAGTGGAGTACCGAATTTGGTAGCAATCTCCTCGGCCAAATAGGTGGAAGCTCTTCCTGAAAAAAACTTGATAGGTGCAATCCTGTCCATGTGCCTGCAAAAATAAGAATATTTTAGATGACCCGACCGGCCTGCTTAACAATTTTTTAAAGTGAACAATATGTTAAAATGCTTGTTATTTAGAATTAGAACAAATAATCTAAACCGAAACCACAAATGGCAGAAAAATTCCCCACAGTTCTGCTGGTTGAAGACGACCAACAACTGGGACCCATGCTGAAGGATTCGCTCGGACTGAAGAATTACCAAGTGGACCTGGAGACAAGGGGTGACAGAGCCCTGCAGCTTTTCCAGGCTGAGAAATACGATGTTATGTTGCTGGACGTGGCGTTGCCCGGAATGAGCGGACTGGACCTGGCCAAAGAGATCCGCAAAACAGATTACAAAACTCCCATCCTTTTCATGTCGGCCAAAGACGAAGACAAGGACATGATCTACGCCTTTTGTGCGGGTGGCGATGATTATATCGTCAAGCCTTTCAGTGTCACCGAACTGGCCCTGCGGATGTATGCATTGCTGCGGCGAACCAGACCTGCCCCGCAGGACGATCTCATTCCGGAGACCCTGAAGTTCGGGACCTTCACTTTTGATTATCCCAACCGGATGCTCTGTTCACCGGTTGACCAGGTGAACCTTACCAAGAAAGAGGCCGAAGTGCTCCGCATGCTGGCATCCAACGTGAACAGCGTGGTGAAGCGCGAAAAGGTGCTCACCGACATTTGGGGAGAGAACGACTACTTCATGGGACGGAGCATGGATGTTTACATCGCTCGGCTGAGAAAGATACTGTCGCCGGACAAGAACGTCTCCATCGTGAACGTGCACCGCATGGGCTTCAAGCTGGAAGTGAGCGGCAGCGCGGCAATCTGAGCCAGCCCGGATAATGCCGGAGACCTGGAAACACTGAGTATTCCTAGATTCCCGATGATGCAGTTCCTGTCCCTGGCAGGGAGTTGATCTCCAACAATCCAAATCAGACTCCAAGATAGATGTGATGAATTCTATTTTATCAGCTATTTTTACATGTTTAGAATTGGATCGATGAACTATAAAGACAAGACCATCTGGATCACCGGAGCATCGTCGGGGATTGGTGCCGCACTGGCACGGCAATTTGCTGGTGAAGGTGCCAGGGTGATCATCTCCTCCCACGAGGCCGAAGAGCTGGAGGGAGTCCGAAAAGCGCTCGAGGCGGTTTCAAAGGATGTACACTGCGTGGTATTCAACCTGGGCAATCCGGATGAGGTGAAGGCCACGGCCGGTCGCGTTCTGAAGGAATTCGGAAGGGTGGACGTGCTCATGAACAACGGCGGTATCTCCACGCGGGCCGAAGCGCTGGAGACCCCCCTTGAGATGGACCGGAGGGTCATGGAGATCGACTATTTCAGCGGGGTAATCCTGGCCAAGGCCCTGTTGCCGGGGATGATCGAAAACGGATACGGGCACATCGGGGTGACCAGCACCATCTCGGGAAAGTTCGGATGGCCCCTTCGAAGCTCCTACGCCGCTGCCAAACATGCCCTGTTCGGGTTCTACAAAAGCCTCTGGGCCGAGAACAGCCGGAAAGGGATCCGTGTCACCATTTTCAGCCCGGGCCGCGTACAGACCAACATCTCCCTCCATGCGCTGGAAAAGGACGGGAGGGAACATGGGAAAATGGATCCGGGCCAGGCCAAAGGAATTACAGCTGAGGCTTGTGCCCGAAGAATGATCCGGGCCATGAAACGGAACCGCAAGGATGTGCTGGTGGGCGGATCCGAGCTGGTGATGGTCTGGATCCATAAATACTGCAAACCACTGTATTACAGGCTCGTGAACCGGGTCTCTGCGAACTAGCCAAGATTTTCCTGTCATTTGGTGCGATCTGAAGGGGGGGTATCACATCAACGTTTGTTGGTGATGGTGTTACATCAACATTTGTTGGTGATGGTGTTACAGCGACATCTGTTGGTGATGGTGTCACAGCGACATCTGTAGGTGATGGTGTCACAGCGACATCTGTTGGTGATGGCATCATTTGATGGTATCACAATGGCATCACATTGAAGTGGAGCACAGCCGATGACATCATCACGCTCCAAAACGATACTATCATTCGATGGCATCACCAACAACCTGGAATGTCAATACCCCTGCCAATAAAATGAACCTGGGCCCGATCCATACCAACAACATACAACTGAACTCAAACGCTGCCAACAACATACAACACCAATAAAATCCTGCCAACCACATGAAACTGAACCACGCCCCTACAGGCAAGATTTTAAACCTGACCGCAACTGTCTCAGAACAGCTTGGGGAATTGATCGCATTGCAGCCGGAAAATGTGCATCCCGAATCCAGGAAACAGGCCAGAATTGACTCCATTCATGCCACGATGCAGCTGGAAGGAAAGCTCCTCTCCCGTGAAAAGACTGCCGAAGCCGTGGGAGGATTTTATGTGGATGGACCCAGGACCAGGTTGCTGGAGGTTTCCAACCTGATCAATGTTTATAACGGGCTGTACAAGACCAACCCCCGGAACCAGGATTCATTGCTGTCCACCCAGAAAAAAATGGCCATCGGGCTGGAAGACGATGCGGGCCAGTACAGGACCACTGAATTATGGATCTTCAGGGGCCGGAATATCATCGGCATGGCACCATCGCCCGGTGAGATCGCCGGTTTCATGAATGAACTTTTTGATTTACTCAGCAAGAAGGACGAACATATCTTTATTAAAGCCTGCACAGCGCACTTCATCCTGGAATCAATCCAACCGTTCTCCGGTTTTAACGGAATGATGGGCAGGCTCTGGCAGACCCTGCTGCTGATGAAGGTATATCCCATGTTTGAATTCCTTCCTTACGAAAAACAGATCCTTCAAAATCCCAAAGCGTACCACAGGGCCCTGGCGGGAAGTGAGGCCGCAGGCCATCCGGCTGAATTCATCGAATATATGTTACAGGTGATCACCGGAGCATTAAAAGAATACGATGGTTGGAGAAAAAAATCCCTGTCACCGTCCGATCGTATCCTCTATTTTCATAAACTTGGCATGCCGTCTTTTACACGGAGGGACTACATGAAGGTGAACAGGAACATCTCAACCGCAACTGCAAGCCGCGACCTGGAAAAGGGAGTGGATGCAGGTTTATTCCGGAAGAGCGGAATCGGGAACGCAACCATCTACACATGGCAAAAACCGTAAGAATCGACAAATACCTCTGGGCGGTAAGGGTGTACAAAACCCGTTCCCTGGCAGCCGACGCCTGCAAAAAGGGAAAGGTAAGCGTCGATGAGATGCCGGCCAAAGCCTCCCGTACTGTCACCGCAGGCGATCTGATCAGGGTGAAAAAGATGCCGGTTGTTTACTCCTACCGGGTCAAAGACCCCATCGAAAAACGGGTGGGTGCCAAAATCGTGGACAATTACGTGGAAAACATCACCCCGGAGGAGGAGCTGCAAAAACTCAGGATGGAGGACGATTTCTTCATCCAGCGCGACCGCGGAACCGGCCGCCCCACCAAAAAAGAGAGGCGGTTGCTGGACGATATTACCGACAATTAATTCATCAACCCCTGGAAATTACCAGGAAACTCCAAGAAGAATGACCCACGTGTTTATTGACCCGGATGTTTTACTGGATGTGGTAACCGGAAGGCTCCCTTTCTCGAAAGAAGCTGGTGCGCTTTTTACACTAATTGAGAAAAATCAATTGAAAGGATATGCCTCAGCGCTGAGTTTCAGTAATATTTATTATGTACTGCGTAAGCATGCGTCACATTCCAGGGTGATAAAAAGCCTGAATGAATTATCAGACCTTGTTGACATACTGCAAGTGGATCAGTCCATTGTGAAGACCGCGCTTCAATCGGGGTTTGGTGATTTTGAGGATGCCCTCCGATGTTATGCAGCCCAGTCTAACCCTGAGATTAAAATGATCATTACAAGAAATACCAAAGACTTTAAGAAGTCTGACTTACCCGCGATGACCCCGAATACCTTTCTGAAAACGGTTGCCCTATTGGGCCAGTCCGCCGACTGAACGGCGCTCCTTCCGCAGCAGCTCACCTCACGGACCAGTTCACCTCACACAGCAGCGCTCCTCACGCAGCAGCTCACCTCACGCAGCAGCGCTCCTCACGGACCAGTTCACCTCACGGACCAGTTCACCTCACGGACCAGCTCCCCTGCCGCATCAATGCCCCTGCCGCATCAGTGCTTCGGTCTCACTGAGTATCTCCTTGCGCAGCGCGATCAGATCCCAGGCATGGGACTTTTTGCGCCTCAGCTGCCGGCGGAACCAGCTGCCGCGAACGGTCTTTTTCCAGCGCAGGTACCAGATCAGCGCCGCCTTCCCCACGGGAAGCAACAGGACCAAAAAAGCAAGCCACCCCCACCAGGGCAGGCCGGATATCAGCCCGAAGGCCAGGGTCTCCAGCACATAGATCAGCGGGAAAAGAAGCAGGATCCCCAGGCCCGCTTTCACCGAGCTGTGAAACTGCTCATCCTTGATATTCCGCACCAAATAGCCCGGCAGCAGATAGGGAAGCGCGCTGGTGATAAAGCCAACTGCAAAAAGCGGGAAAGTGACAAGCAGCGACAGGTACCTCCACAGGGCGCACACCATGCTGTAACCGCGGTCACGCACCACCCAGTCGCGGATCCCGTGCTCCTTCACCCCGGCCGTGTAGGCATCCACCCTGCCGGCCAGCGAGCGAACAGGCCCGGAATCCCTCTCAATCAGAGCATCCATACGGGCGATCAGCTCCTTGTCAGCCGTAAACCTGTCCATCAGCCTCGATCCCGGAATCCCCATGATCTCCCGCATCTGCGGGTTGAACATGGCCTTGAGTGCCATGATGGTTTCGTAAAACTCTTCGCTCTCAATATGGATCATCAGCGGGAGCATCTCCTCGGCCAGCCGGGCTTTCATGGCATTGATCCCGCGGGCATTGTTCTCCGCATACTGTTCCCAGTATTCGGAAACCTCAATGGGTTTGCCGTACTGGATCAGCAGGGTCTGGTTCTGCTTCACGTAGTGGCCCATGTCATATCCCACCGGAAGAATCTTCACAAAAGACCTGCTTCCCCGTTCCTCCTGGGCCTTGAAGGCGATCCGGAAAATCCCCTTGACTATGGTACGGAGCTTTCGCTGGTGGCCGTGGTTCCCTTCGGGCATCACGCAGAGGTAGTGCCGGTTGTGCAGCACATCCACCGAGATGTCAAAAATATCCGTGTTCTTCCCCAGATCGGCCGCACCGTCGCGCTGGCGGAATACCGGGAGCATCTTCATGCTGTTCAGAAAAAACGCCAGTACCCTGTTGCTGAATATATCCGCCCGTGCCAGGAAGACCACATCCCCGGGCTGCGAGAAGAGCAGGATCAGGGCATCCATCAGGGCATTCTGGTGGTTGGGTGCAAAAATGACCGGTTCGTTGCGCGGGATATTCTCCAGCCCCACTACCTCCACCTTCCCGTAAAACATGAAGAAAAAAGACCTCACATAGGGGTAGATCATGTAGTAGAACAAATTCCGCTTGTGAACGCCCTTCACCGCCCCCCGCACTTTCGATCTCGCCATACAGGTATCAAATTGATCAGGAGTCAAAGATAGTTTTTTCTTCAAAATACCATTTAATCACTTAACTTTGCAGTCAATGAAACAGACACAGGAACTTGACAGTAAATACATCTGCGGCATCCAGCAGATCGGAGTGGGAGTATCCAATTTTTACGAAGGGTGGAAGTGGTACATCCCCAACTTCGGGATGGACACCCGGATTTTTGAAGAGAAGGCCGTTGCCGAATACATGCTTCCCCATACGGACAACAAGCCGTGGGAACGGCACGCCTGCCTGGCCATGAACATGCAGGGCGGCGGCGGATTCGAGATCTGGCAGCACACCCAGCGCACTCCCCTGGCCCCTGCTTTTGAGATCCGGATCGGCGACCTGGGCATCTTCGCCGGGAAGATCAAGTCGCCCGACGTACAGGCCGCCTACGACCATCTGTCCAAAAGTTCAGAGCTCCTGACAGGGATCGGCAAAGACCCGGCCGGCAGGGACACCTTCTATATGAAGGACCCCTTCAACAACATCTGGCAGATCGTGGAGGAACACTCCATGTTCATGACCAAATACAAAAAACCCACCGGCGGATCCTACGGTGCGGTGATCGGCACCACCGATCCGGACAGGGCCATGACCATCTATAAGGACATCCTGGGATACGACAAGGTAGTCTATGACAAGGAGGGTACATTCGGGGAGCTGAAAGGGGTCCCGGGGGGAGAAGGTAAATTCAGAAGGATCCTGCTGCAGCATTCCGAAGCCCGCAAAGGGCCCTTTTCCAGGCTCTTCGGTCCCTCCGAAATCGAACTGGTAAAATCGCTGGGCCGCAAGCCCGAAAAGATCTTCAAGAACCGCATCTGGGGCGACCTGGGCTTCATTCACCTCTGTTTTGACGTGCTGGGCATGAAGGTGCTGAAGAAAGAGTGCAGCACAAAAGGGTACCCCTTCACCGTGGACTCGGACATCCACCCGTCGGGCAAACCCTTTGATATGGGAGAGGCTGCGGGGCACTTCTCCTACATCGAGGACCATGACGGGACACTCATCGAATTCGTGGAGACCCACAAGGTACCCATCTCCAAAAAGCTGGGATGGTATGTCAACCTCTGGAAACGCAGGGAGGTGACCCGGCCCCTGGCCAACAGGCTGGTGAAACTGATGCGCTTCATGAAGGTGAACCCTGCCCGGTTGCACGGATAAATCTGCTGGTTTTTAAACCTGAAAATATGTGTTTTAATTTGAATATTTCAGGTTTAATGCGCATCTTTACATCATGATACCAAGGCTTCTTACCGATAGTTTGCTTGAATCCATCCGTTTTTTCCCGGTCACAGGGATTGTTGGTCCCCGGCAGGTTGGAAAAACAACCCTTGCAAAACATCTTATGAAAAAAACCGGGAAGGATTCTGTGTATGTGGACCTGGAGAATCCTAAGGATCTGGCCATGTTGAGTGATCCGGTATTGTTCTTTGAGCAGAACCAGGAGCGTTGTGTTGTTCTTGATGAAATCCAGAGAAAACCCGAGCTTTTTCCTATTCTTCGTTCCATGGTTGATCTGAACCGCACCAGTGCACGTTTCATCATCCTTGGATCGGCCTCTCCGGATTTGATCAGAGACTCATCCGAATCTCTGGCCGGGCGTATTGTTTATGAAGAACTTACGCCCTTTAACCTGGAAGAGGTAATCCACATGAAGGATATCTTTTTTCACTGGTTCAACGGGGGTTTTCCGGATTCCTTTCTTGCACCCGGTGATTCTGTCAGGAAAAAGTGGTTGTCAGGATTCGTTCAAACCTATATTGAACGGGACCTTCCCTTGCTCGGATTAAATATCGATCGCACCATCATCAGAAGGCTGTGGACCATGCTGGCACATCTGCATGGTAATGTGCTGAACATGAACAACCTTTCACGCTCCCTTGAAGTGAGTTCAACAAGCATCAAGAAATACATTGCATTTCTTGAGGAGGCATTCCTGGTGAGACAATTGCAGCCCTTCCATGTGAACATCAAAAAGAGAATTGTCAAATCTCCCAAGGTGTATATCAGAGATTCAGGGATTCTTCATCATTTGCTCCATATTCCGGATTATAAGTCACTTATGTCGAACCCTGTTGTAGGGGCTTCCTGGGAAGGATATGCCATTGAACAAATTGTTCAGCGGACCGGCCCTGAAACCGGTGTCTACTTCTTCAGAACCCATGAGGGGGCCGAATGTGATCTGGTGCTTGCGAAGGGCAACATACCAACCATGGCCATCGAAATTAAATTTACCTCCACTCCAAGGCTTTCACGGGGGCTGACCATGGCTTTCGGGGATGTGAATGCCCCGGAGAATTTCATTATTACACCTGCAACGGAGGACTATCTGATCGGGACTCATACCCGGGTTTGCTGCCTGGAACTTTTTCTGCAAAAATATCTACACGCAAGTTCAACCATCGCATGAATATCGCCCGCTTTCAAAACCGCCTCCAAATCCGTATCCTGCACCTGGTCAGGAACATCAACCAGCGGCGGCTGATCCTGGGGCTTGCCCTGGTGATCGGGTTTATGTCGGGGATTGCGGCCATCTTGCTCAAGAACCTCACCCATTTCGTGGAGGACAAATCGAAGTCGTGGCTGCTGGGCGACCACAGCTCCGAGCTCTCCTTTTTCCTGCCCCTGGCGGGGATCGGGCTTACGGTGGCGTTTGTGAAATACCTGCTGAAAGAGGACATCGGGCACGGGGTGAGCAAGATTCTCTTCTCCATCTCCAAACGGAAAGGGCACCTGAAACCGCACAACACCTGGTCGTCCATGGTGGCCAGCTCCATTACCGTGGGACTGGGCGGATCGGTGGGGCTTGAGGCGCCCATCGTGCTCACGGGCGCATCCATCGGCTCCAACCTGGGCCGCAAACTCAGGCTCAACTACAAAACCATCGTACTGCTGGTAGGGTGCGGCGCCGCCGGTGCCATCGCCGGGATCTTCAAGGCCCCCATTGCCGCCATGATCTTTGCCTTCGAGGTGCTCATGCTCGATCTGACCACCTGGTCCATCGTCCCCCTGCTGCTGGCCTCGGTCACCGCCACCACGGTCTCCTATTTCCTGCTGGGCGAACAGGTTGTATTCTCCTTTACCATCAGCGAACCCTTTGTGCTGAACAACCTCCCCTTTTACATCCTGCTGGGCGTACTGAGCGGACTGATCTCCCTTTACTTCACCCGCATGAACACCTATGTGGAATCGGCCATGGGCAAGATGAAAAACACCCTGGTGCGGACCCTTACCAGCGGACTGCTGCTGAGCCTGCTGATCTTTTTAATGCCCCACCTGTTCGGGGAGGGGTACATGACCCTGAAAACCTTGCTTACGGGACACTCCCTGGAGCTTTTCGACGGCACCCTTTTTGAGAACCTGGTGGGAAACCAGGGGATCTACATGATCCTTTTCTTCCTGCTGCTGATCCTGTTCAAGGTGATCGCCATGGCCATCACCACGGGCGGCGGCGGGGTTGGCGGGATCTTCGCCCCTGCCCTGTTCGTGGGGGGGATGACCGGTGCCACCCTGAGCCGGGCCATCAACCTGATTGCCCCGGAGAAAGTCTCCGAAAACAACTTCGCCCTGGTGGGCATGGCGGGTGTCATGGCCGGGGTGATGCATGCCCCCCTGACCGCCATCTTCCTCATTGCCGAGATCACCGGGGGCTACGCCCTGTTCATCCCCCTGATCATCACCGCCACCCTTTCGTACGTGACCATCCTGGGATTTGAGCGGCAGAGCATCTACACCATGCGGCTGGCCAAGCGGGGCGAACTGATGACCCACGACAAGGACAAGAACGTGCTGAGCATCCTCTCGGTGCAGGAGGTGCTCGAAACCGACTTCAAAAAAGTGAATGCCGACGGCAAGCTGGCCGACCTGATCAAAGCCATCTCCAAGTCGAAACGGAACATCTTCCCCGTCCTGAACGAAGAAAAAGAGCTGGAGGGGATCATCAGCCTGGACGACATCCGCGACATCGTGTTCAACACCGAGCTGTACCAGAAAGTGACCGTCCGCGAACTGATGCAGACCCCGCCCGCCGTGATCGACCGCGACGAAAAGATGGGAAAGGTCCTGGAGCTTTTCGAAACCACCGGCGCCTGGAACCTCCCGGTCACCGAAAACGGCAAATACAAAGGCTTCATCTCCCGCTCCAAGATCTTCTCCTCCTACCGCAAGCTGCTCAGGGAGTTTTCGGATGACTAGTCCGGGTGTATCTCTTCCGGGTTAATTCGAGTAACCCGTTTATAATGGTGAGCGGATGAACAGGGTTTCCGGCCATATACAGGTCAATTTTATATTTCGAAAGAAAACTCCGGTCAATGGCCGGGCTGCCGGCAAAGATCCCCCCGCTGATGGCATCGGTTCCTGCCAGGACAATGATTTTCGGGTCGGGCACGGCACGGTAGCAACGTTCGAGCGGTTCAGCCATATTCCCTGAAACGGGGCCGGTGATCAAAATACCATCGGCGTGGCGGGGCGAAGCAACAAAATCAATACCGAAGCGGCTCATGTCAAACTGTACATTGTTGCTTGCCGTTAATTCCCATTCACAACTGTTATCACCACCGGCAGATACATGCCTTAATTTTAGCGATTGTCCAAAGGTTCTTCTTATTTCTCCCCTGATTTTTTCAGGGTCGAGCAGGAGCGGCTTATCGACACCTTCGTAAATCAGGAGCCGTTCCCTGTCATTGGTGGATAACTTATAATCCTTTGTGAAAGACACCTTGGCAGGAAACTGAACGGCACATTCGCCACAGAAAGTGCATTTGCCAAGGTCGATACAAAAAGGGGAAGCCGTAATTGCACCGGTCGGGCAAAGCTCCACCGCCGCTTTTTCATCCACCTGAATTGTTGAAATTACCGGGCGGCCGCGAAATATCCCGGGTACTTCCGCTTTCGTTACATCCGGAATGAACTGTTTTCCCTGGTGCCATACTATTTTTACATTGTCAAACATGGAGGTTTATTTTAGGGTTTACAGGTCGTGACCGCAATAAGAAAGGTTAAAACTTTTATTGCACACCGGGAAATCCGATATTTCGTTGTTCCGCACAGCCTGCGCCAGGGCCATCCAGTTGTGGTGCGAGGGATCCTTGATTTTATAAGCCTTCAGTTTTCCATTTTCATCCGTCATGGCACAATGGCATATTTCGCCACGCCAGCCTTCAACCAGCGCTAAGGTGAATTTCTCTTTTCCCGCGGCAAACCCGGTGTTTCCAGACCCGGTGTTCCCGGGTTTACCAAAGGGGGGAATGTTTTCGAGCAGGTGGCGGCAATAACCTATAGACTGGGAAATTTCCTCACGGCGGATGAGTGTCCTGGACAAAACATCGCCCTGGTGCATGATAACCGGGTTGTGGCGGATGGTCGCCTGATACATGTTAAAAGGATGCGATTTCCGGATGTCCCTTTCCAGGCCGCTCATCCGGGCAGACATCCCAACGGTTCCAATTTCCAGTACCTGCTGGTAATTCACAATTCCCGTACGTTCCAGTCTTGCCAAAACACTTGGAAGCTGAAAAAATTTCCCGGACATTTCGTTAAAGTCACGTTCATAGGCATCAAAGATATCCAACAGCCTTGCGGACAATTCTTCCGAAAAAGGATCATTTATTTTGCCGGGCCTGATCAGCCCTTTCGCCAGGCGGTTTCCGCCCCACTCCTGGAAAAAATTAACGATGGGTGTACGCAGCCTGCCATACACCGAATTCCCCAGCTGGTAGGCAATATCTGCACAGATGGCAGCCAGGTCGCCGGTATGGATGGCTATTCGTTCCAGCTCCAGGGCCAGGGTGCGTGAAAAATGAAGCGATTCACCCGTTTCTGTTTCACAAAGGCTTTCCCAGAGGTTTGCAAAAGCAGTGGCATGTCCGACGGTTGTGTCGCCGGCAATATTTTCGGCAAGGGTAGCCCGTTGCAACAGCCTCTCTTTTTGAAGAAACAACTGTTCAATTCCCCGGTGCTGGTATCCCAGCTGGATTTCGAGATGAAGGATCTGTTCCCCGTTGCATATAAAACGGAAATGGCCGGGTTCAATAATACCGGCATGAATGGGGCCGACACCCACTTCATGCAACTCCTCACTTTCTGCCCGGTAAAAAGGGTAACCGGCCATTTGTTGTTGCTTATCCCACCTGTTGTGGCTGTACCGCACGGGCTTTAACCAGGGATGATCGGTATATTCAATACCAAAATTTTCGGCAATTTCGCGTTCAAATTTCTCAAAATTATAATTCCGGAATGTCAGTGATGGCAACTTCCCATCCCTGCTGACAAGCGAAGAATTTATATGTATTTCATGCGTGGTATCATCAGCAATACAACAATACAGTCTGATCTGCCGGTGTTCCTTCACCCCGAAATAATTCACACAATGGCGTTCCGGATGTCCTGTTAACAAAGCTGCATTGTCATCAAGGAATTCCCGGTA
Organism: Bacteroidota bacterium; assembly: GCA_043797815.1. GTDB lineage: Bacteria > Bacteroidota > Bacteroidia > Bacteroidales. The sequence continues at coordinate 44,573 of JAZDPG010000107.1, forward strand.
GTTCAGAACAGGGATCTCTTTGATATCAGCGGTCTGATTGTTATGTATGGTACAATATCGCATGGCTGTTATTGGATAAGATATCGCATGGCTGTTATTGGATAAGTTTCGCGGCTTCCTCAATGAGCTGAACAAAGTCGATTGGCGGATGGTATGCAAAGTATACGGCAAAGGCCAGCAAAGCGTACTGCGAAACAGAATCCCACGGGCTGATGCGGGGCACGCGCTTTTCATCCAACCCCACCGGCGGTGTGAACAGCAGTTTGAATATATTGGAACCAAAACCCCAGATGATCGTGGTCAGAAGGATCAGTACGACCGCCAGGAGGATCAGCCTGCGGGCTTCAAAAAGAGACTGAAAAAGAAGAAATTCGCTGATAAACAAACCGGAAGGCGGCATGGCGGTGGCGGATATAAAACCCAGCAGCAGGACCAGGGCCCCGGCCCTGTTGTATTTGAAATAATGTCCCGTATCGTAAATGCTTTTGCTCTGGTAGACCCTGTACACCTGGTTAAACTGAAAAAACAGGGCGGGTTTAACAAAGGTATGCAGAACAATGTGGAGGATCGCAGCGTAAATGCCCACACCGCCGACTGCCAGCCCCAGGATCACGAGGCCCATATGTTCAATACTGGAATAGGCAAACATCCGCTTGATGTTTTTGATGTGGGTCATGTAGACAGTTGCCACAAAAATGGAGAGTATGGCGGATACGATCATCACCGTGGATGCCCAGTGGAGCAATCCGGTTCTGCTGAGAATGGCATACACCCTGAAAATGCCGACAAACCCCATGTTCATAAGGATGCTGGAAAGCAGGGCTCCGGCAGGTGCCGGGGCCTTGTCCTTGGCATCGATACCGGCGGTATACATGGGGACAAGTCCCATTTTAGCCGTGAAACCGGCAAAAATGAACAGGAAAGCCAGCTTAAGCCAGAAAGGGTCGAGAGCGGCTGCATGGTCCATGAGCACATCAAAGGAAAAAGTATCAATGGCCGCCTTCTTCATGGCAAGGCCGAGAAAAAGGATCCCTATGTATATAAAGGTGATGCTGATCGCACAAATAAATACGTATTTCCAGACTCCTTCCAGCGCCCTGATATTCCGGTGATGGTAAATAAGCACCGATGCACTCAGGGTGGTAACTTCCACAAAAATCCACATGACTGCAAGGTTGTTGGACACGTAAGCAATGCATATGGCTGAAATCAGGACAACCAGCGCAGCAAAAAACAGTCCTCTCGAGCGGGGGGGTTCATCATGGGTAACCATGTACCGGTAGGCATGGAAAAAAGCCGGAAGGCTCACGATGCAAAGGGCGAACAACATCAGAACCGACAATGGATCGGATTTGAAAAACTGATGATCAGCAACGTTGATGTGGCTGAATTCATAAACCGCAAAGAGGCATAACATCAGGGCATAAAGCACAACCAGACCATAATGGATGACATTGTTTTTATTCAGGTAAAGCAAAATGCCCGTTACAAGGGTGCCGGCTAGAAATATCAGGGTCATGAGAATCAGTCTTTCAGGTTCCGTAATTGTGAAACATCCGGGTCCTGCAGTACATCCCCGATTTTATTGAAGAAAATGCCCAGGATCAGCACACTGGCAAAAATATCGAGCATGATCCCAAGGTTCACCAGCATGGGCATCTCGTTTGCCACAGCCAGGGAAAGGATAAAAACACCATTTTCAATAACCAGGTAGCCGATCACATGGGTGATAATTTTTTTCCTGGAAACGATCAGGTATAACCCGGTAAAAAGATTGGAAAGTGAGGCCACAAAAATGGTCTTATCCAGATGGGGGTCTTTGATCTGGCTCGATAAGACAATGGTTGAGACAATAATCAGGGTGACGATCAGAAGCGAAACAAAATTGGGCAGGTAGGGCTCTGCTTCGCGGGTAATATGATTCCGACTTATAACTCTTTTCAGAAAAACAGGAACTGCCAGAGCCTTAAAAACAATGGTTTCCAGCAGGATGAAAGCCAGGTTTACCAAGTTGATCTCCGTTAAAGTAAGAAGCATCACACCAAAAAGAATAAACCCCTGGAAAATCAGGATATTCAGGTAGGTGAATATCCTGTTCGCGATGCTCATGAAGAGGAGGCTGATGGCCAAAATGATCAATAAAATATCGCTCATGTTTACTTGTTTAATTGAATTTTCCAAGGACTAGCAATACCCCAAAAAAGATCAGCAGTGAAACCGATGTCAGGATAAAGATAAACTGGGGATTATGTCCCATCCTGAACCTGGCCATGAATGACTCGAACAGGCCTATGGTAACAGCAAAAATGACCTGTACTGCAAAAAATACAGGTACCGACCAATGCAGGGGAAGCCCGCCAATAAAAAAATTGGCGATGATCGCCCCGTACATGACAAATTTCAAAGGTGCGGCGTACATGATCATTCCCAAATCAAAGCCGCTGTTGTCCAGCACCATCACTTCATGGATCATCGTCAGTTCCAGGTGTGTTTTGGGGTCGTCCACCGGCATGCGGCTGTTCTCTACCATGGCAACAAACAAGAGCACAAAAGCTGCCAGTCCGCCGATCAGGTAGGAGATATGGCTGCCAAAATGCAGTGAATTGAAAATGTCATAAAAAGAAGAGTGACCCGTGAACAGGGCAAGTGAGCCCATCACAATAAAAAAAGCCGGTTCAACGAGCATGGAAAACAAAGCTTCGCGGCTGGCTCCCATGCCTTCGAAACTGCTTCCGGTATCCAGAGAGGCAATGATCATCACAAACTTGCCAAGCCCCAGGATGTAGGCAAACATGACAAAATCCCCTTCAAAGGAGATGAGCCCCGGCAAATTTCCGTGGGGCAGCATCAGTACGGCCATCAGGATGGATGCAAGGTATACTGAAGGCGCTATCCTGAAGATAAAACTAGTTGTCGTGCTAAACACCGAGCCCTTCCGCAGAAGCCTGATGATATCTTTGACGGGCTGCAAAACACCCGGCCCCTTACGCCCGGAAGCGAGGCTTTTCGTGCGCACCACAATGCCCATAAAAAAAATACTTGCCGTCAGGATGATTATGACACTCACCATATTCCAGCTATTTAATAAAACTGATAAAATCCATAAGCTTTGAAATAATCACAGGAACCACAAATACCAAAGTGATGAAAATGAATCCGTAAAGAATATAATACTGGATGTTGCCATTCTGAAGGAATACAAACCGGTTCAGCAGTCTTTTAAACCGGCGAACAGGTTTATCAATAAGCCAGTATTCCACTTTGTCATATGGATGGGTGGACTGACTGATTTCGACGGGATAAAGGGTGGCTGACAGGCTTTTTTCCTTCTTCATCAAAAGAAGAGGTTCGGCCAGCTTCCTGTAGGTCCGTATGAACGATGATGCGGTATACTGTGCTTTGGGGATGCTGCCGGTATAACCGCAGCCCCAGGTTTCATATTCGCTTGCTGGTTTATTTCCGGTCATCTTTTTCCTTGTGAAAAAGATGGCGAGGACCATTACAATCAAACCCAGTGAAACCAACCCGGCAAGCGAGATGCTGCGAAAAGCGGAGGTCATTCCGTTTACCGAATCAGCAGGATTGCCTTGACCGAACAGGGAGGCGACCTGCAGAAGCGGTTCCGAAAACAGGAAGGGCATGACACCAATCACCAGGATCGCCAGGGCAATGAAATAGAGAGGGACGATGTTGAGCGGTTTTTCGATTTTTTCCATGCCCGCGCTGCCGCGGCTGTTTCCCAGGAAAACCACTCCAAAGGCCTTGGTAAAACAAATGAGCGCCAGTCCGCCAACCAGGACCAGTCCCACCATCGAGAAAAGCATGGAGAGCGTAAAGAGGAAATTGTTTGTTCCCAACCCCTCAAAAAAGCCTTTGAAAATGAAAAATTCCGAGACAAAGCCGTTCAAAGGGGGCAGGCCGCAAATGGCCAGTGAGGCAACCAGAAACAGATACCCGGTATGCGGAACCTTTTTAATCATACCTCCCAGGGCTTCGATATTCATCGTATGGGTGGCCTGATAAACGTTTCCTGCAGCAAAGAACAGCAAGGATTTAAACAGGGAGTGGTTGAGTGTATGCAGCAGCGCGCCTCCGAAACCGAGCCCTATGAGCACCGGGTTATCCGTGCCCATTCCAAGGCATCCCAGTCCCATGCCCATCCCGATAATACCGATATTCTCGATGGAGTGGTAAGCGAGCAGGCGTTTCAGGTTGTGCTGCACAATGGCGAGCATGACCCCGTAAACCCCCGTAATGACGGAAACGGCAAGCACAAAATAGCCGATGAAGGTATAATCCGTATGAATGAGGGTGATCATGCGCAGGATCCCGAAAATCCCAATCTTGATAATCACCCCCGACATCACTCCCGAAATGTGCGCCGGTGCAGCCGGATGGGCCAGCGGCAGCCAGGTATGAAAAGGGACAAAACCTGCTTTGACGGCGAAGCCGGTAAAGAAAACGATAAACAGACCGATGGCTGCCCGGGGATGGCTGGCTGTAAGGGAAGCAATAGCCGAAAAATCAAAGGAGCCGGTTTTAACCTTCACCCAGATAAACCCGATGGTCAAAAGAAGAATGCCGATATGCGACTGGATTAAAAAGTTGATACCGGCCTTCAGCGTCTCTTTCTTCTCCCACTCAAAAACAATGACAATAAACGAGCTGATGGCCATGATCTCCCATACCGTCAGGAACATGATGGAGTTCTGAACAAGGCATAAATCGATCAGTGAGGTGAAATTCAGGATATAAAAAACAATATGCACCTTCAATTCGGCCCGTTTTTCCCGGTATTTCTTCATGTAGCCAATCCCGTAGAACGAGCTGATCAGGAACGAAAAGCTGATGATGAGCATGAACCAGGCCGACAGATAATCAAACCTGATTGCCGTTTTACCCATGGGCCCGGAGCTGTTCAGGTAAAATTCACCCGCCCCTTTGGCAAAAATGAAAACAGCCAGAACAGAAACCATGATGACCTGCAACACATGGAAAGCTGCCGAAATCCGGACAGGAAGCCTTTTCCCGGATAAAACAACCAGGAATACAGCCACAACAGCTACGATGTTGAACCCTTCAAAAAGCAGTTTTTCCATTACATCACGATTGAATAGATACCATTGCAAAGTAAGCGTAAAATTTGCTCCAGCTGTGGGAGAGTGCAAAAGAAGCTGCTGAAAAAAATCCAAAGCTCAAAAAAGGAAAAAGCGGACGAAAACGCAAGAAACCGTTTTAACCCCTGGATTTATGAAGAAAAGTGTAATTTTAACCCTTGGATAATTTATTATTATGTATTTAACAAGAACCGTAGACAAGTTCTTACTGGAATGGAAAAATGATTTGAGAAGGAAGCCCTTACTGCTTCGGGGTGCCAGGCAGGTTGGAAAATCATCCAGTGTAAGGGAACTCTCAAGAAAGTTTGACTATTTTCTGGAGGTAAATTTTGAAGAAAACAAGGATATTCATGGTTTTTTTACCGGCAACTTATCTCCGGAAAACATTTGTAAAAACTTATCGCTCGTCTATGATATACCTGTTATTCCAGGAAAAACACTTGTTTTTTTCGACGAGATACAATCGTGTATTCCTGCCATATCATCAATAAGATTTTTTTATGAGAGAATTCCGGATCTGCATCTGATTTCAGCTGGTTCACTATTAGAATTTGCACTTGAAGAACTTCCTTCATTTGGCGTAGGTCGTATTCGATCTTTGTTCATGTACCCTATGTCTTTCAACGAATTTCTTATGGCAAATGAACTTCAACCACTATTAACAGCCATTGAGGAGGCAAATGTGAATTTTCCGCTTTCAGAACCTGTTCACAAAAAGATTATCTCCTTATTAAAAGAGTTTCTCATTATCGGAGGCATGCCTGAAGTTGTAGCAAAATATGTAGAAAACGGTGATCTCCGGGAATGTCAGTCTGTTTTAGATGATTTAATCATATCCCTTCAGGCTGATTTTACAAAATATAAACAAAGAATTCCTTCAATTCGAGTCCGCAAAGTTTTTGAATCCATTGTGTATCAGTCAGGAAAGAAATTTATCTATGCAAATGCTGTGGATGATGCAAATTCTCAACAGATACATGAAGTTGTGGAAATATTGATTCTTGCTCATCTGGTGATACCGGTAACTCACACCTCAGCGAACGGTTTGCCGTTGGGTGCAGAAAGCAACAGCAAAAAGCGCAAACTTATGTTGCTTGATACCGGTGTAACGCAGCGAATACTTAATTTGCAACTGTCGGATATTTTACTTTCGAATGATCTTGAGGTGGTCAACAAGGGCAGCATTGCAGAACAATATGCAGGTCTGGAGTTAATTAAAAATACTTCACCTTTTCAGCCTCAGCAACTATTCTATTGGCACAGAGAAGAGAGAAACAGTAATGCCGAAGTGGATTATATCATTCAGATGGGTAATAAGATCATTCCTCTTGAAGTAAAGTCAGGGATCAGAGGTAAAATGCACAGCTTGCGGCTCTTTCTCAGTGAGAAAAAAACCAGTTACGGCATCAGGACTTCCCTTGAGAAATACGCGAAATACGATAACATCCTGGTATTGCCTCTCTATGCACTTTCAGATCTGGAAAATGAAGACAAACCGTTACAATCAGATTGAAAACAAAGATTCTTATCCCATCCATTCCCGTTTACCTTACGCCTCGAAGCAATTTTGCCCATGCTCATTCGTAATGCAAATACATGGTGAAACGGAACCATCCGCATTTTACGGAAGATCAGGCCTGGAAATCCAGTTTCCCTTCAGAGGGTTCCAGGAAAGCGTTGCAACTATCCAGGTAAAGCTGCATCCGGTCCATGTTCCCTGCACCAACTCTTTATCAACAAATGAAGTGCCCCCGGCTACCTTGTTCCTGTCCTTGAACAACCCGGGATTGGCATCCCTCCTGGCTCCCAGAAGGGTTTTGTGCCTGCGCCTGAGTATGGCCAGAAATTCTTCACCCGTACCAGCGATCAAAGCCATCTCCCGCCGATCAGATACCAGTTTGTAAGTCCCCAGAATATCATGCGAATCCTCATTCCTGGCAGGTAGCGGAAGACCGGTTTCATTGATTTTCCGGGCTTCATCAATTTCAAAACGGGTTCCTGGCTCCAATCAGAGAATCGAGCCGGACAAACTCCTTTTCCATATGCAACATCCCGGATATCTTTCGCGCCGTATCCCGGAGACGCTTGATCTCCTCCTCTCCATGGACCCTGATGATCTGTTCCAGCTTTTCTTCAATTTCAGGGATAGTCAAAGTTTTAGAGGCAGGGCCCGGCTTTTTGCCGGGCTGGAGATTCTCAAGAAACGCCCGTGCCTGCTGAGAAACAAATAACTGCCCCGAAAAAGGATGGTCCCCCTCAACAGGTGCAGGCCCCTCCAGGAAGCGGATGCTTACCCCGGGTAGCTCAACCTTTTTGGTATACTTGTATGTCAGGAAAAAATGACCTGCTTTTGTTGGCAAAAACTCAAACGCCGACCGGTGACTGATGATGGCGCCCGGGTACAACTTCTCCAATACCTCGAAAAGGTTTCGCTGAATAATCAATTCAGCTTTTTATCAGCAGTCCCGGCAATGATCTCTTTCAGCCATATGGGAGGATTTTTTTCCATTATAATGTCACTTCGAGGGATTTTTTTTCAAAATTTGCCTAAACAGGAATTTGGTTTCGGATCCATTCCGGGAACAGGAGTACTTTTTTCCAGGTCTATCATCATAAATAAACTTTAATCAGTTTAAAGACACGTGGCCTTTTCAGGGCTTGCCAATGCAATTTTCCTTCCTCTGCCCGGCCGGTTCACTGATGGATCCACTTCCATCAGGGTTTGGCCGAAGCCAAATAACTCCGGTTTAATCCGGTGGTAGATCAGGTTGGCCGCCAGCCAGCTTATATTTTCGCTGCTTTCGGTGTCAGAATTGTACTATATTCCGTTCTCTTTTGCTATATTTGCCTTTATTATAGTACAAATATAATGAAGAAGAAACGCCAGATACTATTTCCGAAGCACCAGAAAATTCTGGAACAGTTGGGGGAAAACATCAAGCTGGCAAGGAAAAGACGGAAGTTAACAACCCTTCAGGTAGCCGAGCGAGCCGGTATTGCACGCAACACGCTATACCTGATCGAAAAGGGAAGCTCCAGTGTTTCGATTGGAGCCCTTTTTAACGTTCTAAGGGTATTGGGACTACAGGATGACTTTCTCAAACTTGCAGCTGATGATGCACTGGGGAGGAAACTGCAAGACATGAATTTACTGGGTAACAGATCATCATGAAAGCAAACAAAACCGACATATTTGTTTACACCCACTGGGTCGGCATGCCAAAACCCAAGCTGATCGGTACCCTTTCTGCACACCAGGGGAAAGGGAGAAAATCATATAGTTTCGAATACGATATTGACTACCTGTTGGGTGTTTTTGACCATAACCGAATGGGTGCTTTGCGATTTAATATGATACAATTGACAAAGCAAAGTGGGAGTTTCTGGCGCATAAACTGGCCATCGCTTCCGGAATCGAAATGGCTGAATCTGACGTTCAAAATGTTGCCGGGAAGTATCACACCTTTTTTACCAGGCGAACAAGACCTTCATCAATTGTGGAGGAGAATCATCTTCAATATAGCCATCTCCAATACAGACGATCATCTGCGGAATCATGGGTTTATCCTCAAAGACAAAGGGTGGCGGTTGTCCCCTGCCTATGATATCAATCCATCAGACGAAATCATAGATGAAGTTAAAACGGCAGTAAGCGGCTGGAAAACACTGGCCACGCACCTGGAAATCCCCCGGTCAGAACAACAAATCATGGCGTCGGCTTTCAGATATTGATCCTCAACAAGCGCTTTTAGGAATCACCTTGAATGGTACCCTTTTCTTTTCCAGAAGCGCAGCATGAAATCGAGGTTATCCATCAGCAGTTCGCGCCCGCTTAATCCGGGGAATTCAAGACCGGGAAGGTCATAGCGGGCCAACATGTAATGCATCCAGTTCCCGCTGATATAAGGTGATTCGAGCATCCTCATCGCAAAAAATCATCAGAAACCAAAGCAAAAACAACCTCTTCTATCGCAATTTCCCTGATGCTGGTTTTGAATTCTGTTGTTATGATTGTTTGCGTATCGAAACTGGGAGATTCAAGAAGTACTTCGCAATCTGCTTCTTTTGTCGTTACACTGCCAGTAACGGAAATTTTATAGACTTTCCCTGCGTTTTTACCCAGGTAATCTCTATATCATCATATTTTTCACAACGAGACGCAGTCAATACAATGATGAGTACTGCTAAAAATGCATTCAGTGATTTTTTTTGTCTCATACAGTTAGAATTTAAGAGTGGCATGCTGTGCCCGTGAAATCACCTACCAACTGCTGCTCTGATTCGGTAATTCACTTTTCTCATAAGCGCTTTAATCTTACTTTCCTCAACTTCAAGTAACCTTAGGGCTGTTCGTACTACCTCACTTGCTGAGCTATACCTCCCTGCTGCTACTGCATTTTGAATAAAGCTTTCAAAGTGATCGCCTAACGATATTGATGTATTCTTACCCATATTTTCTGTTTTTCTCAAAAGTGCCAAGGTTTGGTAACACTTCAAAATGAATCTCCAGGGATTTTTCATACGCACTGATAAGCTCGTGAAGATCGGCCAGGTCCTGTTCGCTTGCCATGTAGTGGCCAAATCTGAAAACCGAAGACTAATCATATAATCCCCTTTATAATCTGCTTTTTCTATTGACACTACCATGACTTACCTTTTTCCCATTGATTTTGAAGGGCTTGAATAGGCCTTTGTCAACTTTCCGGTTGGTGTATAAATTCCGGTCCGGACCAGAAAATCAAGAGATTCCCTCGATGCTGTAATCTCTTTTGAGAAGCTTTTAAACTCCTGCAAATAAGTTTGGTGTTCTTTGGAATTCATGAGTTGCAACAAATTATTTTGATCATAACAAAGGTATATTCTCCCGATCAGAATCCGGAAGCAAAGCTATAACTGCATACTCGATCAGGTCTTTTTTGGCGCCGCTCATTGTATGCGAATTCCTTCTTTGTGAATATATTCATAAAGTGGCGTAAATGAATGTTTGTTAAACCATTCATTTTTTGAATATATAAGGGGTGATATAATTTCACCAGTTTCTAATTCTATTTCGTAGAATTCGTCCATGAATCTGGTTTCTACCTCAAAAGGTATATTCTGCCGGTTGAGTAATACTAAAAAATCCCAATCTGAGTACTCTCTTGCATCTCCTCTAGCCCTTGATCCGTATAAGTAAATTTCTGAATTAGGATCGTTTTCATTAACAACTCTGATAATTCTCTGCAGTATTTGCTCTTTATCAATCATACAATTCATCGTGGTTTATGCTTGTATCTTACCATTGTATAAATCTGAAATTGGAAAAATCAAATCGTAATCATTCCAATTCAAATTTCCATCAGTCAATGAAAAATTCGAAAACTTATTTTCATCAAAATATTTATTAATGGATGGGTGAAGTGATTTTGATAAAAATGGTTTAAAATCAACAAGCTTTTCATTTCCATCGCTAAATTTTATCCGAATAGCATAATCCGACAAGTATTTTGCAGAATCAATCTTTAACTGGTCTAATCCTGCTTCAGAATCCTTATAGTCAACTATTATTCTCATTTTAGTCGTATGGCTTACCTTTTTCCCGTTGATGTTGAAGGGCTGGAATAGGCCTTTGTTATAAAAATGTAAAACCAATTTTCTTATTTAATCCTTTTTCAAATATTCTAATTAGGGTCGAAAGCTGGATATTTCCTTTAGCATTTTCAATCTTTGAAATATAGCTCTTTTTAGTACCGGCTTTCTCTGCAAGTTGTTGTTGTGTCATCTTAGCTTCTTTCCTGGCTTCTTTTAGCATTTCGCTAACAATAAACATTTGAGCTCTTTCTTCATAATCGTTACGGCTGTCTGTTCCTATCTTACCATGTTCTCTCTCGACTAATTCATCGAATGTCTTTATGCCTGAATAATCTGTCATGACTTTTTGTTTTTAAGTTCAAAATACTCTTGTTTCAATCTCATGGCTTTCTCAATCTCTTTCCTTGGCGTTTTTTGTGTCTTCTTTTGAAACCCATTAAATAATACAACTAATCGTCCCTGGTCAAAGCAACAAAAGATCCGGTAGATGTTTGACTGATATTCCACTCGTATCTCAAACAGACCTTCGTATCCGGTCATGGGAGCTAAAAATTTCTTTGGAACTCTGTCTACTTGTTTAATTAATTCAAAGACATACTGAATCTTTGATTTAATGTCAGAATCAAGATTCCTATAGAAATCTAAAAAGTACTCTCCATGAAATATAATTTGTCTTGACACAGTGACAAAGTTATCTCATATGATAACAATTCCCAAATAACTCTTGCAAGATTTTCAACTTTATCGGTCTGCCTAAATCTAGGCTGGTATGCACCCTAACGGTTTGTTGGATTAAGATTGGTGCCGCTCATAGTATGCGAATTCCTTCTTAAGGATTGTTTTCATTAACAACTCTGATAAACACTCTCCTTACAAGGCTCCAATGCCAATCCAAACCAATCTCAAGCCATCTTACAAGGCTCCGATGCCAATCAAAATCAATCTCAAGCCATCGTATAAGGCTCCGATGCCAATTCAAACCAATCTCAAGCCATCGTACAAGGCGCACAAGCCAATCCAAATCAATCTCAAGCTATCGTACAAGGCTCCGAAGACAATCGCATCACCTCACAAGGCAATCCACCCGGACAAAATGTCATCCGGAAAGCCTCTCAAGACATCTTACAAGCCTCTCAAGACATCTTACAAGGGTCTCAAGACATCTTACAAGGGTCTCAAGACAGCTTACAAGGGTCTCAAGACAGCTTACAGGGCTCTCAAGCCATCTTACAAGGGTCTCAAGCCATCTTACAAGCCTCTCAAGCCATTTCGCAAGGCTCTCAAGCCAATGATCCGGGGGAATTTAAAGATCCACGATGGTCCGGGCATTCCGGTAGGCCTCGTAAAAAGCGGGGTGCCCGGGCTTCAGGCGGGAAATGAAACGATCCAGCATCCTGTTCAGCAGCGTATCGGTTTCCCTGAACAAGGCGGACAACCGCGCGTTCAGGGCCACACTTTCACTCTTCACCCCTCCCTGGATCTCCATGGATTTTTCAAACGCTTTGATCAGCGCGTGAAGACCGGCCAGGTCCTGTTCACTCACCATGTAGCGGGCCAGATCTGCCCGGTGACCGGTCAGTTCATACTCGATGGCCAGGGCCATCTGCAGGGTCTTTGCATCCCGTGCATAGCGTAGGTCACTGTAGGAATATCCCAGAGCGGCTTCCATCACGGTATCGGAGCGGTCCATCGCAAACACCGATCCGAGAGCCGCCAGCGAGCCGGCCGTCGATGCCAGCTTCTTCTTGGCTGCATTCTTGGCCGCGGTTTCACCCGTGGTATCCCTCCTTGCGCGACCGGCCAGGGTATTTATTTCGTCCACCAGCCTGAAGAAGCTGTCCACCGTTTTTTTGATCTCCCCGACGGACGCATAGATTTTCACATGGTCCTCCAGCACACCCTTCATGCTCAGGTAGGAATTCAGTTTGTTGCTTTGCCTTTTATTCATGGGCCAAGGTTCCAGACATTTTAAAAAAACTTCCCGTAAAAATATGCACAAACCTTAACGCAAGTCAAGAATACACTGCTCTTTTTCGGAAGATCACAAGCACGGATATGCCCAGCACCACGCCCACCGTATTTGCAAGAAGGTCATTGATGTTAAAGGACCGGTAAGGCAACAGCATCTGGATTCCTTCGAACAGCACGCCGATACACACAGAATACAAAATTACTTGTATCCAAATCAAAGCCGACAAGCCCCGCTTCAAACGCAGGAACATCAGTACCGGTAAAGGCATGTAAATGAAAAAATGGATCAGGTAATCCCAACGGATATGCAGCGTATAATTGTTACTCAGGACAGTCGAACCCTGCCACAGTGGAACCACCGATCCCAGAAAGAGAAAAGCCAAATAGTAAATAATGATCTGGCTGGTGTTGATTTGCTTCCTCATGCGCCGTGGATCCCGTGCCAGATATTACTGAGACCTGCATTTCCCTGGATAAGTTTCAGCACACGCCAGGAGGTATCGGTGATGGTATAGTCTCCGGGTATTTTGGTATAGGTTCTTTGCCCGTGTTCCCGGATGGTAAGGGCAATGGCGTCCAGCACCCTTTGTGTCTCGAATCCTGTGAGGATAATGGTTCCTGCATCCTGGGCTTCGGGGCGCTCCATGGACTGGCGGATGGAGATGGCCGGGAACGAAAGGATGGCCGACTCTTCGCTGATGGTTCCGCTATCGGAGATGGTGCACTGTGCATTTTGCTGCAAATGCACATAATCGGTGAATCCGAAAGGATTTAAAAACCGCAGCATATCACCATGCATTTCAATCCCATTCTTTTCAAGTTGTTTCCTGGTTCTTGGGTGTGTTGAGACAATGACCGGCAGATTGTATTCATCCGCAAGGCGTTCTAATACTTCTATAATCTTGTTGAGATTGTCCGGTTGATCCACATTCTCCTCCCTGTGTACGCTGGCAACGAAATACTTCTTTTTCTCAAGTCCCAGCTCCTTCAAAACGGACGATCCGTTGATTTTTGACTTGTAAAAGGAAAGCACTTCGTTCATGGGCGATCCGGTCAGGTAGATCCTGCGTTGTGGCAGTCCCTCGCTGATCAGGTGCCTGCGGGCATGTTCCGTATAAACCAGGTTAAAATCCGCAATGTGATCGATGATCCTGCGGTTGATCTCCTCCGGCACATTGAAATCAAAGCACCGGTTCCCCGCCTCCATATGGAACACCGGCACTTTCATCCTTTTGGCCATATAGGCAGAGAGGCAGGAATTGGTATCCCCCAGAACCAGCAAAGCATCGGGCTTCACGTCCCTGATCACGACCTCGGATTTCTCTATGATGTCTCCCACAGAAGTCCCCAGGGAGGTGGTGTTTACCTCAAGAAAGAAATCAGGTTTTCTCAGTTCAAGGTCTTTGAAGAACACCTCGTTCAGTTCATAATCATAGTTCTGACCCGTGTGGACCAGCGTATGATCCAGCTGGGAATCCAACAATGAAATCACCCTGGAGAGCCTGATGATCTCAGGGCGGGTTCCTACGATGGTCATTACCTTTAAGCCTGATTTCTTCATATCTTTTAGCTATACGGTTTCGAAAAAAGTATCGGGATCATCGGGATCAAAAAACTCATTGATCCAGAACAGGGTATACAATTCATCATCTCCCGCATTGGTGATGTTGTGGGTATACCACACGGGCATATCCACATAGGAAGGATGGGCACCGTCAAGCCTGAATTCCAGCACTTCACCTGTCCCTATCCGGCGCAGCCGGATCACCGCCTGACCCCTGATCACCACAAATCGTTCAATTTTCCTTGTATGGAAATGATTCCCTCTCGTAATCCCGGGTTTTGTCTTAGAAAAAGAGACCTGTCCGCCCACCCCTAGCCGCATGGTTTCCACGAAACTCCCGCGCTCATCCGCATGTTCATTCAGAAGAACCGGGAAATGACGGGGAATGTCCATGAAACAGCGGAAGGTATTGAACAGGTTGATCTCAAAGGCATTTTTCAATTGGGGCAACTCCCCCTTCCCGGCATAGCCGGCCTTATACCCTTTCAGCAATTGGAGTATTTCCGAGACCATCATCTCCGAGGTATGGGGAACCCTGTATTCTGGCGCCGGTGTGCCCTGCAGGATGCATTCACCCATCACCTTCGTCAGTTCTCCCACATAAACAAGTCTGAGCAGCTGGTCCACATGAATGGCCGGCTCCTCCCCATGGTTTAACTGGTGACAAAAGGTCGCCACCACCGAATTGTAATACGGATGGCCAAAAGGTCCGAATACATTGGGGATCACCAGACCGGTGAATTTCCCTCCCGACCTTTCCGCCCATTGCATCAGTAATTCCCGTCCCTTCTTTTTAGACCGGCCATAGGGATTGTCAGCCATCTCCTGGGTGGAGCCGGAGAAAAGCAGGTGGGGTTTCGACCCGGACTGTTCCAGGGCTGAAATAAGCTCTTTTACCAGCCTGAGGTTGGTCTGATAGATTTCATCCGGATCGTTGTGGCGGTTGAGCGCAGCCAGGTGGACGATGGCATCACATTTTGCAGCCCAGTCCGCCAGTACCGCCGGATCATCAAAGAATGCATCCTCAAATGGGATCAAATAATAATGATCAGGATCAAGACGTAAATAGTTGAACAGGTGGGTCCCGACAAATCCCGACTGACCGGTAATGCCAACTTTGATCATAGGTCGTTCCGGACCATGTCCAGTTTTAAAAGCAGCTCTTTCATCCCTTCCACATCAAGCCTGGTGGTATTGTGTGAGTGGTAATCCTCAATATCTGCTACAGCCGTTTTCCCTTCTGAGAAAAAACTGGCATAATTCAGATCCCGGGTATCTGCAGGAATCCGGTAATAACTACCCAGATCTTCAGCCTTCAGCATATCTTCCCTGGTTACCAGTGTTTCATAGAGTTTCTCCCCATGCCTGGTTCCTATGTATTTGATCTCGGTATCTGACCCATACAGATCGATCAGCGCTTCGGCCAAGGTTTTGATGGTGGCAGCCGGTGACTTCTGTACAAAGATATCTCCGTTCTGTCCATTCTTAAAAGCATAGAGGACCAGCTGCACCGCATCATCCAGGCTCATCATAAAGCGGGTCATCCCGGGATCGGTAATGGTAATGGGCCGGCCGTTTTTGATCTGTTCAATGAACAGGGGGATCACCGAACCACGGGAAGCCATGACATTTCCATAACGCGTTCCGCAAAAGATGCTGCCGGAGCCATTCAGATTCCTTGAACGGGCAATCATCACCTTCTCCATCATGGCTTTGGAAAGACCCATGGCATTGATGGGATAAACCGCTTTATCGGTACTCAGAATTACCAGCTTTTTTATCCCATATTTTTCTGCCGAGATCATGACGTTTTCCGCACCCAGAATATTGGTTTTCACAGCCTCAACCGGAAAAAACTCGCACGAAGGAACCTGTTTCAATGCGGCCGCATGGAAGACATAATCCACTCCGTTCACTACCTGGTCAACCGCAAAAGGATCACGCACATCCCCAATGTAGAATTTCACGGAGGCGTTGTTCAGCCGTTTACGCATGTCATCCTGCTTCTTCTCATCGCGGCTGAAAATCCGGATTTCCTTCAGTCCGGCATCCAGCATTCCCTGCAGCACAGCATTCCCAAAGGAACCTGTTCCGCCGGTAATTAACAGGGTCTTATTTTTAAACTCATTCATCTCTATACCTGGCTTTCATCTGTTAAAGATAATTGATTTCTTCACAAAGAACTTTGTGTGTACATGCTGTTGATTATTTCGCTTACAAAATCAGTATATTTAATTAATTTTGATAGCTAACCCAAAACCGAAGGAGAAGAGCGTTGGATGCAGTGCAGACAGATATAGCCTTTAAATGGTACGCCGTATATACCCGTCCGCGGTTCGAGAAGCAGGTCTTCCAGCGCTTGCTGGAGCAGGGGATTGAAGCATACCTCCCCATGATCAAGACCATGCGCCAGTGGTCGGACCGGAAGAAGATGGTGGAGATCCCCCTGTTCAGCTCCTATGTATTCGTTAACATCGACCGGAAATATTATGACGAGGTCCTGAAGACCTTTGGGGTGGTCAAATACATCACTTTCGAAGGCAGGGCAGCTGCCATTCCGGCCGAGCAGATCAACAACCTGAAGATCATTGTGAACAGCAATGAGAAGGTGGAAACCACCTGGGAAAAAAGGAAAAAAGGAGACCGTGTCATGGTCACCGCCGGCAGTCTGAAGGGATTAAAAGGCGAACTCATTACGGATGGTGGCCGGAAAAAAGTATTGGTGAGAATTGACAGCATAGACCAAAACCTGACCGTGGAGGTACATGCGTCTTTGATTGAAAAGATCAAAGACGATTATAGATAGAAGTTAGTAGATAGTAAATCATAAGCGCCGTAGTCTTCACTTTGTGACTGACCAGGCGAAGCCGTGAAAAGACCCAACCAAATTTGTCAATAAATCAAACCAGAATATATGTCTAAAGTTGCTTTAATTACCGGTATTACAGGACAGGACGGTGCTTACCTGGCCGAACTCTTACTGAAAAAGGGATACATCGTTCACGGGATCAAACGGAGGGCATCCATGTTCAACACCGAACGGATCGACCACCTCTACCAGGACCCCCACGTCAATAACCGCAACCTGGTCCTCCATTACGGGGACCTCACCGACTCCATGAACCTGACCAAGATCATCCAGGAGACCCAGCCCGATGAAATCTATAACCTGGGAGCCATGAGCCATGTAAAGGTGAGTTTCGATTCGCCCGAATACACCGCAAATGCCGACGGGATCGGAACCCTCCGGATTCTTGAGGCGGTCAGGCTGCTCGGACTGACAGAGAAAACCCGCATCTACCAGGCCAGTACTTCTGAACTTTACGGACTGGTGCAACAGGTACCCCAGTATGAAAAGACCCCCTTTTATCCAAGGAGCCCCTATGGTGTGGCCAAGCTCTATGCCTACTGGATCACTGTGAACTACCGGGAAGCCTATGGCATGCATGCCAGCAACGGGATCCTGTTCAACCACGAATCGCCCATCAGGGGCGAGACCTTCGTCACCAGGAAAATCACCCGGGCCACCGCCCGGATTGCCCTGGGTATGCAGGAAAGGCTCTATGTGGGAAACATGGGAGCCAAACGGGACTGGGGCCATGCCAAGGACTATGTGCAGGCCATGTACCTGATTCTCCAGCAGGAGAAGCCGGATGATTATGTGATCGCCACCGGAATTACCACCGAGGTGAGGGAGTTTATCAAACGTGCCTTCAGGGAGATCGGGCTGATCCTCAAATTCAGCGGAACGGAAGAGAAAGAGACGGCCATTATCGAATCGGTGGATGACACCGTTTTTGTCAAAAAGGTGGGAGAACCCCACATTTCAGGCATCCTGAAAAAGATCAATGCCGAAACCGTGGTGGTGAGTGTGGATCCGGCCTATTATCGTCCGGCCGAAGTGGAATTACTGATCGGGAATGCCTCGAAAGCCAGAAAACAGCTGGGTTGGGAACCCAAGTACGATCTTAACGCACTGATCAAGGACATGATGCAGTCGGATGTACACCTGATGAAGAAAGAGAACTACCTGAAGGAAGGTGGCTATAAAACGCTGAATTACTTTGAATAAGTTTTTCAAGGGATGCTTATTTGTAACGTGGTTATTTACTTCGTAAAAAATCCCAGGTTACTTCATAAGCATCCCTTGAAATCAAAAAAATAAAGAAGAATGGAAAAGAATTCCAAGATATACATCGCCGGACATACCGGGCTGGTGGGTTCGGCCATCACCAAGACCCTGATCAACAAGGGTTACACCAACCTGCTGACCAGGGACATCAGTGAGATGGACCTGACCAGTCAGGCTGAGGTGAAGGCCTTCTTTGAAAAAAAGAAGCCCGAATATGTGATCCTGGCAGCTGCCAAGGTGGGTGGCGTGGTGGCCAACAACATCTACCGGGGCGAGTTCATCTACCTGAACCTGATGATCCAGAACAACGTGATCCATCACGCCTACGAAAACGGCGTGAAGAAACTCCTCTTTTTGGGATCCACCTGCATCTACCCCAGGGAGGCTCCCCAGCCCATGAAGGAGGAGTACCTCCTAACCGGTCCGCTGGAGTACACCAACGAGCCCTATGCCATCGCCAAGATTGCCGGCATGAAGCTCTGCGAATCCTACAACATCCAGTACGGCACCAACTTCATCGCCGTGATGCCCACCAACCTCTACGGGCCCAATGACAACTTCGACCTGGAAAAGTCCCATGTCCTCCCTGCCCTGCTCAGGAAGATCCATTTGGGAAAACATCTACAAAATAACGATTGGGAAAACATCCGGAAAGACTTGAACACCTTCCCGATTGAAGGAGTCGATGGGTCCAAAGAAGAAAGCGAGATCCTTCAAAAACTGAATAAGTACGGAATTACCAAAGATGGCAACCAGGTCCAAGTAGAGATCTGGGGAACCGGTAAACCCATGCGGGAGTTCATGTACTCCGAAAACATGGCCGCCGCCTGCGTATTTATGATGGAGAATGTAGACATCCAACAGATCAACAGCTTCACCAAAGAACCCATCGATCCGAAAGACCCGCGAAAGATCCACTTCGTGAATATCGGCACCGGCCAGGAGATCTCCATCAAAGACCTGGCCCTGAAAATAAAAGGCTCCTTAGGTTACCAGGGTGAAATCTATTTCAACACCGAAAAGCCCGACGGTACCATGCGCAAACTCACCAACGTGGACCTGCTGCATAAGCTTGGCTTCAGGCACGACATCGAACTTGACCAAGGCCTTGATCTGATGTATAATGCCTACCTTAGCAAACAAGACTGACTCGAAAACCGCCATCCATATGAAGACCCTGATCAAACTGGCAACAGCATTCATTGTTGCCATTATCGTTTTTGGAAGCTGCACCTCCCAGAAAGAACTGATGTACCTTTCCAACCTCGACACCACCAGTGTGCAGCAATTCTTCCCCATGGAACGACCAGACTACCGGATTCAGTATCAGGATATTCTATACGTAAATCTATTTACATTAAATGCGGAAATGAATGATTTGCTTAATCCAGGCAGCGGTACAACAAACAGTGCTTATATGTTCCGCGATCCAAGTAGCTCCTACATTTATGGATACACAGTCAGTGATTCCGGAACAATATCGTTACCTATTTTGGGTGAGGTAGAAGTATATGGTTTGACTCTTTCAGAAGTAAAAAAAGCGGTGGAATTACGTGCCGAACAATACCTGAAAGACGCTGTAGTGAATATCCGATTACTCAGTTTTAAATTCACAGTAATTGGAGAAGTAAACCGACCAGGAACATTTACCAACTATAACAATCAATTAACTGTCTTGGAAGCTATCGGGATGGGAGGAGATATCACAGATTATGGTAACAGGAAACAAGTATTGGTGGTCCGCCCGTCTAAAGAAGGCACTTACACCTATCGTATTAACCTCCAGGATAAAAACCTTCTTCAATCGGAAGGATATTTCCTGTTACCAAATGACATCGTCATTGTTGAACCCATAAAGAGCAAACCATTCCAGCTAAATATACCAACTACTTCTTTGCTAATTTCCACAACCCTAACTACGGTATCTACATTAATTCTTTTACTTAGCTTCATGAACAGCAAATAGCCGCTTTTCGCAATCACCTGAATAAAATGAGTACTATATATGAACCAGCATACAAAGAACCAGCCTCCATCAGCAGGGCCAGGATATCCTGAAAGCAATTATAGTTATCCTTCTCAAGCTTTCCAGCAGGGAGAGACCAATATAAACTGGAAGAAATATTTCTTTCTTTATTTATCAAAATGGTACTGGTTTTTTATTGCAATGGGCTTGGCAATTGGAATTGCTTTTTTCAAAATTAGATATACTATCCCACAATATCAGGCAACCGCCACATTGATTATTGAAGATGGGCAAGGATCTAATGATATACTGAGTGAATTAAGGTCAGTTAGATATTCCCGGCGACAGACCGATATGGCCAATGAGGTCGCAAAACTGAAGTCATTTACCATTACCAAACGTGCAATTGACAGCTTAAATCAAGATATCTATTGGACTGCTTACGGGCGCATACGCGAACGGCCCCTTCTGTCTAATTCAGATCTAGAATTACATATCCTTAGTGATTCCGTCAATTGGTATAAGAACCAGAAATGGTTCGTTGATTGCATTGATGAGGTAAAATTTCGTTTATACCAGGATCAAGGAATAGATACCCTTCTAATGTTCAACCGGGAGTTGAATATTCAGGGGTGGCTTTTTAGTTTAAAACTTATTTCAGAAAGTAGTGGATACCATACTTATAACTTCGTGGTCAATGATCCTATTTACCTTGCTAAACATTACAAAAGCAAGCTCGAAGTTGAAACCGAGGAGAAAGAAGGAACGATAATTACCACTCGGTCTTCGGGACCAGTGGGTGAAAGAGAGGTAGATTTCCTGAATACTTTAAGTAAAATATATATTCTATCTGGTCTTGAACGCAAACAGGAGATCGCAGAAAATACTTTTCTTTTCATTGATGAACAGATTAATATCATCCTGGACTCCCTCACACAGGCTGAAGATCAATTGTTAACTTTCAGACTATCCAACAACGCAATTAATCTAAGTCGTGAAGGTGAAATGGCCTATGATAAACTAAAAAGTTATTATGAACAAAAAACGGCGTTGAAATTAAAAGAGAACTATTACAGGTACCTTCAATCCTATGTAGAGGAGCGTAACGATCCGAAAACCCTTATTTCACCTACATTGGGGAATGATAATGATCAGGTATTAATAAGTGCCATCCAGGAGTTACAGGGTTTATATGAATCACGCGAAAATCTCGATTATGCAGTCCAACAGGCTAATCCGGGATTAGGGAGTATTAATGAGCGAATAAGCGCAGCCCGGCTGCGCATTCTAGAGGTTATAAAAGGATTGATCATTAATAATGACCTGATTATGGATCAAATTAATACTGAGGAACAGGCTGTGCTTAACCAATTAAAAAACCTTCCTCTAAATGAGCAGCAGCTTCTGAATATCAAGCGAAAATATGACCTCTATAACCAGTTTTACACCTTTCTTCTTCAAAAGCGAGCCGAGGCTGGCATACAAAAGGCATCTACCATTTCAAATATCTCAATGATTGATGAAGCAAGGTATGACCAGATCATCCAGATAGGAAATGACAAAATGAAAATCGTACTTATTGCATTTATACTGGGTTTGTTGTTCCCGGCTGTAATATTTCTTCTCTGGGATCTGTTGGATGGACGGATCAGGGAAAAAGAAGATATTACAAATAACTCATCTATCCCCATTATTGGTATTGTTGGACACGCCATAAGCCCAAGTGGCCTTTTAATTAAGGATGCTCCTAACTCTGCTTTTGCAGAGTCTCTGAGGAGAATCCGTTCCAATCTCCAGTTTATTCTTCGGGATCCTGAACAAAAAGTGATAATGATCACTTCAAGCGTCAGTGGAGAGGGTAAAACCTTCATAGCTGCAAATCTTGCTGCAATTTTTGCAATGAATAACAAGCGGGTGCTTCTTGTAGGCTGCGACCTCAGGAGGCCCTCGCTGCATAAATTATTCAACATAGAAAATAAAATCGGATTATCTTCAATTATTATTGGGGAGGAACTTACCAAGGATTGCATATTTTCGACTTCGATACCAAATCTTGACTTATTACCTGCCGGCCCTGTCCCTCCCAATCCATCTGAATTAATTGAAACAAAGGAAATGGAACAACTGTTTAATGAACTTATTAAACAGTATGACTTTGTCATTCTAGATACACCCCCTCTTGCTCTGGTTTCCGATTCATTATCACTGAGCAAATATGCCCATACCACACTGTATGCAATAAGACAAAACTACAGTCACAAAGATGTAATTAATGTTGCCAACCTTATGCAAGAGGAAGACCGTTTACCCAAACTTGGATTAATAATAAATGACATCAACCCATCAAGAAGCCTTGGATACAGATATTATTATGGTTATGGCAAATCATACCATTATGGTTATTACGACTACAAGTATGCAAAAGATTATTACAATGAGGATTTTCAATCTTAGAAAATAAAAACCTAACTGTCGCTAGTGTGAATGACAAACTTACCTTTCAGTGCAATTGATTACAAATATTATTCAAATTATCAAATAACATCACCATGATCAAAGTTGGAATAATTGGTTTTGGCTACTGGGGGAATAATATTGTGAGAAATTTCTATAAAAACCAAAACTTCAAAATTGAGAAAGTAGCTGACAAAAGATTAGATAGACTTAAAATCCTAAATCAATCCTACCCCTCGATTAAAACCACTACCGATCCGACAGAAATTTTGACTGATCCATCAATCGATGCTGTTGCAATAGTAACGCCTGTTTTCACACATTTTCAATTTGCCAAAGATGCCCTTGAAAATGGTAAACATGTATTACTGGAAAAGCCAATGACAACTAAGACGAGTGAAGCAGAAAAATTAATTGACCTGACTATTCAGAAAAATCTTTCTTTGATGGTTGATCACACTTTTCTTTATACAGGTGCAGTTCAGAAAATGAAGCAACTAATATCAAGTGAGGTAATTGGAAAAATTCAGTATTTTGACTCAACAAGAATTAACCTCGGCTTATTCCAATCTGATATTAATGTATTATGGGATTTGGCTCCTCATGATATTTCTATTTTATCACATCTATTCAGTGAAAAACCATATAGTCTTAATGCCACAGGTGTTTCACATACTCACAACGGATTAGAGAATATTGCGTATTTAACTGTCAATTATGAATCAGGTATGATAGCCCATTTTAATTGTTCATGGTCTTCACCGGTAAAAATTCGTATGATGCTGATTGGGGGTGACAAGAAAATGATTGTTTTCAATGATTTGGAACCGACGGAAAAAATTAAAATCTATGATACCGGATATACTATCAAGAATTATAATGAAAAACAAAATATTTTAATTGACTACCGAACAGGTGATATTTTTATTCCAAAAACACCGATGACTGAGGCCTTATCTTTAATGGTTGAGGATTTTGCTCAATCGATCAAAAATAGAAGCCTTCCTGTTTCCGACTATAATTCAGGACTAAATGTTGTTAGGATTTTAGAGGCTTCGAATAGGTCCCTTATGAATAAGGGATCAGAAGTAATCATTTAGAAAGTAAATATGGAACTTATTAATGTTGATTCTCCGAGACAAGTCTTGCGAAATGTTCAAATAGGTAAAAATGTTAGGATCTTTGATTTTGTTAATGCCTATGAATGCATCATTGGCGATAATTCTAAAGTTGGTGCTTTTGTAGAGATCCAAAAAAGCGCTTATATTGGGAAAAATTGCAAAATATCCAGCCATTCTTTTATTTGTGAGGGTGTTACAATAGAGGATGATGTTTTTATCGGACACAATGTTACATTTATTAATGATAAATATCCCCGTTCCACGAATCCTGATGGGACTATTCAATTAGATACGGACTGGGAAGTTGAAAAAACCTTGATTAAACGAGGAGCATCCATTGGATCAAGCTCAACCTTATTAGGTGGCCTAACTGTTGGTGAAAATTCTATTATTGGCGCCGGAAGTGTTGTAACAAAAGATGTCCCGGCAAATACTATTGTAGCTGGCAATCCTGCGAAAATAATTCGTTTCCTTAATGAAACTAAACGAGAAATATAAGCTCATGAAAGATAATAGTATCCTATGTCTGGATTTAAAGAAACAACATAAGCAAATACAAAATGAGATATTTGCTCAATTTGAAGCGGTTTACAAAAATACTGCCTTTTCTGGAGGCCCATTTGTATCTGCTTTTGAGAAGGAATTTGCACGTTTCTGCGGAACAAAATATGCAGTGGCAGTTAATAGTGGTACCTCAGCATTACATTTATCAATGTTGGTATTGGGAATTGGAAAGGGAGATGAGGTAATTATTCCGGCAAATACTTTTATTGCTACTGCTTGGGCTCCATCTTATGTAGGTGCTACACCCATATTTGTAGATTGTGAATCTGATACCTGGGAGATTGATCCTGATAAAATTGAAGAAAAGATAAATTCCAGAACTAAAGCAGTTGTAGGTGTACATCTCTATGGCCAACCTTTTAATATAGATGCGGTCAAAGGAATATGTGACAGACGTGGTATCCCTCTAGTGGAAGATGCAGCACAGGCCCACGGAGCAAAGTATAAAGGATTACGAGTTGGTAGTTTTGGAGAAATGGCATGTTTCAGTTTTTATCCTGGGAAAAACCTTGGAGCCTGCGGAGAAGGTGGTGCTATCACCACAAATAATGAAGCGTATTATACCCATTTATTAAGCCTTCGCAACCATGGAAGTTCAGAAAGGTATTATCATGATGAAGTGGGTTTTAATTATCGAATGGGAGGATTGGAAGGGGCATCACTTTCAGTTAAATTGAATTATTTAGATGGCTGGAACAATAGAAGGAGAGAAATTGCGAAACAATATATTTCGGAAATTACTAACCCGAATATTAAAATGCAATACCAACCTGAATGGGCTGAGTCTGTTTTCCATTTATTTGTAATAACAACAAAAGAGAAAGATGCTTTAGTTAAGCATTTACGGGACAATAACATAATTGCAGCCTTTCACTATCCTGTACCCTGCCATCAACAGAAAGCTTATTGCCATTTAGGTTATAAAAAAGGCGATTTTCGTAATTCAGAATTTCTAGCTGAGCACTGTTTGTCTCTACCAATTTATTCAGAATTAAGTAATGAGGAGGTAGATATAGTAATTAGTGTTTTAAACTCATACTAACATTAGTGTCCACTTTATTTATAAAACAACTCCTGTAATAACTTGATTTTATGCAATATATATTAAAAAACGCATGTCCACGATCTGAATTCATACTTTTAAAGTCAAAGGATAATGATGGTGGACTATGCTTAGTGGTAAATATGTATTTGCACAAATTATCGAATTTCTTCCGCAAAAGACATTTCAACGAATTGTAATGAAATATCAGGGAGATAAATACATCAAGTCGTTCAGTTGCTGGAATCAGCTTCTGATTATGATGTATGGTCAGTTGTCTGGATGTGAAAGCCTTAGAGAACTTGTCTGTATAACGACTGCTCATTCCCCAAAGTCTTACCATTTGGGTTTTGGTAAATCTTTGATAACACGCAGCAATCTTGCAAAAGCAAACACGAACCGGGACTGCAGTATCTTTGAGGAATTTGCCTATAAAATGATATCGATCGCTCAGGGAAAACGAATCACAAGAGAATTTGAAATTTGTGGGAGGTTTTATGCTTTTGATTCTACTTCTATTGACCTGTGTCTGAACCTTTTTTGGTGAGCAAGTTTTCGTAAGGCCAAAGGTGGAATCAAGGTACATACCCTCTATGATGTTGTTACTCAAATTCCAACCTTTCTTCATATTGCCAAGGCCAAAGTTAATGACATGAATGCCATGGATGAAATTCCTTACGAGCCGAAGAATGCCTACTACATCTTTGACCGGGGATATTTTGATCTTGCACGGCTCTTTACTATCAATCTCATTGGGTCGAACTTCATAATTAGAGAAAGAGGACAACTTCAATATGAAATCATTGAAGGAGAGGAACTTCTTGAAGGATCTGATAATATTATCTATGATCAGGCCATACGACTTACAGGACTGCAAACCAGGAAAAAGTACCCTGTCTTGCTCAGGCGTGTCGGCTATTACTCTGTGGAACACAAAAGAACTTTCACGTACCTTACTAACAACTTTGGAATTAGCGCAGGACATATAGCACTGCTTTATAAAAACCGATGGCAAGTGGAACTGTTCTTCAAGTGGATCAAGCAACATTTGCACGTAAAGTCTATCTGGGGTGTAACCGAAAATGCGGTCAGAATCCAGATTTATGCGGCTATTGCAGCCTATTGCCTTATTGCTATTGTTGAGCATGACCTCAAGCTTAACCGAAGCACCTTTGATGTGCTTCGTATCCTCAGTATGTCGCTTTTCGACAAGACTCCGATCAGAGAACTCTTCGAAAAGCCAGAATCTGTGGATCATTGAAGTCAACAGTGCTCAATTGTGCTTTAATTTTTAGTGGACACTAATGTCATACTAATTCTAATATGTTCTTTAAAGAGATTATACTTGATCCAACACACGATAGTCTAATTGAATCATTCCTTGATAATCTTTCCCGAACAAATGAGTCTATTTTAGGTTACCATTATCCTTTTTATAGGAAAATTCTAGAAAATATTGGAGTTGGTGAAGCCCTTTATGTCGGACAAATAGACCAGAATAATAATTTGTCAGCGATCCTGCCGGGATTTATTAAATCATCAGATCTTGGCACTGTTTATTCCTCCCTACCTTTTTTTAGTCCTAATGCAAGTATAATATGTGATTATAATTCTACAATTTATAAGGAAATTCATAGATCTCTTTATGACTTTTTATTAAATCATTTAAAAAATTATGAAATGATTTCTGCATCGTTCTGCACGCCGTTTAATGCTTACAAAATTATGCCGGTTTATAATGAGTATTTTAGGAAATCATTTATTGTAAATAAGTTTACAAGTTATCTCAAATTAAACGAGTTTAAGCTAAACCCTGGATTGGAATACGATATAAGAAAAGCAATAAAATCTGGAGTTATCATTAGTTCTGAGATAAAAGCAAATGATATAGATATTATATATGAGATTTATTATAATAATTGTATGGATTATGG
>JAZDPG010000014.1:0-23832 GCA_043797815.1 Bacteroidota bacterium
GATCATTACAGCATCTATTTCGACATGTCCAACATCAAGCAGAATAAGGACCTGCTGGACGATGTGGCTGAACCGATGGATTCGGTGCAGTTCATGCTCGAAAAGATCTGGAGTGTGGCCGGTGGTTTACCGCTCAATTTGAAGATCAACAACGATACATTGATGCCGGGTGTTGATTTTGTTGAGGTGGTTGACTCAGGAACCAGTTACACCCTGGAGATCGCAGTTCCTTTTGCTGCCATCGGGGTTACATTGACTCCTGACATGGTGATCGGATTTGACTCCAAAGTGGGAGACAATGACGGCGACGGTAATCTGGACGGCAAACTTTCGCTTTACCAGACTGCTGACGAAAGCTGGCACAATGCAAGTTACATTGGAACAGCCAAGCTGGAAGCCGATGGTTCATTGTCAAAGGTTATGACCGCCCCGGTCATCGATGGTGTTGCTGATTACACATGGTATTCGGCCGCGAGTTATAAGCTTGAGGTCAAAAATCTGGCCACAGGCATTGACAATGCAGCCGATTTCAGCGGTACCTTCAAGGTGATGCATGACATTGACAATATCTATGTTTACCTTGAGGTGAAGGATGATACCCTGGTTACCACGCTGAACAATTCATGGGAAAGGGATCATTACAGCCTCTATTTCGACATTTCAAACCTGAAACAGAATGCTGACCTGGTCGATGATCTGGCCGAGCCCATGGATTCTGTTCAGTTCATGCTTGAAAAGATCTGGAGTGTGGCCGGTGGTCTACCGCTCAATTTGAAGATCAATAACGATACATTGATGCCGGGTGTTGACTTTGTAGAGATCATTGATACCGGAAGCATGTACAGGTTGGAGATCGCAGTTCCTTTCTCTGCAATCGGTGTTACATTAACTGAGGACATGGTGATTGGATTTGATGCAAAAATCGGTGACAATGACGGCGATGGGAACCTTGATGGCAAACTGTCATGGCACCAGAGCGCCGATGAAAGCTGGCACAATGGCGGTTATATGGGTAACCTGAAATTGTTGCCTGTATTTGTGGATCTGGGTTCTACAAAAGCAGCCCCGCAACAGATGGCAATTGACGGTGTTGTTGAGGGTAACTGGAACCAGGCCATTGCCATGCCGCTGTTGAGGGAAAACCTTGTTACAGGAATAACAAATGCAGCTGACTTCAGTGGTACTGTCAAAGCGCTGTGGGATGCTGACAATGTCTATATCCTGCTGCAGGTGAAGGATGATACCCTGGTTACCACGCTGAACAATTCATGGGAAAGGGATCATTACAGTGTCTATTTCGACATTTCCAACCTGAAACAGAATGCCGACCTGGTGGATGATCTGGCCGAGCCGATGGATTCGGTTCAGTTCATGCTTGAAAAGATCTGGAGTGTGGCCGGTGGCCTGCCTCTCAATCTGAAAATCAATAATGACACATTGATGCCGGGCGTTGATTTTGTTGAGGTAATTGACTCCGGTACCAGCTACCTCCTTGAGTTGGCAGTTCCCTTCTCTTCCATCGGTGTTAACCTGACAGCGGGAAAGGTAATCGGTTTTGATGCAAAAATCGGTGACAATGACGGCGACGGTAACCTTGATGGCAAGTTATCCTGGAACCAGATTGCTGATGAAAGCTGGCACAATGCAAGCTTTATAGGTACAGTGACACTGATGGGCAACGGTACATTTATGGGTACACCCATCACTCCGCCGGAGGATGTTACCTTCAATGTGGACATGACTGGCATGATCAGCAACGGTATATTCGATCCGGCAGTGGATCATGTTGACCTTGCAGGTTCCATGAACAATTGGGGAGATCCTGTCAAGAATGCTACGGATGCCGATGCAGATGGCATTTACACCATTGTGGTTGCCGCCCAGGAAGTTGATGCAGTTCTTGAATTTAAATTCAGGGTCAACGGTCAGTGGGATGGAACGGAAGAGTTTCCGGGTGGTGGACCCAACAGGACCTACACCGTTATCGAAGGAGACAATGTTGTTGATGTTGTGTACAACGATGGCGATTATACTCCCTGGGTAGGAATTGAGATGAATGAAGTGTTCAGCCTGTATGTTTATCCAAACCCGGCAACGGATATGGTAAATATCAGAAGCTCAGCCGAGATTCACGCTGTTACCATCACGAACCTTGTAGGCCAATCCGTCTTGAATATTCCTGTTAACTCATTTAACAGCGAGATTGGTATTGGATCCCTTGAGGCCGGAATGTATGTGATTTCCGTACAATTCGACTCCAAGGAAGTATACAACCGCGTTCTTATTAAGAAGTAATAAGTTTTTTAATTGACCTAGAGGGGGCTGTCTCAAAAGGGCAGCCTCTTCTATTTCTAAGGGTTGCTTATTCGTAATGTGGTTCTTCGCCCAAGGGCTCCGTTCCTTCGGTTTTTTACTGTTTTCGTCATTCTTTTCGAGATCAGAGGTGGTCGGTAAGCATGCAGCTCCTTGAGATGCGCAGTGGCAGTTATCGGATCGTCCGGGCTAGCGGATTATTTTCCGGTCCGGGAGAGCTTCCCTCCCTGCGCATACAGCCTGTGCTGTCATGTGATACCATTTACTCGCGAAATAATAAAACAGCTTATCATGATCTGTCCGGGTTTTCGCCATGAATATGGCATTTCCAACCTCAATGATGCCACCACAAAACCTTGGTTTTATTGCAATATCCACAATGGTCTTCTTCAGGCCACTTACCATCACCACATCCTGGAATGTGAAACCAAAGGTATTTCTGCTGAAAACCTAAATTCGGGATCTTTTATGCAAATCTAACGGAAGCAAAAACCACTTCACGAAAAAATACCCTGCAGAAAGAGTATGCTGATTTATTTCGGGAAATTCAGAATCTGGTCTCCGGTAAGGTGAGATAACCCCAGGTCGGTGGCCAGCCAGATGGATCCGTCGGTATCAACGGCCATGAACCTGATGTGGTTGCTGATAAGGCCGTGCGTTTCAACCGTAAAAGCGGTCCAGGTTGCTTCATCGAACCTGCTTACACCGCCATTGGTTCCAAACCACCAGTTCTTCGCATTGTCCCTGACAATAGCCTGTACGGTGTCATTGATCAATCCGTCAGCCGTGGAATAGACTTCCCAGTCCCATTTGGTGTACTCGCTGAAATGGAGGGCAGCACCCCTGTCGGTACCATAGGCCTGGACGGTGTCATCAATACAAACTGTCAGAATGTTGTCGGAGGCCAGCCAGGACCAGTCTGTGTCGATGCGTGTGGCACCGCTGATGCCGTCCGCATCCATTTTGAAGCGCTCGATTCCGCCACCCAGGGTGGTCACATAGGTGTAGCCGTTGGTGGCTGTCCCCAAGTCTGTAATTTCAAAATCCAGGAAGAGGTCATTCAGGCCTGTGGTGTGGGTCCATTCACTCAGAACCAGGATATCAAGTCCTTCGCGGGTGGCAAAATAGCCCGTCAGCTTATGATCGAAATTGAGGTGAGTGACCGGGTTACGGCTCAATCCGCTGTTCTCTTCCGTTAGCAGGTATTGTGCCGTCGAATTGTAAGCTCCGGCATCGGTGGCAAGCCACAATTCTTCCTGTGGCTGTGCAGGCGCAAAAGCCAGGTCATTCAGAACTTTTTTGCTCTCCGGGTCCTCAACCTGTATGTATTCCCCTTTCCCTACATCCAGGATAAATAGGCCGTTGTCTGTGGCCAGATATTTGTATCCCTGGGAGCAGATCACGAACCCGGTCACCATGTCAAATGAAATACCGGGTTCAGGTTCCCCCTTGTCACACCCTGATAAAACTGCAAGAACAGGGAGCAAGCAGATTCCCTGTTTAAAAAATCGCATACAAAGTCTCATTATTTTTTAAGAATTACTTTTCCGGCGTACCTGGCGGAATGTTCCCGGTCAATTAATGAATAGAGATAAATCCCGTCGGGAAGGGGACTGTTCCAGGCATCCGCTCCGTTCCAGGTAATTATATCCGACTTCCCGAAATTGAGGGTGGAAACCAGTTCACCTTTGATGGTATAGATTTCCAGGCTTGCATTTTCCGAAACCTGTTCCGGTCTCCGGAAACTGGTGTGCGTGGAAAAAGGATTGGGTGAGGCCATATACATCTGTTCCGATGTGGTATTTCCAAGAGCTGTCGGTTCTGCCTCCCCGTCCACATAGATCAGTTCGATGCCCTCACCGCTACCCAGGTTTCGTGAGTACTTCCTGTCGGTGGCATTGTTCCAGTGCTCAAAAACGCCCAGGCTGCCAATGGGGGTTCCGTCTCCCTCCGGGTCATACTGAATATCGCCGGGCCAGTAGTCGCTGCTTGCATATTGCAAAAGGCAGTCGGCTATCTCCTCTTTAAAGGTGATGGGGAAATCTCTTTTTGTTCCGTCATCGATGTTTTCCTGGAAAAGGATATCGAAGCCCACTGATTCCAGCGCCACGGGGTCCTGGCCCACCAGAAGGGTGCTGGGGTAATCGTTGTTAAAGGGGGCCGATTTAAACTTCATGATCCATCCCTCCCAGCTATCCCCCGCCCAGAGGCCGTCGATGATGTAGATCAATGCTTTTCCACCGGTTTGTTCATGTCCCATGTAATCGACCGTATGCCTGTATTTACGTGAGCCAGGGGTGTTGGCCGGAAGGCTGTAGTGCATGTTGATGGCATACTGACCTTTGGGATCATCGCCCTTCTCAAGAAAAGAACCCTGGTGGTTCTTGGCGATGAGTGTGATTCCCCCTTCGTTGTGGGTTTTCAGGCAGGGGATGTTGATCACATAGGTGGCATCCAGGTACTGCTGGGGCAGGGTGGATTCATACTGTTTGTCGCTGAATTTCAGCACAGCTTCTTCGGAGGGAACGGTTTGGGAAATATAGCCGTCTCCGCTGCCATCCACATAATTAACATCGCTGAATTTGTTCCTGACCAGCTCCTGGTATTCCGTCCTGAATTCACGGTAGGGGTCACCCATGGTGATGTCGGCCTGGTCCACGCCCACCACATCAACCAGCTGGTGTAAAATGGCATTGAGCAGCTGCGGGGTCGCATCCATCCGGGAAGGCCTCTGGGTTGGACTGGCACTCTGGTTGGTCAGGTTGATTTTAAATGCAATTTTCTCCCCCTGGGTATAGCCCACTGTTCCCCGGCCGTGGGTGGCGTTGAAATGTTTAAAGATGGCATCCCAGGCATCCGTGATGCTGTCTGTGCCTGCATATTTGATCAGGGAGAGCTCCAGCATGTCCATGACCACGCCCTCATCGGTATTGTCGTCGCTGTACCAGTAATTGTCGGACCCGTTCACGGGAACATAGTTTTCGTTGGTTGCTCTGCGGTCCTGTACCCAGACCACCCGGCCGGGATGCAGCCCCTGCGCAAGGCCCACAGGATTGTTGGATGCAACTGGGAAGGTGTTGTCCACCGGATGCAGAACACCGGCAAGGGTTTCCTTCCGGTCATGCAGGTAAATAAAGGCAAATGCTGCCACGGACAGAAACAGGAACAGGGAACCTGCCAGGTACCTGGACCGTCGTATGGACTGCCTGAATTTCCTGAATGAAAACACGGAAGTGCTGACCGCCAGCAGGTAAACAATGAAAGTCGACATAATGGGAGCTGCTGCCCGCATACAGGGATAGGCGGCCCTGCTTGGTTTGGGAATCACCCTGGTAAGAAACCACAGGGTGGCGGACAGGCCCAGAATGAAAAAAAATATTCTGGACGATCTGAACCACCCCACGTGGAATTTACTCATTATCAGGATGTTTATTTAACGGGCAAATACCAGTTTGCCGGATCCATTAATTTGGCCTGAATGGATCCATATTGCGCTTGTCCTTCAAATTTGGCAGCCACCTTATCGGCCAGGAATCCGGGTTCACCCCTGCGTTCGGCTACCCGGACCAGGTCAAACCACCGTTTCCCTTCAAAAGCCAGTTCATAGGCACGCTCCTGGATGATCAGATCTTCGATATACCGGATGCGGTCCTCGCCTGTGAGCTCGTCCGACACTTCAAAGGGCATCAGGTAAACCCGTCCCCTGATCCCGATGTTTCTGGACCATTTGGCAAATTCCGGGGGTTTGGGGGACTCTTTATTCACCCCCTGGTTCAGAAGCATCAGTGCATAGTCCTGGGAGGTTTCATCCCCCATGCGGTTGTATGCTTCGGCCAGCAGAAGGTGAAGGTCTCCGGCCCGCTGGAGGATAATGTCCGAGCTGAACGGATCCGCCTGGTCTATTTCATATTTGGTGATGTAGTTTTCCGTTACATAGTTGGTTTCGGATGTTTTGGATACCGTATCCACGCCAAAGGTAACCCCCAGTCCCCTGTACAGGTCTCCCGGAGCGCCGGCAGCCGGGATCTGGGCCATGAAAGAGTCAACAAGAACCTGGGAGGGTTTCACAACGTAGTCATATCCGTAGCCCAGCCATCTTGCCAGCGGATTGTACTGGTCCTCAACCGAAGAAAAGGGTATCACCGAAAAGTGCTCAATTTGGGCATATTCCGCATTCATGAACATCGTTGCCCATGCTGCATCTTTGTAGGAATTATCAACCTTGTAGAGGGGCCCCAGGTTGCCGTAGCTTTCGCAGGCCATCTTCAGGTAAATGGCAGCACTGGCATAGTCGCCCACTTCAAGGTACATCTCACCCAAAAGGCCTTTTGGATTAACATAATGATCTATGTGCACTTCTACACGTTCAATACCCACAGTGGGATCATAAATGTAGGGGAGAATCTGGTTGATCAGGGTGTCGATAATGACCTCTTTGGAGAGCACATTCTGCTGAAGGTTCTCCGGCAATTCGGTCAGATTGTCTTCAATGTAAGCTACCTCTCCGTAGAGGCGTGCAATGGTAAAATAAGTCCAGGCACGCATGGCCAGAAGTTCGCCCCTGGCATAATAGGTGGTGTACTCATCCAGCTCTCTTTCATTTGCAGCGAGTTCTTCCAGGTGGGCCAGGACCTCGTTCAGGTTGATGATGACTTTGTAAAAATCAGCCGGGGATAAATACGGATTGTAATCAGAGAAACTATGCTCATTGATTTCTCTCAGGTACTGGTCGGCGTTCGGGGTCACATCCATCATGTCGGAACGGAGACCGTCCAGCATGATGAACCTGGGCATGGCCTCCTGAAGGGATATGATGGCTCCCTGCATGGACGCCAGACCATCGTAAATATCCTGGAAATGCTGTTCGGGAGTGATCCGGTCCCCTGCCTGCCGGTTAAAGAATTCGTCGCTGCAACCTGCCAGCGATATCATCAATGCGCCTGCAAGGGTCAGTAGATAGGGGTTTATTCTTGATATGGTTTTCATCTTATCTGTATTTTACCCGTTATAAGTCAAGTTTCAAGCCTGCAATGAATGATTTGGACTGGGGCATCATCCCGTAATCGACTCCCTGGTAGAACGGACTGTTCATATAAATGAATTCAGGGTCATACCCGCTGTATTTCGTAAATGTGAGCAGGTTGGTTGCTGTCACATATACCGTGATTTCCTTGAACCATCCTACCCGCTGGGGAATGTGGTAATTGAGCGTCAGCTGCCCCAGCCGCAAATAAGAACCGTCTTCTATCCAGCGGTCCGAAAATGCTGCGTTACCCGTAGGATCCCCGTAACTTGCCCGAGGGAGGGTCGCTCCGGTATTTGAGGGGGTCCACCTGTCGAGCACCGTGGTGGATTGGTTGGAATAATCGGTCATGGATTCGGTGTAATACCTCATGTGGTTATAGAGGTCATTGCCCACGGAGTAGTTGAAATTTACAAACAGCTCAAATTTTCTCCATGAAAATGCGGTGAAGATACTTCCGAAAAGATCCGGATTGGGATCGCCAATGGCGGTTTTGTCAGCCTCATTGATGATTCCGTCTCCATTATCCACAAATTTCACATCTCCTTCTTCCATCGGGAGCCCCTTGGGCCCGGTGATGGTTCCGGCTTCTGCAGCCGATATCAGGCCGTCGGTTTTGTATCCGTAGTAGGCATTCACCGGTCCGTCCACGGCAGTCACAAACTGGGCCCCCTGTATGCTGGTCACGATCTGCTCTGTTTCGGAATTGAGAAACTCAAGACTGCTTACCTTTGTCAGGATCTTACTTACCGATCCTCCGATGGTCCAGGTAAAATCTCCGGTCTGTAACCTTGCATCCAGGGCGATGTCAAAACCATTGGAATTCAGTTTTCCACCATTGTCATAGTAATTCGTAAAACCGAATGTGGATGGCAGCTCCTGCCTGATGATCAGGTTATTCACACTGGAGACAAAATAATCTGCATGCAGGTTTACAGTTTGTTTCAGTATGGAGAGATCCAGGCCGGCATTGATGGTGTTTTTCTTTTCAAGGTCCATGTTTCCATTGGGGATCACCTCGCGTGTCAGAACCCCGTCGACGTTCATCCGCCGGTCGGTATAGTAGATTTTGGAATAGTCGTATATGGTGCTGAACATGTTCCCTGTTACCGAATAAGATCCTCTGATTTTCAGGTCTTCCAGCCAGCTGGCACTGTTCAGGAATCCTTCGGATGACAGCCTCCAAGCAGCCCCGACAGAGGGGTAGAAGTTGTACCTGTTTTCTTTATTGGTCACCGAACTGCCATCATAGGATAAACTGGTGCTCAGGAAATATTTGTTCCTGAAATTGTAGTGGACATCCGCAAAATAGGAGGTCCATACCATTTCCCTGTTATCGCCCACGGTGGAGCGAAGGAAACTGTACTGGGAACCGTCCCCCAGGCTTTTAAAATCATCGGAGGGTGTATTCAGGTCCAGGCTGAGGTTGTACTTGGTACTGTTTGACACATACCTGAACCCCACATTGGCCAGGATGGAATGTCCTGCAGCGGAATTATTGGTGTAGGTCAGGGCAGTGTGATTCTGGGTGGAACGGAACTCGTTCACAAATTCACCGGGACGGTTGTAGGCCGAGTCCACCTGCACCATTCCCAGGTCGGGAAGGAAAATGGTCTCCCGGGCATTGTTAAAATTCAGGCCAACCAGGGTGTACAGGTTGAAGTGTTGGTTGAACTGATAAGCGGCCTTGACGGAACTGAGGAAATGATAGTTCCGGTCTGATCCCATGGCATTGGTCACAATAGCCGAGGGATTGCTCACATTAAAAGCACCCACATCATCGAAATAGGTAAGGTATTCGCCTGTGGCGCCATCCCTTGCAATGGGATCCATCCCTGGTGATTTCATCACAGCGGATGCCACGGGATTTTTCCAGCTGGTGGGACCCTGGTTAGCCAGGTAACTGTCAGCCAGCGATAACTTTGCGTTTGGAGTAACTGAGAACTTGTCGGTAATGTTCACCTTGCCATTGATCCTCAGGTTAAACCTGGTGTATTTGGAATTCTCATAGATACCATCCTGTGACAGGTAGCCTGTTGAAACATTATAGGTTGCCACATCATCACCCCCTTTCAGGAAAAAGTGGAATTTGGAAATGAGCGCCGGCTTGTATATTTCATCCTGCCAGTTGGTTTCGTTGTTGTACTTGTAATATCCTTCGGCGGACGGATCGCCGTGCAGCCAGGGATACATGGAATTGATATCGCCGGAATTATAACCCTGGGAGAGCAGCACCTCTTCAAAGTAGGTGCTGAACTGATCCGCATGAAGCAATTCCTGGTTTTTTGGAACCATGGAAATGCCACCGTATGCGGCGAACTTGATCACCGTACTGGCTTCGGCCTTCTGTTCTGTATTTACATAGATGGCGCCATTTGCTCCTGCAGCCCCCAGGTAGGAATTTCCATCCTTCATGACAGAAATGTCGGAAATGTCATCAATGTCAACCACATCCATGGGGTTCAGCGAAAAGCCTTCCATGAGACTGTTTACTGCATAGGAGTAGTTGTGTATCATGCCATCAATGAACAGCAGGGGCTCTGTGTTGCCGTAGAGGGAAGAGTAACCCCGGATATTCATGAAGGTACGGTGTCCCGGCATCCCTGTTTGTTCAATAGCCATCATTCCGGGAATCTTCCCCTGGAGGGCCTGGTCGAAAGAAGAGGCCCTGGAATATGCCATTTTACTTTGTGTCACCGAGGTGACCGGAAAGACAGCATCTTTCAGTACCTGGGTCCCCAGCGGTGTGTTATACACGTTGTCCATGGTCTGGTACCGGTCCGAAACCAGTACGATATCCAGGCTCTCCCGTCCGTTCAGGTAAATATTTCGCCTGTTGTAGCCCGGCAGGCTTACATTGATCTCTGCCTGGAGGTCAGGAACAGTCAGGGTAAAGGCCCCCTGTTCATCGGTGATGGC
The DNA here is from genome assembly GCA_043797815.1 of Bacteroidota bacterium. GTDB lineage: Bacteria > Bacteroidota > Bacteroidia > Bacteroidales. The sequence continues at coordinate 10,256 of JAZDPG010000014.1, forward strand.
CGTTGTTCCTGTAGAGGAAACCGATACAGCCACCTGGTCCAGGGGGAGCCCTGTACCCGATTCCGAAACCACACCTGTTATCTCAACCCCTGAAGACTGTGCATTCAATGTCTGGAAAGATAAGCCGGTCAGGATCAGAGTGATCAGGAACAAGCAGGTCGAATATGAGATTTTCTTTGTCATTTCTATGCTATATTATATGGATAGAACTGGATTCGTATTAGTTTGTAGGAGTGAAGATCAGGGTATCCCAGAACAGCAATCCCGGACTCTTGGCCACCACCTTGATGGTATGCATTTCAGTTTTGGTCCAGTCAAACTCACCCCAGGGAGTGGATTCGGCCGGATCAGTGGCATCGATCAGTGCTGTATTCTCGCCATCCACATACACTGCATAAGTGATGTTTCCACCCCACAGGTTGGAGGTCAGGATGTACTTCCCCTTCATGATTTTGGGTGTTGTAATCTCGACCCACCACCAGCCGCTCATGCTCAGGCAGTCATCGTTCAGTAATTTCCCCGTGTCGTGATCCTTGAAGTAGTAAAGCAAATAATCGCCCTCCCACTTGATGTATTGAAAGGTATTTTGCCCGTCGAACCACCTGGCATAATACTTGCCAAAATAGTCTCCCTGCCTCATGTCAAAATAGTCGGTGGTTTCAAACACGATGGTAATGGGATCCGGCTGGAACACGGGGAGCAGGTCGGCAATGGTATGCACCGTGCCGTTTTTCCCCGGATTGTTGGACAGTTCGACCAGAAAACCGGTGTAGGTATCAGCCAATTTATCCCAGTTCAGTTTGTAATCGTCGGTCACAGTTACCGATATGTTGTTATCATAGGAAAGGATGGGATAGATCTGTGTTTCTAAGGTATTCAGGTAGTAGGTACCTCCCAGGCAATGGTATTCCATGTACCTGTAAAAGCCATTGTCCAGAAAAGTAATACTGTCCGGTGCATCCGTGTAGTGTGCGATCAGATCATCAATGGTGAAAATACCATGCCGGTTGAAAGTGGTATCCGCAACGGCCAGAATGGTAAACCTGGTCCGGGCCAGTTTCTTTCCATAGGGAAAGTCGATGACATTCAGCGTGTCTCTCAGACGGGTCAGGTTCAGACCTTCTGAAAACAGTGAATAGGAAGGATCGGCTGCCAGGACCTCATAAACACTTTTGGTTACGGGTTTGATGACCCTGTCAATGTGATGTACCACGCCATTGGCTGCCCTGATGTCCCTTTTGATGACCATGCTTTCTTTGTTCACGATGATATCCGATCCCCGGAATTCGGTAACCAGGTAATCGCCCAGTCCGTTCAGCTCCCTGAGGGCGCCCAGACCCACATCACCCGACTCTACCTGGATCGGCACCATGTGATTCAGGGCCAGCTCCTTCAGTTCGTCAACCGTGAAATCAAGGTAAGAAGAGGCTCCTTTCTCGGTATAATAAATATGCATGACAGAGTCATTGGGCAGGAACAGGGTAAAGGGGCCCCTGACGCTCAGCAGGCTGTTTAGCCCGGTTTCCTTCAGAATCGAAGCGAATTCTGTGAAGTCTTCATGACTTTCAACATATTCGGTTATTACCTGCTGGATTGAGTCGACTTTCCACAAAATGGGGTCCTCCTTGCAGCCTGTCAGCAACAAGGCAAACAGGAATATGAAGATGAAGTTTTTCATAACAGTGGCTTTTGATAATATATTACCGGTCATAGAATGGATTTTGAACCAGGTTCTGGTTGTAGATCAGCTCCCGCTCCTGTATGGGGAGGTAATAGCTCAGGGTATCGTATACCCGGGTCTTCAGAATGGCCTGTTGTTTGATGTCAGCTCCCGAAAGGATCATATCGATAATGATCTGTTTGTTTTCAAAATGATTTCTTTTGGCTGCACGCAGCAGGTCGAACCAGCGTTTTCCTTCAAACAGGAATTCCCTGCCTCTTTCATCCAGGAGGGCCTTTCGGATCAGGTCCTTGTCTGTTTCGCCTGCATAAGGCATACCGGCCCGCAACATGGTTTCCCCGATCAACTCATTGGCATCTTCGTACCTGCCAACCTCGATACACGCTTCGGCCTTCATCAGCATCACATCTGCATAGCGGTAAAGGATCCAGTTGGCATCCCTTTCGGTATACGTCCTGGGTTGCAATCCAAACTGGTCTTTCCCCTGGTATTTCCAGATGGCTCCTCGCCCGTTATAGTTCCTGGCATCTTCAATATCCATGATCAACCGGATACTTTGCATGTCCAGGGAAGCCCCGGGTGAACCATCGACGGGCACAAGACTGTAATAAATCTGGTTTTCCTGGCTTTCCAGGTTGTCATCATACTGAATCTCGATGATGCTTTCAGAAACTGAATTGCCTGGGTAATACACATTGAACCAGGTTTCTGTGGGCTCCAGTCCGTACAATCCCGAACCCATGATGTAATCGCAGGCATCAATGCATTTCTGGTATTGTTCGTCCCATAAATAGACATCAGCCAGCAGGGCTGTGATTGAATACTTGTTGGCCCGGCCATAGAAGTAATTACTCCCCATGTATTCGGTTGAATACGCCATCTCCCTGGCTGTAAGAAGATCCTTAATAATGTTGCTCAGAATCTCACTTTCCGTGCTTTTTCCAAGGTACAGGTTGGAAGTGTCCGAAATCGAGGCTTCAAGTACCAGCGGGACATCTTTCCAGAGCCGGACCAGGTAAAAGTAGGCCACGGAACGGATGAAACGGGCTTCAGCCTCGATGGCATCCTTCAGTTCGGGCGTGAAGGTCTGGTCGAGTTCAAATACTTCATCGTCGTAAACCATCAGGGTGTTGGCAAGGTTGATGGCCTTGTAATACTCCTGCCAGGTGATGACGGGGTTGGTTGGGCTGATATCAGATCCTGCAATTTGGGCATAATCTGCAAAAGGTGCTCCGGTGAAGGTCACCAGGTCGGCCCGCAGCTCACCAAAGATCAGTGACTGAAGGCTTGCATTTCGCAGCGCATCATAGGATGCCCCCAGGGCACTCTCCACGTCCTCGGTTTTTCTCCAGAATTTCTCCCTGACCAGATCATTCTCCGGCACAACGGTCAGCCATTCACTGCATGATGTAAACATCAGTGCAAGCATGAGGATGATCGTTTTTGGTGCGTAATGTATATTGGTATTTTTCATTTGTTGTTAAATTAATGTTAGAAGCTAATGTTAATACCAAACATGATTTTCCTGCTGGGAGGAGTTTTGCTGTAGTCCTTGGGCAGTGTGTCAGGTCGTGAGGGAGGTGCCACATCCGGATCCTGGCCAGAATAGTTGGTCCAGGTAAAGAGGTTATAGGCAGTTCCGAATATTCTCATATCCTTCAGCCTGATCTTCTGGATAAACCTGGTGGGTAAGATGTAACTCAGGGACAAGGTTTTCAGCCTGAGATAGGAACCATCTTCCACAAACCTGTCTGAACCGAGCCAGTTAAAGCCCTCATTGTAAAGGGCCCTGGGCATATCGGTCACATCGCCTTCCCTTCTCCACCTCCAGTTGGTAGCTGTACTCTGGTTGTCGTGGTTATACATCTTTTCCGTATCCATCCTGGTCTGGTTGATGATCTTCTGACCCACCTTGCCATAAAGGAAGGTGTTCAGAACGATGTTTTTGTATTGTGCCCTGAAACCAAAACCTCCCATGAAATCGGGATTCAGGTCGCCCAGGTAGACCAGGTCCAGTTCGTCGATCTTGCCATCATAATTCTGATCCACATATTTGGCATCCCCTCCTTCAAAAACGTATCCCGATGGTCCCCCCATGATCATGACCATGGGCTCATCCACATTCAGACCATAAACCGGTTCGCCGTTTTCGTCCCTGACGATGGCATCATCATTATCCAGATAGACCCCGGCATATTCGTAGCCAAAGAAACCGCCAAGCGGTTCCCCGGGAACGATACTGATCTTATAGTTTCCGTTTACAAGCATGTTGCCATAAACCAGACTGTAGTTCTCAGGGAGCCTCAATACCTGGTTCTGGTTCCGGGACAGGTTCAGGTTAAAACTCAACTGGAAATTCTCCCTGCGCACAACAGTGTAATCGATCAGGAATTCAAATCCGCGGTTTTCCATCTCCCCGTCGTTCCGGTCCACATCGGAAAATCCCGAGGAATAGGGAATACCGGAATTCTCCAGGTATAGGTTCAGGGTTTTCTTCCGGTAGTAATCCACTTCCACGTTCATGCGGCCGTTCAGGCCCAGGAAAGAGAGCCCCGGATTCAACTGGTCGATGGTTTCCCATCTCAGACTGGTCAGTTCCACACCTGTAGGAGCCACGCCCTGCATATCCATATATGAAAGTCCGGAACCGGCTTCGTAGGTATTGAAATAAAGGTAATTCTGACTGGGCTGGTTTCCACTCTGACCCCAGCTGAACCTCAGTTTCAAATCGTCAATCCAGGGGGTGTTGCTCAGGAAGGATTCACTGGACAAACGCCAGAAAGCAGCCACAGTGGGGAACAGCCCCCAACGGCTGTCCTGGGCGAACTTGGAATTCCCTTCGTACTTGGCCCCCAGCATCAAACTGTATTTCTCCTTGAATATATAACTTCCCGTCAGGAAGAAACCGATGGAACGGTACTGGCTGAAACTGGATCCAAACCAGTTCAGGTGCTTGTCATTGACCGGCTGGGTGAGATGAGGGGAAGCGGATACGCTGGACTCGGTCTTGTACCACCTGGACTGGGTACCTTCCGTATCGATCTGACCCATGAATACCAGGTCGTGATTGGCTCCAACTTCAGGCCTGTAAATCAGCTGGTTGAATGTAAAAATGGAGCTTTTTTTGGAGAATTCATTCACGGCCTTGTTGGAGATATCACTGCTGTAATTGTCCCCTATGGCTTTATAGGGGAGGAACTTTTCAATAATGTTATCGAAGATGTCCAGGGTTACCGTGGAGTTGAAAATCAGCTTCGGGGTAATATAATACCTGGCGGTAAACAGCGCCCTGGCATTGTCCTTGTACCTGTGTTGTTTCCCCAGGTTGGCGAAGGCTACCGGGTTGTAGGTATCCCTGGAGTTTCCCTGCAGGGTACTGTAGGGAGTGAAGTACTCTCCGTAGTGCTGGTTGGCTGTATCCCTGTCATAAATGGAAAGGTTTGGCATTTTCCGGTAAGCCACCGAACGGAGCGATTTCCAGTCTTTGAACTCACCGTCCTCCACGTCATAGGTGTTGTTCTGGTCATACCGGGTAAACATGATGTCCGTTTTGAACTGCAGCTTGCTGGAAAGATCGTAGTCGAGTGAACTTCTCAGGTTGATCTTGTTCAGATCATTCCCGACGGTGGTTCCGCCCTCGTTCACGAAACCGGCGGACAGGTTGTACCGGGTTTTGTCCCCACCGCCCCGGACCGAAAAGTCATGTTGCTGGGTAAAGGCTGTCTTTGTGATCTCTTTCACCCAGTTTGTATTCTGGGAATAGTTGTAATACTCCTCCCATTCCGGGTCATAAGCGATCTCATCGCTGTAAAATGTATTGTAGTCCACATTGTAATGCTCTTCCGTAACCAGGCGCGCGTAGCCGGCACCATCAAGCATGGGAATGGGAGGCGGTTCCTTGGCCACCGTGGTTTTGAACGTATAGTCAAAGATCGGTTTCGATTTGATACCCCTTTTGGTTTTGATCATCAGCACCCCGTTGGAGGCCCTGGATCCCCAGGCTGCCGTGGAAGCTGCATCCTTCAATACCTCGATGGACTCAATGTCTTCGGGAGAAACATCGATCAGGCTGCCGAACTTCTCAATGTCCGCGCTGGCAAAATCAAAGTTGTCGTCAATATTGGCATCATAGGGGATTCCGTTGATGACGATCAGGGGCTGGTTGCGGGCGTTCAATGAGGCCGTACCCCGGATCCTGATGTTCAGCCCGGCACCCGGGTCACCCGAAATCGAGGAGATATCCACGTTTCCGATCCTTCCCTGCAGCATGTCCTCCACCGTGGTTGACATAACCGACTTCAGGCCGTCCATTTCAATCCGAGCCACAGCCGTGGCCCGGTCCCTGACACTGGTGAGACCGTCATTCCCCATCTTCTCACCCACAACGATCACTTCTTCGAGCCCCGTGGCTTCGGGTTGAAGCTGGAAATCGATCTGGGTTCTGCCTGCCACCTTGATGGTTTGTTTCTGGTAGGAGATGAAGGATACCTGCACATCGTTGTTTACGTTGGATACCCTGAAAACGTAGTTGCCATTCATGTCCGATACGGTTCCGCCGATGAACCTGCCATTGGCGTCCACTTCAACAATGTTCACCGAGGGCAAGGTCTCACCGGTTTCAGCATCGGTGATCTTTCCCTGGATAATTGCTGACTGGCCCTGGGCAACTACCACACCGGAGAACAAGCAAATGAGCAATCCGGAAAGTCGTATGATATTTTTCATAGTAGAATGGGTTATACTTTTTTATTCCTCAGTATATTTTAAAACTGCGTCGATTTTATGCATTGCTCCCTGCCTGACAAGGATATTGGCTTTTGCATGATCGAGGAAGACCTCCTGACCGCTGCGGTCCGTCAGGGAAAGGTTTTGCGGTTCGTTGTTGACTCTAAGAAGGGCATACACATTTGCGTTTTCCAAGGTATCTTTATATACGTAATTGGTTTTGAATTCGCCTGTTGCAACCCCGTTATCGAACACAACCCTGTCCCTGATGAAATGGTACATCACAAAATTCTCCAGCGAGTCCTTGCCTTCTGCAGTCTTTGGGATACCATAAGGGATGATACCCTCGGTCCTTGCCTGTTCCATGGCTGCGTTGGTGGGAATAAAAGCCGTCCAGTAATCGGCCCCTGCCAGGAATTTAAGCCTGGGCTGGCTCTCCTTGGTAATGGGGTCCTTGAACCGGTCATCCAGCAACTTGAGATCAACCAGCACCTTTGCGAATTCGGACATATCCGGGTCAGCCAGTAAACATTCATCATCGGCCGGGTTGCAGGTAAGGATCTGGCCCATGATCATCCGGGATTCAATGGGATAGTCTACCTTGACCAGCAAACCATTCTGCTCATTGACAACGACCTCACCCACAGTGGCCGGCCGGTTATAAACCGTGTTCTCCCCAGCCTGTGCCAGGTTGTTCCCATAAATGATGTAGTTTCCGGAGGACATCTCTGCATATTGATCCGGACCCTGCAGATCCAGGATGCCTTTGTAAATCTGATCCTGCGCAAACAAGGTCATTTCCGTTGATTTCATGGGTGCCCAGGTACCATCCACCGGTCCCCTGAATTCGATCACGTCACTGGTGGCATTGTACCTGATCCCGTATTCTTCAAGTTTCTGGTTGGTAGTGGCAAAAACGGTCACATCCAGATCCGGGTTGGAAATGGAAGAAAGCATGTTTGCCTGGTTGAATACGAAAAGCAGGGTAGAATAGTCTTTGTCGAAGAAAAGGAGCCCGGGGACCGTGGTAAACACATTGGGTTCGAGAACCCTTTTGGTCTCATAAACAACACCATTGCTGCACATGTATCCGGAAACAATGTCGTTGGGGCCGAAATCCGTCGGATCCCCGAAAGCATTGAAATACCCGTTGGCCATTTTTGACTTCAGCACCAGTGTCGCAGACAACTGGGATTGCAGAATGTAAAAGAGGGTTACCCTTGGGACACTGTCAATGGAACTGTAGTACTTGAAAATGTTCTGGTCCAGGTAAGGTTGTAAAATATTGTCAGGAGGCAGCAGCGCCGTCCACATGTTCTGGGGAGGCACGGCCGTATTGGTGGAAGAGGCCAGCTCTTCTGACAGGGGATAGACGAGGTCGTAGGATTTCCGGTACAACACATTCCGCTCCTCATCCACCTTCGAGTTACCATAGGCGGCAAACCGCTGGAGAATGTCGTAATACAATCCATACTTGTCCTGGTTGGCAATCATGTACTCTTCAATGCTGGGCATGGGCGGGACCACCCTGTCCAGGAAATAGATAAACCCGCTGGAGGTTCGGACTTCCATTTCATCGGGGATTTCAGGATTGGGAATGATCATGGCGTTGTGCCAGTTCATACCCTTCATCCCTTCCGGATACCCCTCTTCCCAAGTACTTCCGGGGTACATGAAGAGGTAATCGGACCCGTCATCGGCCCCGCCGTAATCGTCAAACCATTCGGCGGAGAAGAGCGGGATATTCTTGTTCCCGGTGTAGATCAGCAGTTCCTGTCCCACCATCCCGGGTACGTACCTTACGACCTCCTTGTAAGGGATGGATGTACTGGGTGTGATCTTCCTGTGGAACAGGGAGGCATACTCTGCCTTGGGTGACTGGAACTCTGACCAGGCATACTCATAGATCAGGTAGTACCTGGACCTGGGATTCCTCAACACATGAAGGGTAAACAGCTGTACGGACTCATCATCGGTGAGGTCTTCCACGGAACTGATGCCCGCCGAAGCAAAATACGCCTCGAAGGCATCATCGTCCGGAACAAACAGCGTGAAGAGCTGTTTGGTAATCGGATCTTTGTAGTTGGCTTTTTCCATCAGTCTGAGGAAGATGGTGTAGTTTCCTCTCTCTTCAAGGGTTTCTATACTGGAACCACCAAGCCAGGGTGGGTCATCATATCTTTCCTGATGATCAGTACATCCCGAGATCCCTAATATCCCGACAGCCATAGCAGTCAGGAAGAGCCCTAAAGAATTCTTCATGTTCTTAAATTTATTTCAGCCAATATAAATGATTCATAAACCCTCTGCCCGGAAAGCAAAAGCGGAAGAAGCATAGTTTTGTCAGTTAATAGTTAGTTTAAGTCAGGTTCTGGCATCAAATATAAAAGAAAAGTTAAAAATTGTTACAATTCCTTAACATGGAAGTGTATTAACAAGCAATATTTTTACATGCAATAGCAGTGGATGACAGGCATATAAAAGAAGCAAATGACTGGTCTGGTGATAATTGCCCATCACTTTAAATTTATATTGACTGATTCTTAATTACAATGGATTTTTTTCCACCCCAAACCTGAAACTGGTCCGGGAACTATATTTTTCTCCCGGCCTCAGTACGGTGGACGGGAATTCCGGCTGATTGGGCGAATCGGGAAAGTGCTGGGTTTCCAGGCAAAACCCGGAATGGGCGATGAAGGTACGCCCGTTTGAGGCAAGGGTTCCATCCAGGAAATTGCCGGTATAAAATTGTACCCCGGGTTCGGTGGTGGACATTTCAAGGAACCTTCCGCTCGCGGGATCCATCACCTTGGCTGCAACCACATTCTCTTCTGCTGAAGCATCCAGTACAAAGTTGTGGTCATATCCTCCGTTCTCTCCCCCGGTCTCCATGAATCTCTCGCCGATGACCCAGGGCTTCCTGAAATCGAAAGGAGTTCCCTCCACATTGGCCAGCTGGCCGGTGGGGATCAGTTCATCATCCACAGGCGTATAGCGGGAAGCGTTTATGTATAACAGGTGGTCAAGGATGGTCCCTTCACCGGCCAGGTTGAAATAGGTGTGGTTGGTCAGGTTCAGCACAGTGGCTTTGTCTGTTTCAGCTTCATAGGTAATGAACAGCTTGTCCATGAGCAATTCATAGGTAACCGAGGTGGTCAGGGTACCCGGGTATCCCTCTTCTCCGTCCCGGCTCACATAGGTAAGTTTCAGCGCAGCCCTCTCCTTGCATGAAATCACCTCTGCATCCCAGACCACTTTGTCGAATCCTTTGATTCCGCCGTGGAGCGAATTGGCCCCGTTGTTGATGGCCAGCCGGTAAGTTTCTCCGTCCAGCGTAAACCGGCCTTTTGCAATCCTGTTGCCGTAACGGCCCACAATGGCCCCGAAATAGGGATGGCCAGCCAGGTACTGATCAAGGTTATCGAATCCGAGAACAATGTTCCCCATCTTCCCATCCCGGTCGGGGGTCTGTATCTCAGTGATGATCCCACCGTAGTTGGTGACCCTGACAATGAGCCCCTGTTCATTTTCCAGAGTGAACAGGGAGACAGAATCTCCATCGGGGGTGGTTCCGAAAAACGATTTTTCCACTTTGCAGCTTGGATTCTTTGGAGCCAATTCCTTATCGGCCTTGCTGCCGGATTTGCATGCCGCCAGGATTACCACAAGTGCAACAAGAAGGGAAACACCACTGAATAAAGGGTATTTGCAGAGATTGGGTAGCAGTTTTTTCATGATAATAAGGGTTTATGGTAGCAAGGGTTTAAGGGTTTAAGGGTTTGGGTTATTAAAATGGGTTTATGGTAGTAAGGGTTTAAGGGTTTGGGTTATTAAAATGGGCTTAAGGGTTTTTAAGTGTAAATTTAACACTTATTTATATAGGGTTCAATAGTCAGGAAATATTTAGAAAGAATTCAAACAATCCCTCAACCCCTTTTCCCTATACCTTTTCCCTATCCCTTTTCCCTATCCCTTTTCCCTTTCAAAGAGCAGCCTTTCCCCCCGCACCATCTCATTGAACAATCCCTCTTTGTAAACCAGCTTGCCGTTTACCCAGGTGTGCGTGACACTGGATTGAAAGGTTTCGCCTTCAAAAGGTGACCAGCCGCATTTATAATAGATGTTCTTATGGGCCACGGTCCATTCCTGTTCCATATCCACCAGCACCATGTCTGCTTTGAATCCGGGATCCAGGAAGCCCCTGTCTTTTACTCCAAAGAGGCGTGCCGGGGCATGGCACATTTTTTCCACCACCTTTTCAATGGTCAGCTTGTTCCTGTGAACCAGCTCCAGCATGGCCACCAGGGAGTGCTGGACCATGGGTCCGCCCGAGGGAGAATCAAAATACTTGCTTTGTTTCTCTTCGATGGTATGGGGTGCATGGTCGGTGGCGATCACATCCAGTTTGTCGTTCAGCAGTGCGGCAAGCAGGGAGTCCCGGTCGTGCTTTGTCTTCACCGAAGGGTTCCATTTGATCAGCGTCCCCTTTTTCTCATAGTCTTCATCGCTGAACCAGAGGTGATGGATGCAAACCTCGGCAGTGATCTTTTTTTTCTCAAAATCAGTTCCGTGATCAAAGAGTTCAAGTTCCCTGGCAGTGGAGATGTGCAGGATATGAAGCCTGGTGTTGTATTTGCGGGCGAGTTCCACCGCCAGGGAACTGGAGAGGTAACACGCCTCTTCACTTCGGATCACCGGGTGAAGGTTTACCGGGATGTCTTCGCCATATAGCTCCCTGAGCTGATCCGTATTCTTTCTGATGGTGGATTCATCTTCGCAATGGGTGGCAACAAGGGTGGGAGACCCCGCAAAGATCTTTTCCAGGGAACTGCGGTTATCCACCAGCATATTGCCGGTGGAAGCTCCCATGAAGACTTTCACCCCGCAATTGCAGCCGGGATCCAGTTTTTTGATCTCATCCGTGTTGTCATTGGTAGCTCCAAGGTAGAAAGAGTAGTTGGCCATGGATACTTCAGCTGCCCTGTTGTACTTCTGTTCCAGCAGATCGATGGTGGTTGCCTGGGGTTTGGTATTGGGCATCTCCATAAAAGATGTTATTCCTCCGGCCACCGCAGCCTTCGTCTCGGTAGCGATCTCCCCTTTGTGGGTCAGGCCCGGTTCGCGGAAATGCACCTGGTCGTCGATCACACCGGGCAAAAGGTATTTTCCCCCTGCATCGACCACTTCCACATGGTCAGGTGTTTCTGCAGGTTTCCCCTTGCCAACTGCCCGGATGATCCCTCCCCTGACCAGTACAAATCCCATGGTGGTGACACCTTTGTTGACAATCCTGGCATTTTTTATCAGGTAGTTATCCATCTTTCCCCCTTTTTCCTTTAACCTTTTCTTCGGCTTACGCCTCAGTTCCTTTGGTTTCCCTTGTAACTTGTAAAAAAGCTGTTGATCTTCAGGCGGATCACTCCAAAGACCGCCTCGCTGACGATCTTCCCGCTCATTTTTGAGGTTCCTTCCCTCCGGTCAGTAAATATAATGGGCAGTTCCACCACTTTGAATCCATACTTCCATGCCTTGAACTTCATTTCGATCTGGAAAGCGTATCCCTTGAACCTGATCTTGTCCAGATTGATCAGCTCAAGCACCTCCCTCCGGTAGCAAACAAATCCGGCAGTGGCATCCCGCACCTTCATTCCGGTGATCATCCTCACGTAAACCGAGGCAAAGTAGGAGATCAGAACGCGGCTCATGGGCCAGTTCACCACATTCACCCCTGAAACATACCTTGACCCGATGGCCATGTCTGCAGCATCGTGGTTACAGGCAGCAAAAAGCCTGGGCAGGTCATTGGGATCGTGTGAGAAATCGGCATCCATTTCACAAATATACAGGTATCCCCTTTCAATGGCCCATTTAAAACCCATGATATACGCAGTACCCAGGCCCAGTTTTCCTTCCCGTTCTATCAGGTGAAGCCTGGTACTGTGAACGACCTGCAGCGCCCTGATCCTGTTGCCCGTACCATCAGGTGAATGGTCATCCACAACCAGCAGGTCCGTCTCCGGGGCGAGGTTCATTACAGCATCTATAATGCGGTCAATGTTCTCAATCTCGTTGTAAGTGGGTACAATTACCAGCCGTTCATTCATCCTGTTGAGGTCAATTCAACAAAATTAAACCATTTTTTGAAGTTTATGTGATGTAGAATGCGGGAAAGGATTATATTTGCAGGCTCTTTAAAATATGGGGTTCTTTGAAAGGTGTTTTATAAAATTCAGAATATCAACCAAATGAAATTTATTTTCAAAAAAAGTAAAAAAATATTTGGAGATCAGAATTTAAAAACCCTATCTTTGCATCCGCTTTTAGAAAAAGCAACGTTCCAAAAAAGTTGAACTGAGCTCACGAACAAAGTGAGTAAATTGTGAAGAAAGAGTTGGTGAGAAACGATAAAATCGTTATCTTTGTCACCCGCAAAAAACGGAACATAGTTCTTTGAAAATACTGAAGTAAGAAATAGGTAAAGAAGTCACCTGAAATTCCAAATGAATTTTAAGGAGTGAAGAATCCTTGAGCAAATTAGATTTTTTATACAATGAAGAGTTTGATCCTGGCTCAGGATGAACGCTAGCGGCAGGCCTAACACATGCAAGTCGAGGGGTAACGATGTCTTCGGACAGTCGACGACCGGCGCACGGGTGAGTATCGCGTTTGTAACCTACCTTTAACTGGAGCATAGCCCGAAGAAATTCGGATTAATACTCCATAATACTATGAACTGGCATCTTTTTATAGTTAAAGCTCCGGCGGTTAAAGATGGGCATGCGTGACATTAGTTTGTTGGTGAGGTAAGAGCTCACCAAGACTACGATGTCTAGGGGGTCTGAGAGGATGATCCCCCACACTGGTACTGAGACACGGACCAGACTCCTACGGGAGGCAGCAGTGAGGAATATTGGTCAATGGGCGAAAGCCTGAACCAGCCATGCCGCGTGAAGGATGACAGCGCTATGCGTTGTAAACTTCTTTTGTACAGGAAGAAACACTTCTACGTGTAGAAGCTTGACGGTACTGTACGAATAAGCATCGGCTAACTCCGTGCCAGCAGCCGCGGTAATACGGAGGATGCAAGCGGTCTCCGGATTTATTGGGTTTAAAGGGTGTGTAGGCGGAGCGGTAAGTCAGTGGTGAAATCTCTCGACTTAATTGAGAAACT
>JAZDPG010000064.1:0-4116 GCA_043797815.1 Bacteroidota bacterium
CTGGACCATCCGGCCGTTTTCTTTGCGTTCAATGATACCGATTCCGTGGGTCATCATCCAGCCCCGCTCTATCTGGACAGCCGGAATCAGGTTTTTGGGCCGGATCAAAGTGGAAATGGCCATATCACCGGAGGGAGTCACCGTCACGTTCTCCATAATATAGGCATCCTTCCAACGTAAACGCTGGGTTACCCGCTGGTGCTCCGTACCGGCAACCGTCATTTCGGTCATAGGTGAGGTCATGTGTTCCACCGGGACCGACCTGCGGCTGGAAACATATATCTCACTTCCGTCAGGAGTTATGGCTATGGAAACCGGGTTGTTTCCCGCCTTCAGTCTTTTCTTTTCCTTGCCCGTCTCCATGTCGAAGATAGAGATGTCGGAGGAGTAGGAGTTGACACAATAGAGATATTTCCCGTCGGGAGTGATCACCATGTCGGCCGGACCGGCACCACCCGCCAGCGTATCCACAACCTGCCACCGGTCCAGGTCGATTTTGTAGATGTTGTCTGCCCACTGGTTGGTCACATAGGCTGTATGACCGTCTCCCGTGAGGGTCACCGTATGAGGTCTTTCACCCACCTCTATCTTCCCTTTAACCTGGCCCTTTTGCGGATCAACCAGCAACAGCTGGTTGGACTCCTGTCCAACCACATAAAGTTTCTTCCCGTCGGCGGAGATGAAGAGCTTCAAAGGGGAGACATAGGTCTCGTGAAGCATTCTTGCGATGATATTGTCCTGTTGGGTATAGATATGGCAGTTCCAGCAGGAAACGGGATGATCTTCAACCGCGGTCATGTAGTTCACGTGTCCCCTGGCGGCCTTCTTTCCGATGACCAGTCCGAATGCCAGCGCCAGCGCAACGGTGCCATAAATGAGTATACGTATCACAATCTTCATCGCTTCTTCTTTTCGGACAATAACACGGGGAGTTCCTTTACTGCAAGGGGCTGGATATTCTCCGGTGCCAGTTCCGGATCCGCGTGGCAACCGGTACAGGCACGCCTTTCACTGGGACGAAGATAAATCCAGCCGGAGGGTCCCCTGACTGTTTTACCCTGGCTGTTCAGTGTTTCAAAGCGAAAGGGTGTGTCAGCATCCATCTCCAGGTAGAAGGAGCCATCCTTCTTCACCTCCACAACAGCCAACGCACCATCTGTTCCGGAAATCCTGATATGGGTGGCTGTTGAATCATCACCTGCACCCGGGTCGGCAGGCAACATGGAGTGGTTGATGTCCTGGGACATGATCAGCCCGGTGGTTTTTCCGGCCACCACCTCGGAGGGGAGCATCCTGGGCCGTTCATGCAGCGCTCTTACCAGCAGGGGGCTTGTCATGTGCTTTTCTCCCTGGTAGACCAGGACCGGTGCGTTTTTCGTATTGGCATCGAATTTGAAAATGGCAGCGGGCCTGTCTGCTGAACTTTGCCAGGAGACCAGGCATTCACTTCCCTCCAGAGCTGTCACTGCAGCAAAGATACCCCCCGCCTCAGGGGCAAGTTTTTCAGCTGTGTGAAGGGGACGTCTGTGTTGTATACGCATCAAAGTGCCGTCATTGTTGACAAAGTAGATATACCCCTGCCCTGATTCTGATCCCCTTGAAACCGGGTAAAAAGCAGTACTTCCCCTGTGGTATATTTCCGATTTTGTCCCATCGGGCCGCATGATCATCAGGTTGGGTGGGGTAATTGAAGGGTAGATCTGACTGCTGCTGAAAAGAATCCTTCCTTCGGCCAAAACACTTGCATGGATATTTTTTCCCTGGTTAAAGGTGATCCGGCTGAGATCCGAACCGTCGTTGGTGCACCTGTACAGGGCGCTGTATTGCCGGCCATTGGCCGAGAGATCCCTGCTGAAGATTAGCGTGCCATCCGGTAATGAAGCAGGATTTGTACAGTTTTCAGGAAGATGGGTAACCAAATGGTTCTTTTTTGTTCTTAAATCCATCATCCATATCTGCCACTTTTCATCTCCCTTCCTTTTTCCCTGGAAGAAGAGATAACGGGCATCATGTGACAAAGCAGGTGAACATGCGCTTTCAAACCCTTTAGAGAGGATGGTGGCCTTTTTATTGGAATGTCCGGGATCAATTGCAATCAGTGAGGCACCTTCACAGGATCCGGTAACATCCCCCTCGATCTCCACAGCAATAATCTCTCCTTCAAAGGAATTTCTGTTGCAGGAGAGGATTGAAAGCCCTGCCGCCAAGGCAAACAGGAAGTTTCTGATATCTGTAATACTCATTCTTCTGTGACGGTTACAAATTGATTGACCGGAAGCTTATCCAGTTTTGAAATCTTCCCCGAGGGCCATTTGATCACAACAGATTCCACCTCGGAGGCTGTGCCCAGGCCAAAATGGATGCGTGGGTCATTTTGGGAAAGATAACCGGTGGTGCTTCTCCGCAAGGCCAGCTGCTGTTTGCCTCCGGCCATGATGGATACGCTTGCCCCGATGCCATCGCGGTTGCTCTCCCTTCCAACCAGGAGAAAGGAGATCCAGTTGTTTTCATTTCCCCTGTTGTTGCGCAGAAGTACCCCGTAGTCGTCCAGGTTCACGATATATCCGTCCAGGTCACCGTCGTTGTCATAATCTCCAAAACAGGCACCCCTTCCCACCAGCTCTTCCTGGAAATAGGCTCCCAGCTCTTCCGAACCATCCCTGAATTTCTCTCCGTCCATGTTCTCGAAAACCTGATCCTCCTGTCCGTAAAGATGCTTCAGTTCACCGTTGGCCTTAAAGATATCCACATCGCCGTCGTTATCATAGTCGATGAAGGAGGAGGACCATCCCACGAACTGACCTGCCGCAATGGATATTCCCGAGGGGTAAGCCATGTCGGTAAATACCCCTCCGCCCTGGTTCTGATAAAGCGAGCAATAGGTATCGTCTGACATGAATACATCGATCAGCCCGTCGTTGTTATAGTCGGCAAATCAACCGACATACTGATGGTGGCCTCTCCGGCCTGATTAAAAGCCATGCCGGTCCGGGTTCCGTAATCGGTAAACCCTTTTCCCTGGTCGTTGTGGTATACGTTGTTGACCATGTGGTCGTTGGCTACGAAAATATCGGTATAGCCGTCGTCGTCAAAATCGGCTGCACCCACACCCATGGCACGTCCGTCGGGATTGATTATTCCCATGGCCCTGGTGACATCCTCGAAGGTGCCATCACCCCGGTTGTGATAAAGGCGGTCCTGCTGCCCGTCATAGGCCATGGGCCCCGGGAAACCGTCAGGAGCGTAAAAATAGCCGTATTCAGGATCGTATTTGATATAGTTGCCCACATAGAGATCCAGGTATGAGTCCTTGTCATAATCCAGCCACACGGCCCCCACGCTGCATTCATCTCCAGCCACCCCCGCACTTTTGCTTACATCGGTGAATGTTCCGTCTCCGTTGTTCCGGAATAAAACATTGGGTCCGTAGCAGGTAACATAAATGTCGGGATATCCGTCATTGTCCGAATCTCCTACGGTAAGCCCCATTCCATATCCCCCATGGCCCACACCGGCTTTTTTAGTCACATCTTCAAAGGTGCCATTCCGGAGGTTCCTGAACAGGCGGTTCCCCTGCTCCCCTTCGTGGGCCTCGCCCTCGCTGAGCTTCTCAGTGAAAGCGCCATTGGTCATATAGAGATCCATATACCCGTCCTGGTCGAAATCCAGAAAGGCAGCCCCGCCACCGACTGTCTCCACCAGGTTGTCCAGATGGCCGTCGCCAATGGTGTGTTTGAATGTAATACCTGTTTGTGGCGAGACCTTCTGGAAAAAGTCGGCGTTTGCTTCCGGGACGAATCTTTCGGCCCCACCGCCGCTTGAACCTTTATTCCCGCCTGCCTGACAAGCCTCAAGCAGAAGGAGGGAGGCTCCAGTTATAATAAGGTATAGCGATTTCATAGTATGTATGAATCATGTCTTAGAAAGGATAAATATAATAAAAGAGAGTTCACGCAGGATAAGTTTCTGAAAGTAATAAGGGCTGATCAATAACCGCTGATGCCATACTTTTATCTCCAAATGTTGTAGCAGACGCCTGGACCGGGACTTATAATCCCGGTGAACAGTTACAGCGAACCGGGGGAGGGATTTCCTGGGTCAGGTTCATGTGGTCTA
>JAZDPG010000098.1:0-34173 GCA_043797815.1 Bacteroidota bacterium
CGGGATCAGGGAGCGAAGCGGGATCTGCCAGAGAGGACGTTCTTCCCTGGGTACTCTTGTCCCCTTATCAAGCATGGTTGTCCAGGCACCGCTGACCCCGATAACATCATCAAATGATCTAAAGGTCATGGTATCCTCCAGTGTCAGCCTGTATTCGGCATCCACGATTCTGGATGCACGAACACCCAGCTGCGAAGCAGTATCCAGCAAAAAAACCTTTTCATGGCCCGGCGTCTGCCTTATTTTCTGCACACGCTCCCATATCTCCCGGCGATATTCCAGCTGAAGACGCGAGAGGTTCTTAATATCCAGGGCATCCTGGTTGTCCTCACCATGCATATTTACCCAGTTCACACCCGGAACAGGTGTCGGATCGCCCATGTCCATTTCGACATATCCGGCTTTGCTTCGATCGATCCGGTCTGTATTGCCCAATCGGTGGACCAGACCAATATGATATTGCATCTCATCATACTTCTCTCCTGCCCAGTGGAAGATATCCCCGTCGCCGGTACAATCCAGCACTACTTTTGCCAGGATGGCCATTCTTCCGGACTTGCACTCCACAAATACCCCCTTGATGGTGTCCCCCTCCATGATCACCCCGGCAGCCCATGTATGATAAAGCACTTTAACGCCTGATTCGATAATCATCTCATCAAGTACATATTTTGCTGCTTCGGGATCCACAACCGGATTCACTTCACTGATGGACATTCCCAGGTCTTTCAGCCTTTGGGACATTTCACCTCCAACCCCATAAATGACCTGTCTTGTTTTGTGGTTTTTGTCAACAGCATGGGTTGAAAGCAGAGGCAGCACCAATCCGCCGGTCCAAAGGCCTCCCAGGTGATTAAACCGTTCCACAAGGAAGGTTTCTGCGCCGGTCCGGCTGGCTGCAATGGCAGCAGCTGTTCCTGCCGGTCCTCCTCCGATGACCAGGACATCTGTTTCGGTAAGGATAGGGATCCGTCTGGCTGGTTCTATAATGGAATTCCCGTTTTCGGAAACGGCTGCTTTTTTACCCGGTTCCGCACCAGTCGAAACCGGCTCAATTTTCCGGCCGCAGGCCGTTCCTAAGACGAGAGAACCTGATGTAAGCAACACATTGCTTAGAAAACTCCTGCGTTTCATGCTGTTCTGTTTTTCTGCTTTGTGAATGAAATCCTTGGGGTCTACTAAAGTTATAGAAATATTCTAAGCCGTAATTGCCTGCAATTCACGCCAAAATCTCCGGCAATATTTTTCAAAAATGCATGGTTGATTTCCTGTTGAATATTAAATGATTAAGTTTGATAAAAGTTTTTTATATGTTTTTTAACATATGGTCTTGATTGCTTGTGTTTACTTCAACACAATCTGATTGTGTAACCAAAGAAGCGGACAAATGATGAAAAAAGACAAAGAACCATTGGCAATTATTGGGATGGGGTGCAGGTTTCCGGGTAATGTGAACTCACCTGAAGAGTTTTGGGATTTGATCATCAACGGCCGGGATGGTCTCTCCGATATCCCTGCCGATCGCTGGAATGCAGATGCCAAATTTTCTCCAGATTTTAAAACTGCCGGTAAAATAAGTGTCAAAAGGGGCGGATTCATCAAGGATATTGACAAATTCGATGCTTCCTTCTTTGGCATTTCTCCCGTGGAGGCATCAAGGATGGATCCACAGCAAAGGATGGTTCTTGAGCTCTCCTATGCAGCCATTGAAGATGCCGGGCTCACCTTCAGGGACCTTGATGGCTCCCGCACATCGGTTTTTATAGGTATCTCCTCACATGACTATGGCGATATTCAAAACTCCCCGGTTGAACAGATCAACATCGGATCGCATACCAACCTGGGATCGGCCCTTTGTATTACAGCAAACAGAATTTCATATTTCTATAATCTGAAGGGCCCAAGCATGGCCCTTGACACTGCTTGTTCATCATCACTGAACGCTGTTCACCTGGCTTGCCGGAGCATATGGGAAAAAGACGCCGATCTTGCCTTTGCCGGCGGTACCAACGCCATCCTGAAGCCCGAACCACAGATGGGTTTTTCCAAAGGAGGATTTCTTTCGCCCGATGGAATATGCTATGCCTTCGACTCCCGGGCCAACGGATACATCCGGAGTGAAGGTGCCGGGGTAATAATAATCAAACCCCTTTCCGGCGCCTTGAAAGACGGGGATATGATCTATGCAACCATCAGGGGATCCGGGGTGAACCAGGATGGGGCGACCAAGGGGATCTCTGTACCCAACGGCGAGGCTCAGATGGAGATGATCAAAATGGCCTATGATGATGCAGGCGTGGATACCCGTTTGGTGAAGTATGTGGAAGCCCACGGAACCGGAACCTTTGTGGGTGACCCCATTGAAGCCAGATCAATCGGAAGTGTGGTAGGAAGCAAGCGGGAAGGAAAATTCTTTATTGGTTCCGTGAAATCCAATATCGGACACCTGGAGCCCGCCTCGGGTATCGCAGGGATCATCAAACTGGCCCTGGCCATGCAAAACAGGATGATCCCGCCAAACATCCATTTTAAGAAGCCAAACCCGAATATTCCTTTCGATGCATTGAACCTTGAGGTACCTGTTGTTCCTGTGAAATGGAAAGAAGAGGAAAATGGCAGTGTTTACGGAGGCGTAAATAATTTCGGCTTCGGGGGTGCCAATGTACATGTGGTGCTCGAAGGCCTGCCAAAAGAACAAGCATCCAAGAAGAAAAAGGAAGAAAGACTGCTTGTTTGCACACTTTCTGCAAGGGATCCACAGGCCCTTCGGGAACTGACAGAAAAATACATCAACTATTTCAGGGACAAAAACAACGCAGCTTCCCTGGAAGATATCTGTTACTCTTCAACGGTCCGCCGGACGCACCACAACAACCGTTTATCGGTGGTGGGCGGAACCAAAAAAGAGATGGCAGACCATCTTCAGAAGTATCTGGATGGGGAGACACTCAACGAAATCTCTGAAGGAAAAGGAAATGAATCCAGGGATAAGGTGGCATTTGTTTTTTCGGGCCAGGGACCCCAGTGGTGGGCCATGGGGAGACAGCTCCTGGAAAATGAACCCCTTTTCCGGAAAACCATACAGAAACTGGACACACTCCTCGGTAAACATGCAGACTGGTCTTTGATCGAAGAACTTACCAGGGATGAAACGTCCTCACGGATCCGTGAAACAAACATTGCGCAACCTGCCATTTTTTCCATTCAGATTGCCCTTCTTGACATGTGGAAGGCATTGGGAATCCAACCTTCTGCTGTGGTTGGTCACAGCATCGGCGAAGTGCCCGCGGCATATGCCTCAGGAGCACTAACCCTGGAACAGGCTGTTTTGCTCATTTTCCACAGGAGCCGCGTCCAGTTCAAGGCCACGGACAAGGGAAGGATGCTGGCAGCAGGATTAACCACAGCAGAGGCAACCAGGCTGATCCAGGGCCGGGAGGACAAAGTATCCATCGCTGCGGTAAACGGGCCGGCCATGGTTTCCCTGGCAGGTGATACAGATGTGATTGAACAGATCTCGGAAGAGCTTGAAAAAAAGGATGTATTCAACAGGATGCTGCAGATCAATGTTCCTTTTCACTGTCACCACATGGAACCGCTGAAGGAAGAACTGCTTGAGTCGCTGAAATCATTGAAACCTTCAGCCACCAGGATCCCGTTCTATTCCACCGTCACGGGAATGGTCATGGATGGCAAAAAGCTGGATAACAAATACTGGTACCGCAATGTCCGTGAAACAGTCAGTTTCACCAGTGCCATTGATGAGATGATCAATGATGGCTTTGATACTTTCATTGAACTGGGCCCCCACCCCATTCATGCCCTGGGGATCAATGACCTGCTTGAAGCCAGGCAGAAGAACGGCCTGGTCATCCCCTCCATCCGCAGGCAGGAGGAGGAGAAGCGTACCTTCCTCTGCTCTGCGGGAACGCTCCATACATGGGGTTTTGAACTGGACTGGAAGGCACTTTTCCAAAACCCCAGGTTCGTTCGGCTTCCGGCTTATCCCTGGCAAAAGGAACGTTTCTGGCTGGAAACTGAAGAAGGCCGGACGGAACGACTGGGCGCTTTCGTTCATCCCCATTTAAAGCGCAATACCGTATCTCAGCGGGAAACCCACAACATCATCTGGGAGATCAACCTGGATCTCAGGTCCCATCCTTATATCGGTGACCACAAAGTACAGGGACCGATTGTTTACCCCGGGGCCGGACATGTTGAGCTGGCCATATCTGCCGGTCTCGCTTCCTTCGGAGAAAAATTTGAATTCCTGGAGGACCTTCATTTTGAAAATGCCCTCTTCCTTCCCGATTCGGGTGAGCCCATCCATATTCAAATGGATATTTCCCATGACGGTGGTGAATATTTTATCTATTCAAAGCCGCGTGGGGAAAATGCGTCGTGGACCATGTGTTCCAGAGGAAGGATGAATCATATCAGCGATGCGTTCAGATCCATCGGGGTTGATTTCCATGATACCCGGAAACGGATTACCACCCCTGTCCCGGTTAAGGCGCTCCACGATGAGCTGCTGGAAAGCGGGCTTTACCTGGGCCCTGCCTTCAGGGCCATCAAACAACTGTGGAGAAGCGATAAGGCATGGGAATCCTTCAGCGAGATCGAGGTGCATGACAGCATCCGTTCCGAGTTTTTCCAGTACAACCTTCACCCCGGTGTGCTGGACAGCTGTTTCCAGACTGTTTTCGGAATATTTAATACAGGAGAGGCATCAGATCGCAAAATGGGTGTTTATGTACCCGTACATATCGACAGGATCAAATTCCACAAGAAGGCCAGCTCCTATAAAATGTTCGTCCATGGCAGGCTCAGGGAGTGGACCGACGAATATGCACTGGGAGAGTTATGGATCTTCAATGAAGAGGGAGAGTTGATGGCTGAATTCCAGGGCTTCCGATCCCAGTACCTGAAGGGTTCCAGGGGCGAGTCAGCGGGCGAGCAGGAAAAATGGTTTTACGAGTACAACTGGAACATGAAATCCAGGTCGGACCAGGAACTGGTACGCAATCCGGGAGAATACCTTCCTTCTCCCCATTCCATCAGAAAGCAGGTAAGCGAGACCATCAGCCAGATCAACGCACTGCCCGGACAGGCAGCCTATTATGACCATTATGAACCACGGCAATACAGGCTCACCATCGGTTATATCTGCCACGCCCTCAAAGAATTGGGAATGGACTTCACCACCGGATCAACAATTCGTGTGAAGGAACTGATCAGGGACTTTGGTGTGGTCAGCGATCATCACCGCTTGTTCCACCACATTTTCAAATTGCTGAAAGATGCAGGAATTGTAGCGGGTGAAAATGAAACTTTCAGGGTGGTTGAAGCTCCTGATTTCAGGGATTTGAAGAGCTGGATTAATGAGACCAATGAGCAGTACCCGCAGTTTCGTCATGAGACAAGCCTGCTGGGCCGTTGCGGACCGGAGATCGCCGGAGTACTGACAGGAGTGGTGGACCCTATCCAGCTGATCTTCCCGGAGGATCAGTGGGACCTGATTGTCAAATACTATGTTGAAGGATTTGCCTTCCGAAAATACAATGACCTGGCCGCCCGGGTAGTATCAGAACTGGTGGACCGTGTACCGGACGACCAGACCCTGCGCATCCTTGAAATTGGTGCAGGTACAGGCGGGATGACCCAGGCTGTGTTGCCTCTGTTTCCAGCAAACAGGACCGCGTATTATTATACCGATGTTTCCCATATGTTCATGCTGAAAGCACAGCAACGGTTTGCCAGGTATCCGTTTGTACAGTACAAATTGTTGGATATTGAGAAGGATCCGGCCGACCAGGGTTTTGATATCAACTCCTTTGACCTGGTCATTGCTTCCGATGTGATCCATGCCACCCGAAACCTGAAAACAACTTTCGGCCATGTGAAACGGCTCCTTGCTTCAGAGGGAATCCTGATGATGCTGGAGGTGACCAACTCCCCCGTTTACCTGGATTTCATTTTTGGGATGACCGAAGGGTGGTGGCTCTTTGAAGATACCGATATCCGGCCCGATCATGCCACCATGGGACCGGACCGGTGGAAGAAGGTGCTGGAAAGAGAGGCGTTTTCGGATGTGGCCGTTTACAGTGATTTTGAAAACAATGATGTCTCCTGCCAGAGTGTGATCCTGGCCCGGAATGAGAAACTGGACCTGACCAACAGGGCACTGGAGGAGTCCACAAAGCTGGGTGAGGCAAACTGGCTTGTGTTCGCCGACGAGACCGGTGTGGCCGGTCAGATTGCGTCCAGGCTTGCGGACCTGGAAAAGAAATCAACCATGATCAAACGCGGAAAGGAGTTCAGAGAGGTTTCGGAATCATCCCTTGAGATTGATCCCGGAAGCCAGGGGGATGTGAACCGCCTCATTGACCTGATGGCCAAAAAAGGAGCTTTCCAGGGCATCATCTTTTTATGGGGCCTTGATTCGGTGCCCAATGAGCAGCTCAACATCAAAAGCATTATCCGGGCAGAAGATATTTCTTCCCGTACCTTGATGAATGTGATGAAAAAGATGAATGACAGCAACTTTGAAACGAACCCGGAGATCTGGATGATCACCTCCGGTGCTCAGTCGGTGGGAGGCTCGCCGGAAACGGTTCGGTTGTCCCAAGCCGGATTAAGGGGGGTGAACAGGGTGATTATCAATGAATTTCCTTTGTTCAATTCCACCATGGTCGATTTCGATGATCCGGTAAGCGGTCAGGAAATTGATGCCTTCATTGAAGAAATCCTGGCCGGTGACAAAGAGGATGAGATCGCATTCAGGGGAAGGAAGCGCTATATCAACAGGCTGGAGAGAATTTCCACCGGTAACATTGCACAACGTGCTCTCCGCACCTTGTCAGCCGGGGAAGCTCCATATACCCTGACCATCGATGATTATGGGGTCCTGGATCACCTGGTGATCAGGGAAACTGCCCGGAGGGCACCGGGAAATGATGAGGTTGAGGTGGACATCAGGGCATCCGCTCTGAATTTCAGGGACATCATGCTTTCCATGGGTTTGCTTTCCAATGATGCCATCAGCGGTGGCTTGTTCGGAAAGACCATGGGACTGGAATGTGCCGGGGTTGTAAGCGCCGTCGGAAAAGACGTTCAACATCTGAAGGTGGGTGATGAAGTCATGGCCACAGCGCCATCCTGCCTGGGTAAATATGCATATCCCAAGGCATTCCATGTGGTACGGAAACCCGGGGATATCTCATTCCACGATGCAACCACGCTGCCTGTTGTATATGTGACTGCCTATTATTCCCTTGTTTACCTCTGCCGCATCCGGAAAGGTGAGAAGATCCTGATCCATGCAGCAGCGGGAGGCGTGGGAATTGCTGCCATTCATATTGCCAGGGCGGCCGGAGCGGAGATCTATGCAACCGTTGGCAGCCAGGAGAAGAAAGCCTATATAGAAAGCATAGGTGTACGGCCGGATCATATACTGAACTCCAGAACACTGGAATTTTCCGGCCAGCTTATGGAACTCACAGGTGGTACGGGGGTGGATATCGTACTCAACTCCCTTTCGGGAGAGGCCATTTACAAAAGCATCAGGTGCCTGGCTCCATACGGCAGGTTTGTGGAGATCGGCAAGACAGATATTTACCGGAATAGCAAGCTGGGATTGCAGCCCTTTGGCAACAACCTCTCCTACTTTGGTGTGGATGTGGACCGGCTGTTCAAGCAAAAGGCACAGTTCAGCGGTGAACTGTTCCAGGAAGCCATCGACTATTTTGCTGAGAATAAATTTCCCGTGCATCCCACCGTGGTATTCCCCATTTCCGAAATCAGGGACGCTTTCCGGTATATGGCCGGGGCCAGACACATTGGCAAGATTATCATCGGCATGGAGGGAAAAGTTCAGGTGGCTCCTCCAAAAGAGATACAGTTTAAGGAGAAGGCTTCCTATATGATCACCGGAGGATGTTCTGGATTCGGCCTGGCCGTGGCTGACTGGATGACCACCAGGGGAGCCAGGCACCTGGTGCTCATGAGCAGATCGGGGCCCAAGACAGAAATGGAGAAGGATATCATCAGCCGGATGCGTGGAAGGGGTGTGGACGTGATGATCGCCAAAGGGGACGTTTCCAGCAGGAAGGATGTGGACCGGATCATTCAGGAGGTGAAGGATACCATGCCTCCGCTGAGAGGAATCCAGCATGCAGCCATGGTTCTGGATGATGGCAGCATACCTGAAATTGACCATGAACGTTATCTGAAAGTCTTTATTCCCAAAGCCATCGGTTGCTGGAACCTGCATGAGGCAACCCTGGACATGGAAATGGATCATTTTGTACTCTACTCCTCCATCTCCTCCATCTACGGGAATCCCGGACAGGTGAGTTATGTGGCAGGAAACAGTTTCCTGGAGAATTTTGCCCAGTTCAGGCGATCCAGGGGAATGGCTGCCATGACCATCAACTGGGGTGTGCTGGGGGATGTGGGTTTTGTTGCAAGAAGCGGCAATGTGGGCGGCTTGCTTTACAAGCAGGGCTGGAAAACCTTCACTTTGAAGCAATCAACAGATATCCTTGAGCAGATGCTGCTGACCAACCCGGTTCAGCGGGTGGCCACCGATTCGGATTGGGAAATGGTGGGTAATTTTTATCCCCATTCGGCCAAAACCAGCCGTTTCGGCCACCTGATCAGGGAGAAGGAGCTTTCAGCTGCTACCGCATCGGGAACCGGCGACGGGGGATTAAATGCCACATTAAAAAAGCTGAACAGGGAAGAACAGGTAGAAATCCTGGGAACCCGTTTGCGTGATACTTTCGCCAGGGTACTGGGTTCCTCTGCAGATAAGGTGGATCCCACAGAACCGGTGACGAAGTATGGGCTGGACTCCTTGATGGCCAACCAGATCCGGAACTGGATCCAGAGCAGTGTGGGAGTGGATTACTCCATGATGCGGATCATGAAAGGTCCCTCGCTGCAGGAGATGACCGGGCAGATCCTGGAGGAGATGAGCGGTCAGCTTGGATCTGAGGATGGCCCTGGATCAGAGAGACCGGAATTGGAGAAATGGGTAGTGCGGACAAAGAAGATTGACAATCCGAGAATAAGGCTCTTCTGCCTGCCCTATTTTGCGGGGGGTGCATCCGTCTACAACAGCTGGAGTGATTCCCTGAAGGATGGCATCGAAGTATGTGCCATTCAATACCCGGGACGTGAAGAGCGTGCCGGTGAAAAACCCATTGACAACCATCTGGACCTGGTCAAAGCCATTGCAGATGTGATCGATCCGCTGCTGAACTGCCCGGTTGCCTTTTACTGCCACAGTGCCGGAGCGGGTATCGGGCTGGAACTGGCCAGGTACCTGAGAAGGGAGAAAGGGATTCAACCTGTAAAGTTTATGGTGGGCGGATGGCGTTCCCCACACCTGGTTAGTCCTTTCAAGTTCCTCGATGCCATTGCGGATGATGAAGTGTATATGGATAAAAATATCCCCAATATCATCAACCACCTCCGGTCGCTTGAAATACCCGAGTCGGTTCTGGAGAACAAGGAACTGATCAGGGAGATGCTTCCTGCCCTTCGGGCAGACATTTTGCTGGGAAAACGGTACACCTACCATGAGGACGAGCCCCTGAGTTGTTCCATTACAGCTTTGGCCGGGAAACAGGATACGGTATTTACCGAAGAGCAGGTAAAGGCATGGAGGATACATACCTCGGGTGAATTCAGGTTTATCCGTGTCAACGGCAGTCACCTTTTCTGCAGGGATAACAGGGAGGAACTCCTGGAGATCCTTTCTGAAGAGTTAATGGAGTTTGCCAATGTATAAGGAAGCAGAATTTCCTGAATCACTGAAGGATGTGATTGTGCAGGATCAGCCTGGCAGGGTGAAATTCCCACAACTTCTAAAGGGGGAAATTCATTTGTGGACAGCTACACTAGTTCCTTCCAAAGAGAAGATTGAAAAGCTTCGATCCATTCTGTCCCCTGAGGAAAAAAAGAAAGCATCCTACTACAAGTTTGAACCAAAACAGCATAGCTATATCATCACACAGGCTGTCCTAAGGGTTTTGATCTCGGCTTACCTGCATATCGAACCTGCAGATGTAATCCTGGTTGCCAGTCAAAAAGGCAAACCCTTTCTCATCAACGATCCCTCTCTCTTTTTCAATAATTCCAATTCCCATGAGCTCTGTGTATATGCATTCTCCAGGGATACAGAAGTGGGGATCGACATCGAAAAGATCAGGAATCTTCCTGACTTAGACCAGCTTATAGAGAAGAACCTTACTTCGGGTGAGAAAATCTATTTCCTGAAATATCCGGGACAAAAACTATCCTTGTTCTTCCAGTTCTGGACCTTCAAGGAATCGTATCTGAAAGCCATTGGGGAAGGCATGCGCCTGACTCCTGAAAATCTTGAATTTTCACTCGAAAAAGGAAACATCAGGCTACGGTCCGTCATGTATGGATTTGAGGCCACCGATTGGCAGTTCAAAGGCTTCACCATGAAAAACAATTACACCGGCACCCTCGCCTATAAAGGAAAGGATACCATCATCAGGGATATGAATATAGCTTAAAAGATTTATAATTTATATCCGTTCTCGTACGCGCGGTGATAGAACTTCTCTGCCTCAGGGTCATTGACGAAATACTGTTCTTCGGGAGACCAGCTTACCGGCCTGTTTAATTCATAGGCCACATTTCCCAGGATACAACAGACAACGGTTCTTTGACCAACTTCCACAGGTACAATGGGATCGATACGCGCCTTTACGGCATCAATGAAGTTTTCCAGATGAAGCGAACTCCTTTCATAAAGACCTGCATCTTCATTCTCCTCTTTTACCGGAAGAAGTGAATCATCGGAGGCAGCAATGCTCCCCCTGGAGACTTCAATCCATCCGTCTTCGCCCCAGAATTTAAGCCCCAGCGTTTTATTCTCGTCATAAGGCTCATTGGTCATTTCCAGGCCGTTGTCATAGACGTAAGTCAGCGCCTTGGCTCCCTGGTACCCCGGGGGAATCACCCTGACCGGTCCGCTGTGGTCTTTCTTTAATGCCCACTGGCCTATATCGAAGTTATGGGCTCCCCAGTCGCATGTAAAACCGCCGCCTGTTTCCTTATAATATCTCCACCTGGCCCAGAAAGTTTCATTCATGGGCGGGTTCAGACTAATGGGCGGGTTCAGTGCCGAATTGAAATGAACTGCCGGCATGGGCCCCAGCCACTGGTTCCAGTCCAGGTCTGCCGGGATGGCCTCCTCCGGCAAATTGTAGGGATCAGGCCCCGGCCCCACGTAGGCATACACCTTCTTCAATTTCCCAAAGGCTTCGCGGTGAACCATGTGGACCGCATGCTGGTAATTGCTGTCGGAGCGCTGCTGGCTTCCGGTTGCAAATATGATGTTGTTTCTGCGAACTGCCGCAGCTACCTTCAGACTCTCCTTGATGGTGAATGTAATGGGTTTTTCCTGGTAAACATCCTTCCCTGCATTGCAGGCATCAATGCAAATGAGGGCATGCCAGTGATCGGGCGTAGCAATAACCACGGCATCCACATCAGACCGGTCAAGGACCTTCCTGTAGTCTTTACAGGTGGTAATATCAGCCTTTTGATTGACCGACTGATGATATTCCCTGACCCGCTGCTCGAACCTTTCTCTTTTGATACCATAGACGTCGGCACCGGCAACGATCTGAACATTCTTTATTCTGCTAAAACCATTCAACAGGTTCATGGCCTGTTGGCCAAGGCCGATAAAGCCGATCCGGATGGTATTGTTGGCGCTCATCCCGAAGTTCTTAATAAGAGGAAGCGATGCCAGACCGGCTGCTCCAATCATGCTGTTGTTGATAAACCTCCTTCTGGAAATGTTTTTCATAATGATAAAAGTTGGATTGGTTGGTTTTCTAAATCTAATCAAATAATCAATATTTGTTGTAATATTCAGCTGGCATTTCAGAACGGATATCCGAGGGCCAGGTAAAACAGAGCGCCTGAAAAGATATTCCCGGTTCCGTACAACCAACGAATTCGGAAGGAAATGAAGAATTATTCTCTGCCGGTGAAGTTAGTCTAATGTAAGATACCGTCGGAAATATTTTCGTACATTTCCATACCGCTGTTAAATTCTAAACCATGAAATTTCTTGTCATACCCATTGGCATGATGCTGCTCCTTGTCCCCCTCAGCCCTGTTCAAGTCTTTGCCAGTCAGAGTGCAGGGGTCAACGGCAAAATCAGAGTGGCCTCCTGCCAGTTCCCTGTATCTGCCAACGTGGGACAAAATGCAGCCTGGATCATGCAACAAATGAAAGCTGCTGCAGATTCGGGAGCCGAGATTGTCCATTTCCCCGAGTGTGCACTTTCAGGTTATCCCGGGGTGGATCTCACCTCTTTAGAAGGATATGACTGGGACGATCTCCGTCATTATACTGAATCCGTCATGGATCTTGCAGCAGAACTGAAAATCAGGGTTCTGTTAGGATCCATGCACTGGCTGGGGGAAGGATACAAACCCATGAATTGTCTTTACCTGATCGATACCACCGGAAAAATCATTGATCGTTATGACAAACGTTTCTGCACAAGCGGTGATCTGGACTTTTTTTCAGCGGGGGCACATGATGTTGTTTTTGAGATCAACGGAGTAAAGTGCGGACTGCTTATCTGCTTTGATGTGAGATTCCCCGAGTTATACAGGGAATACCGCAAGTTGAATGTGGATGTAATCTTCCAGTCCTTCTACAATGCCCGCCAGAAACCCGGTGGCATCCATCCCTTGATCATGCCTGTGACCGCACAGACCCGGGCTGCAACCAACCATTTTTACATGTCGCTTTCCAACTCTTCAGCACCCGGCAGCTGGCCATGCCATTTCATAACACCGGACGGCTTAATTGAAAGCAAACTTGATCGGGACGAGCCTGGCATCCTGCTTTCTGAAGTAGACCTCTCTCAATCCTACTATGATGCCAGCAGGGAATTCAGGGAAAGGGCCATGGATGGAAAGCTCTCTTCTGAAGAAGCGCCGGATCATTTGAGATACCTGAACCGTCAGGGAATGTAGCACAATATCAATGAAGGAGGGCTATTTTATTCATTCAGGGGTATCAATCCGTTCAGGCACCTGACCCGGTTGGCCTCCATCTTTTTCTCCATCAGGGCTTCATTGTGCCTTCCATCCTCTGTGGTGGAGTTCTTCGGATGGTACAGGTGATATACATTGGCTTTGTTCCTGATGGACCTCTTCCTGACTCCCGCCGCTTTCAACCTCCATTCCACATCAAAGTCCTCTCCTACTCCGGGCCTTACGTAGTCTTCATCAAAACCATTTACGCTTAAAATGTCTTCCTTCTGAATGCCCCAGTTGCATCCGGACAGCTTCCGGTTCTTTGGATGCAAACCAAAACAGGGCCAGTAAATGCCTTCCTTGATCAATGAGGAATCTGAAAAAAGCAAGGAGAAAAAGTGCAGCGATGAGAATGACTTTTTCCTCTTCAGGTGATGTGTGAACTTTTCTCCCAGCAATACCCTTCTGCCGTAATTGTAAACACCGGGCTTTGAATGCTTCTGATGCTGCATCAGGTAGCTTTTATGCGGAATGCAGTCCCCATCAATAAAAACCAGTGTTCTTCCCCTGGATTCACGGATTGCCTTGTTCAGCATGGTGGTCTTGCGAAAACCTTTTTTCTCAGCCTGGTTCACATGAAGGATCGGAAAATGGTAAAGCGGCCTTCTTTTGTTTAAAAATGATTCCGTTTCCGGGTTGTGGTCATCTTCGGCCACAATCACTTCAAAGTCCCTGAAAGTCTGCTTCTCAAACGCTTCAAGCATCAGCTCAAGGTTCCCCAGGTTGTTGTAATATGCCAGAATTACAGAAATCTCCATGTACTTTTCCCTTTCACCTTTTCCCTTATTCATACCGCAGCGACATGACGGGATTCATGGATGCAGCCTGGAAAACCCTCACGAGTACGGTTACACTGGCCACGATAAAGGCCAGCAGGGAACTGATGATAAATACCTGCAGTTCAAGGCCGATCCGAATGGGATAGTTCTGGAGCCAGTCCTTCATGATGAAATATGCGATGGGCCAGGCTGCCAGTGTTGCAATAAGGATCAGCCAGATGAACTCTTTTGACAGGGTGATCAGGACACCGGAGACAGAGGCTCCCATGGCCTTCCGGATCCCAACCTCCTTGGTACGCTGTGCAGCACTGAAAGATGCCAGTCCAAGCAAGCCCAGTGCGGCAATGAAGATGGCCAGTACGGAGAAAATCGAAAACACCGTGGCTGTCTTTTCATCATTGTGGTAAAGCACGGCCAGGTCCTCCTTCAGGAAGGTCATGTGAATGGGCTGCTGTTCAATGAATGCATCCCATGTCTTCTCAATGAAGTGAAGGGTTTCAGCAGTCTGGTTTCCACTGATCCGGACCGTAAGTTTGTACCTGCTGTCTCTTGCAAACTGGATGATCAGGGGACGGACCTCCTGGTGCAGGGATTGAAAATAAAAATCTCTGACCACCCCTATGACCGGCAGCGGAATCCCGGTATCCTCTCCAAATGTGGCATACAGACGTTTGTCCAGGGGATTTTCAAAACCAAGCGCCCTGACAGCCGCCTGGTTCATGATCAGGGCCATGGAATCGGTGGGATTATCTTCCCGGAACCACCTGCCCTGGATCATTTCAAGCTGGTAGGTTTCCATGAAATACCAGTCAGCCCAGATGTTGTTGATGGAATGGGTCTCATCTGCAGCCTCTCCTTCGGGCAGAAAGGCATTGTCTCCGATCAGTCCTCCGGGTACTTCACTTGAGGCTGTGGCCTTCAGTACAAGTGGATTTCTCAGCAACTCCTGTCTGAAGGCGTCCAGCCGGTTCTCCAGTACATGGACCCTGTCTATGACCACCAGGTTCTCTTTATTGAATCCCAGGTCCTTCGACTGCAGGAATTTCATCTGCCGGTTCACCACCATGGTGCAGATAAACAGAACAATGGTCACCACGAATTGAAATGTCACCAGGACCCTTCGTAAACCATTCCCCCTGATCCCCCGCATGGCACCGCTTTTCAACACTGCAGCCGGTTTGAATGAAGAGAGGAAAAAGGCAGGGTAACTTCCCGACACAAAGCCCACAAATATCCCGATGAACAACATCCCAACAAACAATTTCCAGCCTTCCAAAGCGTCCAGTTGCAATTTTTTACCGGCCAGATCATTGAATCCGGGAAGGGCGAGTTCAACCATCACAATGGCCAGAACCAGGGCCATTGATGTCACCAGGAATGACTCGGTAAGGAACTGCCGGATGAGACGTTTCTTATCGGCCCCTGCAGCTTTTCTGATCCCCACCTCGGTTGCCCTTTTGGCCGCACTGGCAGTGGCCAGGTTCATAAAATTGATGGAAGCGATGATAATCAGGAACACAGCGATCACCGAGAATATGATGACCGATGCCTTGCTCCCGCCCGGATTGATCTCAAATTGCAGGTCCGATTCCAGGTGAATCTTTCCCAGCGGCTGTAGGAAATAACCGTACGTATTCCCCGAAGCAAAAAACTCCTCCATGGTGAGGCCCAGAATCTCCTCCAGTTGCGGCCCCATATGTGCTGCAACCAGATCCGGGAACTTTGCTTCCACACTGTCCGGATCAACTCCGCGACGAAGCCTGATATAGGTATAATTGTTGTTTCCCAGCCACTCTGTCCTGTCAGCAATGTAAATGGATGACATGGACCCCAGCATGTTAAACCGGAAATGTGAGTTTTCGGGAAATCCCTTCACAACTCCGCTAACCTCAAATTCCCTTTCCCGCTGTCCCACATACAGCATCTTTCCAACCGGATCTTCATTCCCGAAATATTTCCTGGACGCCTCCTCCGTCAACACCACCGTATTGGGTCTGTTCAACAATCCGCCGGGATCCCCAAAAACCACCGGGGCAGTGAACACATTAAAAAAGGTGGAATCGGCGTAATAGAAGTTCTCCTCGATAAATACCTTGTCATTATACCTTACGATTGGATCTCCATCGAAGGTAAACAGCCTTGTAAACTCTTCTACTTCAGGAAAATCACTTTTAAGCGTGGCCCCCATGGGAGCGTTGGAAAGGGCGGCTTCCAGTTCATTCCCCTGGATTTTGCCCCTGATACAGATCCTGTAGATATCACTGAAATGCTCATTGTGCCGGTCAAAACTAACTTCATCAAGTACGAAAAGGAGGATGATCATGGAACTGGCTATGCCCATGGACAATCCCAGCAAATTAATGAATGTGTATATTTTGTTTCTCCATGCATTGCGCAGGGCAACGACCAGGTTATTCAATATCATGACAGCTAATTTTGAGTACGGCCGTCTCCTTCAGGTAAGCGGGTAATTCAGGAATGTTTCCTAAATTGAAATCCAAATTAAATAAAATCTCCCATTAACATGATAAAACAACATGTTTCTTTATCCAGAGGCCTATTGATCGCCTTCATTTCACTTGCATCGGCAGAAATCTATCCGTGCACCATCATTGCCGTTGGAAAGGGTGCCTCGGCCGATGGTTCGGTGATTGTATCACACACCGACTGTGGTCCTGACAACAGGATCAGGGTGGTTCATGGGCAGACCTTTCAAAAGGGTGAGATGGCCTCCGTCCACTGGGGCATCCTGGATATAGACCGCGCGCTGGATGACTTCGGGGATGTGATCGGACAGATCCCGCAGGTGGAAAGGACCTACACCTACTTCCATTCGGCTTATCCGCATATGAATGAACACCAGCTTGCCATTGCGGAAAGCACCACCAGTCAGCGCGAGGAGCTCAAAATAGATATGGCAGGTTGCAAACAGATCATGACCGTGGAACAGGCCCAGGCATTTGCCCTGCAACGCTTTACCTCTGCCAGGGAAGCCACCGCCTTTATCGGCCACCTCATGGATACTTACGGATTCCTCCCTTCCTGTGTGGGCGAATCGGAAACCCTGGTAATCGGGGATACAGAAGAGATATGGGTTTTTGAGGTATTCAGCGTGGGTTCGGACTGGGACCCGGAAAGCGGGGAGCCCGGTGCCATCTGGGCAGCACAGCGGATACCCGAAGACCATGCGCTGGTTATTGCCAACTGGAGCATTATCAAGGAGATCGATGAGAACGACAGTGAAAATTTCATGGTCTCACCCAATTACAAAAAGGCAGCCATCGACCATGGCTGGTATGATCCGGACGGATCCAGGCCTTTCATCTGGCAGGACATCTATGCACCCATGCCCCGTGAGTGGGCCACAAGCCGCCTGTGGTTGTTCTACAGCACCTATGCCCCTTCCTACTTCGACTGGCCCGAACGAAGCCTGGGAGATGGGCATATGATGGGTTACAACCAGTACATCCAGTATGTGGAACCCCTCTCCATCTACCCCACTTCGGTCAAGCCCGAGAGAAAGATCTCCGTCAGCGATGTGATGGCTTTCCAGCGATCCACCTTTCAGGGGACCATTTTCGACATGACCGAAGACTACGACTGGTACGTGCCTGATGGTCAGGGCGGGATGAAGAAAAGCCCGCTGGCCACACCTTTCCCGAGTAAAGAAATGCGGGAACTGCTGGACATCAACAACCGCAGGAATGTGGCCCGTCCCCAGGGTTATTACGGGATGATCGCCCAACTCAGGGGATGGCTCCCCGATCCCATTGGCGGCATCTACTGGGTCTTCCTGGACAACGCCTATACAAGTCCCTATGTCCCCATCTATGCCGGTACACAGGAAATCGCCGCATGCTATAAGAATTTCGATCCCACCACCTACAACAACCAGTCGGCCTGCTGGGCCATTGATTTTGTGGACAACCTCCTGTACCTGAAATGGCAGGAAGCCATCAGGGATGTGTGGGAGGTGCGTGACCCCTACGAGGAGAAGCTCTTTTCGGAAAGGGATGAAGTAGACAGGGAGGCACTTGAACTTTACCGGAAGAAACCTGAAAAGGCCCTGGAATACCTGACCAACTACTCTCAGGGAAAGATGGATGAGGTACTCGACATGTACAATGGCCTGCATGACAAGCTGATTGTCAAATACAGCAACAGCCGGTAAATTCAATTGGGTTTGAATAACTATCTTTGGCCTCCTGAATAAATCTCAATCCATTGCATCAATACCTGGGTGAAGTAGCAGCCTTGCTTACGGCTGTTTGCTGGACCGTAACGGCCATGGCATTTGAATCAGCCGGGAAGCGGGTTGGCGCCCTCTCCCTGAACCTGATCCGGCTGGTCATCGGGCTTGTATTCCTCTCCATATACAATGCCATCATGAACGACGGATTTATCCCCATGGCCACCCGATACCAGTGGTTCTGGCTGGTCATGTCGGGACTGGTAGGTTTCGTGCTGGGGGATTTTTTCCTGTTCCGCGCCTTTATCATGATTGGGGCCCGTATCTCGATGCTGATCATGGCCATGGTCCCTCCCATCACAGCGCTGATCGGCTGGATCACGTTGGGAGAGGTACTTACCGGCATGGAATTCCTGGGCATGGGCATCACGCTCCTGGGTATTGTCCTGGTCATGTCCACCAAGATAGATATACAGAAGGGAGCCTTCGGCAAAACGCTGAAAATGGGGCCGCTTGTTCTTGGTTGCATTCTGGCGCTTGGCGGGGCTGTAGGTCAGGCAGCCGGACTGGTTCTCAGCAAGAAGGGGATGCAGGACATGAATGCATTTTCAGCCACCCAGATCAGGATTATCGCCGGTGTGGTGGGATTTTCCATTGTCATCACCCTGTTCAAAAGATGGAAATACCTCTTTGGGGCCCTTAAAGATCTGAGGGCCATGAAATTCATGACCATTGGTTCATTTACAGGGCCGTTCCTGGGTGTAAGTTTCTCTCTGCTTGCGGTTCAACATACCGATACAGGGATTGCAGCCACCCTGATGGCCCTTACACCGGTCATGATCATTCCCCCGGCTATTTTAATAAAAAAAGAGAAGATCAAGGCCCTGGAAATCATCGGCGCCCTGGTCTCTGTGGGAGGAGTGGCCCTGTTCTTCCTTTAGTGGAAATTCTCACCCAGACTCTTGTTCCTCTCGTGGATTCTCTGCTTTCGGTCAGCCCTCATCTGCAGCATGTTTGAATAGAGAATGACAATGGATGCAACTCCTGCCAGGGCCAGCACATAGGTCAGCAGGGTCCCGTAGGGTACAAGGTAATAGAATACCACGATAATCAGGGTGACCCACACCCCTGCACACCAGGGACAGGTAATAATGTTGCCAACGGTACCAATGATATAGAGCTTATCCCTCTGTTTGACCATATCCCTGAGGTACTTGAATATCTTCTCAAATACAATAATCCTGGTCATCCGGTAAGAAGCCAGAACAATGACGATGGCTTCTTTGAGTGTTATATCTTCAATTTCAATTCCCTTTTTTTCAAACAGGTATCCCACCAGGAGTACCATAGCGAAAAAGAAGAAAGCTGACCAAAAATTCCAGGCCTGATGCTTGCGTTCACTCATATACGAATTATTTAACCGATGCTACAGCAATATACAAAACTATTTCTTTTCCGGAATTCCAGCCATGGCCCTTTCGGTCATTGCCGTGATGGTCAGTGCCGGATTTACGCCCGGATTGGCCGATATGGCGCTGCCATCACACACATACATATTGCTGTAGCCAAAGACTTTATGTTCTTTGTTGATCACACCTGTTTTTATATCCTTCCCTATCACGCATCCTCCCAGGATATGGGCGGTTGTGGGTGTACCGGTGAGTGCTTCGGTGGCCATTACAAAAGGTGTACCATCGATCACCCGGGAGGTGGCTTCGGCAAGTTCCCTGGCCAGTGGCATAAAGGCAGATGGTGGTTCCCCCTGTGAAATGGTGGAACGCAGATTCACCAGGCCTCTTTTGAACCTGAGGGTGCTGTCCAGGTGCTGCATAAACAAAAGGATCATGGAATCTTCAGCAAAGTTACGGCTTACATAGATGCGCAACCATGAGGCAGGCCTGGTGATGAGCCTCCATGTTAGTTTAAAAATCCGGCCCGCCACGCTTTTGCCATGGGTCAGGGGAACCGCCATCATCTTCCAGAATCCCGATCCGCTGCCGTACCTTACAGCTTCCAGGTGGGTGTCCTGATCAGGCGGAAAGATGGAGCCGATGGCTACTCCTTTCGAGAAATCCTTCTCCTTTTGCCTGGAGTGTACAAGCACCAGGCTCTCATTGTTGGTCCGGATCTGGTCCCCCAGCTGCCCGCTGAGTTCCTTCAGATGCTTTCTTTTCATATTCAGCAGCAGGCGTACCGTACCCAGGGCTCCTCCCGAAAGGATCAGGCCCTGGCTTGTTATGAAGCGCTTTCTTTTTATGAATTTCAAAGAGTCGCGTACCAAGATCCTGTAGCCTTGTTCCCCGGAATGGTTTCCTTCAGGTTCGATGCGAATCACCTTTGTGCCGTCCATCACTTCTGCACCCAGCTGTTCGGCCAGGTAAAGGTAATTCTTATCCAGTGTATTCTTGGCATTGTGCCTGCAGCCGGTCATGCAAGCCCCGCAATGGTTGCACCCTGAGCGCACCGGGCCGTTTCCGTCAAAATATGGGTCTTCCACCTTTTTCTCAGGCTCCCCGAAGAATACGGCCACCCTGGTGGGTTCAAAACGGTCCCCTTGCTTGTACCCGGATGCCACTTCCTTCAGAACCAGGTCGGCTTCGAACAATTCCGGGTTCTGCGTGGCACCGAGCATCCGTTCAGCTTCCCGGTAATGGGGTTCAAGTTCAGCTTCCCAGTCGGCCAGACCGGCCCAACTGCCTGATTTGAAAAAGGCCTGCTCCGGGCGGGGCAGGGTATTTGCATAGACCAGGGAACCTCCGCCTACCCCCACACCGCTGAGAATACCCACATGACGCATGAAAGTCATTTTAAAAAACCCGTGGAAACGGAAAAGGGGAAGCCAGAGCCATTTTCTAAGGTTCCAGTTTGTCCTGGGGAAATCTTCGGGTTTCCACCTTTTCCCCTTTTCGATCACCAGAACCCGGTAACCTTTCTCTGACAATCGCAGGGCGGAAACGGATCCCCCGAAACCGGACCCTATTACAATGTAATCGTAGTCTTGCTTCATATCAGGGTTGAAGATATGATTTTATCACTTAATTTTGAGATTACCATGTTCAGCAAAGAAGAAGCCAAAGCATTAAGACAGGAGTTCTGGGAGCGGTTCAAAACCTTTTCCTCGGGAAGGCGATTGCGTAAAAAGCTGCCGGGGAACTGGATCCTGGCTGATACGGGTGTCAAAGCGCTGAACCTCCGGTTTTACGTGGACAGAAAGGTTGCCCAGGTGGGCATAGACCTGGAAACCAGAAACATGGACAAACGACTGGAATTATTTGAAAAACTGGAGTCGGTAAAAAAGATTCTGGAGGGAGTGATGAAGGGTCCCATGATCTGGGAGATTGAATACATCCGTGAAAATGGGAAGTCAGTGAGCCGAATCTATGTACAAATGGAGGGTGTGGACATATACAACCGGGATACATGGGCAGATGCGCACAAATTCATGTACGAGAAAATGATGCAGCTTGAGGAATTTTACCGGGAATACAGGGATTTCTTCAAATATGGGTAACTTTGATCCGGACCAACATCATGAAATCACGTTATCACATTCAACTGCTAATTGGTCTCCTTGCCACCACATTCCTGCAGGGTAGTCTGTATGCACAGGAAACTTCAGCCCCTGTAAACCGCCAACCGGTCTTTGCAGGTACTTTCTACAATGGGACCAAACAATCGCTGGAATCACAGCTCAGCCAGCTTTATTCCGGTGCCACCCCCAAGATGCTGGATGGGAAAGTCAGGTGCCTGATCGTTCCCCACGCGGGTTACGGCTACTCAGGGCTGGTTGCAGCATCGGGTTTTAAGAGCATACCCAAAGATGCTGTATACAAGAATATTTTTATCATTGCCTCTTCACACAGGGAGCATTTTGAGGGAGCTTCGGTATATTCCATCGGTAATTACCTGACACCACTGGGTGAGGTCCTTGTAAACCGCCAGATTGCCGGCGAACTTATCGCAAAAAATAACATCATCCGTTTCAATCCAAAGGCCCACGACCGGGAGCACAGCATCGAGGTACAGATCCCCCTGATCCAGTACCATTTTGATCACATCCCCGCCATTGTTCCCATTGTGATTGGTTCATCCTCAGTGGCCACATCCAGAGAACTGGCAGCAGCCCTGATGCCCTACTTCACACCCGATAACCTGTTTGTGATCAGTTCAGATTTCTCCCACTATCCCGAATACAGCGAGGCGGTCAGGATTGATAAATCCACAGGAGATGCAGTCCTGCAGAATGATCCAAAGCATTTTTACAGCATCCTGGGAAAGAACAGCAGGGAACCTGTTGAAAACCTGGCCACGCCCTGTTGCGGGTGGAATTCGGTGATGACGCTGCTCTATATGTCTGAAAAGGCAGAGCAGATGATTATGACTCCCATTCTTTACCGGAACTCCGGAGACAGCCCCATTGGAGATAAAGACCGGGTGGTGGGATACTGGGCCATTGCCGGTCATCAATCCATACCGGATCAGTTCTCCCTTGACCAGCTGGAGAAGGATGCCCTGCTCTCCATCTCCCGTAGGACCCTTGAATCATACTTAACGACCCATGAAATTCCGGTGATTGAGGAAGCTGAAATTCCCGAGATCCTGCTCCAACCTGCCGGTGCATTTGTAAGTCTTTATAAACACGGGCAACTTCGGGGATGCATTGGCAGCTTTCTCCCCGTTGATCCGCTCTACAGGGTTGTTCAGGAAATGGCTGTGGCAGCAGCCACCAGGGATACCCGCTTTTACCCGGTAGATCAAGGAGAACTGGAAAACATAAGCATCGAGATATCGGTTCTGACACCGCTCCGCAAGATCGAATCCATTGAAGAATTCATACCGGGCCGGCACGGAATCTATATGAGGAAAGGCGGTAATTCCGGAACCTACCTGCCCCAGGTTGCAGCACAAACAGGATGGAAAAAAGAGGAGTTCCTGGGGCATTGTGCCAGAGACAAAGCCCAGATCGGTTGGGATGGATGGAAAGAGGCCGAATTATTCGTGTATGAAGCCATCGTATTCGGCGAATCCAACAACCATTAACCATTTCTTCGGCTAGCCCCTCAGTTCCTTCGGTTTTCTTTTAACTTTTAACTTTAAACTTTAAACTTCCATGACCCAGGGTCCCTATCATCTGATTCCACTTGGTATCCTGCTGATACTTACCTACCTGGGAAGCATGTTATCGGTACGGTTACAAATGCTGGATAGAAACCGTCACAGGCAGATTTGGAATGCCTTTCTGCTGCTGTTTTTTTTCTCTTCTTCAATGCTTGGCCTGTTTCTGGCAATCAAAGTCAATTACAAACTGAATATTCCCTGGATCGACAAAGCGATGCAATGGCATGTGGACATGGGAATAGGCCTGGCCTTTGTGGCCATATTTCACCTCACCTGGCATCTGGGTTACTACCGAAGGGCATTGAACATATTGCATGCCCGGCACATTGAAGAAAACCTGCTCCCCTTCCTGGATTACAAACCCATCCAGGTGAGAATCCTCTTTCTACTGTTGGGTTTCATTACCATGATCACCCAACTGGTCCTGCTCAGGGAATACATCAAATCCCTGCATGGGAACGAACTGGTGATTGGCATTTTTCTGGCCTTGTGGATGGTGCTCACGGCCCTGGGTGCGCGGGCCGGGTCGGTTTACAAACCAAGAATTTCCGGACCCACACTGCTAAAAACACTGGTCATCCTGTCTGGATTCCCGGTTGTTATCTATCTCCTTTTGGTTTTTCTAACCCGGTTTATTCTACCTCCCGGAATGATCCCGGGAATCCTCTCCTCCCTCAGTTACATGCTGCTGATCATACCGTTCACGCTGGTTTCCGGCTTCCTTTTCTCTTATTTCACAAGGGCTGTGAGAGGACAAAAGGTGGATGCAACCTTTTATATGCTTGATGCACTGGGGTCCCTGGCCGGTGGAATCCTGTTCGGGCTGGTTCTAGTTTTCCTTTTCAACAATATCCAGGTCATTCTTCTTCTCTTCATCATTACGGCGCTCATCCTGGTCATTTTCTTCAGCTATCCCGGAGGTTTTACAGTCAGGATCACCATTATTCTTGCAGCTTTGCTGACCTTCGGGGCTGCCCTGTTCCCGGGCGTCAGGAATGGTTTGGAAAGCCTCCGTTTCAAGGATGAACGTATCCTTGAGACCAAGGATACACCCCATGGCAATATCTCCTACACCAGCCGTGATGGCCTTGTGACAGGGTATCTGGACATGAATCCGGTAATCAGTTCCAATGAACCTGCGCTATGCGAAGAACAGGTTCACTACCCCGCTCTTCAACGCACGCACCCGGAATCTTTCTTGCTCATTGGCGGAGGATTGGCAGGACTGGAGACCGAAGTGGCCAAATATGACCCAAAAGTCTTTGATTATTGCGAGGCCAACAGGTGGATGTACAGGTTGGGAGAAAAGCATCTGCAAACCCAGGGCAGACACCGGTTTATAGAAATGGACGGAAGAAGCTGGCTGATCCGCTCTGACACTGCAAGTTATGATGTAATCATCTCCACTGCATGCGAGCCTCTTACCCTGGGGTGGAACAGGTATTTTACCGTTGAATTCTACCGGCTGGTGAAATCACATTTGAATCCCGGAGGAGTTTTCAGCATGCAAATGCCAGCTGGGGGAAACTATATCAATGATACCGGAAGCGAACAGCTGGGCATCACCTACAATACCCTCAAGAAAGTGTTTAACCATGTTACCATCATTCCCGGTTATGCAACCTTCTTCCTGGCTTCAGAACAACCCTTGTCACTGGATATACCGTTCCTGCTGCATAATCATCCCATCCAAACCGTCTATGTACATCCGGATTTCCTGGATGCTTCCAGGATGGCCTTTGAGCGTGACCTCCTGTTGG
Source organism: Bacteroidota bacterium (assembly GCA_043797815.1). Taxonomy (GTDB): domain Bacteria; phylum Bacteroidota; class Bacteroidia; order Bacteroidales. The sequence continues at coordinate 24,951 of JAZDPG010000098.1, forward strand.
AACGGATGAGTGATTACAAGGGCACCATCAACAGCGACCTTAGACCGGTACTTTTCTTTAAGAGTCTTACTTCCTGGAATATTAAAACTGATGGTAACAGGCTGTTTTACATTTTCTTACTAAGTTTATTTATATTAATACTTCTCTTGTTCTCATACTCCAGAAGGTACACGGGAATGTTTGTGGCCGGTTTCACCGGTTCCGGTATGCAAATCGTCATGATCATGGTGGCGCAATCCTTCTATGGATTTGCCTACCTGGTGACTCCATTGATGATCAGCCTGTTTATGGGTGGACTTGTGGCCGGAGCAATGCTTTGGAAGGTGATCTGGAAAGATCCTGCAACCTATAAAACCACCGTAATCATGTGGATCCTGGCCCTTGTCGGAGCCGGAGCAGTGGTCCTGCTGAATATGGAACAGCTTTTCCATAGGCAATGGATTGGTATGAGCATCCTCGGGCTTCTTAATTTCATACCCGGAGCCGTGGTCGGTTCGGTTTACGGAATCCTGTTGTCCATGAGGAACAACAATATCGCTGCTTCCGCCGGACGACTTTACAGTGCCGACCTGGCAGGAGCTGCCATGGGTTGCCTGATCCCTCCCCTCTTTCTGGTCCCCTTGATCGGCGTTTCCAATACCTTTATCTTGTTCTGTGGAATCAATGTGGCCGCAGGATTGTATCTTCAGTCCGGAAAAAGACAACAACCTTGATCGCAAACAGCCATGAAGAGATTACCAACAATCATCTGTACACTGTGTTTGGCCTTCTCTCTGAACGCACAAACAGATAAGAACAATCTGACTGATGCGCTCAGGGACGGAAACGGATGGTTTAATGTCAAATCCTATGGTGCAACAGGTGATGGTGTTACAAATGATACGGAAGCTGTTCAGCATGCTGTCGATGCGGCAGGAAATGGTACCGTGTTTTTCCCTCCGGGTAATTATCTGGTTGATTCTATAAATGTTGGATTTGGAACAGGAAGTACCCGCACTCCCGATTTAAGGGGTGTTGGTTCGGTTTCCTATGGAGGCGGACAGACATCCCATCTTATTGCTGCACTGAATAAACCTGTTCTGACCATTGATATTGATGCCGGATACCCGGAGGGGGGAATTATTGAGGGATTATATATTACAGGTTCCAATTCACCGTATTTTAAGAATCAGCACGGAATTGTATTTCAGGGTCCGGCAGACTATTTGGTTCGGGATTGCTATATCTATCAAATGGGGGGATGGGGAATTAAATTTGATACAGACATAGGCCATATTCACAATCATGTTATCTCCCATGTAAAGTGTCAGGAAAATCACCTGGGCGGCATTTACGGAGTTGGCATTTCCTCAGGCAACCAACTGAATGCCATTCGAATTGAGAAATGCCACCTGATCAAAAACCATGGATATGGGATATGGATCTGGGGGAGCAGTATTCAAATACTGTACAACATTATAGAAAACAATGGCAATACAGGCATTTATATTAGTTCAACAGGCGTACTCGCTTCAAATACATTTTCATCGGGAATGATTCAGGGCAATCATTTTGAATTTAACGGCGGCGGTGATATCTACCTGGAAACAGGATATGATGGAAGTTATGCCCATGTGATCCGGGGTTTGGAAATATCCAATAACTATATTTTAAATGGTTCTGCTTCGGTTGTGAAACCGGAAGTGGATGCCTGCATCACATTGGCGAGAGAGCCTGGTAGCAGCAACATATATTATTACAGGGATTTTAAGCTGGGTAAAAACACCATCGCCAATAAGGGTACGCTGGCTAAATTTGATGGTAAGCATGCCATGGACAGAAATGCAGTGATCACCCTTGATTACAACAGTGATATCGGAGCAGACTGGATAGGTCTTGGCACTGCGACGATCGAATGGAAGGGAGCCAGGCAGAATGGCTGGGCAACGATTTCAGCAGTTGATCCCGGAACAGGAATTACATCGTCCATGCTAAATCCTGCTATGTATTGTTCTCAAAATGAAGCTGTTGAAATAAGCGCAAATCCTCAAATCGTTGCAGGGCAATTTGACGGACAGGAAATCATGATCATGGGGAATAGTGATACAAACACCCTGTCTTTTGAAGATGGTAAAGGATTGAGTCTGGGAGCAAAAAGAGTACTTGGAAAAAGAGATATATTGAAACTGAAATGGTTTGAACAGGGATCTGTATGGGAGGAAATATATTTTAATGATAAATAGACAGATCGAATAGAAAGTACAGTTAAACCAGATGGATAAGAGGACCTTTCTGAGAACCGGGGCCTGCGGGTTGGCAGGGGCCATATTGGTCCCCGGCCATGCAATGACGGGGCACTCCCGGAACACAAACCCGGCTCCGGCCAAACCTTGGAAATGGAGCAAGGAAGCCATGTATCAGGTGGAGACACCCAGGGGAATCCGGTGCCAGATCTGCCCCAATGAATGTACACTGGGCGAGGGTGAACTGAGTGATTGCCATAACCGCAGGGTGTATGACGGAAAACTCTATACCATTGCCTACGGTAATCCTTGTGCCATCCATTTGGATCCCATTGAAAAAAAGCCCTTGTTCCATTTTCAGCCGGGATCCGCTGCTTACTCAATAGCAACTGCCGGATGCAACCTGGCATGCCTGAATTGCCAGAACTGGACCATCTCCCAATCCTCCCCAGAAGAGACCACCAATTATGATATGATGCCCGACCAGGTAGTAGCCAATGCCCTCAAATACAACTGTTCCAGTATTGCCTACACCTATTCTGAGCCCATTACCTGTTATGAGTATGTACTGGACACCAGCAGGGTGGCCCATGAGGCAGGCCTTAAAAATGTACTGGTATCCGCCGGCTATATTTATCCTGAACCGCTTCGTAACCTTTGCAGGGTGTTGGATGGGGCCAATATCGATCTCAAATCCATGGATGACTCCATTTATTTGAAACTGAACGCAGGAAAACTGGAGCCAGTCCTGAACGGACTAAAGATAATCAAGGGTGAAGGCGTATGGCTGGAGATCACCAACCTGGTAGTTCCCTCGTGGACGGACGACCTGGATATGATCAAGCGAATGTGTAACTGGCTGGCCATCAATGGATTTATAGATACCCCCCTGCATTTCAGCAGGTTTCACCCCCAATACAAGCTGGAAAGGCTGCCTCCCACCCCGGTTCAAACACTGGAGCATGCCAGGGAGATTGCCATTGCGGAGGGATTACAATATGTTTACATCGGCAATGTCCCGGGAAACCCATCTACAACGACACGATGCCCCTCCTGTGGCGAGGTGCTGGTCGAACGTTCAGGTTATGTGGTCAACAAGAACCTGATCACCAAAGAATCAAGGTGCAGCAAATGCCAGAAAGTGATTCCCGGAGTCTGGAACTGAACCCTTTCTGAAGAAATGTGTTATCATGATTACCACCCTGCCTTCACCCGACCGGTAAAAAAAACGATCCAACATGAGAACAACATTGGCAATGATGTTCCTCTGCTCGGCTTTTGCCGTTTTAGCACAGGAAGCCCGGAACGATAAAAAAGAGATAAAAACCACCATTATGGATTCTGTTCAATACAACAAGCTCAATGAATTTGAGCGGTATGTAATACTGCAAAAGGGTACAGAAAGGCCGTGGACCGGCAAATATGTAGATCACAAGGAAAAGGGAGTATATGTCTGCAAGCGTTGCAATGCTCCCCTTTACAGGTCAGAGGACAAATTCGACGGACACTGCGGATGGCCCAGTTTTGATGATGAGATCAAAGGAGCTGTACACAGGGAGACTGATGCCGACGGACATCGGACAGAGATCCTCTGTGCCAATTGCAACGCTCACCTGGGCCACGTTTTTCTCGGAGAAGGATTTACCCCGAAAAACACCCGCCATTGTGTCAATTCAATCTCCATGAATTTCATTCCAAAAGAGTGACCCGGTTGGCAGCACCCTTAATTTTTCTTATATTCACTTGCTCAATTTATACACGAACAACAACAACATATAACTTAGAAAGCATGGGAAAAGGTGATCAAAAAACCCGAAGGGGTAAACTATTCAGTGGCTCTTACGGAGTGCTGAGGCCCCGCAAACGAACAACGTCATTCAGTGTTGTTTCTCCAACCAGGAAATCGCCCGTCAAAACTGATGAAAAACCCCAGGCCAAAACCCCGGAACCAAAGAAAGAAGCCAGACCAATCGTTGAAACCGCTTCTGAAGCCGTAGTTGAGGAGCCCAAAACTGAGGTTGCAGCCCCTGCTGAAAAGCCAGTTATTAAAGAGAAAAAAACTGCTGTCAAAAAGCCTGCAACAAGAAAGACGGAAACCAAACCCAAAAAAGAAGACACTGAAAAAGGTGATCTCAAGGAGGAGGCTGGAGATAAGGAGTAGAGGGATGAAGGATGTATGCCATACTTGATATCGAGACCACCGGTGGCAGTCCGGCATCAGAAAAAATCACAGAGATTGCAATCTTCTTCCACGACGGGCAGAAAGTCGTGGATGAGTGGTCAACTTTAATAAATCCCGAAAAGAATATTCCTTATTTTATCACCGGGCTGACCGGGATAAGTAATGAAATGGTCGCAGGTGCCCCCAGGTTCTACGAGGTCGCCAAAGAGATAGTTGAACGCACCGAGAACCACACGATTGTCGGTCATAATGTAAATTTCGATTACTCTTTTATCAAAAGTGAATTCAAACGGCTTGGCTTCGACTATAGCAGGAATACCCTGTGTACGGTCAGGCTGGGCCGGAAACTGCTCCCAGGACACAAATCCTACAGCCTGGGCAAACTTTGCAAGGAACTGGGAATAGAAATACTTGACAGGCACCGTGCTGCCGGCGATGCACTTGCCACGGTAAAGCTTTTTGAAATGTTGCTGGAGCGCCAAGACGGCGACGGGGCTTTTGCCATGATCTCAGAGCCGGCAGGCCGTTACAAGAACCTGAATGAGCATCTCAATATCCAAGACATTGAGAACCTGCCTGAAGCGTGCGGAACTTATTATTTCTTTGACGAAAGGCAGCAACTCCTCTATATCGGAAAGAGCAGGAACATTCGACACAGAATCCTCTCCCACCTGGGAAACGCCAAAACCAGAAGAGCACTGGAGATGAAACAGAGAATCCACTCCATCTCGTATGAACTGACCGGCAGCGAACTGATTGCCCTGTTAAAAGAATCGAAGGAGATCAAAGACCAGAAACCCATGTACAACAGGGCACAGAAAAAAGCTTCCTTCTATTGGGGCCTGTACACATCCAGGGATGACTATGGCTACATTACATTCAGCTTGCAGAAAATATCTGAAACTGCTGACGACCCGGTAACCAGCTACAACAGCAAAACAGAGGCAAGGGAGGCAATGACCAGGATGGTGGAGAAGAACTGGCTTTGTCAGAAGTTAAGCGGATTGTACCAGACCGAAGGAGCCTGTTTTCATTACTCCATCAGGCAATGTAATGGAGCATGTATCCAGGCCGAGGCAGTCTCTGTATACAATAAAAGAGCAGAGAAGCTGCTGGATGGCCTGAAACTTGACAGGAGGAATGTGCTGATCATCGACCAGGGCAGGTCGCCGGATGAACGAAGCCTGGTGAGGATTGAAAAAGGGATGTACATGGGATATGGATATATCTCTGTAAATGAGAGTTATCTCAGTATCGAGCAGATGCTTGAAAGCATCAATCCGGAACTGGACAACAGGGATATCAGGCAAATCCTGAAGAACTGGCTCAAAAACAACAAGGTTGAGAAAATGCTTTACTATTGAAAGAAATGCACCGCTTATGGACGTTCCTTCAGTTCTTCCAGGTTTTTCATCCCCGGCATATCAAGTCCCGAAGCAATGCTCGAAAGGCTCTCCAGGTCTATATCACCCGTAATGGCAATCAGTACATCATCTGTACCGCCGCTGACAATGAGCAGAAATTCCGAGATCTTCCCTCCTTTTTCCTTGGCCAGGAACAACACCTCCTCCTCCTGATCTTTAACCTTCATCAACTCCTGGTATTCTGCCCTTGGAAGCAAAGCAAGCAACTCTTTTCCAAAAGCTGCAGATTCACTTCCATCCTGGGTAAGAATCCTGATGGATTTGATCCCGGATGTGGCCTTTTTGAATTCATTGTACTCCGGATCGTCCACCTCCAGGCTGTTCAGGAGATTGAACATAAAACTGGAAATATAGACCGTGGTATAACCGTCCTTTCCGCTGTATTTGTCAAATATTTTATCCACGGCAGTACCCTGTCCGTTGGCAACCAATCCCAACAGGATGATTGCCCCTGTAATGATTGTCCTTTTCATGATATGATATTTTATTTTTTTCATTTCCTTTTTTTAATTGTCAATTTCACGTATCCTCTGCAACTGGCCGAGAAGGATTAATTCGCGGCTCCCTTTGTTGATTTTTGACAATGACTTCAATGGATCTGTGGTGGTCTTACTCACCTGCTGCATATGTTTGAGTTCACTGGTCCCGTAATTCAGTTTATCGGAAACATAGGCCAGCGTTCGTTTTGCCTCTTCATACGCGGCCATGGGATCTTCATAGGTATCCACTCCCTGGTAACCCGCATACTGCACCGGTTCATCGGTCCTTAAGAAGAACACGTACACGGCAATCATTGCCAGTATGCCTGCAGCAAGGCCCGAAAGTGAATAGATGGAGATCCGTCTTGTCCTAAGCTCTCTCCTGTCAACCCTGTCAATGGTTTCCAGTATCTTTTTATTCAGGTCTCTCGGCACAGGTATATTTTCATCCGCCGACCTTAACGCCTCAAATAGCTCACTGTCAGGCAGAAGTTCCTCTGGAACGGTGGTGGAGGAAAAATAGTCCTGTAACCATTTCTCCTCCTCCTGGGTAGTATCACCCTGGTAGAACCGTTCGAGCATCTTACGTACTTTCACTAGACTTTCCATGAGGAATACTGTTTTTCTAACATTTCACGCATCTGTTTCCTGGCCCTGGAAATGCTCACGCGTATGGCGTTCACATTCATGTTGACCATCCGGGCAATCTCGTCATAATCTTTCCCTTCCATATGCCTCATGTGGACCAGCGACCGCTGTGGTTCGGGCAGTGCTGCGATGAGGGAGTGTATGACCTTTGCCTCTTCCTTTCTTTCAAGAACTTCGGAAGGTGTTTCTGAGAACCCGTCACCCTTCATCTTTTCAGAATCGATGGCAGCCTGGTTAACTTTCCTGCGCCTCAGGCAATCCAGGCACAGGTTCCGGGTAATCCTGATGGAGAGCGCTTCAATACTGTTGTATTTTCCCAGCTCGGTGCGTAATCCCCAAAGTTTCAGATACACCTCCTGAACGATGTCCTCTGCCTCCTCCCTGTTCTCCATCAGGCGGTAAGCCATCCGGTAGATCCGGTCGCTGTAAGGCATCACCAACAGCTTGAATTCAGAGGACTTCATAAATCTTCACCAATTTTAAGAACTCAAAGGTAGGGATTTCTACAAATCAATGTCGATGTCGTTTCCAAATGATTCTGCCAGCCCCTCCAGGTCTTTCATGTCAAAACTTCCCGTGATGTAAATCAGGACATTGTCATCACCTCCAACAATCAGAAGGAATTCCCTTACCTTGGCATTCTCGGCCTTCATCCACATGCGAACTGTTTCATCGCCGTCATCGACAGTCATCACCTCTGAAAGACCATTGGTTTTCAGATCACCTTTGATCTCATCATAGAAATTGACTCCTTGGAAAGCATCCCCGTCTTCAATGGTCAGTATCTTCACGCTGGCCACTTTATCAAAGGGAATATCACCCTTATCAAGATCTTCGATATGCATGGCATTCATCACCTGAAAAAGCTCGGGACTGATCTGGACCGTGGTGACGCCTTCTTTTCCGTTGTACTTGTTAAAAAGCTTATCCACCGCACTGTTCTGGGCCATTATAAAGGCCGGAAATGCTGCTGAAACAATGATTAAAACGATTCTTTTCATGATTTCCTGTTTTGATTAATAATTCACTTTTATACTGATTTCTAAACCGAAGACGGACACGCTTTAAATTCATTACAGGAGATGAGCGAACTTTTTTTTTCATGATCGGTTTATGTAATTAGAAGGCCTGCTCTGGCAGCCCGTAAAAAGAGTTTGCAGAAAAAAATTTTGTTGCTATCTTTGCATCCGCTTTTACAGCATTTGACAGGATGATTCAGTAGCTCAGTTGGTAGAGCACATCCCTTTTAAGGATGGGGTCCTGAGTTCGAACCTCAGCTGAGTCACCACCCAGGTAGAACCCCGATCGTTTTCGGTCGGGGTTTTTCTATTTATACACTTCCATTCTTCAAGACAGACAAGGGATGCAAGAGTTTTATCTGATCAACTTTGAATTGGTCCTCATTCAAGAATATGAAGATAAATGAGGGGTGTAATGGGGTTTTACCTGCCAAATAACCTATATAAGCACTGATACCATGGCAATGCTTGAAGGAAATTGATATTGTTACTATTTGACAGGTACGAATTCTACAAAATCCCAGAATAACATACCCGCCGTGAGATTTCGAAGTTTAATGGTATGCTCGGCGGTAGTTTTAAAATCGGCATCAGCAATCTTCTGTAAACCACCTCCTGTACTGCCAGATTCATCAGCGTAAATATAGGGCTGCAATACCCCATCCAGGTATGCTGCACAAAGGGATAGCTGCCAGGATGGTTCATGTACTTTGACCTCATATTTCCCTTTCATCACCTTCGGGAAAGTGATGGAGATCGTCCACCAGCCCTGCATACTCAGGCACTGATGATTACGTACCTCACTTAATTCATTATAGTAGTAAAGCAGGTAATCTCCCGAAAACTTGATTTTTTCAAAGGTATTTTCACCGTCAAAAAATCTCTCGTAATGTTTGAGGTAATATTCACCCTGTTTCAGATCGAAAAAATCTGTCGTCTCAAAGGTAACAGCAACAGGGGCAGGCTCAATGGCAGGCATTATATCATTGGTGGCATGCAAAGCACCGTTTTTTGCCGGGGTGTTTGAGGCCGGAATAATGAAACCTGTATAGGCTTTGGTTGTGGGATCGAAGTTAATCTTATAGTCCGTGTCAATGGTAAACAATACATTGTTATCCCTGGATAAGATCGGATATACTCCCGTTTCCAGGTCTGACAGGTAATAGCTGTTGTTCAGGCAGTGGTATTCCATGTACCTGTAAAACGGATTATTCAGATAGCTTACACTGTCCGGATTGGCGCCGCACCA
>JAZDPG010000100.1:0-84796 GCA_043797815.1 Bacteroidota bacterium
TCACTCCCTTCATTACAGGGCTGGGTGCGATGGCCAGGATGGTGGTATGGTTCTCTGCACCGGTAACATCATAGGTCAGTCCGCCACTTTCGTTGAATTTCTGCTTGGTGCTGTCATTGGTGGTCAGGTCGGGGGAGATGGTACTCCAGGAATCTCCCCGGTTGGTACTTTCATGCACAAACTGGCTGCCGAAATAGATGGTACCGGCATCAAAAGGATCCTGGGCAATGGCAGCATTCCAATGAAAACGCAGCTCTTCCTCACCGGTCTTTGCCGGTTTGATATCCACCGTGCCTCCGGTTTCCAGGTTAACCCGGCGCACATTACCCTGCTGGGACATGGCATAGCAGGTTGTGGGATCCCCGGGAACCGGAACCACATCAAAACCGTCACCTCCCATGAGAAAATCCCAGTAAGTATTAATGATCCCACCCCCGGTCCATGTATATCCCGGACCTCTCCAGGAACCGTTGTCCTGCATGCCCCCATACACATTGTAAGGGGTTTCCATATCCACATTGATGTGATAGAACTGCGAAACGGGCAGGTTGGTCACATGACGCCAGTTCTTTCCCCTGTCATACGTAATGGCCATTCCCCCGTCATTGCCATCGATCATAAAGGCCGGATTGGTGGGGTGAATCCACCAGGCATGGTGATCCGAATGGATGTTGTTACCGATCAGGGTGGAAAATGTTTTGCCCCCGTCCTCACTGATATTGACCTGGCTATAGAGGCTGTACACCCTGTTTTCATTGGTCGGGTCCACATAGATATCTGCATAATAAAAGGGTCTGTCGCCAATATTTTCATCACCCCTCTTTTCCCAGCTGTATCCGCCATCTGTGGAACGATAGATGGCGTTCTTTTTTGATTCAACCAGCGCATAAACATAAGTGGAGTTGCCTCCTGCAATGGCCAGGCCAATCCTTCCAAGCTCACCCTTGGGAAGACCCTCCTTTTCAGTGATCTTTGTCCAGGTCTCTCCACCGTCCACGGTCATGTGAAGCCCGGACCCGGGACCGCCCGATTTGAAAAACCACGGCCAGCGCTGATGCTCCCACATGGCCACAAAAAGTTTATCCGGATTCCCAGGATCCATCACCATATCAGCCACACCGGTGAGTTCGTTGATAAATAGGATCTGCTTCCAGCTTTTTCCACCATCGGTGGTCTTGTATACTCCCCGTTCGGAATGAGGTCCCCATGGACTTCCGATGGCCCCCACATATACCACATCCGTATTGGCAGGGTTCACAATGATCCTGTGGATATGACGCGTATTTTCCAGTCCAAGCAGATTCCAGTTCCGGCCACCGTCCAGACTTTTGTAGATGCCGCATCCGCCGTTCAGACTGTTCCTGGGATTTCCTTCACCGGTTCCCACCCAGATCACATCCGGATTGCCGGGATCGACGGCCACTGCACCTATGCTCGCCACCTCCTCCTTCTCAAATATGGGTTTGAAATTGATTCCTCCATTGGAGGTCTTCCACAAACCACCGGAAGCCGTACCCACATAAAATATGGAAGCGTCATCGCGCTCTACATCAATGCTTGTTACCCTCCCACTCATGCCACCCGGACCTATATTCCTGGCCTTCATTCCTTTAAGGTAATCCATATCCAGGGATTGGGAGAATAACGCGGTAGTCAACCACAGTATTGCAACAGAGAAAATAGTTGATTTCATTGTGACCGGGGTTTTAGAATCGGAATAAAAGATTGGTCGAATATAACAATTATTTGCAGGAACTGCCGATTTAACCTACCCTGAATACATGAACCAGTCAGAGGAGTTTGCTACATTTGAATATACCTGAATCAAACAACCATGGCATACACAAAAAACAACCTGGAAATTCAATCTTTGATCGCAGGATTGTATGATCGATACGGAAACAGAGGATTCATTCATTTCAGGAAAGCTCCGGAAATCAAGGGCACCCATTACATGGAACCGATCATAGGCGCCATCGAAAACAAACAGGTGCTGAGGATCACTTACCTCCCTTTCTATGAGGATAAACCCTACTTCAATGAGGTGCATCCCTATCTGCTTAAGGAGCATGGATTCAGGTGGTACCTGGTGGGATGGAATGAGTTCAGGGGACAGGTGCGCACCTATGCACTGGATCGCATTCGTGACCTGCAGGAGGTTCCAGGAATGAAATACAGATCGCCGGATTTCAGTGCATCTGAATACTTCAAATACACCCTGGGGATCATTGCCCCTCCGGGTGCTCCTCCCCTGATCAAACTGGCTGTCCAGAAGACCCAGGCCCAGTACCTGATCACACAGCCCTGGCACGAATCCCAGAACATCCATTCAGAGGATGAGGACCAGGTGGTCTTCAGTTTCAGGGTTCACCCCACCTATGAATTTAAATCCCTTGTACTTGGACTGGGAAAGGACGCAGAGGTCCTTGAACCGGACGCTTTGAGAAAGGAGTTGAAAGAGGAACTGGAAAAAATGATGCACAAATACCGGCAGTTATAACGCTGCCTCTTCAGTGGCATGGGAGGCTTTGAAATCATCAAACTCCTGCTCCTTGTATGACCCACTTGAAAAATACGCCAGGTAAACCTTAAACTGAGCTGCATCCAGATAGCCCGGAGCCACCTTCAGGACCCTTCCCTGGTCACTTACGTAAGATATTGTAGGATAAACCAGGCGGCCATTGGTTACCACGGCTGCCATCTCATGGTACCCCCTGCTCCCGTTGTCCACAAATTTATAGGTCCTGTTACCGAGAACGATGTCATCTTTCCCTTCGGCATCAAGTTTTACGGGGTAAAAATATTTGTTCAGAATGGCAGCCACATCAGGATCGGCAAATGTAGTTGCATCCAGCCGTTTGCACCAGCCACACCAGTCCGTGTATACATCAATTACCATGATCCTGGGTTCCTGGCTTGCAAGCTGAACCGCCTCCGAAATGGAATGCCAAATTACCTTTTCCTGTGCTTTTGTGCTGCTGAATCCCATCAGGACAACAGCTGCGGCCAAAAGTATCTTTTTCATCATTTTCTGCTTGCTACTATAACCCGATAGTCGGTACATGGTTCGATCCCCTACATGAAAATTGCGCTGCCAGGTTACAAAAACGGAAAATTAAATACTTATCTGCACTTTACCGACTCACTATGTTCTTTAAAACACTCCAGGCCCTCATATTTTTTCTATTTTTGGTGTTTCATAACCTAAACATGATTTGATGGAAGCTTTAAAGAAAACGCTCAGGGATTCAGCCCCCGTTCGATGGCTGATGCTGGTAATGATCAGTATGCTCATTCTGGCTACCTACTGGTTCCAGGATTTTTTCGGTGGCCTGAAGGGATTGATGGAGACTGAAATGGGATTCACAAGTGAAGAATTTGGAAGACTGATCGGATTGACCACCATTGCCAACCTTTTTGGAATGATCATCGTCGGCGGGATCATATTGGATAAATGGGGTGTACGCCTGGCGGGATTGCTGTTTGGAACCCTGGCTACAGTTGGAGCTGCCATTACTGCCCTTGCCGCTCATGGCTTTTTTGGTGAAGCTCACAATACACAGCTGACCATGATGATCGTAGGGCGGGTCCTTTTTGGATCCGGGCTTGAGGTTACCTGTGTGGTAGCTACCCGGACCGTTGTAAAATGGTTCAAAGGATATGAACTGGCGCTGGCCATGGCCATTAACATGGGATTCGGCCGGCTGGGATCTGCCATGGGACTGGCACTTTCCATCGATATTGGGGGCAACAGCGTACCCCCGGCAGTTGCATTTGCTGCCACCCTGATCGGGATTGCACTGATTGTTTTCCTGGTCTATACCGTTTTCGATTACTCCCTTGACAAGCAGGACAAGGCTGCCATGATTGCCAGCGGTGAATCGGCCACGGAGGAAGAGTTTAAATTCTCAGACCTGATCGCCCTTTTAAAAAACCGTTCTTTTATTTACATCGCGCTGCTCTGCGTATTCTTTTATTCGGCCGTGTTCCCATTTATACAGTACGCACCCGACCTGCTGGTCAATAAGTTCGGATTCTCTTACGAATTGCCGCTGAGTGCAGGTTACTTCAGCCTGTTTGGCAGCCAGTCCCTGGGCAATGTGGCCATTTACCTTGGACTTTTCTTTTTCGGTCTCGGATTCTCCATGATCCCCTCAAAAATTAGCAATGTGCGTGGAAAGATCGCTTCGATGGTTATAATCGGACTGCTGTTTGTTCTATTCATCAAGGGTCTCTGGGGAAGCACGCTTTCAGTCTGGTTGCAAAACGGACCAAAAACAGCCAGCCTGATCCCCATGGGGACCATCCTGTTCACACCCATATTCGGAAACTATGTGGATAAGAAAGGAAGGGCGGCATCACTGATGATTGTGGGTTCTGTCCTGCTTATTTTTGCCCACCTCTCTCTGTCATTGTTTAACAACGAAGTACTTGGATATTTTGGATTGGTTAGTCTGGGTGTTGCCTTTTCACTGATCCCCGCTGCCATGTGGCCCTCTGTTGCAAAGATTGTGAAAGAGAGCAGACTGGGAACCGCCTATGCGACCATGTTCACCATTCAGAATTACGGATTGCTCTTTTTCTTTTGGGGCATCGGGGCTGTACTGGACCTGGCAAACCGGAAAGACCTGGAATCCATCCGTGCCGGAGAGATGAGCTACAACTACACCCTGCCTATCTTCATGCTGGTCATCCTTGGAGTCATCTCCATTTATCTTGCATTTCAACTGAAAAAAGCCGACGCAAAGCAGAAATATGGACTGGAGCTTCCCAGCAGTGTAAATCCTGAATAAGATGAAAAAAAAAGGGCACAAGGTCTCTTCTTCAATGATCATGTCCATGAAACCTTGTTCCCATAAATTTGTAAAAGAAAATAATATGAGTTCAATCAAAGATTTAGCACCTGTTGAGGTATGGAAGCACTTCCATGCGCTCACCCAGATCCCCAGGCCTTCAAAAAATGAAGCTGAGGTTATTGCCTACATGAAACAGTTCGGGGAAAACCTGGGACTGGAAACCATTGTGGACGAGGTAGGCAACGTGATTATTAAAAAACCCGCCACTGCCGGAATGGAAAACCGGAAAACAGTCGTTTTGCAGGGACACCTGGATATGGTCCCGCAGAAGAACAGTGACAAGGATTTTGATTTTAAAAAGGACCCCATCCAGACCATGATCCATGGTGATTGGGTTACAGCCGACGGTACCACCCTGGGAAGCGATAACGGGATTGGTGTGGCTGCGGCCATGGCCGTACTGGAATCCACCAGCCTGGTCCACGGACCGGTGGAAGCGCTGTTTACCATCGATGAAGAAACCGGTATGACCGGAGCGTTCGGGCTCAAACCCGGGCTGCTGAATGGTGATATCCTGATCAACATGGATTCGGAAGATGAAGGTGAACTTTACGTGGGATGCGCCGGGGGTATTGATGTATCTGCTTCAAAGTCCTACAAGGAGGAGAATATTCCTTCGGGCCATGTGGCCTACCAGCTCCATGTCAAAGGATTGAAAGGCGGGCACTCGGGCCTGGATATCCCCCTGGGAAGAGCCAATGCCAACAAAGTTCTTTTCAGGTTCCTCATGCAGGCCGAATCTGATCTGCATATCCGGTTGTCCCAGGCCGAAGGCGGAGACCTGCGGAATGCCATCCCCAGGGAAGCCACAGCTGTGGTAATGGTTCCCGAAAAATCTGCTGCTGCATTTGAAACCCTGGTTGCCAAAACCCATGAGATCTACAGGAATGAGTTTGCAGAAACCGAGCCGGACCTCTCATTCACCTGCAAGAAAACCGGTGCTCCTTCCAAAGTGGTTCCTGCTGCTGAGCAATGGAAATTCATCCGGGCGGTCTTTGCATGCCCCAATGGCGTACAGCGCATGAGCCAGTCCATGAAAGGACTTGTGGAAACATCAAATAACCTGGCCGTTGTGAAGGTAAAAGAGGGCCGGTTCCTTGCCCTGAACCTGACCCGGTCATCGGTGGACAGCGCCAAAGAAGCCACTGCATGGAAAATCGCCGCAGTCTTTCACCTGATGGATGCAGAAGTTGAATTAACCGGGGCTTATCCAGGATGGAAACCCAACATGGAGTCACCCATTCTGAAAGTGTGCCAGGAGGTGTACAGCATGAATTTCGGCAAGATCCCTGAGATCAAAGCCATCCATGCAGGCCTCGAATGCGGTTTGCTGGGGGGCGTATATCCCAACCTGGATATGATCTCCTTCGGTCCCACCATCCGTTTTCCCCACTCACCTGATGAAAAGGTTGAGATCGGAACCGTGAAGAAATTCTGGAATTTCCTGGTGGCAATTCTGAAAGCCATACCTGCTAAGTAGTCTTTCCCAACATATTATCACAGGAGTCGTATCGAAAATGGTGAGGTCAAACTCTTGTCAGGTATACCCGTGCGGAAGCCTATAAATATTTACGTAGTAAAAATTTTAAGCGACAAACGGGTATGCCTGACAAGATGAATCCCTTGTGCTTTGTTCAACATTTTTACCCCTGAAAATTATATTGTTGTTTTATGACTTGGTTCTCATCCGGTTTTTTCGGAAATTTGAATAAATACCTGATCCATGAAAAAAACCTTATCCCTTCTTTTCCTGGCAATACTGACAGCAGGTTTGCTCCATGCGCAGAAGATACAGCTTGCTCCCAGTGTACTGTCCGCAGGGGGTGGATACTTCGAGGGAAATGACATCAGCATTTCCTGGACCCTGGGTGAATTGGCAGTCTCCACCCTGACAGGAACCGACCTGGTTCTGACACAGGGATTCCAGCAGCCTTTTGATCTTGATGTGGGGATGAAGAAAAACCAGGTGAACTGGGGCATTTCAGCCTATCCCAATCCGGTGGGAGACGAGCTCAGGATCCGGTTTAATATAGAAGCCACTGGTGATTTTTTCATCGAAATTCAGGATGTCACTGGGCGCCTGATCAGTCAGGAAAAGCACAAACAGGTGAATCCAGGGGATATCATCCTGCTGAATACATCAGGCTATACAAACGGTGTCTATTTCCTGAAAGTCCTTACTCCTGACCGCCGGCAGGTACAAGTAACAAGCCTCAGGAAGCTGTAGGAAGATTATTTTACCGGGATAGTGATCAAAGCCCCGGACTGGTAAACTGAAATCCGGTGCGTGCTTAATTCCTCTTCTCCAAGCATTATTTTCAGGTCCACCACATCAGGCAACCGGTAAAAGAGTTCATTTCCGGATGTCCCTGGCTGTTTCCCGGCATAGTAAACACCCATATCACCGGTTTTACCCAGGGGAGCAATGGTTACCTCCAGGGGCGTACCTTCCATCAGGTCTGCCGGCACAAACCCCAGTTGTTCCGAGAACATTCCCAGCCTGTGCGTTGAAGGTGCCTTGCCTGAACCGGGGACAATAAACCATGACATTTTCGATGTTTTACCAAATGTTTTACCTGTAAAAAGAGTCAAGTATGAAGCTTCCAGTTCATCCAGCTTTGCAAGGGTAGCCTCCATGGCTACACCCTGCGGGTAGACCTCATAGTCGCCTGTAAGCAATTCAAACCTCCTGGTGCGCAGCTCCAGTATGAAATCGGCCGCCTCCTTTGCCTTGGTAGGAGGTGATTTCTGTTCGGTTATGGTGCGGTCAACCGGCACCTTCACAAAAGAGGTGTCGGTCACAATGGTCTTGTACATGGTCTCAGTGCGCTCGGCAAAATTGGACTCAATCCCCAGGTCTTTATAACTCATATAATCTCTGATCACCCCAGATCCAAGCAAAGCGCTTTTAATTTCTTCCTTAACCAGTTCCGTACCGTCGAGGATGGCCCCCTTGTCCACCAGGGGAGCCATGACATTCTCATCGAACTCTCCATCCAGCACATTCACCTGAAAAACCATTTCAGGATCCAGTTCTGCATGGGAAGAGACCGCCACATCGAGGATCTGCCAACTGCTGAAGCTGCTCCTGATCACCTCGGTAATGCCCAGGTACTTTTCGGCATATTCTCTGTAGGGGCCGGGCACAAACTTCATTTCCTGGCAGGCAAGCTCCACCTTCAAGACTGTCTGTGGCAGTGCATACAAATACTGACCCGTGGTTCCGGGAACCTCCTCCCCCAGGGGTGCAACTTTCATTTGCATCCCGGCGGGTGCAAAACAACCTGTAACAAGGGCGGCCAGTGCGGCAAACTGAATGATCTTTCTCATGGAAATAAAAAACTGATATAGCGGCGAAATTAGCATATCGGAACCTTGAAACCAAGAAAACTAATAAACAGCCTGGACAGCGCTCTCCAACACCAGGACTTTGTAACAGCTGAACATGCCAAGGCGGATCCATCCCAGTCTGTGGCTGTCCGTCATTTTTAATCCGATGTAAGTCGCCTGGTCCGCAGGAAACAGGTAACAGTCATTGGCATAGACAATACTCCGGCGGAATAATGTATCCCCGCTTTCCCACATTTCGGGAGGGTAAGCGAACGGATCATTATACAAAGTGGCTGTGTCGGCCTGGAACTGATCTCCGGAGTGCAGAATCTCATCTCTGTGAAATGTACTGATTTCGAATACAGGTATGATTGAGAGGATTGAATCGGCTTCACTGATCCTGTGGCAGGTATAGTTGTAATATTCCCACACCTCTACCTGGAATCCCGGTTCATCCCCGATCCAGACCTCATGGTTCAGAAAGCTTGTATCATAGGTGTGGATACCGGCCAGCTGGATCTCTTGGTGAAGGCACCTGATGGTTGAATAGGGGTGCTGACCCAAACCCGGTGAACCCCATATCTCGTTGGTAATCTGCAGGTCATCGGTCCCGTCGTTGTCTATATCCAGTTCCAGGATTTTCTGCTCATGGTACACTCCGGTCAATGTGGTGTCATAATGGTTTACGACCATTTGATCCAGATCGCCTAACGCAATTTCGGGTTTCAGGTCTTCCGGATTGTTGTCGCACCCGGCTTCAAGCAATCCAATCATTATGCCACATAAACAGATGTATCTGTATAAATTACACATATCGAAAAGCTTTGCCAAGGTAACGGATGATGTCCCCGGCGATCAGGGCCTCCTGGCTTGATCCTTCTGCGGCAAGGTCGCCGGCCACGCCGTGCAGGAATACCCCTGCCAAGGCTGCATCCAGTGGTTTCACGCCCTGGGCCAGCAAACCGGTGATCAGGCCGGTGAGTACATCTCCGCTGCCTCCTGTGGCCATTCCGGGATTGCCGGTGGTATTGAACCAATAGTTACCATCCGGAGAAGCAATGCCCGTAAAGGCTCCTTTCAGTACAATGACCACATTGTATTTTGCTGCAAAATCGCGCTGTTTCAGGTGGCGCTCATAGGAACAAGCGCTTACTCCTGCCAGCCGGTCAAACTCCCCGGGATGGGGAGTCAGGATGGTTCCTTCGGGCAAAAGCTCCAGCCATTCGGGGTGGGTGGAGAGGATATTCAGTCCGTCGGCATCAATCAGCAGGGGTACGGAGGCTTTTTCCAGGATCATTTTCAATCCCTTTCCAGAGTTGGGTTTGCAACCCAGACCGGGCCCGATCCCGATGGCCGTAAAAGGAGCCAGATCGGGTGGCTCGCTGAAAAGGATGTCCGACTGGTCCAGGCTCACAAGTGCTTCCGGAAATCCGGTCTGGATGATGTTGTAGCCGAACCTCGGCACATGGAGGGTGACCAGGCCGGCCCCTCCCCTCAGGCATGATTCGCCAGCCAGAAGTGCAGCCCCCATCATCCCGTAACACCCGGATATCATCAGGGCATGCCCGAAGGTTCCCTTGTGGGCGAACCGGGGGCGCCGGGGAAGGATTTCTGCAACCAGCTCCTTTTCTATGGTTTGATACGGGGTCTGGTTTTTTTCAATGGCACCGGGATGGAGCTTAATGTCATGGACCTGCCACGAGCCCACATGGGCCTCATTTTCACTGAAGAAAAAGGAGAGGAAAGGGAACTGGAAGGTAAGGGTGGTGGTAGCTCTGACTACCGATCCGTAATCGTTCTCCCGGTTGTCCTCCCCGAACAATCCGGAGGGTATATCGATGGAAATAACTGTCTTAGCCTGCCGGTTCATATGCCTGATCACTTCCCCCGGAAAACCAGATACCTGCCTGGTAAGCCCCGATCCGAATATCCCGTCCACCACCACATCACCGGGATCAATGGAAGGAAGCACGCCCCCCTCTTTGATCTCCCTGAAAACAGCCAGATTCTGCGCTTTCAAACGCTCCAGGTTCACACTGCAATCCCGGGATAACTTTCCCAAAGCCAGCAAATAGCACTCCACCCTGTACTGCCGCCCGGCAAGGTGCCGTGCCATGGCCAGTGCATCCCCGCCGTTATTGCCAGGGCCGGCAAAAATCACGACCTTCCTTTCCGTATGGTAATGTCGTACATACCACCCGGTAAGCCTGAGTGCCGCGCGTTCCATCAGGTCGATGGATGCAACAGGTTCGTGCAGGATGGTATAGGCATCGATATCGCGAACCTTCGAAGCCTCGAAAATTTTCATAACATGCTGTTTCAATCAAATTTAAGAAAAAACTATTTCTATATTTGTCCACGTTAGATAAATCCTATAATTCACAAAACTGATTTCAATGTTAAAAGGACATCCCAAAGGACTCTACGTCGCCTTCTTTGCAAACATGGGTGAGCGGTTTGGCTTTTATACCATGATGGCGATACTGGTTCTATTCCTGCAGGCCAAATTCGGCCTGGCTGCAGAAAAAGCAGGTGATATTTACAGCTGGTTCTATTTTGCCATTTATGCCCTGGCACTGGTAGGGGGTATTCTGGCAGATGCCACAAAAAAATATACCTCCATCATCGCCCTCGGCCAGGTGATTATGTTTTTAGGCTATGCCTTGCTGGTCATCCCGGGATTATCCCTGCCCATCACAGTGGTGGGACTGTTTACCATTGCCATAGGAAATGGCCTTTTCAAAGGGAACCTTCAGGCAGTTGTTGGTCAACTCTATGACGATCCAAAATATGACAAAGTAAGGGACAATGCTTTCCTGATTTTTTACATGGGGATCAACGTGGGGGCGTTTTTTGCTCCCTTTGCTGCCAAAGGGATCAGGAACTGGTGGCTGAAATCCAACGGTTTCCTGCATGATGGCAGTATCCCTGCAATTTGTCACCAATATATGGATGGTACCTTGCAGGATGAGGGTGTACTCCAGAAACTGGCTGATGCCGTCAGCCTGAATGGACCTGTGAGCGATCTTGGCGGGTTCGCAAATTCCTATATCGATATCTTTTCCAGGGGATATAACATGGCATTTGGAATTGCGGCCATTGCCATGGTAGTCTCCCTGGTGGCCTACCTTGCTTTTAACAAACACCTTCCCAGGAAAGCAAAAGTTGCCGGTGAAAAAACCATCTCCATTACGGAGAAACCCCTGGCTATTCCTGTTGCATTGGTGGCCGGTGCGATGACTGCTGTACTGATCAGTTTCGTTAAAGATTTTGCTACCGGTGCGGCCATCGGGCTGTTTGTAACCTTCGTGACCTGGATTGTAATGATTGCCGCCAAAGAAGAAAAGCAACGTGTTGTATCGCTGCTCCTTGTATTTTTCGTAGTGATCTTTTTTTGGATGGGATTCCACCAGAACGGGCTGACTTACACCCTATTTGCCAGGGACTACACCTTAAAAAGGGTGGATCCGTATACCTACATGTTCTTCAATCTATGGAATATCCTTTCCGTCATCGCTTTCCTGGTGGGAATTTTCATTCTGACAGGAAAGAACATCCCCAGGAAAACAAAGCTTATTGGAGCTGTTCTAAGCCTGGGCGGAGGAGTTCTGGCTGTCATTCGTTTTAGAATGGGTGGTGCCGACAACCCTATCGAGCCTGAAACCTTTCAAGCCTTCAATCCCTTGTTTATTGTCACCCTCACCTTTGCCGTGATGGCCTTTTTTGCAATGTTGAACAAAAGGGGAATGGAACCATCCACGCCCAAGAAGATAGGCATTGGAATGATTATCGCCGCCCTCGGTTTCGTGATCATGGTGATCGGATCAAGGTCTTTGATCTCTCCCCATGAACTCAATGGAATGCCTGTTCCCGACTCCTCAAGGATTACTCCTTACTGGCTGATGTCATCTTACCTGATCCTCACCTTTGCAGAGCTGTTCCTGAGTCCCATGGGTCTTTCCTTTGTATCCAAGGTGGCCCCAACGCGGTTCCAGGGATTGATGCAGGGAGGATGGCTGCTGGCTACAGCGGTTGGGAACAAACTGCTGTTTATCGGAAGTTTCTTCTGGGAAAAGATCGACCTCTGGCAACTGTGGCTGATCTTTGTGGTTACCTGCCTGCTGTCGGCAGCTTTCATCTTCTCCATCGTAAAACGGCTGGAGCGCGCCACAAAGTAACCAGACTTCGGCTGGAGAGGCCAGGTTAAACGACAGGGTTAATCATCCGAAGCGAAGATGTCGCGCACGTTTTCCAGGTTTCCGTCGGTAATGGCAGGTTCCAGCTTCAGGATGTGGGCGATGATACCATACACTTCCACATTGGAGAAGGGGGGCCTGGTATAAGCCTTCCGAAAAGCCGGACCTTCTGCCATAAAAATAGCGTGCATGTCTGTAAAAACGTTGTCATACCCGTGATTTCCTCCGGGATGACCTGGACCGGGTAAGGTACCGATGCTCCAGAAGCTGTCAGCCACAACTACGATTCCCGGGAAACGGGAACTGGTACCATAGTGAAAATGAGGGGGCATATCCTCTGCCTGCCAGGCTGAAACGCCCTCTGCCCTGTTCAGATGGACAGTAACTGAATCCTCAAACCCATCGGCCGGATCGATCAGGTAAACAGGGTTCCCGCCGATGATATAATCGGTCCATGCTTCTTTCAGGTAGTCATTCAGATTGATATATTTCTCCGGTGAAACGGGTCCCATCCCATGGTCAGACACCACAATCAGATTCACCCTGTCGCTGTATTTTAGTTGGGCAATCTCTTTGCGAAGATAGCCCAGCACCGAGTCCACATAGCTAACTACCTTACCGGTCTCGACATGTTCAGGACCGTATTCATGTCCGGTTCCATCCGGCTCATCAAAATAGAGGGTAATGAGTCCGGGACGTTTCTTAACCGGTTTCTCCAGCCACTCAATCACCTGGTCTACCCTGTCCATATAGGGTATACTTTCATCGTATTTCTTCCGGTATGTGGGTTGCTTCCCCATGATG
This sequence comes from Bacteroidota bacterium, assembly GCA_043797815.1. Classification (GTDB taxonomy): domain Bacteria; phylum Bacteroidota; class Bacteroidia; order Bacteroidales. The sequence goes on from JAZDPG010000100.1 coordinate 13,187, forward strand.
GGAGCCTCGCTGCCTACCCAGAAGAATGAAGCCGTTCTGATCCCCTGCAGTTCCGCAGTTACCCAGATGGGTTCCCCAAAGTAGGCTTTTCCATTCTGAACCATATCACGGTCACCGATCCGGAAGATCTTACCAAGATCGTTTGCATAGAAGCTGTTGTTAATGATCCCGTGGTGATCAGGATAGAGCCCGGTGGCCAGGGTATAGTGGTTGGGGAAGGTTTTGGTGGGAAAAGAAGGGATAAGCTTTTCAGCTTTTACTCCGTTTTCAGCAAGCGCCTCAAAGTTCGGGGTACGGTACAAGTCGGTATAATCCCAGCGGAACGCGTCAAAGGAGACCAAAACAACATATGAATCCAGGGTTTTAGTCTCATTGCTTTTGCAGGACCACAAGGTGAGAAAAAGGAGCAACAGTGATCCGTTTATGAATAAGCGCAAAGAGGAATTCATTATCTGTCAGGATCGTAATGAAGGTATTTTTGACGCCCGTCATCCATGGGTTGAAAGAAATATTGCCTCCGCGGCAGCTCAGGGATCTCAAGCCTGCGGATGGACATATCAGGATGAAACTGGTAAAAACTGATCCGGGAATTTTCATATCCTCCGTTGGGGGATACCCTTGAAAAGTGGTATGAATCAAGTACAAGTTCCGGATGATAATCATCCAGGGAAAGGATGAACCTGGGACCGTATACCTTCAGGGCATTCACAAAGTAAAAGGTCATATCATAGCCGGTGATCCCGTAGTTAATCCCCTTTCTTGTCATTGCCCTGGGTTCGGTGTAATAACGATCCCTGAATCTGCGGAGAAAATCATCCACTTTCGGATCCAGGTAATCCATCCAGAACGGATTGTAAAACATCAGGCTGAGTTCATGATAATACCTGTAATCAATACTTGAAAACTCAGTCCAGTTAGGCGTCCCGATGATTTCAATATCGAAATCCTTCAGCCGGTAGTAGAGTGAAGAAACCACACGACTGGCAAGGGCTTCATTCCCCGTAGGCACGATAACCAGGTTTTTCCTGTCCGTTGAAAGTGAATGTATGATCTCATCTGTATGTTCAAGGGTCAGGACCAGTTCTTTAAAAATTACTGGCTCCTCAGGCCTGTAATCATCAAATCCGTCATAGATCATTTCCCGCAACAAACTGTGTTTTTCCATATCAAGGGAATCCTCTTCCCTTACATACACGATGTTGTAGTCGTGTTTGCTTGCCACAAGCCTGGCAACTTCCCTGTATCCTGTTTCAAGTGAGGGACTCAACTGAAACAGATAAGGATTGTCCCAGGCATAAACCATCTCGTTGAAGAACGGAGTTACGATGGGTATCTTTTCCCGTTTGGCAAATTCGGCTACTATTTCCAGGTTGAAGGCATAAAAAGGGCCAAAGATCAGGTCCATCTTTTCCATATCCGGTTTCTCCAGCAACAACAGGGTTTGGTCTATGCTTTTCCTTGTATCATAAAACCTGACGTCCAGTTTCATTCCGGTCTGTCTCATGGAATCAAGGGCCAGCAGGGAACCCTGGAAGAACTCCAGGAACTGGACCGACTGGGGTGTCTTCTGTTCCATGCGAAACCGTTCGATGATCCTGTTCCTCCTTGTAACCGATTCCACATTTTTAAGCAATGAATCCAGTGGTTCAGATTTCTGAAAATCAAAAGGTATAAAGTATGCGATTCTGTATGTTCGTCTGCGGTTGTCATGACCGGCTGTCAGTTCCTCATAAAAATAGGTCTCCGGACTACCATCCGTTAAAACGGAATCCCCTGTGGTCTCCGCTGCCTGCATCTCCATGAATTGGGGAATCCTGATCACCTGGCCTGTCTGGGGTCCGCCCCATCCGAGTTCCGGGTTTGCAGCTTTAATATCCTCCAAATCCACTTCATAAAACCTGGCAATGGAATAGAGGGTTTCCCGTTTGTTAACCTTATGGTAGGCGAATCCCTCTTCATCGTAAGCAGGCTCTTGTCCTTTCCCGGGTCCTTCCTCCAAAGCCTGAGGAATAAGCAGTCGCTGGCCCGGTTTCAACGCTTCAGGCCTGACCATGGAATTGGCCTCCCTCAAAGCCAGTTCGGTGATACCATACTGCCTGGAGATGCTGTAAAATGTCTCACCGGACATGACTTTATGGGTATGCCTGCCATCGGGTTCCATCTCCACATCAGATGTGTCAATCTCCTCATCAACGTTTGGCTCCACGGGAATCTTCAATGCCTGACCAATCTGTATCCCGGATACAACACCAGGGTTTTCTACTGCAATCTCTTTTTGAGAAATGTGATAGGCTTTTGAAATGGCAAAGAGGGTTTGGCCGGGTTTAACCACATGGATATAGTACACTTTTCCTTCAAGGATCACCTTGTTGACAGATCGTTCCACTTCAACAGCTTCCTGAGAGAAAGCCGCCATGGTCAGAAGCATCCCCAGAAGCAGGCTGACCAGACACTTATTTGGCGATAAAATCATTGATGTTTTTTAGAATCCGCTGTTCAATACTGCTTGTATCCGCTTTAATAAATACCTCGCCTGTGATGTTCTCGAACAATTCAATGTACCGGTCGCTTACTTCCTTTACAAACGCATCAGGCATATCAGGAACGACCTGACCTTCTTTCCCCTGGAATCCTTTGCTGATCAGCCACTGTCTTACAAACTCCTTTGAAAGCTGCTTCTGCTGCTCTCCGCTCTCCTGCCTCTCACTGTATCCATCTGCATAGAAATAGCGGGATGAATCAGGCGTATGGATCTCATCAATCAGTATGACCTGGCCCTCCCTCTTTCCGAATTCATATTTGGTATCAACGAGAATCAGACCCATCCGGGCTGCCATCTCAGTACCCCGCTGGAAAAGCTTCCTGGTATAGTCCTCCAGCCTGAGGTACTCCGACTCTGGCACCAGTCCCGATGCCAGAATCTCCTCCCGGGAAATATCCTCATCATGACCCTCTTCCGCCTTGGTCGTGGGAGTAATGATCGGTTCAGGGAACCTGTCATGCTCTCTCAATCCTTCCGCTAAGGTAACACCACAAAGGGTCCTCTTTCCAGCTTTGTACTCCCTCCATGCATGGCCTGTAAGATAGCCCCTGATCACCATTTCAACTTTGTAGGGGACGGCCATTTGACCAACGGTAACATTCGGATCGGGTGAGGCAATCTTCCAGTTGGGGACAATGTCTGAAGTGGCATCCAGAAACTTGGATGCAATCTGATTCAGTACCTGTCCCTTATAGGGAATCCCTTTTGGAAGGACCACATCAAATGCTGAGATCCTGTCTGAGACAACCATAATCAGGTAGTCATCATTGATGTTGTAGACATCTCTGACTTTCCCGGTATAGAGGCTAAGCTGTCCCTCCAGGCTAAACCTGGTACCCATTAATGCATTGGCCATAATCTTATGTTTCTTTTGACTTTTCCCTTTTTTCTTTTTCCTGTTTATGGTAAGCCTTTACAATAGACTTGACCAGCCGGTGCCTGATAATGTCCCGTTCATCAAATTGAATGATCGATATCCCCTTTATTCCCTTCAGAATCCGCAAGGCCTGAACCAACCCGGATTCCATATGATTTGGCAGATCGATCTGCGTATCGTCACCGGTTACAATGAACCTGGCATCAGGCCCCATCCTGGTCAGAAACATCTTGAACTGGTTTGCTGTGGCATTCTGGGCCTCATCCAGGATCACAAATGCGTGATCAAGGGTGCGGCCACGCATGTAAGCCAGTGGTGCAATCTGGATGGTTCCTTCCTCTAAGAACTGGATGAGTTTTTTTGCCGGTATCATGTCCCTCAGCGCATCATAGAGCGGTTGGAGATATGGGTCCAGCTTCTCTTTAAAATCACCGGGAAGAAATCCCAGCTTTTCACCAGCTTCCACTGCAGGCCGCGTGAGGATGATACGCTTCACCTCTTTCTCTTTCAGTGACCTTACCGCCATGGCAATAGCCGTATATGTTTTACCGGTTCCGGCAGGCCCAACGGCAATGAGCAAGTCACTTGATTTCCCTTCATCCACCAGGCGTTTCTGGTTCACGGTGATGGCCATGATCTTCCTGCCCCGCTCACCGTAAAGAAGTACATCACCCTCCGGTCCCGGTGCTTCCATTATATGGTTTGCTGTACCAATGATTAACTCCTCCAGATCAATCAGATTAACGGAGTTGAATTTGCGAAGGTACCTGATTACAAGATCGACCTTCTCTTCAAACTCTGTGAGTCTGTTTCCGGCTCCTGAAACCCTGATCTCATTGCCCCTGGAGACGATCTTCAGGTCCTCGAAAATCTCAATGAATTTATTGAAGCGGACGTTGTTTACCCCATAGAAGTCAACCGGATCAACACCCTCCAAATAGATCAGCTTTTCAGCCATAAATTAAATTATAATCACTAATTTTGAACCACAAATTAAGCTGTTTTTTTCAACATTCCAATAAGAAAATCCCTGCCGGAATCCCATGGACATTATCACCCTTACGTCCGACTGGAACGATGATGATTATTATGTGGCATCAATCAAAGGGAAACTGCTTACACACTGTCCGGAAGTCAGAATTGTTGATATCAGCCACCAGGTTACTCCCTTTAATTCAGCTCATGCAGCTTTCCTGGTACGTAACAGTTACCCCAATTTTCCTGAAGGGACCATCCATATCATCGCCGTAAACGCTGAACCGGAGGAGGGCGGCCAATTGCTTGCAGCACATAAGGCAGGTCAGTATTTTCTTTGTGCTGACAACGGCATCCTTGGATTGCTGGGGGGACCGGAGCCTGATATGGTCATCAGGATCACGGAGAATCCCGAAAACGGTTCACCCAGTTTTATCTCCATGTCCATTCTTGCCGATGTGGCCTGCAAACTGGCTGGCGGCACACCTCTGGGGGAACTGGGCATTGCCACCACCACCTATGACAGGCGTGTCCCTCTTCGTCCGACCATCGAAGACCATACCATCACCGGAAGGGTGATCCATATCGATTCCTACCGGAATGCCATAACCAACATTTCCAGGGAGTTCTTCGACCGTGTTGGAAAGGGGAGGCCCTTCAGGATTTTTGTACAGAGTAACCATTATGTTCTGGACAAGATCAATACAAGATACAATGAATCACCACCAGGTGACCTGCTTGCAATTTTCAATGCAGTAGACCTCCTGGAAATTGCCATCCGGAATGGAAATGCAGCGGGTTTATTAAAGCTAACAACAAATTCCACCATCAGAGTTGAATTTAATGAAGGATAAGATGCATAGCAAAGAGGAAAAACTGGAAGCTTTTGGACAGCTGCTGGAGATCATGGACGAGTTGAGGGAAAAGTGTCCATGGGACCGGGAACAAACCCTGGATAGCCTGAGAAACCTCACCATTGAAGAAACCTATGAACTTGCAGATGCCATCATGGATCAGGACCTGGATGAGATCAGGAAAGAACTGGGTGACCTGCTGCTGCATATCGTTTTTTATTCGAAAATAGGATCAGAAAAGGGTGTATTTGATATAGCCGATGTGCTTGACGGGATCAACAGGAAACTGGTTTTCCGGCACCCGCATGTATTCGGGGATCGCAAAGTGAAGGATTCAATGGAGGTTATTGAAAACTGGGAAGAGCTGAAAATGAAGGAGGGGAACCGCTCCGTATTGGCCGGAGTTCCTGTCTCGTTGCCTGCCATGATCAAGTCTCACAGGATCCAGGATAAGGTGCGCGCTGTTGGATTTGACTGGGATCAGCGCGAACAGGTCTGGGATAAAGTGGTAGAGGAGATCAACGAAGTAAAACATGAAGTGATCAATGGCGTTGACCAGTCAAAGATCGAAGATGAAATTGGTGACCTGCTCTTCTCTATTGTAAACGCCGCCAGGCTTTACGACGTTGAACCGGAAACAGCGCTTGAACGGACCAACCGGAAATTCATCAGGCGATTCAAATACCTTGAGAAGAAAGCACTTGATTCGGGAAGATCGCTAAGGGAGATGAGCCTCCGGGAGATGGAGGCCATCTGGCAGGAGGCCAAATCTGTTTAGCGGTTTTTAGGATTTTTCTTTCGGAGTATCCTTCTTCGGACTATCCTTCTTCGGACTATCCTTCTTCGGAGTATCCTTCTTCGGAGTATCCTTCTTCGGAGCATCCTTCTTAGGAGATTCCTTTTTTGTTGTGTCTTCTTCTGAAGAAGCTTCTTCCCCTTCCTCTTCCTTGTCAATTACCTCAAGCAGTCCACGGCTATGAAGCTGATTGTACCACTGAAATACTTTCTTGATATCGGAAACATATACCCTCTGATCGTCGTAATCAGGAACCAGTTCCTCGAAAACTGCCTTCAGCTCACTGGCTGGAACTTTATGGGAAATTGTTTCTTTGCCTTCACTCCGGTCATGAATCATCATGAAGATGTCAGCCAGGGGTACCTCTTCCTCATGGGTGAAGATTGCAATATCCTCAAGTGAACTGACCCGGGCGGTGGCCGGTGCAACATGCCGCTTATGATCATCTATGGATTCAACCACAACCCCGTTGCGGGCCTGGGCTATAAATTTATACAATCCCCCCTTTCCTGAGATGGATAAAATGTCTTTTAGTTTGATCGTCTTCATAAGATTATTAAAGCTGATGCAAATATAGCACTTCTAGTTGATTCCCCGCTGGTTCTTGATCTGATCGTAGGCTTCCTGAACTTTCCGGAATTTTTCATGGGCCACCTTCTTGAAATCCTCCCCCAGGTGGCTCACCTTGTCGGGGTGGTATTTCATGGCCATCCGACGAAATGCTTTTTTCACCTCTTCATCCGAAGCAGTGGGTTCAACCTCCAGGATTTTATAAGAAGCATCCGTCTGGCTTACAAACATGGCCCGGATGCTCTGAAAATCGGAGTCCGAAATGCTCATAAAACCTGAAATGCGCTGGATCACATTATTTTCGGAATCGCTGACCGCTCCGTCGGCCGAGGCAATACCGAAAAGAAAGTGCAGCATTTCCAGCCTGTAGGAATAGTCAAGTTTCTGAGCGAGCTGTTGGGTTACATCCCTGAGCGGAATCTCCTGTTTTAGGATATCCCTGAGCATAACCACTGCTTCCGAAGCGGTGTCCTCACCAAACCGGGAGGTAAAATATCGCTTCACATAATCAAGTTCGCTTTTCATAACCCTGCCATCAGCTTTCATAACCGCTGCAATAAGCACAATCAGTGACGCTGCATAATCACCTCTCAGCGTCTGGCTCCGAACGTCTCTTGCCTGACCTGTGGTTGCATTTGTTCCTGAATCGAATATGGAGCCAACAGCCAGGCCCAGTATGCCTCCAATGGGACCTCCCAGTGCCCAGCCAAGACCCAGTCCAACCCATTTTCCAAATTTTGCCATAACCTAAACTTTGCTTTTTAATATTCCCTCGTGCAATGAGACCACCTGTGGAACCAGCATCTGACAGTCATCATTGACGATAATCTCATCTGCCAGCATCCGCTTCTGTTCTTCATCCATCTGGTGCATCATGCGTTTTTTAACATTCTCCGCTGTAACGGAATCCCGGTTCATTACCCGTTTGATTCTCAACTCGTAGGGTGCATAAACCAGAACTGTTTTGTCAATCATGCGATTCGCCCCGCTCTCAAACAGGATGGCAGCCTCCTCTACAACGTAGGGCACATCTGACCATCCAGAAACCCATTTGCAATAGTCTTCCCTCACCACAGGATGCACCAGCTTGTTTAACTGTTCAAGCAAATTCCTGTTCCCGAAAACCATGTTGCCTACGAGCCTTCTATCCAGCATGCCATCCCTGTAGGCCTCTTTTCCAAGAAGACCTTCGATGCTTGCTTTTAACACGGGATCCTCATTCATGATCCTTCTGGCCTCCATGTCTGCATGATACACCGGAATACCAAGCACATTCAGTACGCTGCATACCAAGGTTTTACCACTGCCAATTCCCCCTGTAATTCCCACCTGGTACATCACTTTCTGGAAATAAGGAACTCAACTGACTTGGGGTAATACTCAAAACCCAGCAAGTACAAAGGGATATTGCTGAGACCTACATCCAACTCCTTGGTCCTGTCATCCACCGACGAATAGTCCACTACCGCACGGAACAAGTTTTTATCCATCCTGTCATATTTGCTTAATCCCACCTTGCAGGTAAGCTTGATCTCGTCAGGAAAAGTCTGGATGGAGAGGCTGTCAGGCAGATTAAGTACTTCAATGGGGACGATGAGCTGGACTTCTGTATATCGCTCCAGTTCAATGGAACAATATACTTTTGAAACACCATATTCCAGATCGTACGGCATGTCCAGTTTCACCTTGTTGCTGTAATTCTTTGTAAGGAGTCCCAGGTCGGTTTTAACTGTGGAAACATACTTCAGCGTATCCATGATCACGTCAGGACCTGTAACCACAACTGAATCGGGTTCCAGTCGAATCCCATCAATGGTGGTAAACTGTTTATCCACTTCAAAAACGAATTCTGGTTTGATGGGCAAAGCCCTGGTCACTCTTTTTGCAAACTGGAAATAAAGCGTATCCGGTTTAATCTCCAGCAGCTGCAGTTCTGATGGAAGCTGCCTTGCTACCTGGTCTTTCAGGTACCGGGTCTGAATATAAGCCCTGCTGCTGTCCTGCCCGGGCCTGTTCAGTGTAAAGGCAGACACTTTGAAACTTATGGGAACCGGTTTCCTGAATGTTTTGTACCTCAGCAAGGCATAACCATCCGCATTGATGCTGAGATCAAGATGAGCTGGCAACTCACCCACCAAAACCCTCTTCTCAGGAAAATCAGTGTAGACAAGTGGATACTCAATGACTGAAGTATAATTCTTGCTCAGGGCATTAAGCAGCCAAATAAATACAGATATCAGAAGGAAGACAGAAAACAACAGAATCTTTTTCCTGAATTGCAGTTTCTGTCCTTCAGATACTCTGGGCCAGTTCTGAAGGAAACCGTTTTCCACAACAGTGGTTTAGTTCTATTTTTTTGCTGGTGCAGGCTGGTCACCCGGATCAGCTGTTACAGCAGTCTTATCCACCTTGACAAGCACATTGTCTGCAATCTCAAGGGTAACAGTCCTGTCTTTCACATCGGTAATCTTGCCATAAATTCCACCTGTGGTAGCTACCTTATCACCCTTTTTCAATGCATTTCTGAAATTGGTTGCTTCTTTTTGCTTTTTCACCTGTGGACGTATCATAAAAAAATAGAAAACAACAATGATCAAAAGCAAGAAGATCAGTGATTGCATGCCAGCTCCACCTGGTTTTGCAGGCGCTCCTGCTGCTAATACTTGAAATAAAAAACTCATACTTTATAAATTAAATTATAGGTTAAACTATCATCTATCATCTATTATCTATTATCTATTATCTATTATCTCCATCAATCATTGTTCCAAAACCAAAAAGCTGTCATTTTGTCCATTCTACTCATTCTCCCCGATCAATCCCCTGCCCTTCTTCTGTACCTTTTTCTCCACCTTCAGCTGAACAACCACCTTGTCAAGCACTCCATTGATAAAGACATTGCTTTTGGATGTGCTGTAGTATTTTGAAATCTCCAGGTATTCATTAAGGGTCACCTTCGTTGGTATGGAGGGGAAAGCAACAAGCTCAGCAATGGCCATCTGCATGATCAGTATATCCATAAATGCAATCCTTTCCAGGTCCCAATTCCTTGTATTTTGCTTCACATATTCCACATATTCGTCCCTGTGAAGGATGGTTTGCCTGAACAATTTAATCACATACTCCCGGTCCTCTTCATTCTTGTATAATTCCATCAGGCGTTTACCCGGGCCGTCTCCTTCCTTATATTTTTTAATGGTTTTAACGATCATGCTGGTAATAAACTCAAGGTCATCATTCCAGTATATGCTTTGTTCCTCCAGGATGGATGAGAGCAATTCACTGGGAAAAATCACGTGGGTATACAGATGGGTAATCATTTTCTTATCTTCTGCATATCCGCTCTCCCCGGCACTCATGTAGGAAGCATAAGCTTCGCTTTCCAGCATCCTGGCATAGATCTCTTTTACCAGTTCGGGATGGTTGGCCCAGTTCAGTTTATGCTGGTCCAAATACCTGCGGAGCTGCTCATTATTTCTCAACTGATCAACCAGACCATTGTCAATAAAACGTGTATTGGGATGAAGGTCTTCCTGGGTGGGAATGCGTTTATTACGGGCTATCTCAATTCGTGATTCGGAATAGAGGACCACATCAATAACCAGCAATAACAAATAGTTGTAAAGCTCGAATGCTTTTTCAATGTTAAAATGCAGTTCCTTCTCAGAACGGCTCATCTCCTCTCTTCCTGCCTTGTAATAAGCATAGAGCGTCTGAAGTGCTTTTATGCGTAATTGTCTCCTGCTGATCATTTGTTAAAGAACCATTCCCTGTAAGATTAAACGATGCAAATTTACACTAAATTTCCATCTATGAAACATCTGTTCACCAGCAAGTTTAGCTCCCGACTAAAATGAACGAAAATTTGAATATGTTTAAAATATTTTACACTTTTGAAGTGGTACATAGCAAACCCTAACTAAAACTGTAGTAATGAATGACGATGGAAATGTAAAATCTGAGGAGCTTGTAACGGAAGCAGCAGAACGGGAGGAGATCCATTCTAAAGCTGTTAGGGCCGGGAAAAGAACCTATTTTTTCGATGTCAAGGCAACGAGGCGCAACGACTATTATCTCACCATTACCGAAAGCAAAAAGCGGTTCGGCCGCGATGGAAAATTCTTTTACGAGAAACACAAGCTGTTTCTCTATAAAGAGGACTTCGATAAATTTGCTGACAGCCTGACTGAGATCATTGAATTTATTCGTGATGCGAATCCGCAAATCATTGATAATGATGTTTTTGAAGGTTCTGATCGTGAAATTACCAGCAGTAGCGATAAGGAGGCCGGGGAGGCAGAAAAGGACTTTACCAATGTGGAATTTGAAGACCTGGGCGAGGGATCAGCCTAGTCCTCTTTCAAATTACTTTCCAGGAATTCTTTTATCTCCATGAAGGAGAGAATTTTTACATTGGTGATAATAAAATCATCCTTTAAAAAATCACCATACATATTGCACTCGTTAATGGCCTCCTGGAATACCAGTTTCAGGGAGCAGTTCATGGGCAACAGCAACAGGATGGCGGCCATGTACTCCGCATAGCTGATCTCTTCCACCTCAGCATTGTATTTCCGCATTATATAATCAAATTCGTTGGAAATCACTTTTTTCTGGGTCTGGTTCAATTCAGTTCCTTCCTTTGAAACAAGAACTACAAAATACCTGAGCTTCTCCTCTTTGCCACCCAGACCGGTGGAAATAAACACCTGGTTCTCTTCAAGAAGCTTGCTCTCCAGCAGCATTCTGCTTTCATTCTTTGCGAGCAGGGCCCAATCTTTCATCTCATCAGAAGCCTTGTTGGCAAATGCCTCAATGATCCGGTAACACTTCACTTTGTCAATGGTCGCCAACCCGGCCAGTATCTCCTTTTTCACCTGATCTGAATAACCTGGTTCTTCCAGATATCTGGCCTGGTCCATAGCCCACTCCTCACCCACCTGGTTCCGCTGCCTTCTGGAGCATTCATAGAACTCCACCTGAAGATCCATATCGATCTGTTCCTCCATTATCTTCAGGCTCCCCGGACTACCTCCAAGAATCTCCTGGATCTTTTTATACAGGTTCTCATGTTCCTCCATCTCTCAGGACCATTTCTATTAAATGTACGATTTTTTTATTTAATTTTCCGAAAAGTCAGACCTTGGAAAGAATCCAAACCATACAACAAAAAGTGGATGATGCTTCCACCGGTTTCACCATTTCCATTGAAAACATCCTCCAGGTTGGCTTCAACCATTTCCGAAAGGCTCCAGGGCTCTTCATTCTGTACAGCATCGTTGCCGCAGCTGCTTTGTCCAATCCTGTCAGCGGTTTGCTGCTCGGTGGACCGGTCGTTGCCGGATACTATATTGTGATCCGCGGGATGAAAGATCAGCCTTCAGCAGGGGCGTGGGGTTTCTTCAGGAGTTTTAACAAATTTGGACCCTTTTTACTCCTGAACCTTCTTATTTCGGCCATTGTAATCCTGGGCTTTCTGCTCCTGATCATCCCTGGCGTCTTTTTTTCGGTCAGTTATCTGTTTTCCCATCTCCTTGTCTGGTTCTTTGATATGGAACCTTCAGAAGCCGCCCGTTTGAGCAGGAAAATGGTATCGGGGAACTTCACCCAAATCCTTTGGCTCTGTCTGATCCTGGCCGGAATCAATTTATTGGGCGCTTTGGCTTTCGGAATTGGCCTCCTGGCTACCATACCCTTTTCAGCCTGCGTGATCTATGCAGTATTCGACGACATTATCGGTATCCCCTGATTTTTTTGCCATGAATATAACACTCGCCATTCTTGGAATGATTCTGGTCCTGATCGGTTTTTTTGGCAGTTTTCTTCCGGTCATCCCGGGTCCGCCAATTAGCTGGGCCGGATTCCTGTTGCTGAAATGGACCGGCTACATAGAAGAAAACCTGGAAGGGTATGACCTGGTTCTGTGGATCCTTCTCTTTTTCGTAGTCCTGGTAACCATCCTTGATTACGTGGTGCCCATCTGGGGAACCAAAAAATACGGAGGATCCAAACGGGGAGTCTGGGGAGCCACCTTCGGCGTGATCGCGGGACTGTTCTTCGGTCCCCTTGGAATCATCATAGGTCCGTTCCTTGGAGCCTATATCGGTGAGATTACCTCCGGAAAAAAAGAGGGTGAAGCACTGAAAGCAGCATGGGGATCTTTCGTTGGGTTTATGATGGGTGTGGGAATGAAATTCATGACCTGTGCAGCCATACTCTTCTTCTTCATCCGGCAATTGTTCTTCATGTAGGGTTTAAGGGTTTGTGTTAGTAGAGTAACTCAATCCCCCAACGTTGCAACAATTACTGCCTTAATCGTATGTAAACGGTTTTCGGCTTCGTCAAAAACCACCGAATGATCTGACTCGAAAACCTCTTCAGTGACCTCCAGGGCTTCAAGACCGAATTTCTGATAGATCTCCTCACCCACTTTGGTTTCCCTGTTGTGGAATGCCGGAAGGCAATGAAGAAATTTCACCCGTGGATTGCCAGTGAGTTTGATCACCGCCAGGTTCACCTGGTAAGGTTCAAGCAGTTTGATCCGTTCCTCCCAGACCTCCTTGGGCTCACCCATGGAGACCCATACATCGGTATAGAGGAAATCTGCATCCTTCACAGCACTTTTCACATCTGCGGAAATGGTGATCTTTCCGCCGGTCTGGGCAGCAATTTCACGGCACTTTTCCACCAGGGATGAATCTGGCTGCAAAGCAGAAGGGGCAGCTGCACGAAAATCCATTCCCATCTTGGCTGCTCCAACCATCAGTGAATTGCCCACATTGTTATGTGCATCACCAAGGTAGCAAAACTTCAACTTATTCAATGGTTTCCCTGAGTGCTCCATCATGGTCATAAAATCGGCCAGCACCTGGGTAGGGTGAAATTCATCCGTAAGTCCGTTCCATACGGGGACCCCTGCATATTCAGCAAGCTCTTCCACGATCGCCTGTCCGAAACCGCGGTACTCAATCCCGTCATACATCCTTCCAAGCACCCTTGCCGTATCTTTCATGGACTCTTTATGGCCGATCTGTGAACCGGAAGGTCCGAGATAGGTAACACCAGCTCCCTGGTCCAAAGCTGCCACTTCAAAAGCGCACCTGGTACGGGTGGAGGTCTTCTCAAAGATCAAAGCGATATTTTTGCCTTTCAGATTTTGTACTTCTGTCCCCGCCTTTTTTGCCTTTTTCAGGCTCGTGCTCAACTCAAGTAAATAGAGAATCTCTCCAGGCGTGTAATCAAGTAGTTTTAAAAAATGCCGGTTGCGCAGATGATATGCCATATTTGTCTCAAATTTTAAAAGTACAAAGTTAACTGATTATCTTATTCTTCGTATTCCATGGTGATTTTTGTACCATATCTCCTGTCCTCCAGTTTGAAAGCTTCGGTGATAACACTCTTTTCACCTCCCTGTTCTATAAACTGAAGACAGGCCCTGATCTTGGGTGCCATATCTCCTTCCCCGAACATCCCCTTTTCAAGCAAAGCCACTGTATCACTATAATTCAAAAACTCCTTTACCTCCTGCCGGGGGGTGTTGTAATTGATATAAACATAGGGTACATCCGTCAGGATATAAAACTCATCCGCTTTGATACGGGCTCCCAGCAACGCTGAAGCCAGGTCTTTATCAATGACCGATTCAGAGGGCCTGATGCGTCCCTGGTCATCCCTGTAGACGGGGATTCCGCCTCCACCGGCGGCTACCACAATGGTACCCTGCCTGGCGAGTGACTCCACCACATTTTCATTGATAATCTCCACGGGTGAGGGCGAAGGAACTACCCTTCTGTACCCGCCGGCCCTTTTCTTTGACTCTTTGAAGATCCACCCTTTATCGGTTGCAATCCTTTCTGCCTCAATCTTATCATATATTTTACCGACTTGTTTGGAAGGTCTGCCAAAGGCAGGATCATTCTCGTTAACGAGGGCCATGGTGACAAGAGTGATCACTTCCCTCCGGATCCCGTGCTTATGCAATACATTTCGCAGCATGCGTTCGATCATGTAACCGATCCCACCCTGGGAATCGGCCACACATATATCAAGGGGCATCTGGGGGATCTGGTATATACTTTCCCCGGCATCATTGCGCATAAGGATGTTGCCAACCTGTGGGCCGTTTCCATGGGTGATCACCAGGTTGTACCCTTCCCTGATCAGGAAGACCAGATTTTCAAGGGTATCGGTTGTATTTTGTTCCTGTTCGTCAATGGTGCCCTGCTGATTATCCCTCAGCAATGCATTCCCGCCAAGTGCCACTACTGCCAGTTTGTTCATTTGAATCTCTTTTTGCTATATCATACAAAACTAAGTAATTCCGGAAGCACCAATCCGGGTGTGGACAGGCTGTTAAACATGATTGGAAGTGTTTTTCAATATGATCAGCTAAGGATCAGGTCCATTGGTCAAAGGATCGAATTACTTCGGGTGAAATGAATAGATTTTCCTATTTTTGGATAACTTATTCCCAAAATGTGACCCGGAAAACCCTGCTCATCTGTCCGCTCTTGCTTGTTTTCCTCCTTATGGGGTGCAGGCGCGTTAAAGAACTCCCTGAGACCATTGATGCAAATTATATTGAGTATGAGATCGAATACCTTGAAGACAGGGCTGGAGATATTCCCACCAAAATCCTTCCGGGAACCATGGATGCTTATTACACCAAATATTATGTACTCACCAGGATCAACGGTTTCTTCAACCAGTTCACGCTGACCCAGATCTCCGACCTGAAGCGAAAGAGGGTAACCACCTTGTTGAATTTTTTCGGCAACAAGGTCTGTTATGCGGGTGAACCGGGAGAGCTGCCCGCTGGTATTGTTGAACCCGCACTGATGAAAATCCATTTGACCGGAGAAACTTCCGTGATCGGAGGCCTGAATTCAGAGAAATTGGATGTGGAAACCGACCAGGAAAATTATAGCATCTATTTCACAAAGGATTTCTCCGTGCGGCGGCCCAATATCAGTACGCCGTATCGTATGGTGGATGATCCTCTGACTGATTTCAGAATACAGTTAAGCCTGCTGAAGATGCATCTTTCATGCTCCTCAATGGAGTTCAAAGCCGTTGAATCCAAGATCTTTACCATTCCAAAGGAGTACAAGGCTGTGAACAGGGCTACCATGGAAGAGATTATCAACAGCCTGTTTACAAAAGATTAGCCACCAAAATCCCGTTATTATTACCTTAGAAGGTCAGTTCAACCCTTGATTGATGGCTAAGAACAAGAAGAAAAAAAGCAATCGTTTTGTCAGTTTTTTAAGTTCCCTGGTAGACTTTTTCCGGGACGACCGTTTCCGGTACGTCATGGGTATCGTATTGTTGCTTGTTGCCATCTTCATGCTTCTCTCGTTTATCTCCTACCTGTTCCATTGGAAAACTGACCAGGATTTTGAATGGGCGAAGGTATTTTCTGGACCTGAGATTGAAGTGAAGAACCAGGGAGGTAAAATGGGAGCCTGGCTGTCAAATCTTTTCATCAACAGATGGTTCGGTGTGTCCAGCTTTCTTTTTCCGGGCATTCTGATCATCTGGGCCATGGCCCTGTATAGGATCCGGCTGCTGAATACATGGAGTGCCGTAAAGAACAGCCTGATCCTGATCATCCTTCTCTCAGTCACACTTGGTTTGCTTTTTAAGGATGGAAACGGCTTTCTGGGCAGCGGTCCAGGGGGACAGCATGGTTTCTTCATCAGCAGATGGTTGCTGGCAAGTATCGGAACTGTGGGGACATCCTTCCTGCTTCTGATAGGGTATATGGCCCTGCTGTTTTTTTCAACGGAATTTCTGGACTGGCTTCGCAAACGGGACATTCGAATTCCACTGTTCAGGAGCGGGAATGAAGATGGTGATCCCGTGGAAGCCGGTTTGGCAGAAGAAACGGAAGGAATGATCATTAACGAAGAGACAGTTTCCGAAGAGATTGCCCAACACGGTGAGGAACCCTTCGTGGTCTCCACCACCATAAAGGCAGGTGATGAGAAGCAAGTGCCTGAAGGGAACAGGAACGATGTGGAGATGATGGTTGAAGATGTTTCGGGGATCAACCCTGAGGATTTCAATCCGGATGAAGGGGCGCTGGGGGAATATGATCCCACCCTGGACCTGGCCAAATTCCGTTTTCCGCCGCTGAGCCTTCTGAAGGACTACGATATGGGGGATACCACGGTCACCAATGAAGAACTCATCTCAAACAAGAACCGTATTGTTGAAACACTGGGCAATTACAACATCAAGATCGATAAGATCAAAGCCACCATCGGTCCCACGGTAACCTTGTATGAGATTGTCCCTGCACCGGGTATCAGGATCTCAAAGATCAAAAACCTGGAGGATGACATTGCCCTGAGCCTGTCGGCCCTCGGTATCAGGATCATTGCTCCCATACCCGGGAAAGGCACTATCGGCATAGAGGTTCCCAATCAGAATCCGCGGACCGTTTCCATGAAATCAATCCTGGCTTCCAAGAAATTCCAGGATTCCGAGATGGATCTGGCCATTGCCCTGGGCAAGACCATTTCCAATGAAACATTCGTATTTGACCTGGCCAAGATGCCCCACCTGCTGGTTGCCGGAGCCACCGGTCAGGGAAAATCGGTTGGATTAAACGCCATCATCGCGTCTCTTTTATATAAAAAGCATCCGGCCCAGCTGAAGTTTGTGATGATCGATCCAAAAAAAGTGGAACTCTCTCTATACAGTAAAATTGAGAGGCATTACCTGGCCAAATTACCCGAATCTGAGGAGGCCATCATTACAGATACCCAGCAGGTGATCCACACCCTGAACAGTCTTTGTGGTGAAATGGATGACCGCTACAACCTGCTGAAAGCAGCGCAGGTGCGCAACATCAAAGAGTACAATACCAAATTCATTAGCCGGAACCTCAATCCCAACAAAGGCCACCGTTATTTGCCCTTTGTGGTGGTGATTATTGATGAGTTTGCCGACCTGATTATGACAGCAGGAAGAGAGATCGAATACCCCATAGCACGACTGGCCCAGCTGGCCAGGGCCATCGGCATCCATCTGGTCATTGCAACCCAGCGTCCAACCACCAATATCATCACAGGGGTGATCAAAGCCAATTTTCCGGCCCGTATTGCATTCCGGGTTGCATCCGGGATCGATTCCAGGACCATCCTGGACGGACCAGGGGCAGATCAGCTGATCGGGCGTGGCGACATGCTCTTTGTGAGTGGAAACGAACCCATCAGGCTGCAGTGTGCCTTTATCGATGGTCCTGAAATTGAGGAGATCACCGACTTTATAGGCGAGCAAAGGGGCTATCCGAGTGCCATGATGCTGACACCCGTGGAAGAAGAAGCTGGCGGGGTGCTGGACGTGGATCTGGAAAAAAGAGATGAGAAATTTGAAGAAGCTGCACATCTGGTGGTTCAGCACCAGCAGGGCTCGACTTCACTGATCCAGCGAAAGCTCTCGCTGGGCTACAACCGGGCAGGCAGGATCGTGGACCAGCTGGAGGCGGCAGGCATCCTTGGCCCTTTCGAAGGCAGCAAGGCCCGCCAGGTTTTGGTCCACGATGAATTCAGTTTGGAACAGATTTTGAAAGGACTATCCTAAAGAGAACTTCCGCCATGCGTCGTTTCAACATAGATATCACCATATTAATGGGCTTGCTCGCCCTTCAATCGCTTCATGCCCAGGACGAAAGAGTTCACCCTTATTTGCAGGGGGTCTCCGATCAGTTTAAAATGGATGAGGGATACCTGATTGAAATGGATTATTACCGCGATGACATCATGAGGGAGACCCACGCCGAAGGAGAGGGGACCATCTGGATGAAGGGTTACAAATATAAAATCGTGGTTGATGAATATATCGTCTATTTTGACGGTGCGAAGCTCTATTCACAGAATACAGATTCAGAGGAGGTCTATGTGAGTAGTCCCGATCCCGATGATCCGGGTTATTTGCAGGCAGTTCCCCTGAAGATCATCAAAACATACCAGCAGGATTTCAAATACCAGTTCATGGGCGAAACACAGTTTCATGGCAAACAAAGGATTGAGATCCAGCTCTATCCAAAGGATCTGACGGGACCCTATTCCATGCTGAAAATGTATATTCATCCCCAGACTCTGAAACTCGAAGCATTTGTACTGAAGCACAAGGAAGGTATCAATTACACCATGATCCTCACTTCGGTAACAGGCCATCAGAAACTTTCCGATGACATCTTCCGATTTAACCAGGAGGACTATCCCGGTACTGAAGTAATTGAATTGCTCGAGTAGCGTGAATTACTTGGGATATTCGATCCTTGAGTGGTAAATATTCTGAAGCCTGTTTTTGAAAATCTCCTTTACAGCAGTAACATCTCCATAAGTCAGGTCGGTATCGGAGAATTGCCCCTCCCTGGTCTTGTGCTCCACAATCCCCTCCACAAGTTCATGAATGGACTCAGGGCTATACTGTTTTAATGTTCTGGAAGCAGCTTCCACCGAATCGGCCATCATCAGTACGGAAGTCTCCTTGGAACAGGGTTTTGGTCCCGGATAGGTAAATTCAGAGATATCCACATCTTCCTTCAGATTGGAATTGAGAAAAGAGCGATAGAAATACTGTACGGTACTGGTTCCGTGATGGGTACGGATAAAGTCAATGATCGGGCCGGGCAACTTATATTTTTTGCCAATCTCCTCCCCTTTGATCACGTGATCAATGATGATCCTTGCGCTTGCCCTGAAATCCAGGACATTGTGCGGATTGATCCCATCACGCTGGTTCTCAATAAAATACTCAGGAGTTTCCATCTTTCCAATGTCATGGTACATGGCTCCGGCCCTGACCAGCAGTGAATTCCCTCCTACCTTCAGGATGGCCTCCTCGGCCAGGCTGGCCACCTGCATTGAGTGCTGAAAGGTTCCGGGAGCTTTCTCTGCCAGCTTTCTTAAAAGAGCCTGGTTGGTATCTGAAAGTTCGAACAATGTTGCATCCGAAAGGAATCCGAAAATCCTCTCGAAGAAAAAAACCAGCGGATAGATGGTGAGTACCAGCAGCCCGTTTCCAGCCAGCCAAAGTACATTCACCCAGTTGATCTGGGAAAGGTCACCCTCCTGCATCACCGAAAGGAGTATATAGATCACGGCATAGGTGGCGAATATAAACGTGGCCGTAAAGAAAAGGATTCCACGCTTGTAATAGGAACGCATGCTGAACAATCCGACCAGGCCCGCAAGAAAATTCATCAATACAAACTGGTAGGAGTTGGGAACCCAGAATCCTGCAAGCAAAAGGGTGATCATGTGTACAAACAGTGCGTACCGGATATCGAAGAATGTTTTCAGAAATATGGGAACCACCACAAAGGGGATCACATATACGCTGACCGCATTATTTGTAGCAGCAGCCATGGTAAGCCCAACCATCACCACGACAAGCCCAAGGGTAAATAAGGTTTGCCTCCTGCTGATGGGTATATCTTTTCTGAAATAGTAGATAAACCAGAAAAGGGCTAGAAAGACCAGTGCAATCAGTAAAAACTGCCCGATATAGACAACCAGGTAGTTCTTGCCCACATTCGGATTGGATTCATACTCTTTTCGAAGGGACTCAATGACCTGAAAATTGGAGTTGGAAATCAGCTCGCCCCGGGCAATAATCCGCTGACCGGCCTGAACCATGCCCTTGGTCAGGGTCAGGTCTTCCAGGCTAACCTGCCGCACCTTGCCGGTCATCTCCTCGTTATAAAAGAGGTTGGGCCGCAGGTAGTCGTTCAGAATCAAACGTTTCAACAGTTCGGCCTCTCCGGAACTGACCTGCTCAATTTCCCCCATCAAATGCTCGTATGCAGATCTTTCTGTGTAAAATTCCCTGTACCGCTGCTCCTCGGCCATGGTATTCCTGACCACCATCACCGAAAGCTGATCAAGCACCAGACCATCCAGAACCGGGTGCCGCTCGATAATTCCCTTTTTATAAATATCTCCCAATACCCCGGAGATCGCATTGCCTTTTACCGACCAGGAATCTCCTGCATCAATTCCAAATCCCAACGAAACCAACAGGTTGTTGTAATCACTATTGAAAGTGGCCACCACGTTGCTTCCGACCAGCGAATCGTAGAAGAAATAGAGTTTCGCACTCCGTTTCAGGCTGTCCCTCTCCCGCTGTACCTGCAACTCCGGTTTATAAATTGGAATATCGAAAGGAGCTACCAGGGTTTCGTGCATCCATGGTTTGTTCTTGGAAAATTCGTATTTGAATTTTCCTTCCCGCGGAAACATGAAGTAAACAAGCACTATACTGATCAGGTAAATAAGAACGATCTGGATTGTCTTCCAGAACCTGACAATGCCTTTGATCCAGTTCATGGGGTGAAAATAGGAGTTCTTTTTCACTTTTAACCCTTGGTTTGCATTTTTGTTCGACCTTTGCCAAATTGCAGGGGTAAATCATTGCAGCACAAACTTCATGACAAAAGGCATCTCACTACAGGGCTTTGTACCTGTCAGGCAGGAACCAAGCCACACCTCAGGGATGGTTTCTCAAATACTTTTTGGTGAAAACTTCACCATTCTGGAAACCATGGGGTCCTGGGTTCTTGTAAAACTTGATTTCGATAAAACAGAAGGATGGGTAAACCGTGGATCCATCATGACGGCAGAAGCGGAAACAGGCCAAAGGGCCCGTTTTAAACTGGCTGTCCGGCCCACTGTTTCTGTGAGGGATCTAACCCGGGGCAGGCTTATGATCCTGCCGGCCGGAGCGGTTTGGAATCATGCAGCAGGAAAGACATGGATGCTTGGTGGAAGGCAATTTGAACTCCTTTCGGAAGAGGGATGGAAGGATCCCGGAGCCGAAAATGATCCGGAGACGACCGGCACGTTGTTGCTTTCGCTTCCCGGTATACAGGGAGGGAGATGCGGTTTCGGATTTGATGCGCCAGGCCTCGTTCAATTCCTTTGCAGAACCCTTGGGATTCATTTGCCCAGGGATTGCAGAGCCCAGGCTGAATCAGGCTCTCCTGTAAATTTCATTCATGAAGTGAAAAAGGGGGATCTGGCTTTTTTCGATAACACGGAAGGTGAGATCATCCATGTGGGAATGGCTCTTGGACAGGGAAGGATCATCCATGCATATGACCAGGTGAGGATCGATATATTGGATCACCAGGGAATTTTCAACGCTGAGACTGAAGGATATTCCCACCGGCTCCGGATTATCAAAAGACCAATCTGATAAATTCGGGCTCATCCTTCAGGTATTCGAATTCCGGAGCTGTCTGAAACCAGTCCGGCCGGGCAAGCCCTGAGCTGATCATTCGCTCAATAAGCCTGATGGCCTGAGGGGAATCGCCTGTCAGGGTATATAGTGCAGCTATATTCCACAGGGACCATAACCGATCGGGGGAGATCCGGAGCCACAGATCTGCAAGGAAAACCGCTTTAACCAACTGCAAATTTGAAATATACATTTGCATATCTTCACTGAAATGCATTTCCAACAGATACAGCAATCTGGAGGCCAGCCTGGATGATTCTATAAGCGGTGAGCTTTCCCAGCGTTTTAATTTGTCTATCTCACCATTCCACCACCGGGAGGTATGTACTGTATCAGGCCTGGCCCCGGTGGAATATTCATATTCGGAAAGTGCATTCAGGTAGGTGGCGGTCAGCCGTTGCTCCTGTTTATAAGTTTTTTCCCTTTGCCTGATCTGCTTCCAGTAAACCTTGCTGTTGGTCAGCCGCTCCAAATGCATCTGAAACTCAGGTTCAGGGGATTCATCCATGATTGATTTCATCCTTTCGCAAGCATCCGCATACAATTCTTTCTCTTCCATGAATTGAATCTTTTCAGCCTGGAATTTTAAATAGAATTCCTTGGCATCGCGGTCTGTGCTGTCCATTTTAAACCTGAGCCACGCCACCGCTGCAGCAATCTCTTCAGAGGGTGGCCATTCATGCCCTGTATCAATATACTGAATATGAGATCTGATCCCGTTTCTGCACAAACGCTCCCCGGTTTCGATCATATCCGGAAGATTCATGTCTCTTCGGCCCATGATTCCATAATAACTGAAAGTTCCCGGAATTTGAGAATGTGTTTCTCTCATGTGGTACAATCCGGCACCACATGCAATCACACCCTTTACCCTGGGATCCTGAATTGCCAGGTCAGATGCGAATCGGGAAGCTCCTGAAAAACCAGATACGAACAGCATGGAGGTATCCGGATTGAATCTGGAAAATGCATCCTGAAACATGGCCTCAGCAGCTTCTGCTGAACCGGCACCGGACTGGTTCGAGGAGTTGTTCGAGCACATAACAATCAAACCAAAGCGCTCACCCGCCAGTTTGAAAGTGTCCGCAGCCATCCTTCCCCTGGCTCCCGGTTCGAATATAAAGACCACAGGCCAGCTTTGTCGGGATGTATAATATGTGGGAAGATATAAAGCATAAGACTGTCCGGGGTTCCTGATACAAAAAACACTATCAATAACCCTCCCGTTTTGAATAAGATCTTCTTTTTCCCGGTCACAATGCTGCGGAGACGACAACAGAAGACCAGGTAATTGAAGGATCATTCCCAGCAAAACCAGGGACCTTATCATACCCGCAAAAAATGGCTGCACAGAAACCATCATGAATGGGATGCTTTATAAGACCTGTTCCCTAAAAAGAAATTTAATAACTTTACGGTAGCAATTAAACGATGATGAAAATACGCACAATCTTTTTCATCTGCATCATTTCCGCTTGTCTTTGCATGCGTGCCCAGAATAGCACGGCCCGGATTGAAAACGTCCGGTCGGAAATGACAGGTAAATCGCTGGTAATCAAATATGATATTGTTAATTCTTCTCCCGGAACCTATCACCAGATCGAACTGATGGTCATCGATAACAAAGGCAAGGCCATTTACCCCGATTCCGTTTCAGGTGACACAGGACCTCTGATACCGGGAGGAACGGACAAAATCATCGTGTGGGAACTATACAAGGAATATGATGTGGTATACGGGAATTTCACCCCCCGGCTGATCATCGATGCCGGAAATCACAGGAAAAATACCCGTGGACCCGAATATGCCACTTTGTCGCTTCTGTTGCCCGGATTGGGGGATTATTTTGTGGCCGAAAGCAAACAAATGAAATTCAAACCTTATTACAAAACGGCCCTCACCGCAGGATTTCTGGGATTGTCCCTGGCCAGCTATCTAAACCGGGAAGTGATCCCCCCTGTGATGAATCCTCCCGGCTGGTATTATACCATGCAGTCACCCGACCCGGTATACATTGATCACGAATGGGTCTGGAGAATTGAAAGGACCGACTACTGGCTTTTTCAGTATGATGCCGAAGTACTTCTGGGGATAGGCATCGCCTCCTGGCTTTTCGATGTGATCTGGGTGGCAAGGCAAGGGGTTGTAAATAACAGAATGTTTCACAGCATCAAAGACCATGTGGCCCTTGTTCCGGGTTGCAATGGCCTCATGCTTGGTTATAATTTTCAATTTTAGTCCAATCATATCATGAAAAAGTCTCGATCCTGGTGCTTCACGATATTCATATTTACTGCAGCTTCGCTAAGCGCACAGATAAGTGTTCAGGGTGGCCGGGGCACCATATCCCTGAATACGGTAAACCTGGAACCCCGTCAGGTCAGTATGATTGATGGTGTGGCAGTAATGAGTTATTCCAACTCTGCTGCTGAAATCAACGGATCCCCCTATCTCAACGAAGCATTTGAGGATGGAACCATGACCGCCCTTGACGGCACAGTTATTCCGGGATTGAAGTACAGGTATGACATCTATGGAGATAAAATGCAGTTTATTCTCGGGATGGATACAGCAACCATAACCAAACCTCTGGCCCTTCGTTCCATCCAGCTCGGAGAACATTCTTTTGCCTATGAGGTATACCTGCTTGAAGCGAACAGGGTGTCATGCGGCTATTTTGAAGTGATCGAAGACACCGGAAATCTGAAGGTCCTTCACAAAAGGGATATTGAGCTTGAACAGGACATATATGTCTCCAATTATGGAGGAGGAGGAGGAACCAAAGAGTTCAAAATGAAACAGGTGAACAGCTATTACCTCAAACATGGTGATTCTGCTGCCCGGCATATTGCCGGCAAAAAAGATCTCATGAAAGTGATCCCCGCTCACCAGGACCAGGTCAGGCTCTTTATAAAAGAGAAACGCTTGTCAGTCAAGAAGGCAGAAGACCTTCAGGCTATCGCAATTTACTACAGCAGTCTACAGCCATCCGGATCTTAAGTCCCGCTACAGGATCATCCCGGCACCCACCGTATTGTTGGTGGCTTCATCAATGATAATCATGCTTCCGGTAATGCGGTTTTCCCTGTAGCTGTCATAGAAGACGGGCCTGGATGTTTTGATACGGACACAGGCAATTTCATTGGGTCCCACCGATTTGTCCTCCAGGTCCTGCTCCAGATTGTTGATATTGATCTTATAGACAAGCTCTCTGATAATACCCCTTAATTCGGAAGTGGTGTGACGGATGACATACCTTCCACCCAGTACCATGGGTTTCTCATTGAGCCAGCAAACCATCAGCTTTACCTCCTGCCCGATGGTGGGTTTCTGATCGGCGGGAACAATCATATCCCCCCGGCTTATATCGATATCATGACTCAATCGAAAGGCCACTGACTGCGGGGGAAAAGCTTTCTCCAATTCACCGGTCATGGTATCAATGGACTCCAGGGTGGTTTCCAATCCACCGGGTAAAACAGCAACTTTGTCTCCCTTTTTCCAGACACCACCGGCTACACGTCCGGCATAGCTCCGGTAATCGTGAAATTCCTCCCGCTGGGGCCGTATCACATACTGGACGGGAAAGCGCCTGTTCTTTAAGTCAGCATCACTCCGGATATCAATACTTTCCAGCATCTCAAGGAGGGTTTCCCCAGTGTACCAATCCATTTTCTCACTCCGGTCCACCACATTATCACCATTGAGTGCGCTGATGGGGATAAATCTGACATCCTCAATATGCAGTGTCTCCCTGAAAGGCTCGAACTGCTTTTTAATCCCCTCAAAAACCTCCTGCCTGTATTCCACCAGGTCCATTTTGTTCACACAAATCAGTATATGAGGGATCCCGAGAAGCGAAGCAATGAAAGCGTGCCGGATGGTTTGTTCCAGCACGCCGTGCCTGGCATCCACCAGGATAATGGCCAGATTGGCCGTGGAGGCTCCTGTAACCATGTTCCGTGTATACTGTACATGCCCGGGAGTATCTGCAATAATGAACTTGCGTTTCGGAGTGGCAAAATAGCGGTAGGCCACATCGATGGTAATTCCCTGTTCCCTTTCAGCCCTGAGTCCGTCCGTCAGAAGCGCCAGGTTTACCTGCTCCTCGCCCCTGCGTTCGCTGGCCATCTCCAACTGCTCCATCTGGTCCTCAAAGATTGCTTTCGAATCATAAAGCAGACGCCCGATGAGGGTGCTTTTTCCATCATCCACACTTCCTGCAGTAGTAAACCGCATCAATTCCATGTCCAGGTAACCGGGAGCGGGATTTTCCTTATTACTCATTGAAACCAGATTTTTTAAACCTGCGAAGCAAGCCAAATAACTTCATAACCTACAAACATGAGCAGCTTTGCTGCGAACTAGAAATACCCCTCTTTCTTCCGGTCTTCCATCGCCGCTTCCGACCGCCTGTCATCATACCTGCCACCCCTTTCGGTGGAACGTGCTGCAGCCACCTCCTGGATGATATCTTCCAGCGAATTGGCCGTGGAGAGGGTCAGTCCTGTGCAGCTGATGTCCCCGATGGTCCGGCATCTCACATCCTTGAATTCATAGGACTCACCCTCCTTCAGCTGCATGAAGGGTGCCTTGGACAGCCAAACACCATCACGGAAGAAAACCTCCCGCTTGTGGGTATAATAGAGATCCGGGATAACAATATCCTCCAGATAGATGTATTGCCATACATCCATCTCCGTCCAGTTGCTCAGCGGGAATACCCTGAAGTGCTCCCCCATGTGCTTTTTCCCGTTGAATATATTCCATAGCTCGGGACGCTGGTTCTTTGGGTCCCATTGTCCGAAATCGTCCCTGTGCGAAAAAAAACGCTCCTTGGCCCTTGCCTTTTCCTCATCCCGTCTTCCCCCTCCAAGCGCGGCATCAAATTTAAATTCCTCAATGGCATCAAGAAGGGTTACCGTCTGGAGTACATTGCGGCTGGCATTCACACCCGTCTCCTCAACAACCTTTCCGGAATCGATGGAATCCTGTACATACCTGACAATCACCCTTCCCCCGGTGGATTCCATCAGGCGGTCACGAAACTCCAGGGTCTCTTCAAAGTTGTGCCCGGTATCGATATGCAGGCAGGGAAAAGGAACGATCTGGGGCCAGAAGGCTTTTCTGGCCAGGTGATACATCACAATTGAATCCTTCCCACCGGAAAAGAGCAAGGTCGGTTTTTCGAACTGGGCCCCAACTTCCCTGATCACGTAGATCGCTTCAGCCTCAAGTTCCCGCAGGTGGGTAATGGAATAATCGCTCATACAAGGAATTTTAAACTCAAAAAGATCGTCAAAGATAACAAAAATACAGGGCTGCCCCAAAAGGAGGCAGCCCTGCCTGAAAAAATCACTTCCGCAGAAGCCTAATTAAGGGAAATAACTTCCTGGAATGTGGTCAGCACATCACCATCATAGGGCTGGTGAAGGTTGTAATCAATAATCATGGTCTTTTCACAGTTGTCCCATTTTCCAGTTCCGGAAATTCCATAGGTAGGTTGTGGAGCACCATTCCATGTGGTCGACATGTAATACTGATTGTCGATTACAATGGTTCCGTTTGGATTCATGGTAAGCACCAGGGGAATCTGCTCTGTAATAACTTCACCCCAGTAATCGCCCATCCAACCCACGCAAAAACCATCAGCCATGAAATTATCTCCATCCAGGAAGGTAACCACCTGGGTCGGATAACCCCAGTCATCAGATCCCGACCAGGAACCAACCAGGTCATTCAGGTCGTTGAGCGGGCAGAATTTGATCCTTTTCATGGTATAATTAAGCTGATAGGCCGAAGAAGCTTCAGCACCACCTGCATCCATATTCAGAACCAGGTCCAGGGCTGTACCCTCCGGCATCTTATCAGCCAGTGCCACCAGTTGTACTGAACCCGAGGTGCTGCCCGCAGGAATAGTAATGCTGTTTGATGAAAGGGTATACATGCTGCTGGTCATGGTTGAGGACTGATCGGGAACCAAGGTAACAACAACATCAGAAGCTTGAGGTGCACCCAGCAGAGCCACGCCCACAGTGGTCGTGATGTTGGTGGGTAAACCATCTGCATCAATCGCAGTTTCGTAGTATGCCGAAGCATTCAAAAACTGGATGTAGTACGTGGTACTGTTCTTGTCAAAGTCATTGGTCATGTTATCCCAGTTGGTCTCGACGTTTTCACATGACGACATGACCAAGCCTCCAATGACAAAGATCAGAATGTATTTCATGATATTTTTCATAATTCTTTTCCTTTTAAGTTAAAAATTCCAGGCCTATTCGTCCCACCAAACAGGAACGATAATCGATCCAATTGAAGGCACATTATCCGGATTATAAATGATTGCATTTTGTGCATAAGGATACCTTCTCGGAATCTCCGTCTTTGTAGCACCAAGTACCAGATCCAGGGTAGGAATGCCAGTCCTTCTCCAGTCACTGAAAGGCTGAACCTGTCCAACAGTAGCAATACGCTTCTGCATCATGATATCTTCAAGGGTAAGGGATCCGGCGGTTATGTTATCGATGTTCGCAGCCATCCAGTCGGTATCCACTTCACCGGTAACTTTTTCAAGTGACGCAGTTACACCTTCCACGAATGCATTATAAGCACGCGGTTTATCATTGGTCATAAAGGCGGCTTCAGCCTCGATGAATTTCAGTTCGGTATAGGTCATCATGTAGCTGGGAGCGGTTTGACCGGCAATAAAAGAACCTGGTCCGGAGGCATTCTCATTTTCACTACCCGGGCTACTACCTGAGATCCCGCCATCTGCATCTTCGGCAAAGTAATAAGGAATCCGCGGATCAGAAGTTGCTTCCATCTCATCCAGCAGGGTCTGGGACATCCTGATGTCGGTGCGGTCCTGCATAAAGAGGTAAATGGGATTGTTGTTGGCGTTCTCCCAGGGAACTTCCATATCATCGGCATTGGAACTGAAGGCATCCGTCAGTGCCAGTGCATTGGTGTATGCGGTTGCTCCATTGCGTTTGGATAACTGAAGCTCGGCCCTTGCCTTGATGGCACGCGCTGCTTTGATCCATGCACCGGCATCTCCGCCATAAATCACATCACCAATAATACCGATGGGTTCTTCTGCCGAACCCAGGTCAGCAACGGCTTCATCAAGCAGTGAAAATATGGAATTATAAATCTCCTGCTGTGTATCATACACAGGGGTCAGGATATTCTCAGTACCCTTCAATGCCTCTGAAAATGGCATATCGCCAAACAGATCTGTTCCAATGGCCAGCGAATAAGCGGTCATGACCTTTGCCAGACCTTCGTTGTGCGGTGATCCCTCCTCAATTGCTTTTTTCATCAGAATATCTGCATCGACCAGCACCTGGGTATACAGGTTCACCCATAAATCATTGGCATCTGCAGGGGTCAGGGTATACTTGCCCTCGGTGTGAGACTGCCTCGAAACACCATCAAAGATTTGTACCCACATATCAACAGTGCGTACTGAGCTGTTTCCCATCAGGCTGAAGCCCATGGTTTGTTGGATTCCCGGTACCAGAAGTGACATGGGTACATCCACGGGCCTGTCGGGATCAATATTTAACTCTGGATCAATCCAGTCACAAGATGAGATAAAAGCGATCAATACAACGATCAATCCGGCTTTTACAATCTTATGAGTTTTAAAACTTAGCTTTTTCATATGTTCTTGTTTTTTTTTGATCTTACAATTTACCTCTAGAAAGATAACTTCACACCCAGGGTGTAAGTTTTGGTTCCGGGCATGTTGAAATAATCCATTCCCTGTCCGTTCACCGAACCCTCAAGGTTCGTTTCCGGATCAATACCGGTATAAGGAGTACTCAGCCAGAGGTTCCTGCCGGTAAAATAGACTTCGGCAAACTGGATTACCTTCTTCTGAACCGGAATGGTATAAGATAATGTAACTTCCCGGAGCCTTACCCAGTCGGTGGGCTCCAGTGCAAAGATGGACGGTCCGCCTCCGAAGTTACTTCCATAACCTTCAAACCAGTCTTCATCCATCACAACAGGAGAGACGTTCTGAACACCGGAAGAGACAGGATTGCCATCAGCGTCCACATGGCCATAAACCCCGTCAAAAACAACCAGGTTCTCTTCCGGTGTTTTTGCAAAGTCGATGGTTCCTTCGTCCGTATAGTAAACCTCACGGTTTATGGTGCGGCCGTGTGTACCCATATAGTTCATGGCAGAAGCTGTACCGTTATACATCAAACCGCCGTTCCGGATATCAATCAGAAGTGATAAACGGATGCCTTTAAAACCAAAGGTACTGGTAATGTTGGCGGTCCAGTTGGGATTGATATCACCGACCCACTGCAGCCTGCTGGCATCCGTCATGGGATACCCGTCGCGCTCGCCGTCTGAGGGGTCATCATTGATCAGGGTAGCCCCCGTGTCGGGATCCCTGTACCAGTCATATCCGTAAATGCTTCCGTAAGACTGTCCGGCAACTGCCCTGACCTGCGGATCGGTAAATCCTGCGAGGAAGACACTTTCAACACCCTCAGCCAGTTGTACCACGGTATTGGTCAGCTTGGTGAAGTTGCCAAAAACATCCCAGGTGAATTTACCCTGAAGAATGGCTGCATTGGCGGATATCTCTACCCCTTTTGATTCCATCTCGCCGGCATTCTGATAGACCTGTCCGTATCCTGAAGAAACCGCGATGGGCACATTCAGCAGCAGGTCTGTGTTGTTGTTCTGGAAGTAGGCCACATCAATGCCCAGCCTGTTGTTCAGGAACCTTAAATCGGCTCCCACTTCAAAGGACTGCATGGTTTCATGCCTCAAACCGGGATTCCCAAGGGTGTATCCCACAGCGAAAGAGGTAACCCCCTGGTAGGGGAATCCAACACCGGCGCTTGTCCATCCATCATATACATGGGCTAGGCTGTAGTAACTTAAGGTGTTGTAGGCGGTGGCAATGTTGGCCGTCTTGGCCCATGATCCGCGTATTTTACCAAAAGAAAGAATGCTGTTTCCTTTCAGTGCGCCAAGTTCGGTAAACACAAAGCCAAGGCTCGCTGACGGATAGAAAGCAGAAAGATTGTCTTCCGGCATGGTGGTGGACCAGTCGTTCCGGCCGGTTGCACCCAGGAAAATCATGTCTTTATAAGCCAGTTGAATATCGGCAAACACAGCAGATGTGCGGTACTTGTTGATACGTACGCCTGTCTGGTTATCTGAGGAGTTGTTCAGCTGGTAGAACTCTGGTATTTCGAGACCGAAAGCATCTCCCCAAACAGTTTTGTACCCTGTTTCAAAGAGGTTGTGCCCCAGTGTCAGGCTTGCATCCAGGTCACCGAAACTTTTATGGAAATTCAGCAAGAGGTCGGAGTTTAACTG
Source organism: Bacteroidota bacterium (assembly GCA_043797815.1). Classification (GTDB taxonomy): domain Bacteria; phylum Bacteroidota; class Bacteroidia; order Bacteroidales. Next base: position 44,404 of record JAZDPG010000100.1, read on the forward strand.
CCGTGAATTAGTAGTTCCTTCCTCAACCGTTCCGGGAGGAGCTGTCTTTGAATTGACGGCAATGATATTCTTGTATTGCCTGGAGTAGGTGTCAATACCCAGATTGTAGGAGGCGCTGAACCAGTCCGTAAAGGTGAAATTAAGGACGGTGTTCCCGATGAACCTGTCGGTTTTATCATCATACGAGTTCTTGTTGGCAGTCCAGTATGGGTTGTCATACCCGCCACCGTGCCTGTAGGTACGCTGGGTTCCATCAGGGAACTCATACCCCTGTGCGTTGTCGAAGGTCGGAGGAGTCCTCACCAGCCCGAGCATCACACCCGATGTATTGGAACCGGTCTGGATCTGGGTGGACCTGGAATTAGTATAGGCCATGTTGGTGGATATCTTCAGCCATTTTGTAAGCTTGGCTGATGAATTCAACCTGACGTTGGTTCTTCCGAATGCTGAATTGGGCACAACACCCGATTGCTCCAGGTCGGCCACAGAGAAAAAGTAGGTGGCCATATCGTTTCCAGCCGTTACATTCAATCTGTTGTTGAATGTAAAACCATTCTGGAAAAAGTCATACTGGTCATAGGTATTTACGGGAGTCCCGTTGGCCCGGGGGTCACTCTGACCGACAATCTGTCCTTGGGTATCCCATATGTAGTCCGGATCCGTCATGTACTGGAGTGTATCCACATTGGGACCCCAGGAGCGCTGGAAACCGCTGACCCACTGACCGTTGTTGCCCTGAGCAAATTGTCTCTGCATCTCCGGGACCTGGGATATCTGGTCCATACCTACGGAAGTATGAAAATCAACTTTCATCTTCTGTTTTCCGATAGTACCGCTCTTTGTGGTAATGACAATGGCACCGTTGGCAGCACGCAGTCCGTAAAGTGCAGTAGCAGCACCACCCTTCAGCACCGTCATGGATGCAATGTCTTCCGGGTTGATGTCGATACTGCGGCTTGACTGGCTCGCGTTTCCGGTGGAATACGGATCCCTGTTGGTGGTCACATTTCCTTCCTGGCCGCCTTCGCCCGCACCGGATTGGATCGGCATCCCGTCGACGACAAACAGGGGCTGGTTGTTCCCAAGAATGGAAGCAGCTCCCCGGATGGTCATGAACGTAGATGCACCAGGAGTACCGGCAGAACTTGTAATGGAAACACCGGCAGTACGCCCTGTGATGGCATTTACAATGTCAGAAGTGTTGGCCTTTGAAAGATCTTCCGCTTCAACAGTCTGAACACTGTAACCAAGTGATTTCTCACTCCTGGTCATACCCAGGGCGGTAACCACCACTTCGTCCAGCGCCAGTGAGGAAGTTTCAAGAACCACATCAACCACCGACTGTCCTGCAAGGGCCACGGTCTGGGTATTCATACCCACGAAACTGAACATCAGTGTGGCTGATGCATCAGGAACGGTAATTGAATAGTTTCCTTCAAAATCTGTTACGGCACCAATTGTCGTGCCTTGCACAACAACCGATACACCGGGAAGTGCAGAGCCGTCTTCGGCGCTGGTCACATTACCCGTAACTTGTACACCCTGTGCCTGCATGAGATTGATTCCTACAACCAACAGGAGTGACAATACGAAAACAAATCGCTTCATAGATTAAAGTTTTAGGTTTAATAAGTAATTAGCAAATGACTCTATTGGTCCCAAAACTAAAAAAAAAAAACCAAACACAAAATTATCGTCATCTCAATATTGACGGGCGGTGCAGATGTGTACAACAAAAAATATCTCGACTGGCTTTAACAAAAATTAACAAATCTTTGCATTTCTTTTAACATATTCACCTGATTTACAAATTATTGAATCGCCAAATAAGGGAAAAAGAATTTTAGAATGAGGCTCCCCAGATGACCTGAAATGAAGGTTTTTTATCGGTATTTGATTTAATTCTGAATATGACGCTATTCTTATTAAACCCATAAAATGGGCTTATAACAGCCAATATTTCCAAATAAGGCCTAATTTTGGGATTTCTCAATGAACAATCCAATCAAGAATTGGCTTTAATAATATACGTTAACCTCTCTTGCATGAAAAGATTATTGATTTTGATCTCCATCGGCCTGCTAAACACAGGGATTTATGCGCAGAATATAAGCTTAAGCGGCAAAGTCACCCTGGCTGAGGATGGCTCACCCCTGCCGGGAGTAAGTGTGGTGGCAGGAGGAACCACGGTGGGAACGATTACCGACTTTGACGGTAAATACGCAATTACAGTCTCCGAATCCGTGGAGATCCTGAGATTCACTTTTGTGGGTCTGCGATCCGAGGAGATTGCCATCGGGACCAGGCGGATCATCGATGTGGCCATGGTTCCCGGTACGGAGGAACTAGACGAAGTGGTGGTGGTCGGATACGGCTCCAAAAGAAAGGGCAGCATCACAGGCTCTGTGGGTACGGTCAGCGCGGATCAGATTGAACAGATCCCCGTGGCAAGTTTCGATGCCATGCTGCAGGGCCAGGTGGCCGGGATGCAGGTCATCACCAACTCGGGAGCACCTGGTTCCAGTGCCAGTATAAGGATCAGGGGGGTCAGTTCACTGAATGCCGGCACACAGCCCCTCTATATCATGGACGGCATTCAGATCACAGCCGGTGACTTTTCAGCCCTGAATCCCAATGACATTGAGAACATCAGTGTACTGAAGGATGCCTCCGCCACTTCCATTTACGGGTCAAAAGGGGCCAACGGGGTCATCATTATCACTACAAAAAGAGGCCGGAACAACCAGGCGACCGAGATCAACTACAGGATGCAGATCGGACAATCCGTCATTGCCAGGGACCAGTTTGACATGATGGATTCGGATCAGAAGATCGATTACGAGATTGATCTGGGCATCAGGAGTGCCAATGACCCTGAAAACGACGATTTGCGTCATATAAACACAAACTGGAGGGATGAGCTCTTCCAAAACGCCTCCATGACTTCCCATGAGCTTTCGGTAAGAGGGGGAAACGACAAAACAGCCGTGTACATTGCCGGCGGTTATTTCTACCAGGATGGGATCCAGTACCGGTCCGACCTGAAAAGGTACACGGCCAGGATCAATATCGATCACATGGCTTCCCGGAAGCTGCAGGTAGGAGCGTATCTCACTGCCGGTTATGAGAAAGACCAGAACCCGGTACTGGCCGGAACCAATGTATACAACCTGACTTTCAGGTCCTATCTGGAAAATCCATATGTAACCCCCTACAAGGATGACGGATCCTATACATCCCTTGAAGATGGACTGTTGTGGGGGAATCCCATCCAGCAACTGGACCTCAATGACGAGGAAAATTACGATCTGAAAATGGTCGGAAATGTCTACGCAGATTACAAGATTATGCCGGGACTCAGTTTCAGATCCACCCTGGGAGGCGATTTCTCCGATTTTGTCAACAAAGGCTACCTGCACCCGGAATCAATCTGGGGCGCTGAAAATAACGGAGAGGTATACAGGCTTTTTAACAGGACTTTCCGGATGACCAATACGAACCTCTTTACTTACAGCAAGAGTTTTGGGAGTCACAGCCTGACAGCCTATGCGGGTCAGGAATCGATCAGTTTCTCGAGTGAAAATTTTGAAACCGAAGGTTTCGGACTTCCCAACAGCCACGTAAAAGTTCTCAGTACAACCGCCACTCCGGGTGACAGCTGGAGCGGGGGGATTTCTGAATATTCCGTATTGTCTTTCTTTGGCAATGCCAGTTACGACTTCGACCGGAAATACTTCATCGACCTCAGCTACCGCAGGGATGGTTCATCCAGGTTCGGTCCCGATAACCGCTGGGCCGATTTCTGGTCCGTAGGTGCACAGTGGGACATGAAAAAAGAAGGATTCATGTCAAACCTGAACTTTCTTTCGCGCATGAAACTGCGGGGAAGCACAGGAACAACCGGAAATTATAACATCGGGAACTACAACCACCAGCAGACCTATGCCTTCAACTCCATCTATTATGACCGCAATGCCAGTTATCCCGATGAACCCGGTAATCCCGGACTGACCTGGGAGAAGGTTCTCTTGTCCAGTGTTGCCCTTGATTTCGAGCTGATCCGCAAACTGGGATTTATCGTGGAACTGTATCACAAGATGACCACCGATATGCTGTCACAGGTACCCTACTCCTATACTTCAGGATTCTCAGGGGGGTGGGACAACATCGGGAAGATGGTCAACAGGGGTATCGAAGTCACAGCCGACATGGATCTCATCCGGACCAACGACTTGCTGGTGAACATCAATACGAACTTTGCTTACAACCACAACGAGATTCTTGAACTTTACGGTGTAAAAGACGAGGTACCGCCCAGTGCTGATTCTGACTGGATCCACGCGGTAGGAAGACCCTATGGATCCTGGAAAATGGTCGAGTACGTGGGTGTAAATGCCGCCAACGGAGAACGCCTCTTTCTGGATGCAGAAGGGAATCCGACCAATGCATTCCTGGTGAGCAATGCCAGGTATGTTGGGAAAAGCTGGGTTGCGCCGTGGCAGGGGGGATTTACGGCATCCGCATCCTATAAGGGTCTGAGCGCATCTGTATTCTTTACGTGGGTATATGGAAAGTATATGGTGAACAACACCAGGTATTTTACCGAGTCCAACGGGCAGTTTGGTTTTGCGAACCAGTCCACTGCCATGCTCCGGGCCTGGAAGGAGCCCGGGGATATCACAGATATTCCCAGGGCCGACGGAGTGAACTATTTCAGCACCCAGTTCCTGGAAGATGCTTCATTCGGACGTTTGAAGAATGTGACCATATCTTATGTGATCCCTCAAAAGTGGGCCGAAGCCACCCGGGTTTTCAAATCCTTCAGGATCTATGCCCAGGGTCAGAACCTGGTAACATGGACACGGTACCTTGGATTCGATCCGGAGTATGATTCTCCTTATGAAGTTGGCCTCTATCCGCATGTGAAGACCTTCACCTTTGGCATTGATGCCGGTTTTTAACTTGTATAATTTGTTGGCAAAATGAAAAAAACAATCATCATCTCCATCCTGGCCCTCGGCATGCTGACAGCCTGTGAGGATTTCCTTGTTAAGAACCCGGCGGACTCGGTCATCGCAGATGTGGCCATAGAAACCCTCGAGGATGCACAAATTGCCCTCAACGGAGTCTATGCTACATTCAAATCAACATCGTATTATGGCAGATATTTCGTAGCCAATACGGATGTGCAAACGGACCAGGTCCAATCAGTGATCGGATATTCAAACCAGCTGGGGGAACATTACAAATGGTCTTATGTATCCGACAACGGGGAAATCACCGGTGCATGGGCAGCCATGTATGCCGTGGCTGTCAGGGCGAGTAACATTATTGATAAACTTCCTGAACTTGAGGGATCCCTCCCGGAATTGGAACAGATCGAGGGTGAAGCCAGGCTTGCCCGGGCCATTGCCCATTTTGACCTGGTTAAAACCTTCGCCAGGGCGTATACACAATCCAATCCGGACTCCGACCCGGGTGTGCCCATCGTGGAGCATTTCGAGATCGGGCAGCCGGAGCGCAACACCATCCGTGAGGTGTATGATTTCATTATAGATGAGGCCGAACTGGCCGGATCGCTGATGACCGACCACCCTGCGACAGACAATTCCAGTGTATTCCTGACTGTCGCCACCGCAGATGCATTTCTTGCACGTGTACACCTAACCATGGGCAACTGGAACGAAGCGGTGAATGATGCCACACGGGTCATTGACCGGAGCACCATGTTCAGCCTCGCAGAGGATTCGGCTTCCTATGCGGATATGTTTTTAAATGATGTGGGATCCGAAGTGATCTTCAGGATCGGGCTCACCTCATCCGACTACAACGGAAGGTACATTGGCTACAACTACTACAACAGGCCCCAGGACAAACCCAATCCGGATTACATCCCTGCAGAATGGATCCTGAACATGTATGATTCCACAGACTACCGCCTGCTGGTGAATTTCAGGAATGACAGCACTACCCATGGATGGGCCTGGCCGCTGGTATGGAAATACCCGGGAAATCCTGCATTTTACGGGCAGTCGGGGACCACCACCAATGCCAACATGTATAAGATGTTCCGGCTGCCGGAGATGTACCTGATCCGGGCTGAAGCCAATGCGGAACTGGGCAAGGACAACCTGGCCATCTATGATTACAACGAGCTGAGAAGGAACAGAATCTCCAACTATGAAGATGAGACCCATACAGGAGATGCGCTCAAGGAGGCCATCTGGATGGAGCGGCAGAGGGAACTCTGCTTTGAGGGACATCACTTCTTTGACCTGAAGCGGAAAGGGCTCGGATTCACCCGCATTCCCATCCAACATCCCGACCAGGGGGTCATAACCAATCCAGGTCCCAACCAGAACGCATTGTCTGTTAAGCCGGACAATATCAAGTGGTTGTGGCCCATACCCGACGGTGAACTGAGGGCCAATGAGAACATCACCCCCAACCCGGGGTATTAAAATGAAAACATGTCCACCATGAAAAGAATAAGTATTCAACTCATATCACTGCTTGTCCTGGCACTCCTGCCGGGCAGCTGCGGAGAGACAGAACCCACCATCTATGACGGAGCACTGTTCATAAGCTTTACCCAGGGTATCGAAGGCCGGTTTGTGGTTCAGTCCCAGAACGTCCCCTACCCCATGCAGGTGGGTATTCCCTATCCCGTGGAACAGGACCTGAAAGTAGGACTGAAAGTGGTCTATGCCACAGGGATTGAAGGGATTCAATTTGATCTCCCCTCTTCGGTCACCATCCGGAAGGGTCAGGTAATTGCCGATTTCTATGTCTATGGTCACGCCGAAAATATGACCGACCGCAGGGATACCCTGGTGATTGGCCTGGACCATGAAGATGCTGCCGGTTTTGCCAATGAATACACCCTGGTGATGCAGCCTCCCTGTGAATTTGTGCTGGAAGAGTTCATGGGCGATTTTACTGCATATGAGCAATCCGATTACGAAGAGGAGCCTTACGATCCCTACACCGTTAACTTTGCTGAGAATTCCAATGGGGGAGATACGCTGGTGGTGACCGGAATGTGGCCGGGCGAGCCTTATAAAGTAGTATTCCATGCAGATGATCCGTCCAATACTACCTGGAATATTCCCGACCAGTTCCTGTTGGCTGACTACAACGGATATGGCGAAACCCGGATATCTGACGAGGGGCCGGGTGTGGTGCTCACCTGTGATCATGAGCTGACCATCCGCTATCAGATCTATGTAGATGAAGGGTATTTCGAAAGAGCTTTCATCCGGTTCGTGAAAGACTGATGAAACATCTGAACCTGTTCTTGTGTAGTGCATTGCTGGTGACTGCCACCATGGTGGCCGGCCAGACCGCCTCTATCTCCTCCTGGAGTGATGTGATCAATTTCATGAATTCGGACCTGGACTACCTCGAGAACCAGAGGGAACGATATTCCAAAATCGAAGGTTCGGCTTACGTGGATGAAGCCTTTCAAACCGGATCGGTTTCATACAACCGTAAAAAGTACATGGGGTTGCAACTCAGGCACAATCCCTATGAAGGCTATTTTGAATTCAAAACCGACCAGGGGATCAAATACATTGACCCGCGGGTCACGCCCATTGATACCGTATGGCTGGGAGAGGATACATTCATTTATATCCCTTACCAATCGGGGAAGGCAGTGAAAAGAGATTACATGAAATTAATCAGCCAGGGATCCACCAGGGTGCTCCGGTTCAGTCAGGTCATTCTGATCCAGCCGGAACCGGCCAAAGGGTATCAGGAGGCCAAACCCGCCCGCTTTGAAAAAAGGGGTGATGTCATCTTCATACAGACCGGGGATCAGACTGCCCTGGAATTCAGTGGGAAGAAATCACTGGAAGATATCTTTCCCGGGCACCATGCACAGCTTTTGGAATTCGCCCGTTCTGAAAAACTCAATTTAAAGAAGAGCGGGGACATCGTCCGCCTGTGCGCCTACTTTGACAGCATCCGGTAAACAAGGATCAGAAAAGCGCTTTATATTTCTGATCCACTCCGTTTCCTGAAAACCGGATCAGGTACATGCCGTTGCCCAGGAAAGGGACCTCATGGCGGCCCGGTTCAGCTTTCCCTACCATGACAACCTGCCCCGACAGAGAAACAATCCTGAAGTCCGCCGCCTGGTTCGTGGTATTTTCAATGATGATGGCGGTTTCATCGACCCTGTAGGCCAGGAAAGCAAGATTGTCCCTGTCCACCCGGACAAGGTCTGATTCACTACCCGGGTTACGGCAACCCTCTTCACTGATGGTCTCGGCACCATATAAACCGTTCAGGTTCGCCACAAGGGTACCGGACGTACCACTCTCGCCCTTTACCGGCTCTCCGTTACGGTACCACCGGATGGATTCAAATTCCTGCATATTGGTGACCTGCAGTTCAGGCAGGCCGATGGGTCCGTTATACATGATCACATTGGCAGCCGCAGGTACGGGGGATGTAAGGAAGAGCCTGGTCCCTTTCTTTTCACCACACTGGTTGATGGCTGTCAGAGAAAGGAAACTCTCCGCAGCCCCGATCTCCACGGTGACTGTATCCCTCGTTGCATCTCCAATGATCTTCCAGTCATCCTGTACTTCCCATAAATACAGGGTTTCCGGTGTGTGGGTCACATAAAAATCCTGTACGGTGTAAGCGCAGGGAGGCACCTTCTCGGTCTGAATTCCCGGCCTGTCAGGAACATCCAGCACCACAACCTCGCTGGCTATCTCATTTCCCTGGCCACAGGCGTTGGTACCTGATACCGAAACCAAACCCGTTTCAGCAGCAGGAATAAAAAACAGGGTATCCGATTCACTGAAACCTGCCCACGAAGCGGGAAGAGTCCAATGGTAGGTCACACCCGGAACTGCATGAACCGTAAGCATGGATGGCCATCCGGCACATGTAACAGAATCCCCCGTCATATATTCAATGAGGGGCGTGCTGTTTTGTGGTTGGATGGAGATCACTGCCTCCTCGCCAGCCCCGCAACGATTATAGGGGCTCACAGATAATGTGCCGTCCATTTCTCCCACTGCAAGATCGATACCGTTGCTGGATTTTCTTTCAATGCTCCATCCTTCGCTGGACACCCAGGTAAAATCGGCGCCCTCCTGCCCCAGAGTGAAATAGGGAGAGGTGGCTAATTCACAGGGATAAGACGCTCCCGTGATGGTATATTCTCCTTGGGGCGCAACGGTGCAATATTTGGCCAGGAAACCCCTGGCCGTAATCTGGTCACCGGAAGTAAATGTCACAAACATCTTATCCGAGCTTGCTGTGACCAGGGTATCGCCTGATCCAAGGATACCGCTGAATTGCGCGATCACGGCTGCCGTAGAATCCGCTCCGTCGTAAATGGTCAGAATATCATTGTCTGCCTCAGTTTCGAAAAAGTCAAAATAGAACGAAACGGGCTGGCCGCCTCCGGGCTGTATCAGCCACCTGACATCCATGTTATCCAGGTATTGATCAGCCGAGGTAAGCAAAATGTCACCATTGGCCTCTTCCAGCAAATTGAAACCTGATGCGATATAATCCTGGTTCAGTCCTGTGATTACAAGTGAATAGGGCTGGGGTCCCACGCCCTGAAGTGAGGATTTGTGGGAAAGCTGAAGGGTATAGAATCCGGCCATGGGCCGGGGGATGCGGATCTGTTCCACATTGTCAATGATGTTATCCCCGGTCTGGGCTTCTCCGGATGGGTTGGCCGGGTCAAGTACATAGGGCCTGAACAGATAGTCATCCACATTCCTGGTCAGCCGGATGTCCAGGTCATTGACAAGCATCCTGTTGATGGGATTCAACTGGGCTGCAGGAACAACACCCGGCTGATCGTTCCACACAAGGGTGATCCGGATCTCCTCTTCCCCCCTGCTGAAAAATGTAAACTCTTTAACTTCATGGTTCTCCAGGGTTTCATAAAAAAAGCGCTCCCGGGGTACCAGGGCGATCACCCCTGCTGCAGAAGCAGTGTTCATCACACCCCATCCATGCCGGTAATCGGGACCCTCTTTCCCTGCTTCATCTGCCGTATGTATAACCAATGCTTTCAATTGGGAAGAGAACATATACTCCCCGTTCAGCGCATAATAATGCTGTTGAAGGAGGGCAAGCGACCCCGCCACGGAGGGAGAAGACATGGATGTTCCTGAACTGTATCCATAGCTCTGATCAGATTCATCGGTAGCGGAGTACAATGAGATGCCATTGGCAACAAGATCAGGTTTGATCCGTCCGTCATCGGTGGGCCCGGTTGCAGAAAAGTCTGCCAGCTTCACATCCGAAGGACTTTCATATCCACCCGGGATGTCATCCACTGCACCCACGGTGAGTATATTCTTGGAGGTTCCCTGCGTATCCACACAATCATATCCATCGGATCCGCCATCCAGATCCCTCACCGTATTGCTTTGCCGCCAGGATCCGCCGGAATAGACATAATGGGAGGCGCCAGGGGCAGGTCCTTCTCCCCTGTCGTTCCCGGCTGACTTGACCATCAGAATCCCGGAATGATCCAGTGCAATATCATCCCACTCCCTGGCTTCGGAACCGTAGAATCCAAAATTGTAATCCTCCTTCTCACTGATGCCCACATCACCCCACCATTCCCATCTCTCCATGTCCTGGTTATAATCCCAGCCCTGCACAAATCCATAGGAGTGGTTGGAGATCAGCAATCCCTGTCCGGCTGCATTCCTGATTTCCTGGTTGTCATTCTCCCAGTCATAACTGTCAATGGTACTCATGTTTGCCATCCCGTGGGCATTGGATTTAATCCCCGTGGCTCCAATGGTGCCTGCCACATGGGTCGCATGAAAGTCGATCTCCGCAGATGAATCAAAGATCCGGGCCCTGCCCCCGAATTCATCGTGAGTTGTCCTTGCCAGACCTGCGTCCCACAAACCGACCACAATTCCGTTCCCGTTTAAACCGGGCCCCGATGAAGCTCCTTCCCAGACTTGATCGGTGGAGATGGTCCTGGCCGCATTCAAGTTGAAAGTCTTGTAGTACATGGGCTGACCTGTGGGGGATAATTTTCTGATTTCCAGAACAGTGCCATCCCTGTATTTCACCCGCTCTGGAAGCTTGTTTCTCCTGGCATATTCCACGGCAATCCTTCTTGCCTCATCGGGACGAAGCTCACGGCTCTCCTGTTGCCTCTCCCGGAGAAATTGTTCAGAGATCAGCCTCTCCTGGGCCCACAAGCCCTGTACCATCCAGGCCAACAGAGATATACATATGATTCTTTTGATCACGGGAGCCGAAATTAATACATTTTATTATTGACCAGCATCAGGATTTTATCCTTTTCAATGCAAGCTTTCTGACTCAGTTCAGATCCCTTTTCCAGCATCCCGGCAACCCGGGGATGGGTATGCAGGCCCGCTGCATTGGTCTTTACATTCAGCCATGCACCCTCCACACAGGCGTGCAGGGCAAGCGCACCCACTCCCGCATCAGAGACACTGCTTGGATTACCCTCGCGGACCATGGCCTCTGCCAGAGGGAATCCTTCCATGGCCGTCTCCATTACCATGAAAGGAATGGTGGCGGCATGGATGGTGGCAGCGGTAACGGCCTCCTGCCTGACCCTTTTTTCCTCTTCACTTTTTTGGGGCAGACCGAATGCTTCCAATATGCTGTTAAAGGCAAGGGTATCTTCATCCACCAGTCCAAGCAGCCGCTCCTGGATGGCTTTTCCCTTTTCTGCCTGATCAGAAAAATATTCCCAGCGGTCATCCCATCCCCTTTTGTGGGAGGAGAGATTGGCCACCATGGTGGTCAGGGCAGCCCCAAGTGACCCCATATATGCACTCACTGAGCCACCGCCGGGCGCAGGTGACTCGGAAGCTGTCTCCTCCATAAAATCCCGGAGACCAAGTTTCACAAGTTCCTTTTCAGACGGGTTCCTCAGCCTGTACTCGATGATTTTATCCTCCGGACTGAAAGGGACCAGTTCATCAAGACCCAGGGATTTTACCGCGATCTTTATCAGCTCACTGTCTGACACCCCGGTGGATCGTTTCTGCTTTTTCAGAAAATATCTTCCGGCTTCCAGCATGGCATTCAAAGGCACCAGTCCCACCAGCTCAGACCCGGTTACGCGGATCCCCCTGGATTCTGCCTTTTTGCATACCTCATCAAAGGCCACATGAACCGGCGTAACAGCTATGTTGGTCAGGTTCATGGAGATTTGTGCCACACCATATTCTTCAATAAACCAGCCAATGGCTTTCACAGACTTCAGAGTCCCGGGAATCATCACCGGATTTCCGTCCCGGTCCTTTATGATTTTCCCGGTGAGCGGATCGCCTTCCCTTTTGGCCCTTCCCTGCTCCCTCACATCAAAAGCAATGGCATTAGCCCTGCGGGTGGAGGTTGTGTTGAGGTTGATGTTATAAGCCACCAGGAAGTCCCTGGCTCCCACCGCAATGGCACCTGAGCGGGGCACAAATTGTGCGGGTCCGAAATCAGGTTTCCATTTCGGATCCGCAAGTTTCTCCCTGAGACCTTCATACTCCCCCGACCTCACGTTGGCCAGGTTGCGCCTTTGTTCGTCAAAGGCAGCATTTTCATAACAATAGACCGGTATCCCGATCTCTCTCCCGATCCTTTCTGCCAGCTGACGGGCACAGGCTGCAGTTTCCTCCATGGTCATTCCCGAAACCGGCACAAGCGGACACACATCCGTAGCCCCAAACCGTGGATGTTCTCCCGAATGTTTTGACATATCGATCACCTCAGCAGCCTTTTTAACGGCCCTGAAGGCAGCCTCCATGACCGCTTCCGGCTCACCCACAAAAGTAACCACCGTGCGGTTGGTTGCCTTTCCCGGATCCACATCCAGCAACTTCACTCCCTCAACCTCCTCAATCTGCCGGGTGATCTGCCCGATCACCTCCATATCCCTGCCCTCACTGAAATTGGGGACACATTCTATAATCCTGTTCATCGCTTAATCTGAATTCTGGATTTCTCCGTTTAATATGACTTTGCTGATCTGGCTGGAGCCGTAGGAATAAGGCATGAATCCGAAACTGGGCATGGGTTTGGTGATCAAAAGGTTGGCCACTTTGCCTGTGCTAATGGTTCCATGTGTTTCCTCCAAACCCATGGCATAGGCACCGTTGATGGTGACTGCATTCAGCACCTCGTTGGGAAGCATTTTCAATTGCATGATGCCCAGTGACATGATCAGTTCCATGTTTCCTGAAGGCGATGAGCCCGGGTTGTAATCCGAGGCCAGGGCCACCGGCAATCCGGCATCGATCATTTCCCGTGCCGGCGCATAAGTGAGCCCCAGGAAAAGGGATGCACCTGGAAGCAGGGTAGGCATGGTATGGCCCTTCTTCAGTGCTTCCAACTCCTCCCTGCCCGTAAACTCAAGGTGGTCCACGGATCGTGCCCCATATTTCACGCCCACCTGTATCCCCCCCGAGAAGTCCAGCTCATTGGCATGAATCTTGGGAACCATTCCGCAGGCTGCTCCCGCTTCCAGGATTCTTGCGGTCTGATCAACCGTGAAAAATCCACGGTCACAGAAGACATCAATAAATTCGGCAAGTTTTTCTTCTGCCACCGCCGGGATCATCTCATTTACCACCAGATCCACATAGCGGTCCGGATTGGATTTAAACTCCCAGGGCAGTGCATGGGCTCCAAGAAAAGTAGACCGGATTGTAAGGGGTGTCTCATTTTTCAAACGCCTGATCACCCTGAGCATCTTCAGCTCATCTGCCGTGTTGAGTCCGTATCCGCTCTTGATCTCCACCGCACCTGTCCCCGAACCAATGATCTCCCAGATCCTGGGAAGGCATTGCTCAAATAACTCTTCCTCAGAAGTTCCGGAAAGCAAGGCAGCCGAATTCAGGATTCCTCCCCCTCTCCTGGCTATCTCCTCATAACTTAATCCCCGGATCTTGTCCTCATACTCCTTCTCCCTGCTGCCTGCATACACCAGATGGGTATGCGAATCGCAGAAGGAAGGCAGTACCATACCCCCTTTGCAATCCATCACCTCGTCATTGGCAAAAGGAATCACCTCACCCTCACCAAAGCAGTCGATCAACCCGTTCTCAATAACCAACCATGCATTTTCGATGAAACCCACCCGTTCCATTGCTTTCCCGGCCACAAATGCATCCGGTTCCTCTTCAACCATGAGCAAACAGGCGATATTTTTCAATACCATTCTCATCCTGCGAAGATAGGAAATTGTCTACTTCAGCAAATAGGCAATGGCCACTCCCAGATAATTCCCGATGGCGTAGCCAATCACGCCAATGATCATGCCCGACATAACCACCTCCTTGTTCTTGATGGCTGCTGCCACCACGGGGACAAAGGGCGGTGAGTTGGAGAGGGCTGTGGAGGTAATGATGAAATCATCCACATCGATCCCGAATATCCATGAAAGCAGTGAGTGCAGCAGCAAAGATCCCACAATCACCAGTGAAATATAGAGCAGCATGTTTACAAGCAGGCTGATGTTCTCCACGCTGAAAAGGGCAATGATATCAGCTTTGGAAGCTACAATGACGCAGAAAACATAGATGAAATACATCCCCAGCTGAAAGGAGCTCTTGATCCGGTTGATGCCTGGTACCAGTGAAGCCAGGATGCCCAGGGTGGTCACGGTCAGAACGGCTGCCGTATCCTTGGCATCCCCCTTAAACAGGAAGGTTGATCCGTAGCCGATCCCGAAGATCAACAGAGAGACACCGAAAGCTTTCATGATTCCTGAAAAATTCTTTCTTTTAAAGAAACCGTCATAGCTCTCGAAATCTGCCACATCCAGTTCCGGCTGTGATTCCGTTTTGCCGGCTTTATAGGGTTTGAGCCAGAGACCGAAAAGGGGTTTGGCCCCGGTAAGCAGGAAGAGCAGGATCACTGCTCCGATCACCAGTTCAGCCGTATGGGTCATGATATACAGCTCCTCATCCACTCCAAGTCCGCGGGCTATGGCTGCCAGGTTGGGCGTCCCTCCGGTATAAACCCCGACCATCATGCCTGAGATCTTCCAGATATCTGGAATGCTGTTCCTGAAAATGTAGTATCCCACGAAAACCAGAACAACCACAGATACCACCCCCAGCAGAAGAGAGATAAAAGTGGTTTTTGCCATTTTCGCCCATTTTACCACATTCTCTGAGAAAAGAACCAGCGGAATGCCCAGGAGAATGGTTACACCCATCAGGTCACTCTGCAGACCGGAAATGGATTCCGGGATAATGTGTATGTTCCCCAGGACCAGGCCGCCAGCATAACAGATCACCACAACCCCTATCTTGTTGATGATGGAGAACCTGGTGCTGTAAAAAAGGAGGTAAGCCGGAAAGAGGAAGTAGAATAAAATAACTGCAATTCCCATGGTATCTTGCGAATTGGTAATTGCGCAAGATAAGGAAAAAGGAACAAGTTTTTACTCGGGGCATTCCCTGAAACTCTTCCCGTACTGCTCAATGGCCCTGAAACTCATGCCCATGCTGGAAAATCCCCCGTCGTGGAAAAGATTCTGCATGGTCACTTTCCTTGTCAGGTCAGAAAAGAGTGTAATGCAGTAATCGGCACAGTCACTGGCCGTGGCATTCCCAAGGGGAGACATCCTGTCCGAAAAGTCTTCCAGCTTATCAAATCCGGAGACCCCGCTGCCTGCAGTGGTGGGTGTGGGGGACTGGGAAATTGTATTGATCCTGATCTTTTTTTCCCTCCCATACATATACCCGAAGCTCCGGGCAATCGATTCAAGGATTGCCTTGGCATCGGCCATGTCATTGTAGCCTGCAAAAGTTCGCTGGGCCGCCACATAAGAGAGGGCCACGACCGAACCCCACTCCTTGATGGCATCCAGTTTCCTGGCCGTACTCAGTACCTTATGAAGTGAGAACGCCGAAATATCCAGGGTTTTATGGTAATAATCGTAGTTGAGGGCATCATAATCGATCCCTTTTCTCACATTGGGTGACATCCCGATGGAGTGAAGTATAAAATCAACTTTCCCGCCAAGGATCTCCATGGACTTGCTGATCAGATGTTCCAGGTCCTCCAGGCTTGTAGCATCAGCCGAAATTACCTCAGCATTGATCTTTTCTGCCAGCTCGTTGATGGTTCCCATCCTCAGAGCGATGGGAGCATTGGTGAGCACGATCCGGGCCCCCTCTTCATGGGCCTTTTCAGCCACCTTCCAGGCAATGGACTGCTCATTCAGCGCCCCGAAAATGATTCCTGTCTTCCCTTTTAGTAAATTATAAGCCATGGTGAAAGCATTTGATTGGTTTGTTTTCTGCCCTAATAACAAATTCGTGCATGGTTTGTGCGATCGTTTTCAAACCCTCAACAAGACCCGGGCATTGGAAAGTGCTGCTTCTGTAACCGATTCGCCGGAAAGCATCCGTGCAATTTCGGTGATCCGCTCCTCACTGCTCAGTTTTTTGATCCTGGTGTAGGTAGCCTGATCTGTATCTTCCTTAAAAACAATAAAATGGTCGGTGCCCATGGAAGCCACCTGCGGAAGATGGGTAATGGCCATTACCTGCCTGCCCCCTGCAAGCCTGGCCATGATTCCACCCACCTTTTCTGCAATCTCTCCGCTCACACCGGAATCAATCTCGTCAAATATCAGGGTGGGCATTCCTTTGCGGTCCGAAACAAGTGCCTTGATGCACAGCATCAGCCTGGATACTTCACCTCCTGATGCTACCCTGGAAATCTCTTCCATCGCCACCTGCTTGTTTGCAGAAAAGAGGAATCGTATTTCATCGGAACCATGAAGATCGTAACCTGACTTTTTGGAAATATCCACCCTGAACCTGGCATTGGGAATACCCACCTCCTTCAGTTGCGCCTCTACCTTTTTCTGCATATCCTCTCCCGCAGCGGCTCTTTTGTTGTGGAGATTTCCCGCAACCAGCTCCATGGATGCAAGAATCTGATCCCGCTCTTTCTCAAGGGCACTGATCTTCTCATCCGAAAAAGTGATCTCCTCAATACTGGCCGAAAGCCTGTCCCTGATGGCAATCAGCTCGGACACCTCACGTACCCTGTGTTTCTGCATCAAACTGAATAACAGGTCGATTCGTTCCTGAAGTTGTTCAAGCTTACCAGGCTCCAAGTCGGTCTTACCGGCCTGTAGTTCGACCTCTGCAGCGATGTCTTTCAGCTCAATATATGCTGATTCCATCCGCCGGGAAAGTTCCAGGGCGGGAGCAAAAACCTTTGAAATCTTGAGCAGATGGTTGAGTGTTTCCCTGATTTGATCGAGGGCACCGGAAGACTCCTGCAGCAGGAGGTTTGCAGATTGGACCATTGCATTCCCAATCTCCTCAGCATGCTCTGCCCTCTGGAACTCTGCCTCCAGTAATTCCATCTCACCCTCCTTCAGGTGGGCGGTCTGAAGTTCATTGTACTGGAACTGCATGAAATCAAGGTCCTTTTTCATTTTCGTGATTTCACCTTTCACATTCTCCAGTGCTGAACTGATCCGGCTATACGCCCTGTAAGCTTCCTGGTATTCTGATAGTTCTTCCTCGTTTCGTGCCAGGTAATCAACCACATCCAGCTGGTACTGGTGTTCTTTCAGTTGCAGGTTCTGGTGCTGTGAATGGATATCCACCAGCCGGTTGCCCACCTCCTTCAGGACGGGCAAATTGACCGGTGTGTCATTGATGAATGCCCTGGACTTTCCCCCCGGGGCAATTTCACGCCTCAAAATGGAAACCGGTTCCAGATCCAGGTCGTTGGATTCAAATATCTCCCTGACGCCGTCTCCCGTTTTGAAGGAGCCTTCAACGATGCACTTTGCATCTTTCAGCTTCAGTACCGAAGTATCCACGCGTTGACCCAGGATCAGTGACAGGGCCCCCATGAGAATGGATTTACCGGCCCCTGTTTCTCCGGTGATGGTTGTAAAACCCTCAGAGAAATGCATATCCAGTTCATCTATAAGCACATAATTCTTAATGTAGAGGGATTTGATCATGGGAGAGAACCTAGATGGGGTTTTCCAGGATGGCTTTGTATTTGTTGATATTGGGTTTATCTATTTCAACAAGAATCTGGTGTGCCCTGTTCCGCTCCTCGGGAAACGATTCTGTATAAACGCTCACGATCTCATCGGCCTTGGCATCAAAGATCAGGCTCAGCAGGAACATATAGGGGTCAGGGCGTTTCCTGTGGACCTTCTGCAATAGTTCCAGGCTGTTGGTGATCTCAGCCCTTCCTTCCGCAACTTTTTCGTCCATGGTATCCAGTCCCAGCCTGTGGTAATGGTAGTTGAACTCTCGAATCCCCTCATATTCACTGTCCAGCATATCTTTAGCCAGCCAGTACCTGCTTTTGTGAGCGAGGTTATCGAGGGGCTTCCAGCCACTTTCCGGCACATTCTGAGCATTCATCACAATACGCTCCGCATTTGTAAAATAGGGTGTCCCTCCCATCAATCCGAAGGTATCATAATCAAGACCCAGGACATAGTAAGCATAAAAGGCCAGGATGGAGGTAAGGTTAGAAAGGTGCGAATTGAGGTCAAACTCAAGAGGTGAAAACTCCACATACCTGAATTGAATATCATTGTCCACGAAATTCAGGGTGGTGGTGTTGTAGTTGGTGTTAAAAACGGGCCTCCTGGCCTGGATGGTTAACGTGCCTTTGAACTCATCGGCGGAGGGCTGGTCGGTAATGTTGAACATCAGGTTGCATTCGATGCGCTCATCCATGCTGTACACATGGTCGGTCCACACCCGGTTGTTCATGAACTCATAAATGGCATTCTGAAGGGTCTGAAATACCTGCTTGTTGGTCCCCTGGATTTGCTGGCTCACCACCTGTACATTGCACCTGAACTCCTGGCCAATGGCCAGAACAGATAAAAGAGAAAAGAGGCCAATCATCAAAATTTTACGCATCTTCGATCATCTTTATCACCCTGTTTACCAGATCCATTGCGACCTGATCCTTGGGTTTCAGTTCATACTCTTCCACTTTCCCGGAACGGTCGATCATGGTTACCCTGTTGGTATCTGTCCCGAAACCTGCCCCGGCCTCACCTGCGGCATTCAGCACGATCAGGTCCAGGTTCTTTAATTTCAGCTTCGCAACGGCATGCTCCAGCCCGTGATCGGTTTCCAACGCAAATCCCACAAACAGCTGTCCGCTCCTCTTTTTCCGTCCCAGCTCTGCTGCAATATCCTTTGTGGGTTGCAGCCTGATGCTCCACTCCTGTTTTCCTCGTTTCACCTTCCTGGCCTCGGGCGCCACAGGTGTAAAGTCGGAGACAGCTGCATTGAATACAGCAATGTCAACACTCCCGGCCACTCCCCGGCAGGCATCATACATATCCTGTGCCGAGCTTACACGGATTACCTTTATTCCAGGATTCTCCGTCCTTACATGGACCGGACCTGAAACAAGGGTAACCCTGGCCCCCTCCCGGGCAAATGCATCAGCAATGGCATAACCCATCTTCCCCGAGGAATGGTTGCCTATATAACGAACGGGATCAATGCTTTCTTGTGTAGGTCCGGCGGTAACAAGGACCTGCTTATTCAGCAGTTTTTTTTTTGCCGGCCCCAGGTCCAGATTTTTAATGAATCGGAGAATCGCATCAGGCTCCTCCATTCTGCCTCTGCCCTCCAGCCCGCTGGCCAGTTCCCCTGTTCCGGGCTCAATTACATGGTTGCCAAACCCTCTGATCACCTTCAGGTTTTTCTGTGTAGAGGGATGCTTGTACATATCCATATCCATGGCCGGTGCCACCACGACGGGGCATCTTGCGGAGAGGTAGGTGGTCACCAGGAGATTGTCTGCGATTCCACCTGCCATTTTTCCCAGTGTTGTTGCGGTCAGTGGGGCGATGAGCATCAGGTCTGACGAAACTCCCATATCCACATGACTGTTCCAGTCCCCTCCTTCTGAACTGAAAAAGTCGGACAGTACGGTATTGCCTGAAAGTGCAGAAAATGTGACAGGACCAACAAAAGCTTTCGCTGTGGGGGTCATGATCACCTGGACCCGGGCCCCCTCCCTGACCAGCAACCTGAGCAGATACACAGCCTTGTATGCGGCAATGCTGCCGGTCACACCAAGGATAATGTGTTTTCCTGCAAGGTTCATCAGGAAGGAATGACTACTGTTCCACTATTTCAGGTGTCTCGTTGATCCTGAAATATATCTGGTCTTCGGATAATTCCTGTAAAGCAATAAGAGAAGGTTTGGGCAACCGCTCGAAAAACCTGGAAATTTCGATCTGCTCAGGGTTTTCAAAAACTTCCTCCAGGTTGTCGGTATATGAAGCAAACTCTTCCAGCTTCCTGTTCAACTCCTGTTTCATCTCCACACTGATCTGGTTGGCCCGTTTGGCAGCCACCATCACCGTCTGGTAGATGTTATCTGTATTGACATCAAGGTCATCCAGATGCCTTGTCACAGTTGTCAGTGGTGCCTTTGTTTTTTTGTAATCCATGTCTTATGTGTCTTTGTTTTGTTCTTCGAGAAATTTATTGGAACTTTCATAAATCCGGTTGGCCTCCTTTGTATGCGGGCCATCGGGAAACTCTCCAATAAAGCTGTAGTATTCATCCACTGCTGTCTGGTAGCGTTCCCTCTGTTTGCTTAAAATGCTGTTATCGGCCAGCAGGAAGGAAGATTTGAGTATCAGGAACATCAATTCTTCCCTGAACCTGGTTTCGGGATATTCGATCAGGCTGTTGCGCAATGCAATAATGGCTGACTTATAATACCCGAGATCATAATACAATTTGGCACTGATGAAGGACTTTTCCACCAGTTTGTCACTCAATTCAACAATAATCTCCTGCGCCTGGTTCACGCGATCCGAATTGGGATACCTGACCATGAAAATCTGAAAGGAGGTAATTGCTTTAAACGTATTCTCCTGATCAAGCTCAGGGCGGGGCGATTGCTTATAATAGCAATAGGCTACCATGAAGTCAGCCTCTTCAAGGAAGGTGCTGTTGGGATAGGTCATGGAAAGCTCATTAAAATAATGACCCGACATCATATAATCCCTTTGTCCATAATAACTTTTTGCCTGATAGTACTTTACAGTATCGGCCCTGATGGTTCCCCTGAAAATATTTGCTACCTGATCAAACAAGGTGGCAGCCCTCACAAATTCACCCTCCCCGAAGTAGACCAGACCCTGTTCGTACTTCTTCTGATAGTCCCTGCCTTTCAGGAGTTTCTCGTATTCGCCACAGCCTGTAACCAGGAGTGCCGACACCCCGATTACCATGAAGAATATGACCCTGTTTTTAAACATTGCGCAAAATTACAATTAATTGAGTGATTAATAAAACGATTAGATAAATAAATGACATACCTAAGAAACAAAAACCATTCCACTTTATTGCATTGCCCCTTGCATTTACAAACATTAATGTAACGAAGCGCCAACCATCAGCATAACAGGCTGCAAAAAACGACGTTCTTTGCCGCCCATTAAAAAAAGATTAAATTTGCAGCCATTAACAACTAAAAAATAAATCTGTGGACATTTTTGAAAGAATTACCAAGAACAGGGGTCCCATCGGTCAATACCAAAAGGCGGGACATGGATATTTCACATTTCCAAAGCTGGAAGGAGAGATCTCGGCCCATATGAAATTTCGTGGAAAAGAGGTGCTAACCTGGAGTCTTAACAACTACCTCGGACTTGGAAATCACCCGGATGTGAGAAAAGCGGATGCAGATGCAGCCATCCAGTACGGAATGGCTTATCCCATGGGCGCACGGATGATGTCGGGTCAGACAAAGAAGCACGAAGAACTTGAGCGTGAACTGGCAGCATTTGTCCAGAAAGAAGATGCGTTCCTGCTGAATTACGGTTACCAGGGAATGGCCTCCATCATTGATGCAGTCACCACCCGGAACGATGTGATTGTCTACGATTCGGAAGCGCATGCTTGTATCCTCGACGGAATGAGGATGTCCCTGGCAAAACGTTTCGTCTTTCCACACAACGACATGGAAAACCTGGAAACCCAGCTCAGGCGTGCCACCAAACGTGCTGATCAGCAGGGTGGCGGCGTCCTTGTTATTACCGAAGGTGTATTCGGCATGGCCGGAGACCTGGGTAACCTGAAAGCGGTTTGTGATTTTAAAGATACCTATGATTTCAGACTGCTGGTGGATGATGCCCACGGATTTGGAACCATGGGTGCCACCGGCATGGGAACCGGAGAACACTTCGGCGTACAGGATAAGATCGATCTCTATTTCTCCACTTTTGCCAAATCCATGGCAGGGATCGGAGCATTTATTGCCACTGACAAGGAGGTAGTGGATTTTCTCCGCTACAACATGAGGTCACAGACCTATGCCAAATCCTTGCCGATGCCCATGGTGATTGGCGGACTCAAACGTCTGGAAATGTTGAAAAACATGCCCGAACTTCGCACCAAGCTCTGGGAAGTTGTCAATGCACTTCAAACGGGTCTGAAAGAGGCAGGATTTGACCTTGGGGCAACAGAATCCCCGGTTACACCTGTCTACATGCGTGGAGGAATTATCGAAGCCACCCAGCTGATCCTGGACCTGAGGGAGAACTACGGCATCTTCTGCTCCATGGTGATCTACCCGGTGGTTCCCAAGGGTGACATTCTCCTCAGGCTGATCCCCACTGCCATACACAGCCTGGAGGATGTGAAAATTACCATCGCAGCCTTTACCGAATGCCGCACCAAGCTGGAAGCAGGGGAATACAACAAGGAAGAATTCACTGACATCTCGAAATTCGCCAGCTAACGAAGTGCTCAGTACTCAGTGCTCAGTGCTCAGTGCTCAGTGCTCAGTGCTCAGTGCTTAGTACTCAGTACTCAGTGCTCAGTGCTCAGTGCTTAGTGCGCAGTGCAAAAAAAAACGGGTGTCTTTCGAGCTCCCGTTTTTTTACATTCCTATCCCCCTATCCACCCTATCCACCCCATCCACCCTATCCACCCTATCCACCCTATCCACCCTACTCCACCCTATCCACCCTACTCCACTTCTCCAAGATATCTTTCTGCATCCAGGGCAGCCATACATCCTGATCCGGCGGCGGTAACCGCCTGCCTGTAGGTCTTGTCCTGCAGATCGCCGCAGGCAAACACACCGGGTACATTGGTTTTGCCTGAACCTGGGATGGTCATCACGTAACCGGTTTCATCCGTATCCACATACGCTTTGAAAACCTCTGAATTGGGGGTATGCCCAATGGCCAGGAAGAAGCCGTCAATTTCAATCTTCACAATCTCCTCACCGGCTTCCCCTTTGTTCTTATAAAGTTCCACGGCCGTAACCACCTGGTCACCCAGCAACTCCTTGGTCTGGTGTTTCCAAAGCACTTCGATATTTTTGGTATTGAAGACCCTTTTCTGCATGGCCTTGGATGCCCTGAGTTCGTCCCTTCTGACGATCAGGTAGACTTTTTTACAGATCCCTGCAAGGTAGGAAGCCTCCTCTGCTGCGGTATCACCTCCGCCCACGACGGCGACTACCTTATTCCTGTAAAAGAACCCGTCGCAGGTGGCGCAGGCTGAAACGCCGTATCCCTTGAATTTCTCTTCGGACTCCAATCCCAGGTATTTGGCGGTTGCACCGGTTGCTAAAATGACCGTATCCGCCTCAATGATGGTCCTCTCATCAATCTCCACACGCTTCACCTTCCCGTTAAGTTCCACTCCTGTGGCCAGGCCGAACCGTACCTGGGTACCAAAACGCTCTGCCTGTTTTTTCAGATCTTCCATCATGGCAGTCCCGTCAATCCCCTCCGGGTAACCGGGAAAATTATCCACTTCGGTGGTGGTGGTCAGCTGGCCTCCCAACTGCATCCCGGTATACAACACCGGGCTCAGGTTGGCCCGTGCAGCATAGATGGCCGCCGTATATCCGGCAGGTCCAGATCCGAGGATCAGGCATCTCACATGCTCGGAAACTTCAAGTTCTTTCATCTCTTTGTTTGACTCCTCAGGAGTACTGCCCATGGGTTTGAAAAGGTTCATTGGATTGTGGAATTAAGGGGTTAAGGGGTTAAGGGGTTAAGGGGTTAAGGGGTTATCATTTTATTGCTTTAGTCAGTAACTGATTTTTTAAATTACAAAAATTCTTCTTCCACTGATCAAATACGATACCAATTGCAAAAATAGAGCTTCCGTGGGAATCAACCAGACATTCTTTCAGACAACATGTTGACGAAACATCCATATGCTGACGGTATGACAGAAAAACTAAGCCTTAAAAACCACTTCCGGAATTTGAGAAATTCAAATGAATTACTACTTTTGCACTCACAATTGATCGGGGTGTGGCGCAGTTGGCTAGCGTACTTGCATGGGGTGCAAGGGGTCGGAAGTTCGAGTCTTCTCACCCCGACAGGTTAGAAGTAAAGACCTTGTAAATCTGATATTTACAAGGTCTTTTTTATTGGTAGTACAAAAAGTAGTACAAAATAGTATTTGAGATGGACTCATTGTTGTTCCTGGCATTCTACCAATCACCCTGTCTATTTGGAAGCAGAAAAAAGTATAAAAAGTGTTACCTTAACAAATAATGTATATACCTGAATAGATAAAGAAATTACTTTCCATCATTCCAAAGCATCTGCATATATCTGACCTGCTCTTTTTCTGATAAGATCATGGTATGAATTTTTCATATCATCAGAAAGGAAGCTTATATCAATAAAGCTGTGCCAATTATTAAAAGAGGACTTGAATTTATTGAACATATTCTCAATAGCCTTTTTATCAATATTGAATCTGTTTATTGCCTCCATAAAATCTTTCTTTCTGATTTTTTTCTTTTTGCCATTTAAGGTCAAAGCTAATTCTTCATCATCTCCTTCTACAACAAGATTGGATGCTATCATGTCGTATGCAGGACTAAGAATATATCCAATATCCGGATTGTCGATCAGAGAGAAATTCTTTAAATGCATATCTGCATTACCAGTTAGGAATGAAAATATTACTTGCTCAAAAAAATTCGTTAAATCTAATCCCGGATTTACCGAATATTTGACAATTGCCTTTCCTATCTGTTCATATGATCCATGATATTTATGCTCAGTTAGTCTTTCAGTCAGCTGACACATATCTTCCATATGTATCTTTGAACCATTTTTTCTATCAATCCGTTTTGTTATATATGACAGGTTCCCGGAGCTTAATCTGATAAGGGAATGTGGTACTATATCTATCCCTGATATTTCGGCCAGATGCATTGTAAGGTCTTCTAATTCAGGAAGAAATCTGTATTTTATTGTGGGTGGCTTTAAAATGTAATTGCCCCAAAGTCCCACGATGGTAAATCTTCGAGGCTCGCTGCCTTTTGGCAACTTCTCTAATTCCAGGGATAATTTAGCCTGCACACCTGGCACAGCTGACTTTGCCCTTATTACTTTTTCAGCCAACTGTAACATTTGATCTTCGGAATAGGGCAATTCAGGAGGCGTTTTTGTTCCAAATATTTTTTTGCAGCAGGTCTTATGATATTCGGAAGCCTCTTCGCCTAATTGATCATAACAATACAAACATCTCCTTGTCGTCATATATTAAGTCTTATCTTCAACAATACTAACTGCTCCAATGCAATCCTTACAACAGGCCAACAACAAGCCCATTCGATCCTTTGCACTTAGTTTCCAATTTTTTTCAGCTATCTCCAATAACCAACCTTCAGGAATCAAACCGTCAAAAAAGGGGAACATCGTTTTGCTAACAAATGGTTTATCCTGTAAAGGGAGTGATAAACTGACCGGTTTTACTTTTGGTTTAATAAAATAATCCTTATCATACAAAAATGAATAACCATCCTCGTTTTCAGTTAAATAGCCTGCCAGTTCATGATGCATATAGACTTTTGCTTTTCTCATACAGCAATAAGTTTAATCCGGTTAACAGGTTGCGGTCCCAATTCCTGTCCAAATAATTTTAATACCTGATTTACTTTGTCCATTCTAAGAGTTTTTTTCCCCTGCTCAAGATCACGGACAAAGCGGAGTCCTACACCAGCTTTTTCAGCTAATTCCTGCTGGGTAAGTTTCAACTTCTTTCTTTTATCCTTTAGAAAGTCCGATAATGACATTGATTCTTGTTCCATGTTTTATACCTTTTCGGGTATAAAGGTATATAATTTTATGATAATTATACCTTTTCGGGTATAAAAATATGTATAAAAGAGGAATTATACCTCATCGGGTATAAAAACTATTAGAATTGAATTTGGTATACCTTTGGGGATATAATAAAAAAAGGTAGATCACATTGGATTGAGGTGATTGGATGACCTGAATTAAATAGCAGCCGCCGTCACAAATAATCATAACCACTCTGCTAATCGGGTCTTTGAAGGATTGTCCCCCCATCAAATAAATATAATACTGAATAAACCATTTTCACCTGATTGCCCGGTCAGGTATAAAACCGCGGCTGAACCAGGAATTGTGGTTTCATCGCCGGTTTTCAGGATATGCTTACTGATCATCGAAGCTAACCGGGCCAAAAGTGGACTGAAACTTACCACAAAAGGAAACCTGCCACGGAAAATTGTCAATGAAATTTATAATTTGAACATATATACCCAAAAGAACACAAAATATCCTTTCTTAAAAGTACTTAACGAGCTTGATTTTCTTCCAGCAGCCTATACCAATGCACCAATGAAATTGCCAGAATTGGTGTCATTTCAGTGATCACCTCCATTAAATGAATTCATTCCAATTATTTTTTTGGTTACCAATATTTCACAAACAATGTTGTCTTCTCACCCCGGCCAAAGAAAAAAACCATCATGTCGCAGACATGGTGGTTTTTTTCAAGTGATCAGGTTATCGTTGTCAGCTATATTCCAGCATCTTTGTTCATTAATAATGGATGTTATTGTTTGTTACTAATGGACAATTTAATACATTTGTATTATAAACAGATCTAAGTCATGAAGACACAAGAAGTTATAGCATCAGTAATAGATGCACAAAAAGTGGATATTGACAAATCACCCGAAGGATTACGCAGGGAAATTCTAGATGATGTCGCGGTAATCCAACACTTTTGTTCAATAATATCCGGCATCCGGCGGTGTGGCAAGAGTACGTTGATGCTGCAAATAATGAAAAAGAGCAAAGGAAACTCGCTATTTCTGAAATTTGAAGACATACGGCTGTCCGGATTTGAAACTTCTGATTTTGCACGCTTAAATTCAGAAATTGAAAAGCGGAATGTGAAGCTCCTCTTTTTTGACGAAATACAGATAATAGATAAATGGGAAATATTTATTAATCAAAAACTAAATGAAGGCTACCTGGTATTTATTACTGGTTCTAATGCTTCATTATTGAGTAAAGAGCTGGGCACACACCTTACCGGAAGGCATTTATCATCAGAACTTCACCCCTTTTCCTATACCGAATTCCTGGCTTTTAAAAAATTAGAAAACAGCGCCGACAGTTTCAACGAATACCTTCATACAGGAGGGATGCCTGAATATATTAAAAACAACAAGGGGATCATTATTCAACAACTGGTCGACGACATTCTCTATCGTGATATCGCAGTTCGGCATAACATTCGCAATGTTAATGCTTTAAGGGAAATGACAGTGTATCTGGTATCAAATATCGGTAAACCGTTTTCTGCCCGAAGGTTAACAGGTTTGTTCGGGATAACATCGACATCAACAGTAAGTGATTACTTCTCTTATTTAAGGGATTCATATGTGATTGATTTTGTCCCTCAATTTGATTATTCAATGAAGGCCCAAAGCCGCAATCCGAAAAAAGTATATGCAAGCGACCTCGGCATCTTTCACCAAATAAAAACCACATTTACAGAAGACTATGGACGCCAGCTTGAAAATGCAGTTTTCCTGTACCTTCGAAGAAAACACAAAGAAATTTTCTATTTTAAAAAGAGCGGTGAATGCGATTTTGTGGTGATGAACAAGGGTAAAGCCATGGGTTGTTTTCAAGTGTGCTACAGAATTGATGACCTGAATATGAAAAGAGAGCTGGAGGGTCTAAAAAGCGCACTCGGTTATTTTAGTATGAATGAAGGTGTGATCGTTACACAAAACCAATCTGACCAATTTGAAGATGATGGTTCAATTATTAAAGTTATTCCGGCTTGGAAATTTATGGTGTGAATTCTTTGATCTTTTAACCTGCATCACCCAGCGTCCATATGAATGGATCCGGTTCAGGCAGATTCAACGTAGGCCGGGCTATTCAAGGGGCGCAAACTCAAAGGATGGAAATCCCTTTTGGCCGGATGGATTAAAATAGCTCCTGAAGCGGAATTTGAACAACCCGCCCCTGCTATCCCTGACCACATAGGTATACCCGGCCCGGACCCTGTATTCCGCCGAGTTGCTGGCCTCGTCCACCTCCACCGATTTCCAGTCGTGCCCGATGGCATCCTGCAGTGCTGAGAATTTATATTCAAGTGCAGAGGAGGCATTTATATCAAAAAAGTGAGTGCTTGTATCCAGTGCAGATTCTACTCCGTTGGGATTCAGCCAGACTCCCCTGACATAATAAGGGGTCGGGATCCCGTCATCTGAAAAGAGTATGGTGAAATATTGCGTGAAAAGGAGGTCCCAGTCGCTTTTCAGGGGCTCCAACAGTTTTTGCTCATTGTTGTCAAGAGAATATTGCACATAATTAAAATCCTCATTTTTAAATATTTCCACCGTATCAGGACCACTCAACCCAGTATCACACAAAAGGAATGTGTAGGATGCTTCATCCACTTCAATGAATTGAACCTTCTTTTTCGCCTGATAAGCAATGCCGTCGTACTGGCCCAGCAGCATCACTTCCCTGGAGTAAACAGGTTCTCCCTCCGGGAAGGTGACCCACTCCCCTGCCGCCGTTGAATCAGGATTCCCATCGGATTTGTCGGACTTCCATGAATAGGCCGCCGTGCCGGTAAAATCCA
Organism: Bacteroidota bacterium; assembly: GCA_043797815.1. Classification (GTDB taxonomy): domain Bacteria; phylum Bacteroidota; class Bacteroidia; order Bacteroidales. The sequence goes on from JAZDPG010000100.1 coordinate 73,335, forward strand.
TGCTTATATCCGTGGACCCGGTGTGGGCCAATCCCCAGAGCCCGGATGAGTTTACCCGTATGTGGAAACCGGAACCAGGGCATTCAAATGCCAGTACCCATTCGTTGTTTTCGTTCTCAGCCACAATGCTTCCCGAACTAAAATCGAAATAGCTCTGGTGGGTGTACAGGGAATTATGAAAAAATACGGATGAAACATCACCGGGTTGTAAATAGGGAGGCACCTGCTGGTCCTCCTCGAAGCAGGAAACCAGGGCCGTAATCATAAACAACAGGATGGCTGCAGCTTTGATCTTCATGCCCGGGGAGTCTTAAATTTGGTAAACTGGTAACTGGCCTTGATAAAAAAGGTTCTTCCCCAGTTCAGAAGGGTGTTTCCACCGGAGCCACCTGAATGAACAGCCCCGCCTCCCGAGGAGGTAATGGACTTGTTATCAAAGATATTTTTCACACCTGTTGTGATCCGCATGTCATCCCTGAAAACAGGAATGCTGAAGGTGGCATCCATGTTGTGATATCCATCCATATAGTCTAGGTCAACATCATAGATCTCGCCGGTATCCATATCCACGGAACCCACATACCTGGAATACCTGCCGGTGTATTTATAAAAAAGAGAAAGCTCAAAGCGGTATTTGACATTCTTGTACTTGAAATTGGAAACATAATCGGTACTCCTGGTAAACTCGCTGGTATTGATGATGCTTGACAATTCATTGTGAAAAATCCCCGCGTTCAGTGCGAGCCTGGGATGAAGCTTGTAGGTGACAGCTGTGGAAAAGCCTTTGGATATCATGGCGCCGGCCGGTACATTAAAATAGATGGCTGCCGTAGGATCATCCTGATCAAACAGCAATTCAATCTTATTCAGGATTTTATTGTAGTATATATTATTGGAAATCTGGAATGCATGACTGTTCTTTCCGAAATTTACATCAAGCCAGAAGTTGAAATTGTTGCCGGTTTCGGCTTCCAGATCCGGGTTCCCGGTGATGTTGTGGTTGATGTCCTGGAAATTCAGGTAGAGCTCTTTGATGGACGGCGCCCGGAAACCTTTCGCGTAGGATGCGCGCAAACTGAAAAACTGGAGGGGATCCCATTTTGCATTGATGGAATAGACCAGCGGGGCTTTGTACTTGAAATTGTATATATACCTGAGTCCGGGTTGAAAATTCAGCTTCCCGTGGGGCGTCATGTTCAGGCTCAGAAATCCGGAAATATCTCCGATACTTTCCGTTCCTTCCAGCCTGCGGCTGACAGCCCTTTCATAATTCAATTCATATCCACCCTGGAAACTGATTTTGTCAAGTTCCTCGTTGCTGTAGGTCCCCCTGCTGAAGTAATTATAAAAAGTGGTGGTATCACTGGCCGCTTCCGTTGGCACAACCGTCTTATCAAGATCCACAAGATCATTCAAATAGGAGATTTTGGATTTCCGGTACCACGAATAGGCACCTGTGAGCTTCAGGTTCTGCTTATCTCCGATCTGCCTGTTCACATCAAGGGTGCCGGTGAATCTTTTTGTAAAATGATAATAATCAAATGCCCCCTCGTAATTCAAATCCGGATTGAGGTCTCCGTTGTCCCGAAGCTCTTCACTGAAATAGCTGCTGGCCATTTTGGTCTTCCAGCTGCCCAGCGTCAGTGCATAGTACCCGTCTGCATTATACTGAAGTTTGGGATTCCACTCCTTGGCCCTTGAGGTATCCACTTCCGAATACCCGTCGAAGAAGTAACGCCCTGCGGATAATCCAAGGCTGCTTTTCCCGCTGTTCAGGGAGAAATTTCCATCGAAATCGTAGACGCCCACTGTTTCATAGTAGCCCTCTGCGCCTGCCGTCAGACTCTGCCGGTGGTTTTCCCTGGTGATGATGTTGATCACACCGGCCATGGCGTTGCTTCCATATACCACCGACATGGGACCTTCCACGATTTCAATGTGATCGATGGAAGAGACGTTGATTTGCGACAAATCCAGGATGCCGTTCTGCCGTCCAACCATGGGAACGCCATCTACCAGTATTTTCACATGTTCCCCCCCCAGCCCCTGGATCCTTACCGAGGAACCCAGGGCTGCATCCCTGACAGGGCTGAAATTTAATTCGTTGGATATGAGCTCAGTCAGGTTGCTTGCCCCCTTTTTCTCCACCATGTTGTTGCCAATGACTTTCACCTTGTAAATGGACTGGTCCAGTTTTCTGGGAGAGAACTGTGCAGTGACAACAACTTCGTCCACGCTGTACATGGAAGGAAGCAGGTACAGCTTCAATGACTCCCCGGGATCAATGGTATCAATCAAGGTCTGGTAACCCATAAAAGAGACAGAGATCAAAGATCTTTTCCCGGTACCATTGACCAAAGTACCGTTCATATCTGAAAGGGAATAGGAGGTGCTCTGTTTGTCCAGACTTTCGAAACATACGTGGGCGCTGGGAAGGGGACTCTCCGTAGTCCTGTCCATGATGACAATGGAAGCCTGGGAACAGAGCTCTCCCATGCCAGCCATCACAAGCACTACAAGGGCTATGAAAAAGCGCTTCCCCATTCCGGCGAATCCTTTTTTCCTGACTTAATCCAGTTTCTCAATATCGAAAACCATCTTTCCGGATACACTGCCATCGGTGCCGGTAAACACAATTTTACAGGTAAGTCCATCGCGTCTTACGAAATAGCAAAGGTCGGGCTCTGCCTGGTAGGTGTAGGTGCCCGAATCGAAGGACTTCCAGTCGGAGCCAATCACCGAGATATCCTCAGAAAATGCTGCGCTTAAAGGATCTGCCAGGCCGGTATCCAGGTTTCTTACTTCAGCCGTTTCAACGTTCACGTTTGAAAGCACCCCGGTCACAATGTAAGGGATGGACTCATCATGGTACCTGGTAAAAACAATATCCCAGGATTCCGATTCGGGCTCATTATCCAGAACTTCCCCGGTTTCAAGTGAGAAATAGATGAAATTTTTACCCTGGACCGGACCGCAGGTGATCTCTTTTACGATGCCTTCGCTGTCGATATCGCCATATTTTACGATGTATGAATTGCTCATGGCAGCCCTTTTCTCAATCAATATCTTTTGCAGGGAGCCATCACTAAGCTTGATGATAAAGAGAGAGTCTCCCACCACGTCATGGGTTTGCGCGTTATACACTCCCCATCCGTAATCCGGATGACCCGTTGCGTTTCTGTCGAATGCACCGTTCATCCAGGTGGTATCTGCATTGTACAATCTGGTCCACCCTGCCATCCCCGATGTGTCAATGGCATCCCACGCATCCTTTGCCCCATACGGATAGGCATAGAGTTCAATGCCGTAGCCTTCATTGATCAATACCGTTGAACTCATCGGATTCGTGGAAAAGGCAATATCCCATCCTGCGCGTGGCGTAGTTTTGACAATCCCATTCTCCAGAGAATAGTAAACATCATTGGCATACCCGGCTCCCATACTGATGGAATCAGACAGGTCAATGGGCGGATCAGGTACAATGGTTTCGTCACATGAGGCAAGAATGAAGAGTGCCGGCAGAAGGTAAATCAGATTTTTCATTTCAAATATTTCATTTAATTCATTTAAGGATCCGAGTGCAAGAATAGCCATCAATTCTGAAGTAAATCTGAGCAAATGAACTTTGGATTGAGAAATAGTAGAATTCCCGTACATTTATCTGGCTAAACCTGTACGCCATAGAATGAAATGATTGTCTTACCATACCTGCAGCAGCCCCTGAAATCATTCATTACAGCAAGCAGTATTACATCGCTGCTCTGAATCCCGGACTGTATGGATTACGAACTGCAAAACTAAGGTTTCATAAAACCCGGATCCATCCGGTTGTAATGAAATGACTCCCCCCAGGTCATCAGAACCAGCGGAACATCATATCCAATATCCTTGCTTCCTCCAAATCTGTCCGAGCCCTGCCGCCTCTGGTAGGTCAGCCAGTAAGGCTCCCGGTGATCAATGGTATGCCCCATTTCATTTTCATGTCCGGTGATGATCAGGGCCGGATTGAACCCCCTGGCCACCCTGACGATATCTGTCGTCCAGCAGTTGGGCAACAGAACATCCACATCGTGGTGGGTACCCACCTCATCGATCCATGCGAAGTCATCGTCATTGGACTGGTCTCCCATCTGCGAAAATGAGAGCCCTTCGGGAGTAAGGACAAGGTATACATTGTTCTCAATATCCACGCTTTGGTGGCCCGGGTAAACAACTACCTTCAATTCCTGTTTACCACCCTGTACAGGCAGGGTCTGAACAGCATGGGCTATCCTTTCCAGGTGGGTGATATGTTCATACATCGGGCTCTCTTTCCAGACCCCGGGAGGAGCTAAAACGGGCTTCCCCCGGTCGAGAAAAGCCTGCACTACCCATGCTTCCGTATGATCTGCATGAAAGTGACTGATGAAAAGCACATCGCAGAGATCGATAAGCTTTTCCATATCATCCTCTCCAATGGAAAATCCATCGGCACCCGCCGATTTTCCCTGAACCAGATCAAATCCCAGGGTGACGGACCGGGTCCGTACCACGAATCCGTCGTTATACAGTTTCCATATACGTGCGCCATCTGATATTTCACTCTGCCCGATTTCATCAATGGCCTCCCTGATTCTCATGTTAAAGAAATGCTGAACAGGGGGTCTCTGTGGAGCATACACATCGTGCAAAACCCCATCCATGAGCAGAAGTGCACTTTTTCTGGCTGGCGGTTCCGGCCAGGCGGGTCTGAATTCGGAAATCACCCCGTTTACGTGGTTCAGGAGCGCTTCCGCCTGCATATTCATATATTGGTTCTGTACCTGGTCCAGTGCCGGATCGATCAGAAAAGGAGCCGCCATCTGCTTGTCCTGGGCACTGCCAAATGTAAACAACGCGAGCAGGTACATCATGGATAAAATCCCTTTTATACTCCATTCCATAGGTTTGGTACTATTTTGTTCTGTTGTCGTTTCCTTTAGCTTAAAACCCGCTTGTAATTCTCCACAATAAGCCCGGCATAAGGTTTGGTAATTTCTATCAGCCTCTGCATATCAGACCCGCTGAGCTTCTTCAGGTTTTCGAGCACCCCGATGTTATGGTCCAGCTGCTCCAGGCTATCGGCTCCGCTTACAAGGGTTGAAACGGGCAATGCATAAACGTACTGATGCAGTTCTGCAGGGGTTATCCCGGTTTCTTCGACCATATCGGGGATCATATCTGTGGTGATCTCTTTGGGTGTGGTATCGATGCGTTCTCCCATCATGCTGCCCCCGCTCATGGTTTTCATGGCGATTACACCGTACTCTTTCTCCAGAAGGACAGGCAGCACATTTTTCTGAAAGGATTCAAAGCTGGGATCAAGTACATTTAAAGGCATCTGACAGGTATCCAGTTCCAGGCCAAGTTCATCAAGCCGCTTCAGAAAATAGAGCATGGTCACCGGACTGGTGTGACCCGTAAAACCAATATAGCGGGCCTTGCCTTTCTCCTTGGCCTCGAGAAAGACATCCAGTACTCCGTTCTCGATTCGCTGATCCACGTCCTGGGGATTCACAATGGTATGGATCTGCCACAGGTCAAGCTGATCGGTTTTCAGGGCTTTCAGAGAGAGTTCCAGATGCTTTTTTGCATCTTCACCCGTCTTTGCATGACTCTTGGTCATCAGGAACACCTGGTCCCTGTATTTGGGTACCAGGAACTGTCCCAGCAACTCCTCCGAACCACCGCTCTGGTAAACCCTTGCCGTATCGTAAAACCTGACACCCCTGTCCATGGCCATCTCCACCATCTTTTCTGAAATGGCCGGGCTTCCGGCATCCCCCACATGCCAGCCACCCAGGCCGAATGCCGTGACCTTCTCTCCGTTTCTGAGCAGCCTGCGCTGAGGCAGCACGTTTCCGTGGGTATCAGTCAGCGGAATGGCCGAGGCCCATTGATGCAACATGCCGAAAACTCCCAATACGGCAGAGGTTTTGATAAAATCTCTTCTGTTTTTCATTGGTTTGTATTTTGCAGTAAAGTCAATTATTCCTTATCAGGGCCTGACAGGGGTTCCGTCAGCCTTGCGTACCTGTGTCCAGTTGTAATTAAAACGGGACAAGGGATAATTTTTCGCCTTCTCTTCGTCGATGTCAATTCCCAGTCCGGGCGCTTCATTGACAAACAAATATCCGTTCTCAATGGTAGGTGTTCCCGGGAAAATTTCATGGGTGAGCTCGTTGAAGCGCTGCCCCTCCTGAATACCGAAGTTCCAAACGGCCAGGTCAATGTGCGCGTTTGCCGCATGACCCACCGGGGAAGTATCTCCCGGACCATGAAAGGCGGTTTTGATGTTGAACCATTCACCCAGCCGGGCCACCTTCATGGCAGGTGTGATCCCTCCGATCTGGGAGATGTGTACACGGATAAAATCATACATCCGCTGACTCATGGGCTCGACCCATTCATGCGGGTTGTTAAACAATTCACCCATGGCAATGGGGACAGCACTCTGCTGACGCAGCATCTTAAACCATCCCATATTCTCAGGCGAGAAGGGGTCTTCGATGAAGAAAGGCCTGTACTCTTCCAGCTTTTTGATCAGATCGATGGCATCCATGGGCTCGATGCGTTCATGTACGTCATGGAGGAACTCAATCTCATCCCCGAATCTTTTTCTGGCCAGTTTAAATATTTTGATGGCTCCCCTTTTATAGGCCTGGGGATCCAGTGTATTGTCGTCGGGATGTCCGAATCCACGCTGCTTGTAATCCGGCTGTTTTGTCAGATGCGTTGAGCCATAACCGCCCAATTGGATGCGTATATGCCTGTATCCCTGCTCCCTGTATCTGTCTACCGCATCCATGACCTCTTCGGGTGTGGACCCTGATGCATGGGTATAGGTATCCACTGCGAACCGGGTTTTGCCCCCCAGCAACTGGTATACGGGCATCCCGGCCATTTTGCCTTTGATGTCCCACAGGGCCTGATCCAATCCGCTAAGGGCATTGTTCAGAACTGGTCCGTTCCGCCAGTAGGAGCTCACGTAAGCTGTCTGCCAGATATCCTCAATATTGCTTACATCCTTGTCCCTGCAAAAATCATCCAGATAATCATCGATCGCAGAAACAACCGCGTGGGCCCTCTGCCTGAATGTTGCACATCCGATCCCATGAAGGCCAGGCTGGTCTGTTTCCACCTTTACAATGACCAGTTCAATGCCGTAGGGCGCTGTTACAATGGCCTTTACCCTTTTTATCTTTACCTTCTGCAGGTTGAGATCCCTGTCATCAGGTTGCCATCCTGCAGGAGCGGGTCCTGATAGCCGGGAAACAGGATCAGCACTGTTTTCCATACTTCGGGTACAGGCTGCAAGCGGCAGCAGGGCCAGTGCTTTTAACATGTCTCTTCTGTTGTTCATGATTTCAGTTGATTATGGTTCATACCTAAAGAAAGATACAAAAATCCAGGGAACAATGCCATTTGCATTGACCTCTGCATATGCTGCCGTTCGCATCCTGAGCGCATCAGTAATGCATAATAAAATTTCTTCTTTTCCTTCAGCCGATGAACTGATGTGCCGTATCCACTGCGATTCTCACATTCTCCCATTTAATATCTCCCAGCAAAGCACATTCTGCTCCAAGGATAAATCGTTCAGGAGCCTGTTTTAATACCCTTTCCACGTCATCTATAACCTGCAGTGAGCTCCCTGTGGCAATGGGGCCCCCCTTTTCCACACCTCCCATAAAGGGCCTGCCAAACATATGATATACATCTTTCGCAGAAAGCGCTTTGTCGCCCAGTTTCAGACTGCAATTCACGATATGACCAGGATAGTCCAGGAACGGGCTGAGATCATCATACCCGCCTTCATAATCACATATATGCAATACATTGCAATCACATGTCTGATTGATCTCATTCATGATGACCATGTCACAAGGCTTCACATACTTCCGAAATATATCTGGATCCTGAAACCTGAAACCTTCACCTCCCTGGGTGGATGCCAAAAAACCATCAACGCCCAGTTTTATGCATTCTTTGGCAAAAATCATAACACTTTCTGTAATGATTTCCATCCCTTTCATCACAAGATCAGGATCCTGCTTCATGTGCACTGTCAGCAGCTGACTTGTGGCGGTATGTCCGGCACACATAAAGGGAGAGTAGAGGGTGGCGATCACAGGGGCCAGTTGTTTGCCTTGCTTAACCAGCTCCTTTACAACATACAACTGCGTCTCATAGAACTCCTTTTTATAAAAAGGCATGTTGACCCAATCTTCAGGCTTCTTCATGCTGTCGAGCTTCGGAAACAAGGCTTCGTACTGAATTTTCACAAAGTCCATGTCGATGGCTTTGAAATACTCCAGGTGCCGGTTCACTGCAGCATCACCCCACTGGTATCCTTTTCCAAAGTGGATAAAAAATCCTGCAGGAATGTACTCCTGTATTTGGGTTGACGTCAGCAGGCTCAGCACTGCATCCCGCTTATTTACCAAAGGGGGTGTGGTACAGGAATGGAGGGAAAACGTCCCAAGGCCTGCTGCAATCCCTGAGGATGCAACACCTACGGATTTTACAAAGTTGCGTCTCGTAAAGAAATTAGGGTTCATAACAACATGAAATTAAGAAAATCATAATTCATCTGTCCGTTGTCATTGGCTGTGTACATGATCCCGATCCGGTATAACCCGGCGGTTTTCACATCAACCGAATATTTAATCCATTCACCGGGTTCGGTCCACCCGACATAGAGCTGCCTCTCTTCCCTCTGGACGAAATTGTAGATGGAGTTATCGATGCTGTCATGGAATTTCGTATACGAAATATCAACGGCCTCATCCATCCGGAATGTATTGAGATAACCGGCCACATTATTGAGATTACCGCTACCGTTGTTGGATGAATCCGTATCATGGAAAGCAATGCCCTCACCCCCCAGATCATAAAATTCGCACTGCAGTTTGCCGGGAATGGACTGATGGGTGACACTGTTTTCGGGATCCGTAAAGGCTGTTCCCCTGTATCTGTTTTTGGGCTTAATGGTTGTGCAGGAAGCAAGAATTACAAGGATCAATACTGACCAGTTCAGCGCATTTTTCCCTTTTAATTCAATCATGATTAAGTTTCGAAAGCAGTTATTTCTTGACCAGTGTATAGACCAGCTCAATGCCGTCACCGGTTTTCAGATTACGGCTGTACTGCTTGTCACGGGGATTGTTCCAGTGCTCGGCAACACCCAGGCTTCCCAATGTTGTGCCATCCCGCTCCGGATCGTAAACCGTACCCGAAGGAGGATTGTCGGCCAGGGCCATCTCCTCCATGGCATAATCGCTGTACATCATCTCGGGTGCATCGGGCCATTCGGTAAGTGCAAAGTCCAGAACCACCGATTCAATGGCCACACCGTCCTGGGAAGCAAACAGACTGTTGGGCCACTCATTGTTAAAAGGTGCCAGCGCCCATTTGTATCCGGGGATCCCATCGACAAATTTATTGCCATATAGCCCGTCAATTAAAAAAAGCATGGTTTTCCCACCCAGGTCTTTGTGTCCCATGAAATCAGGATAAACCGAATACTGTCTCTTGCCTTCCCCGCTTTGACTGAATCCGCTGCAATGCGCATTTTTGCGCCAGTCCGTCTCAATGTTCAGGCAGCCAAAGAAGTTCTTCGAACTGAGGGTTACACCCTGGCCCACATGTCCTTTCATCAATGCCATGTTGATTACATAATCAGCTTCCGCAAAACAGCCTGCCAATCCTGTGGTCTGGCGGTCGAAATCATAGGAATAGACAAACCCGTTTTCCACAAAAGTCGCCTTTTCGCGTCCGTCCCCGCCGTTGTGATCAATAAAAGTGACCTGTGGAAAGAGGGCATGGCATTTTACGAAAATGTTGTCGGTAATAAACCGGCTTGGATCAGCGACTACTATTTGCTCCTGCGGAACCCCGGCCTCATTGATCAGGCTGCTCAGCAGGGAAAGAACCAGCTGCGGATTTGCATTGATCCGGTTGTTGCTCTGGTGTGCATCGGTATTGTTCATGTTTATTTTGATGGCGATTTTTTCACCTGCCAGATAACCCTTTTTTTGGTCATGCTTGGTTTGATTGAAGTAAGTGAACAATGCATCCCAGGCCTTTTGTTCTGTTTTTGTATTGGTCAGGCTGAGCAGCGTTTGGCTTAATAATTTATCCGTTTCTTTCTGGTTGTTGGATTCATCAGCCCACCAAAAACCGCTTTCACCATCCCATGATGCTACCCGGGGATTGTGTCCCCAGGCTACCCTTCCGGGAAAATCTCCTTTGGCAACACCCATCGGGATATTTGGTTTGTACCAGACTTCAAATGGGAGCGGGTTTGCATTGGCTTCAGCATCCGAACGGTTTGTCAGAAGGGATGTACCTGCAAGCCCCAGAATCAAAAGCAGGGCTGCAGTTATATACCTGGCTTCCATGAGTTTTTGCTTTGCCTTTTTAAATGCAAATGCCGCGCCTGTGATGGAGAGCATCCAAAGGATAAACCCGGACATCACTGGCGCTGCCGCCTGCATACATGGATAGGCAGCCCGGGAAGGTTTGGGAACAACCCTGATGAGAAACCAGAAGGTAGAACTTATACCCAGAAATACAAAGGTCAGTTTTGCCCGGTTCGTTTTGACTGTTTCAGCCGATTTGAAATGGTTCTTTGGTCTTGATGTCATACCGGTAATGATTGCTTTGATTGGTGATAATTATTGAACAGGCTCGAAAACCACATAATCCCAGAACACCATTCCTGCACTCACATTCCGGAGGGCAATGGTATGCTCGGCGGTGCTTGTAAAATCGGCATCGGCAACTTTCTGTATCCCGCCTGCACCCGTACCAAAGGACCCTGTGTACACATAGGGAGTTAATTTACCATCAAGGTAAACCGCACAGTCGGTGACGTCACTCCAGGGTGGCTGGAATACGAAAACTTCGTATTTTCCTTTCATCACTTTCGGAAAAGTAATGGAGATCGTCCACCAGCCCTGCATACTAAAACAATCACCATTTACGATCGAGGTGTTGTTGACCTGATAATAATATAACAGGTAATCTCCCGAAAATTTTATTTTTTCAAAAGTATTTTCACCGTCAAAAAACCGCTCATAATAACTTTGATAATAATCTCTCTGGGTCAGATCGAAAAAATCTGTCGTCTCAAAGGTAACGGAAGCAGGGGCAGGCTCAATGGCAGGCAGTATATCATTGGTGGCATGCAAAGCACCGTTTTTTGCCGGGGTGTTTGAGGCCGGAATAATGAAACCTGTATAGGCTTTGGTGTTTCGATCGTAGTTTATTTTGTAATCCGTGTCAATGGTAAATGATAGATTGTTATCCCTGGATAAGATCGGATATACTCCCGTTTCCAGGTCTGACAGGTAATAGCTGTTGTTCAGGCAGTGGTATTCCATGTACCTGTAAAACGGATTATTCAGATAGCTTACACTGTCCGGATTGGCGCCGCACCA
>JAZDPG010000106.1:0-14110 GCA_043797815.1 Bacteroidota bacterium
AAGCATCATCGCAATTCAGCCATTGATAGGCTGCTTCATCAACTTCAGCTGTAAGGGTATTATCTGTTTGGATAACAGTTGTATTAACATAAAAGGTATTTCCAGTTAAGCTTATTGTAATTTCCGGATTTTCTGGATCATTGGAATGAATCAACAAGTTGCCGGAATATGTGCCAGGTAATGAAGGTTTATAAAGAATAGATATAGATTCTTGGTAGCCAACTTCAAGTTGATGTGGTGATACATCTGGATTTATAATAGTAAATACATCACTATCTGAAATAATCTCCATCACAGAAATATCTAAGTTTTTGGTGCCTATGCTTTTTATATTGATACTTCTCTTTAAACTATCCCCCGGACAAATAAATTCAAACTCTATAAAAGAATTTGAAACATTAATTTTTGGCTTTGGAGTCTCACCAAAACCACGTATTGGGATATGAACGATATTATTCTCAGGATCTGTAGATTTAATTACGATAGAATCTAATAATGTTGTTTCTACATCTGGGGTAAATTGGATTGAAAATTCAAAGAATTTATTTGGTTGCAAAATTATCGGTGGATCATCCAATAAACCTAATACCAAAGCAGGATTAGCTTTCAATACAGAAATTTCTTCTAGCACCAGAGAGTCCAAACCTAAGTTATATACATCGATATTGAAACTCACAGTATCACCAATTAAGACTGAATCGAAATATACAGAGGTTTCGGACAAATAAATTTTTGGAATGAATTGGGTCATATTCCGAAAAAAAAGCAGTCCTCCGTCCTCAATCCCAACGAAAAGGTCCAAATCATTGTCCGAATCAATATCAGCTAAAACCGGCTTTGAATAACTCTCATGGATTTCAGAGAAGTCCGTTTGAATCAAAGAAAATATTGAACTATCAGAGGTTCCGACATTTTGGAAATAACTAATATTTCCATCCATTGCTCCAACAAGCATATCAAAATCACCATCATAATCAAGATCTCCAAAAGTTGGCGAACAAAATTTCCCATCTAAAATCACAGCATTCTCGCTAGAATAGTTGAAGATGGGATTAACAGGTGTACCTACATTTCGAAAATATGATAATCTGTTTCCTCCTGTGCCAAGGAGCAAATCAAGATCACTATCAGTGTCAAAATCAAAAAAACCTGGACTAAGAAAATAGCTATAATTAATAGTAATAATATCTTCATTATCAAATACAAATTCAGACATTTCGGCATTTCCTTGATTTCGATAAAACTTAAGAGTCCCTGATTTATCACCAAGCACTAAATCGAAGTCTTTGTCATTATCTAAATCAGCAAATGCAGGATTTTGAAAGGGAATTTGGTGAATATTTTGAACGCTATTGCTTTCAAATTTAAATGCGGGATTTTCAGCATCACCGGTATTACGATAAAATATTAAATTGCCATAACTAGTACCAATGAATATATCGAGATCAGTATCATTATCTATATCAATGAAACTGGGACTAGAAAATCCCCCACATTCTTTTTCGACAATAAATTCTTGTAAACCGTCCTTATAAAATGAGATTTCTAACGTATCGGTGCAAACATCTCCTTGAAAATACTCAATCTTCCCATTAAAACCTCCTGCAAATAAATCGAGAATACCATCATTATTTAAATCCGCATAAGTCGGAGATCCATCGTAATTTGAATAAGTACTAATTGATGATCCTCTATCACCATAAAACTTAGGATTAGTACTAGTACCACTGTTAATATAGAATTGTAAAGTATTTCCGCCAAAGCATAAATCATCATCACCATCCCAATCATAATCAAAAAAATCTATACCACCTCCAAAAGAACTGATTCCAGCAAATTCTGAATCAATAAGAATAAATGAACAATTCTCTGGAGTTCCAATATTTTTATAGTAAAAAAGATTATCACGATAACTTAGGAAAAGATCATAATCTGAGTCATTATCAATATCAACAAAAGACGAATAGGTCGTATTACCTCCAAGTTTCCCTAAACCCTCGAAATTGTCCGAAATTAATTCAAATTCAAAATTATTCGAATCACCAACATTTTTGTAATATTTTAAACCTTTATGGTTGCCCCCAACAAATAGGTCGTAATCGCCATCATTATCAATGTCAACAAACTCAACTGCTGAATCATCTCCTGTATTGATATTTTCAAACTTATTGGTTACTAGTTCATAAGACGGTGAGGATATCGTGCCATTATTTCGATAATAGTAAATATTTCCTTCAGATTCACCCACGAATAAATCCATGTCATTATCATTATCAATATCAACGAAAAATGGTGTTGACCAATAACCAACATTTATTGAGGAGAAATTGCTGGAAATAGATTCAAAACAATGAACTTCAATAGTCGTATCAGCATGGCTGGGAGATGAGTTGCCTTCCCGATTATCAAGGGGGTCAATTATCTGAATTCCCTCTGCCGAAAAAAATGGAATAGTATTAACTTCTTTAGAAAAATTGAATAAATCTAAACCTTCAGCTGTTATAAAATTTTTGTAAGTAATAGAGCTTTTACCAAAATCACCTGAAACAATTAGGCTAACGTCATAAATACCCGGTGCTATATATTTATGTTGGGGATTTTCTAGGTTACTGATTTGACCATCACCAAAATTCCATTCCCGGCTATTATAAGATCCAGCAGACTCATCTTTGAATGATACGACATGAGGAACAATACCTATCTTTGGGGATCCCGAAAACTTTGCTAAAGGGGCTCCTGTATTTATATCAAAACCTTCATTTTCCGTTATTAAAACAGCACCTGAACTATTTATAAAATCAAATTTAATCGAAACAGGATATATTATAAACGGGGCATAGTCAGAAACAGAGATATCAAATTCGACAGTCGCATAATTATTATAAATATTAAAAAATGTTAACTCAAGATTCATATATGTCGCAATCTCATATGTTGCAACTACCGCATAAATCTGATTAACATTATATGAACTATAATCATAACGGAATGCAAAGTCTTCCGTTTCACCCGGTCTTATAATTACTTCAGTGTTATTTGCAGATTTCAGATTTGATTTTTCTTCGGATGTAGTTGCTTTTGAATTTATTCTTTCTTGGATGAAAGTTGTTTTGTATTTAATTTTTGTCTCTGTTTGAGCTTTTAGATAAGAGCTCGCTAAAAGAATTCCAACCAAAAATATTATGTGCTTCATTATCATATATTTATAGTAGATCATATCATATTTCTGACAAGCGTTAAATATTATCTTTAACAAATATGGGTTTAATTTTTCTTCAAATTACTCAATTTTTATAATGTAGTCTTTACTCATTATAATTTTAGCTTGAAAATTGAATCAGTTTCTCTTGAGATGGGGAATGTTTGCCTTTAACTTTTAACAGGACGAAATATGTGTTTATCTCGTAGTAATCAGTGCTTAGAGCACATTAGAAGTATATGTCCTAATGGACAAATTCGGAATAATCCTCTTAGGTTGACTGCAAGCAAAATCTAATGGGTTATTCTGAGGTTTGGGCCCTGATCTTCAGGACTACTTTCTTCACCGTATCATATCCTTCCATGTGGATGCCGGGGCGGTGGGCCTCTTCAGGAGTGAAAATAAAGAAAGTGCCGGGCTCCGCCGTGTAGTATTCTCCTTGGGTGTCATAGAAAGCAATATCTTTTGCACTGTCATAGGCTTCTGTAACGCTTGCTTCGGAAACAGGAGCCACACCCATTTGCGTTTTCCCCTTTACAATGTATTGTATATCGCTGAAATCTTTGTGGGCCTCCCATTTGACATCTTCAAGTACCGGTGCCGGAGCTTCACTCACGATCGCTCTTACATTGCCTTCTTCAATGATATAGGTGCCAGGTCCAATGGTATCCAGATCCGTTGTTTTTAACCATTCAAAGGCCTGGTCCCACCACAGTGGACTGGCCTTGTAGAGTGCCTCAAATGCCTGCTCATTGGTGGAGGAGTGGGGTTTGAGCTCCAGTCCGTTCAGCCATTCACCGCTGCTGAACCAATGGTTCACTTCCTTTTTGTCCTTTGTTCCCTTGCATGACTGCGTCAGACTAACCGTCCCTGTCAGTAGTATTGAAAGAGACAGTACGGAGACCATTCCTGCGTTCCATTGTTTTTTCATTTCATTTTTTTTGAAGGTTTGTAAAATGCCTTGATCAAACCGGCCGGTCCTTTTTGGTTTTGATGGCAATCATGGTTAATATGGCTGATGCAAAAAGGGAACCTGCCATAAATATATAAGAGGCTCCGAATCCACCTGTAGTGCCATTCAGGTAGCCCACAATATATGCACCCACAAAGGAGCCCAGGGCGCCCATGCTGTTGATCAATGCAATGGCACCTGCAGACACATTCCGGGGCAGGACTTCAGTAATAACGGCAAAGAAGGGCCCGTACGGGGCGTACATGGCTCCGCCTGCAATCACGAGCAATACGAAGGACAGCCAGAAGCTTGAGGTCCCCAGCAAATAGGAACCGTAGAAGGCCAGAGAACCAACCAGCAGAAATGGCCAGATAAACAATTTGCGGTTGAGTGTTTTATCGGAGAAATAGGAAGCAGTCAGCATCCCGATAATGGCCAGCACATAGGGAACCGAAGCCAGCCAGCCGGTTGATACGATATTGGCGTTGGGAGCCGCATTGATGATCGAAGGCAGCCATATGACGAAGCCATACACCCCGATGCACCACAGCGCATATTGCAGACACAACAGAATAACCACTTTCGACCGGAATGCAACGCCATAATTTTTAACAGGTTTAATCTCCTGTTGTTCAATATCAAGCTGAGCCTGCAGGTCATTCTTTTCGGTATCTGTCAACCATTTGGCATCTTTTGGCCTGTCGACAACAAGTCGCCACCACAAAAAAGCCCAGATGACCGCAGGAAGACCTTCCAGGATAAACATCCAGCGCCAACCCACCGAATCTACCAGGTATCCCGATAAAATGGACATCCACAAGATGGTAGCCGGATTGCCGAGTATCAGGAAAGTATTGGCCCTGGAACGTTCGGCTTTTGTAAACCACTTGCTCAAAAACACGAGCATGGAAGGCATCACAGCACTCTCAACAACACCCAGGCTGAATCGGATCACGATCAGCGCCTTGACATTGCTGATCATACCGGTAGCTGCAGCCAGCAGGCCCCAGAGAATCAATGACCAGAATATCAATTTTTTGGCACTCTTTTTATCTGCGTACAGGGCACCGGGTATCTGAAAGAAAAAGTATCCCAGAAAGAACAGCGATCCCAGCAACGAAGATATGGCTGCTGAAATGTTCAGGTCAGCTGCCATTCCCCCTGCCGCAGCGAATCCAAAATTTGCACGATCCAGATAAGCAAGACTATAGGTAATAAAAACTATGGGTATCAGTCGATACCAGCGTTTCATAGAGAGTGTTTTTTCCATGTGAACTTTGTTGCTTGATTTGAGCATTTAAATATTGTTAACTGGCCAGGATTTTTACCACCACTTTTTTCACCTGCCCGGATTTATTTCCGGGGGCCACCTTGGGTTGATGTGCATCGTGTGGAAAGAAAATTCCGAAACCGCCTTCGGTGAAGGTTGCGTAATCACCCTTCCCTTTTAAAAAGGCAATATCATGTTCGGGATTGTATTCGGTCACTACTTTCAGGGCATCACGATTCACAAACCCGATCTGCTCTATTCCTTTCACAATATACTGTATGTCAATATATTGTTGATGGCACTCCCATTTCCCCATTTCCATGGGAATTGTATCGTATTCCTGCACAAGGGCAAATATGCGATCTCCATCCACATCATAACGGCCGGGTTCCAGAGCCGGAAAATCTGTTGTTCCCAAATAGTCGAGGGCCATCCTTATCCGTGGTGAAAGCTGCCAATAGAAATGCCTGTTTTTAATGCTGTCACTGATCATATGTTGCAAGAAATTAGTGGGTGTATGTTGTAAGCTCCCCCCTCCAGTAGCTGCATACTCCGGAATCGGTTCCAAACCAGACCACACCCTGGTGATCTACGGCGATGGATAAAACGTTGTTGCTGGCCAAGCCGTCTTCCTCGGTTATGGAAGTCAGGGAATTTTTGTAAAAAACGGTAACTCCCTCTTTGGTCCCAATCCACACACGCTCCCTGTAATCAACTGCGATCGCCTGCACAAAATTGTCAACCAATCCATCGTCTTCCGTTAGCGCCACCCAGTTTTCCATGGTAACATTTCCCGTATGTCTTGCCACCCCCGCATCTGTTCCGAACCATTGTGTTCCGTCACGGTCGATAAATATGGTGTTAACATGATCGGAAGGAAGTTGGATAGGGCCCCATTGAGCGTATTCGGAGGCTCCGGAAATGGCATCCACGTCATTTCGGTAGACCCTGGCCACACCGGCACCTGCGGTGGCTACATACAAAGAATCACCACCCGGACTTGCTGCCATTGAAGTAATGGGGAAGTCTTTGAACATGGATTCCGGATATTTTCTTTCGTAGGCAGGCTTGAGCCATTTATCACTTACAAAAGCTGAAATACCTTTGTCCGTTCCAAACCAACGGAAGGATCCTTTCCCAACAGCCACCGAAACTACATTTTCGCTGAGGATGTCCGAATTCTCAGCATAGTACGTGGTGGCCCCTGACCTGGCGTCCACGGGTATGGAAGCAACAGTCGCCCCCATGGGAGAGGCCAGCCACAATTCCTGGCCGAATTCAGAGGAATCATAAGCCACTCCCTTCAGATCGCTGACCGGTATCTGCCTGTTATCTGTGTTCACTTTCCATTCACTGTCATCGTAACTTACGATGCCTGCTTCTGTCAGGAACCATTTTACATTATCATCATCAACGACAAGCGAATAGAAATTCCTTGCAGTGATGGATTCATCAAAGGTTTTCTTAACCAGGTACTGTATATATTTTCTTTCTGAATCTTCTTCACCGGATTCTGTTTTAGTTTTTATTTCTACAGTTTCAAGCACCGGGGTTTCCTTTAACCAGGATGCGCTGGTTGTGACCTCAGGCCCAGCCCCTCCGATCAGGGTATCGGGAACCGATATGAGTTCAATTCCCTGAGGAATACCAAGATTCCGGGAATATTGTTTTCTTGCCGCATTGTTCCAGTGCTCATGCGTACCCAGGCTTGCAAGGGGCTGACCGGAATTATCAGGATCATAGATGATGCCTTCGGGCCAGTTCGCCGGGTCGGCAGCCTGGTGGAGGTAATCATCCACACCGTTAACATTTACCATGTCCTCATAGGAATTGTTTGCCGGGTTGTGACTGTATGTTCCATTCCATTCAGAACGCAGGAAATCATAACATACCGATTCAAGAGCCACCTGGTCCTGGGAAAGGAAAATCGAAGAGCTCCAGTCGTTGTTAAACGGAGGCATGAAGTATTTTACAGGAACGCCGGTTTCCACCGAACCTCCGCCATACAACCCATCCACCACATAAAGCAGGGTGTTCTGTCCCAGGTATTTACTCCCCATAATATCGACCAGTGCACGGTATTTCCCATAGCCGTTGTTTGTGGGTTTGCCCATGGAAAAGGGGGATATCAGGGAATAATGAAGGTGAAAAGCTGATCTCCTGGCGTGAGATCCGTAATGGTTCTTTGCCGTAAGAGAAATCCCGGCACGTCCGTGGGGCTTCAGGTTGGCCACGTTGATCAGGTAATCGGCATTTTCAATGATATCATACAATTTATCACTCTGGGTCTTATCGGAATAGAAAATAAGATCATCTTCGGTTGGATGGATGAGCGTTCGGCCATAGAGGTCTGACATCTTATCCACGTAAACCACATCGGGGAATTCGGTGGCCCAGGTTTCATAATTGTAATTATAGAGGTGCGCAATGGGATCGCCTATGGCGATATCCTTCTGATCAACACCCACCACATATACAAGTTCACGTAAAATTTCAAGCGTCACGTTGGGAAAAGTCTCACAGGTACCGTATTTGCCTTCCTTAGCCCCCTGACTTTCAAGCAGTCTTTTGGGAATATCAAAACCGCTTGTCGGAGTGACCCTCCTGATCATACCATTGGCAGTTGTCTGGTTTACTTTGATAAAAATCTTTTCACCCTTTGTATACCCTGATCCCCTTTTGCTCTTTTTATAATTGAAAGCGCGAAAGATCACATCCCATGATTCGGCCAGGCTTGATTTTCCACCCAGGTTTTTTACTCCATCCACAACCATCCTGTTGACAACACCCTGGTTGGTATTCTCAGGTTTAAACAGTTCAAAAACATTGATACAATCTGCATTTGTCGCTTTGGGATCCCAGACCCATACCACCCGTCCGGGATGAACTCCGTTGCCTGTTCCCATGGGTTGGTTGGGACCGTCGTCGGGTCCGCCTGTTCCGGCTACAGTCAGTTCAGATGCAGCTGAGTCCTGCGTATGCTGAATAACCTGCAGGGTTGAAACCGCCAGGGCGGCAAGGACCAGCGCTCCCGCGGACATATAGTCAGCCCGCAGGAAATTTTTCCTTGCTTTACGGATAAAGAGGGTAATTCCTCCCAGCGAAAGCAGGTACACTATAAAACCGGACATGACCGGGGCTGCTATCCTCATACAGGGGTATGCAGCCCTGGATGGCTTTGGTATGACCCTGATTAAAAACCAGATGGTAGCAATGATCCCTGTTGCTATAAACAGCAATCTCTGAGGGATTTTAAACTTTCTTTTCATATAATCCTTCTTCACATGATCCATGAAACAAATGCTGCTGTTCGTATTCTTTGTCGCAGCAGCATTTGTGTTCTATTTGTTTCAATTGTTTAGCTCCAGATCCTGTCGTGTGCGCGTTTTTCGTTCCACTCGTCCGTGGGAGCAAAGAAACTCTTATCCCTGCGGTCCAGGTGTTCCCTGATCACGTCTTCGTTTAATTCAATCCCCAGTCCGGGCGATTCAGGTACCGGAGCGAAGCCCTTGGAAATGATGGGATTGCCATCGGTCATTTTCACCAGGTCTTCCCACCAGGGCAGATCAACCGAATGGTGTTCCAGGGCCAGGAAGTTCTGGGTGGCTGCGGCGCAATGTACATTGGCCATAAAAGAAACGGGAGTCCCTGCCTGGTGCATGGCCATGGCAATGCCGTTCTCCTCGGCATAGTCCCCGATCTTTTTGGTTTCCAGTAGTCCGCCGGAAGTCGCCAGATCGGGGTGGACAATATCCACCGCATGGATATCGATAAGCGGTTTAAAGGTTTGAAGGAGATAAATATCTTCACCGGTGGTGGTAGGTGTTTCCAGTGCCTCCGTAATGGTTTTCCACTGGTCGGTATACTCCCACGAAATCATATCTTCCAGCCATGCCAGCCTGTACTTCTCGATGGCTTTTCCCAGCCGGATGCCATTGTTCAGATCAAAATGGCCGTAATGATCCGTCGACAGAGGAATATCCCAACCAATATGCTCCCGGGTATGTTCAGCGATTTTAGCCAGTTCCTCCAAACCTTTTTCCGTGATTTGTATCTGGGTGAACGGATGTTTTGCATTACCGTAACCCATATAATCCCTCATGTCATACTGGCCTCCTTTCCAGAATTCCTGGTTCACCAGGGTACCCGGAATATCCCTGAGGGAGTTGATGGAAAGATCCATTTTCAGCCATGTATAACCCTGCTCTTCAATACGATATCTTATTTTTTCCGTCTGTTCTTCATGAGACCTTCCTTCGGGCGTATCTGCATACAACCTGACGCTGCTGCGGTACCTTCCACCCAGCAATTGCCAGGCCGGAACCCCGTATGCCTTTCCGGCTATATCCCAGAGCGCCATCTCCACACCACAGACACCACCGCCCTGGCGGCCCTGTCCACCAAACTGCTTAATGATCTTGAAAATCATCTCCACATTGCAGGGATTAAGCCCAAGAATCCGGCTTTTGAGCATCAGGGCATACCGTACATCGGCCCCGTCTCTTACTTCACCCAATCCGTAAATCCCCTGGTTGGTATCGATGCGGATAATGGCCGTTCCTCCCAGGACTGTTGTTACGGCGTAGCGCATATCTGTTATTTTCAGATCGGAGGGAGCTGAGGCCCTTGAAACTTTCGAGGTGGTTTGCGCGATGGTATCTTCAACGGACAGATGCATCAATCCGCCAAGGGCGATTCCTCCAAAGGCAGCCTTTTTAAGAAAATTCCTCCGGTTGTTGCCGGTGGCCGGGTTCTCAATTTCAGACTGAATGGCCAGGGCATCCCTGTTTTCGTTCTCTCTGTTCTGCGCAGCAATCTGCTGTATAATATCTTTCATTATGGGTTATATTTGGTTGTTAATGCTATAATTTCCGTTGTAAACTGCACTACCAGTTTCTCTCTTTCAGATAGTTATCCAACTCCTCTTTTGACATGGGCAGTTTGCCGGGATAATTGTTCAGCCAGTTCAGGAAATCCTCCCTGATCTCTTCACTCCATCGGCTGTCAATCTGTCCGGGCAGGTATTTCCCTTCCCGCAGACGCAGGTGACCAAATTCATCACGAAGTCCTGTTATTTCAGATGTAACTACCAGGTCCTCTAGCAGATATGCTGGAATAAAGATGACCCCAAATTTATTCGCAAGCACCACGTCTCCCGGCAGTACAATGGCGCGTCCGATCCGAATGGGTGCATTGATTGAAGTGAGCATCATGTCTTTGATGTATGAAGGATCGGATCCTTTGATCCATCCGTTAAACCCTTCGATCTCTAGAAGTCCCTGCTCGTCTCTTACCGATCCGTTGAATATGACGCCATTCTGTGAATTGGCATAGATGGCATTTCCAAGGTTGTCCCCGATCAGTGTTGCATCCACAATTTTGCCAAAACCATCTGCCACATAAACGTCTCCGGGGACCAGGACATCAATGGGCCATGAATTGGTACCTCCCTTTTGAGCCCTGTTCTCTGCGAAACCCTGCTCTTTTACCTGTTTTTCAAGGTCGGGGCGTGATGGCATATACTGGGCAGTAACAACGCGCCCTGTCATGACCTCATCCGGGTTAATAATGTGCCAGTCGCTTTCATACTGGTTCTGGAACCCCTTGTTGCGCAGTACTCCCCATACTTCCTCCATTGAAAGTGCTTTCAGTCTTTCGAGCATGGCATCCGGTACTTTTGGTCTGCCGTCAGGGAAACGCTCCCCTTTCCAATCCGCTGTCAGGGCTTCGATGTATTCAGGTGAAGAACCTACGCGTTGGGCCATGATCGTTAAGCTGCATACGACAAAGGCAATAAGAATTGATATTTTTTTATTCATATTCATGGTTTTTAGTGGTTTATAGTTGGTTTGTCCGTTCTTTTCTGATCACTTCCCAGGAAATCCTTAAAGAGGACACAGGAGTCCCCTATTAAAGGATGTACGCTAATTACTCATTGGTTCAGGTTTTTTGATTTGGGTTTAATATTACTTGAATCCCATGGAAGATAAAAATTTTTATAGCAAAAGGATTCATCTATGAAATAATTATAAGGGATGTAATGGATTGCGGCTGCGATGGCTGAACCATCAGCGGACAGGTTCCAATCATTGGCAGTGGCATCAGGCTTTAATAACATGCTAAATGGTTCCGGTAAACATACCTAACAAAGTCCTAACATTTTGATAAATACACGCTACAAATCCCACACATAAGCCTTACAAACACACTACACATGAATCCTCTTGCCAGATATATTATTTTCTGAAGCATTCACACCGCCCGGATCTTCTCTCGGATATCTTGCTATATTTGTTTTTAGCAAGCTTGGATAATCAGATTTGAAATACATATAATTTGAGATTGGCTCCTGCATTTTTTATAGAACTGAGGTATGATGAAACGAAGGTTTCCTGCAAAGCAGCGTTTGGAAACTTCTGTTACCGGGCCATGATGGTGCTGGTTTTGATTTCATGGATTCCATCTTTAATTGCGCAAAATGAACTTATCAAGTTTGATAATTATTCCAAGGACGATGGCCTTTTTCACAGCCAGATATTGTCCATTTGTCAGGATAAGGAGGGTCTGGTTTGGATAGGCAGTTACGGCGGGTTAAACCGGTTTGACGGAACAAACTTCGCAGGTTATTCCACTGATAATTCGGATATCCCCACCAATATCATTTACAGTATTGTTGAACCAAAACATAGAGGTGAAAATATCCTGTGGCTTGGTACCTTTCGTGGCCTTGTGAAGTTCAACAAATACAAGCGCAGTTTTTACCTTTTCGATCAGTTGCCTACGGTAATATTAGCCATTGAAGAAGATGAGAATGGCAAATTGTGGCTGGCAACCCGTGACCAGGGATTGATGATGTTTGATCCCGAATCAGGCGAATTTACCAAGGCAAACCATGGCAATATATATCCATCCAGTCACCCTTTACATTCAATTAATTGCATCTTGTATGAGCAACCCGATATCGTATGGCTTGGTTCTGATGGCGGGGGATTAATTCAATACAACTGCAAGGATCACTCCTTTGAGGATATTGCACCACTGAATGGTATCTCATGCTTGTATAATCTGGGATCTGAAATACTTATCGGTACCATTGGAGGAGGATTGTACGCTTTTAATAAAGTGGAAGAATCCTTAATAAGTATTCCGCTGTACCTGAATGGAGGTGAGAAGATTCATCAGTCAATTACACATATTACCATCGATAACTCGGGCAATATCTGGGTCTCGAGCTTTGGAGGCGGACTTTATAAAATAAAAGGATTCAATACCATTCTGAAAGGCAATCCAAATTACGAAATCAGGAATTTCAGAGTGGGTGACGATAGTCCCAGTCCCATATGCAGTAATTTAATCAATGTATTGTACAAGGATTATACGGGAAATATCTGGATAGGGTCTGAAGGCGGCGGTTTAAGCAAACTGGATTTTTTCAAACACAGGATCAGTCACTATGTGATCGAAATGCCCAACGGAAAAAGGGTAAGGGATAATAACATAAGTGCTGTTTTTGAAGATGTGCATGGAGATATATGGTACGGCGTAAGGAACAATGGCTTGTATATTTATCATGCCGAAAGTAATGAATACAGGCATATCCTGCTTTTCCCTGCCAATGAGGATGATCGCCGGAATGCTGTACACGACATTTATGGAGACCGGTACAACAGGATCTGGGTGAGTACTGATCTTGGAATATTTATGTTCACCGACAGGGCCAAACCCGATAAATATTTCGAACTCAACAGGTCTGATGCCAATTCCATGAGCAGGAATGCATTTATCACCATGTGCCTCGATCAGCGTGGTTCACTCTGGATAAGCGATGGCGACCATGGGATTTATAAGCTGGATGCAGCCGAAATTGAGAAAACCAATCATGCAAACGTAATTACTCTGGATTATTCAAATATACCGGACGATTCTCTTATTAATTCTTCAATCAGACTGTGGGGAGTAATGTGCGACTCAAAAGGGAACATATGGATCTCTACTTCAGATGGGCTTTATAAATTCAATGTGAAAGAAGACAGGTTTGATCTTCATTTCGACAAGTTTGTCAATTGTGTATTTGAACCTGAACGGGGATTGGGCAATTATCTCTGGCTGGGAAGTTACGGGAATGGCGTTACGTTATTGAATACAGCTGATCTCTCATCCATCAACTTCAACAAATCCATGGGATTGTGCCATAACAATGTGAGCGGGATTGTGGAGGATGAGCAGGGAAACATCTGGATCAGTACCGCAAAGGGCATCGCATCCATCTACACCAAGGGACTGTATGGCCCGGAGGTGGGTGATATAGAAAATGAATCAAACGTAAGACGCATCCATAACTATTGGAAAAGCGATGGCCTGCAGGCACACGAGTTTAACATAGGTGTCGCCGAGAAACTGTCAGATGACATGCTGGTTTTCGGGGGACCAAACGGCTTTAATCGTTTTAATCCTTTAACAATTGAAGATAACAAATATGTTTTCCCTGTTTTGGTTACTGATTTTAAAATATTCAATAAATCTATTTTGGATGACACAGGCTACTGCAAAGGAGATATGGAATATTTGAAGAAAATAGATCTGGATTATAAGCAGAACTACTTTACTGTCGATTTCAATGCCATATGTTATACATCACCTGAGAAAGCAGAATATCAATACATGCTTGAGGGATTTGACAATGAATGGA
>JAZDPG010000032.1:0-2082 GCA_043797815.1 Bacteroidota bacterium
GATATCAATTTCGGAAATACAGGCCAGCACACCTCAAAGATCTCTGTCCCTGGATGGTTCGTCTGTACAGGAACAGGTCCTGATGCCTTCTATACAAATCCATACCTCTTTAAATATACGGCAATTTCTGCTGAGGCGAGATATTTAGACTATAATACCACCTATAACGGACAACCACGAGTTGTCTTTATGGATCCCATTGGGAGTAATAATGGTTCATTCACCCCTGATCCCCCTGGTGGATATCCATCCGGCTATACCTCGTGGGGAGATTCTTCCTTCAATCTAAAAATTCGGAAGTATAATACCTACATCAAGCAGGCTGGAAAGGGTGCATACTTCCTTGATATCTGGCAGTATAATAATGGGACAGGATATAAAAATTATTATTCTGGTGATACTTTCGCGGTTCCTGACAACACAACAATCACTGCAACCCAGCTTCAGATGATCTATGTATACCACCCGGAGGACGTATTTGAATTTGATAAACCCGATGAAGGAGCACTCATCCCCTACACCTCATCATATGTAGTCGAAGCCCATATGGAGGGAATGAATGAATCCAGTGCAAATGCCTGGCTTATCTCTCCAGTCACAAAGAAATTTAGTTATAATACTACTGTTGGAGAGTACCTGGTCGCAAATATTGATACCCGACCATTTGAAGGACAAACAAAACTGTTTAAAGGCCAGATGAATCTCACAAATAACACAAAGATGTACACTATGGTTAACGCCTCCATCGATTGGGAGTTGAACACGGTAACAACACCCACAGTGACCTCTGATGTTACATATTCAATTCCAGCCCGACAGGTGAAAGGAAATGTCACTGTGACAGCATCAATTGGAGGAAAATGGCAACTCAATACTAGTGCAATTATTGTGGTCAACAACAATCAATTGGTGAACATGACAGTTATCACACCGGGTAACCCTTCAACGGTAAGAGGCCAATTTGATGCCGAGCCCTATGCAGGGAGAACTATCCCTGTCTATATCAGGGTTCTTCATGCAAAAGGGTTACCATATACAGCCGAATCTCCTCATATTAATATGACTGTTCTCTCAAAAGTCCCGATACACGCGAATTTCACTGCGAATCCCTGGTCCGGTCGTGCACCACATGAAGTAGCATTCACCGATCTCTCTACCGGGGGAGCATATTCGTGGACCTGGAACTTCAAAGACGGAAACACATCAAGCGAACAGAACCCAATCCATATCTTCCGAAACGAAGGAAATAGTTCAGTCCGTCTGACGGTTGTTAACGCATCAAATCAAACAGATTTTATTGAAAAGAATATTACCGTTAATGGAAAATGGTATAATGTAAATCTTCTCACCTCTAGGACTACATCCCTTGCAGATGGGGGGACGATGTCATGGATATCACGGGGTGCGAATTCATACATTAACATTAGTGGTATAACTTACCCCCTTAATAGTGGCGATTCGGTAGAAGTAAGACTCAACGGAACTCAAAATTCTGGAAAGATCTTCATGGCCGGGGGGATTACTGAATGTAACCTGAGCCGAGTGAATTGCACAATTAACGGGCTCGTATATCAGGGCAATGTTAGTGGGATCAGAGTGCAGGATCTGGAGAATTTCCACTCAAATCTGACCCTCACATCATTAAAAAGCTATTATGCATGGATAACATTCCAGTGGGATAACCTTCCAATTCCAGTGTCCTGGAAAAGGGATCTTCAAATTACAGATCTTATGCCAACAAGCGAGAAATTTATGAGTCTTGAGATCAGTCCAAGTCAGGCGTTCTTTGATGGAACGGCGAGCCAATATTCTTTTATCTAAAATTTATTAATTCAGGATAATATGCAAGAACCTGCAGTATCTGAGATTTTGGGAGCAGTGCTCTTAGTATCAATAGTCATAACCGGCATCAGTATTATCGGAGTCTTCCTCATGTCAGGTCCCACTCCGGAAGCCTCACCTAAAATATCGCTCTACGTTTCATGTTGTACCAACCCAGACGGAAACAGCCATATTTCTGTATTGCATTTGGGTGGAAGCCCGATAAAATGGTCAGATATAACATTTTCAAGTAGCATAGGA
>JAZDPG010000080.1:0-42487 GCA_043797815.1 Bacteroidota bacterium
AACCCCCTAACCCCCTAACCCCCTAACCCCCTAACCCCCTAACCCCCTAACCCCCTAATCCCCTAACCCCCTAACCCCCTAACCCCCTAACCCCCTAACCCACAAACCCACAAACCATTATGCCAAAATACATCCTCGCCATCGACCAGGGAACCACCAGTTCCAGGGCCATTGTTTTCAACCATCTGGGAAAGATCAAAGGCATGGCCCAGAAAGAATTCACCCAGGTTTTTCCTGAGCCTGGCTGGGTGGAACATGATCCCGGGGAGATATGGACATCACAGTTGCAGGTTGTGAAAAGTGCCCTTGTTGATGCGAAGGTTGAAGCAAAGGATCTGGCAGCCATCGGGATTACCAACCAGAGGGAGACTGCATTGGTATGGGATCGTGAAACCGGGAAACCTCTGTGCAATGCCATCGTGTGGCAGGACAGGCGAACAGCCTCCATCTGTGATGACCTGAAGGAGCAGGGGCTGGATGGAATGATCAGGGACAAGACAGGTCTGGTCATCGATGCCTATTTTTCGGCCACCAAGTGGAAGTGGATCCTCGAGAATGTGAACGGGGCAAGGGAAAGGGCAGTTCAGGGGAAACTGGCATTTGGTACGGTGGATACCTGGCTGATCTGGAACCTGACGGGTGGCAGTGTGCATGTGACGGATGTGACCAATGCCAGCAGGACCATGTTGTACAATATACACACCCTGGAATGGGACCAGGAGCTTCTGGATCTGTTTGGCATCCCTGCAGGGGTGTTGCCGGAAGTTTGTTCATCTTCGGAAATCTACGGAAAAACTGCCGCCGGCATATTGCCCGTTACAGTTCCCATAGCCGGGATTGCAGGGGATCAGCAGGCGGCTACTTTCGGACAGATGTGTATCACTCCCGGTTCTGTAAAGAATACCTATGGTACAGGTTGCTTTATCCTCTGCAATACGGGGGAGAAACCTGTTCAATCTGAAAACAAGCTGGTGACAACCATCGCCTGGCAACTGGGAGGAAAAACCCACTATGCCCTGGAAGGAAGCATCTTTACCGGCGGGGCTGTGGTCCAGTGGTTGCGCGATGGACTGGGGCTGATCAAGGACTCCTCTGAAGTGGAGGGCCTGGCCAGATCGGTTGATAACAACGGAGGGGTCTATTTTGTACCCGCATTTACTGGATTGGGAGCACCCTACTGGGATCCCTATGCCCGTGGCATGATTGGCGGCCTGACAAGGGGGGTTACTTCCGGGCATATTGCACGTGCAGCTCTGGAGAGCATTGCCTTCCAGGTGAAGGAGGTGATCGGGGCCATGGAGGATGACGCCGGAATTAAAATAAGGGAATTGAAGGTGGATGGAGGCGCCGTGGTCAATGACCTGCTGATGCAGTTCCAGGCGGACCTGATTGGTATACCGGTCATACGGCCCGAAACCATTGAAACCACTGCGCTGGGAGCAGCCTATCTGGCGGGTCTGGCTGTTGGTTTCTGGAATAGTCTGGAGGAGATCGTTGACCAGTGGTCAGCTGAAAAGACCTTTGAGAGTTCCCTTTCAGAAACGGAGAAAGAAAAGCTGTGGACGGGCTGGAAAAAGGCTGTTTCCCGTGCCCGGGACTGGAACACACACTAACATAACTTCTTATCACCATGAATGAAATTATAGCTGAATTTATTGGGACTTTCCTTCTTATTCTACTGGGCAACGGTGTGGTTGCCAACGTGGTGCTGAATGAAACAAAAGGTCATAACAGCGGATGGATCGTTATCTCACTGGGATGGGGACTGGGGGTTTTTGTAGGTGTGGCTGTTGCCGGACCTGTATCCGGTGCCCATCTCAACCCAGCTGTTACCCTGGGCCTGGCCGTATCCGGAATGTTTCCCTGGCTGAAGGCGGTTCCTTTTATGTTGGCCCAGATGGCGGGAGCAATGGCAGGCGCTTTTACAGTCTGGTTGTTTTACCGTCATCATTTCAACCGGACCGGTGACCCTGCTGCCCAGATGGGATGCTTCTGCACAGCACCTGCCATCAGGAATACAGGAAGCAATTTCTTCAGCGAACTGATCGGAACCTTTGTGTTGATTTTCGTGATCCTCTATATCTCGGAACCCTCGTTAGCGCTCGAAGGCGGGGAAGAGGTAAAAATGGGTCTGGGCACCCTGGGTGCCTTGCCTGTGGCCCTGTTGGTAACTGCCATTGGATTGTCCCTGGGAGGGACCACCGGGTATGCCATCAATCCGGCACGGGACCTGGGACCAAGGATCATGCACACACTGCTTCCCATGACAAACAAAGGAAAAAGTGACTGGCACTATGCCTGGATCCCGGTATTTGGCCCCTTTGCCGGAGCACTGGTTGCGGCCGTGCTCTATATTTTACACGGAATCCTGATACATTAATTACTTACCCTTTCTTCATTCAGTTCTTCCACCTTTTGAACTGCTAATATCAGCAATATACTTGTTGCACGAGGAAGTAAATAATATATAATATTCAATTCGTTGAATCCATGCCATGAAAATAATCTACATTATAAAAATCATTTCAACAATACTATTCCTTTGGATTAACTGCACCCATGAAATTTTGAAATATCTCCCTCCGGTTCACGCTGGGCGTATCTTATTTCCGACAATTTTAATCTAATCGGGCTATTCCTGTAGAATGACTAAATTGGGTACAATGATGCTGTCAAACCTCTAAATGTCAACAAAATATTTGACTTATACGTCTTATTGATAATAAGCTAAAATAAGCTCCTTAAAACTCAAAAGTCATGAAAAAACTGTTCATTATTCTATTCTGTTTATTATGCATTTTTTCTTGTGAAAAGAAATTATCTGTGACTTGTAATGGTGATTGTACTGATCCAACCTTTTTGGTTGACGGTGAAACCGGGACCGATATAACTTATAGTAACTTTACTAATACTTATACTTATAACGAGTATAATCAGGTTTCAAAAATCGTGATTTCAGGAACTATTACATATAATGATTCCGGTAATTCTTATCAAGTTGAAGGAGTCGCCAATCAATCGCCCTGTAATTACACTATAACCGTAACGGATGCAAATGGTGAGCAAGCTACCTGCAGGAATTAATATTTTAGAGCTTCTAATACATAAACCTGAGCCCCTCGTTCACACTGGGGGTATTATGCTTCCTATTATTCATGCCATAATGCTTTCACCGGATCGGTTCTGGAGATGCGGACTGCATGATATAGTACGGTCAGGATCGCTACCACCACGGTGACCAGGGAGGTGAGCAGGAAGAGGTCCGGCTTCAGCCTGATGCGGAAAGAGAACTCATTAAGCCACCACCTGGCAATCAGCCAGACAGCGGGCAGGGCAATGACCAGTGAAATAAGAACGTAGAGCGAGAAATCACGGATCATCATGATGCTTATCTGGTGCTCCATAGCACCCATGGTTTTCCTGATCCCTATCTCCCTGATCCTGCGCTGGGCTGTGAAGGAGGCCAGTGCGAACAGGCCGAGGCATGCGATGACAATGGCCACAACGGTGAAGATTTTAAAAAGCGAAGCCAGCCGCTCTTCAGAGCGGTACATGTCGTTAATGGCATCATCCACATAGGTGTAATCAAATGGATACTGGGGCAGCAGTTCAGCCCATTTCTCCTGCATGAAACCAAGCCCTGCAGCAGGATCATCAGGTGATAGCCTGACCACCATATGTTCCAGGTATGACGCTGGCAATGGTGCCAGTGCCATGGGTTCAATTTCACTCCCCAGGGGTTTAAAGTGGTAATCTTCCATGAGCCCCACAATCTGTCCGGACAGGCCCATGAAACGAAGCGGCATGCCAACGATCTCTTCCTTTCCAATCAGATCTGCCAGGGTTGAGTTAATAATGAAATTGGTCAGGGTATCATGCAGGATATCAGCAGGGTACTCTTCCATGAAATCCCGCCCTCCTTTCAGGGTAATGCCCATGGTTTTAATGAAATCGTAGTGAACTCCGGTAAATGAGACCAGAACATCCAGATCCGGGTCTTTTCCTTCCCAACTGATGCCGCTGGAATTGCTGCCAACCTCATAGGGGGCCTGTATGGATGCGGTGGTGGAGATGATTCCGGGATTTCGCATGAATTCTGTCCTTAGCATTTCATATTCCTGCTTCAGGTCGCCACGCAGCTGGATGTGGACCAGGTTTGTTTTATCGAATCCCAGATCTGCATTCCGCATGTAATTCAGTTGTCTTGAGGCCACAAGCGCGCCGGTAATGAGTATGACAGCCAGTGAAAACTGGAACACCACCAGGACTTTCCGAAGCAAACCGCTTCCCTGTTTCTGGTTGGATTGCGCTCTGATGGCCTGCAGGGGTTTCAGGGCTGACAAGTAGATGGCCGGGTAGAGTCCGGCCAGAAACGATGTGACAATCAGGATGACTGATATACCCAGTAAATACTGGGGCCTGATCAGTGCGCCAGCAGAGATGTCTTTTCCCGAGATCAGGTTGAATTTGTCCAGCAGAAGCAGTACCAGCAGGAAGGCAAGGATGATGGAAAACAATGTTTGTATAAACGATTCAAAAAGGTGCTGTCTGACCAGTTGCCCGCGCGATGCCCCGTTCACTTTCCTCAATCCGATCTCTTTGGCACGCAGCGTGGACCTGGCTGTGGCGAGATTCATGAAATTGATGCATGCGATCAGCAATACAAAAAGGGCTATGGCAGTGAAAATATAAACATACAGGATGGCCCCCCGGAGACCGGCCAAACCCGAAGTAGGAGTGAAGGTGTATCCCAGACAGGGGTGCCACTGAGAAATCAATGGTGTTGTTCTCCTTATAAATGTTGGTGACTTCAGTGATCTTCCGGTTTACCACCGTGTCAATGCTCCCTTCCCGGAGTTTTACGAAGGTCTGTATGGAGTTGGTACCCCAGTGATCCTGATAATAAGTAGATTTTTCAATAAATGCCCAGGAAACCAGCACCTTGAATCCAAGAACCGTATTGCGGGGCGGATCGTATACCACCCCTGCGACCGTGAAGTTCTGGTCCTGATTCACCAATATGGTATTTCCCACCGGATTTTCATCCCCAAAATATTTGGTAGAAATCTCTTCGGTGATCACCATGGAGTTGGGTTCGCAGAGAACATTGTCCTTGTTCCCAAACTTAAATGGGAACGAAAACATGTTGAAGAAACTGGAATCTGTGGCGCGAATGTCATCTTCAAAGAACTTGTTTTCACCGTAGGTGAATAGTTGTCCGCCGGTATATGCCAGCCTGCATTGTTCTTGTATCTCAGGTACTTCGTCCTTCCATACGGGACCTGAAATATAGGGGGTAACATTTACATGGTAGGGTTCTTCACCCGAATAGTACTGGTCTTCCTCCACACGGTACAGTTGCCTGTATTTTTCATGAAACTTGTCATAGCTCATTTCATGCTGTACCCAAAGCAGCATAAGCAGGGCGCAGGCAAGGCTGATGGAGAGACCGGTGATGTTGATCAGTGTGATTCTTTTTTCCCTGAAGAGGATTCTCAGGGACTGCTTCAGATTGCTGAGGGTCATTCTCTGTTTTTTTTCAAAAGACGAATCAACTTTCCCAATATTACAAATTCAAAAGATTAAATTTGGAGATCATTTCAAAAAGAAGTCAGATGAAAAGGGATCTTGAGTTATTTACGTTCATTGAGCAGGAGCGAAACAGGCAGAAAAGAGGGATTGAATTGATCGCATCCGAAAATTTCGTTAGCTCCCAGGTGTTGGAAGCCATGGGATCATGCCTTACCAACAAATATGCGGAAGGGTATCCCGGCCACAGGTACTATGGCGGATGCGGGTTCATTGATGAGGTGGAACAATTGGCCATTAACCGTTTGTGTAAGCTTTATGGTGCCGAATATGCAAATGTGCAGCCCCATTCGGGTGCCCAGGCGAACATGGCTGTAATGCTCACCGTTCTTGAACCGGGGGATACCTTTATGGGTCTGGATCTGTCCCATGGCGGCCACCTTTCACATGGCTCACCCGTGAATAGTTCAGGAATCCTTTACAGGGCTGTCTCATACGGTTTGGATGAAAAAACTGGACGGGTTGATTATGACGCCATGGAGCAGGCGGCTATCAGGGAGAAGCCCAAGCTGCTGATAGGCGGCGCCTCTGCCTATTCAAGGGAATGGGATTACAAAAGAATGAGGCATATCGCCGACAGGATCGGAGCCATCTTCATGGTGGACATGGCCCATCCGGCCGGACTGATAGCAGCAGGATTGCTTGACAATCCGCTGAAACATGCCCATATTGTTACATCCACTACGCACAAGACACTACGGGGGCCCAGGGGAGGAATCATTCTTGTGGGCAAGGATTTTGACAATCCCTGGGGAAGAACAACAAAAAAAGGAGAAGTCCGCAAGATGTCATCACTTCTCGACTCGGCTGTTTTCCCTGGTATCCAGGGAGGTCCGCTGGAACATATCATTGCAGCCAAGGCTGTCTCCTTCGGCGAAGCGCTCTCCGAGGAGTTTAAAGTGTACCAGAAGCAGGTAAAGAAAAACGCCCAGGTCATGGCTGATTCCTTTATGAAACTGGGATACAAGGTGGTATCCGATGGAACTGATAACCATTCCATGCTCATCGACCTCAGGGCTAAAACAGAGGAAATCACAGGCAAGCAGGCGGAGAACATCCTGGTAGAGGCTGACATTACTGTGAATAAAAACATGGTTCCTTTTGATTCCAGATCTCCGTTCCAGACCAGTGGAATCAGGGTAGGTACACCAGCCATATCTACCCGGGGAGTGAAGGAGGATGTGATCCCAACTGTTGTAGAGATGATCGACAGGGTGATCATGAGTATAGATGACAGGCAAATCATTGAGAAAGTGCGTCGCGAGGTGAACGAGCTCATGGCCGATTACCCCATGTTTGCCTGATCCGGTCTTGATGGAGTGGTACACCTACATCATCGTGATCGCGGTAGGTATTGTGGCCGGGATTATCAACACCCTGGCTGCAGGGGGGTCCATGATTACACTTCCGTTGCTCATGGCCCTGGGACTGCCGCCCAACATGGCCAACGGTACCAACCGGATTGCCATTTTTTTACAAAATGTGGTGGGTGTCTCCAGTTTTCAGCGGGAAAAAGTTATGGATTTTCCATCGGGTTTCAAGGTGGGAATTCCGGCAGCCCTGGGAGCAGTGGCAGGAGCTTTTATTGCTGTAAACCTGAACGATGAGGTGATGAAACTGGCCATCGCCGGCGTAATGATCCTGGTGTTCTTCCTGATTCTTCTGAAACCAAACCGCTGGATCCACAGCAATGAGACCCATCCTCCCATTCCCTACTGGGTACAGGTGATAGTCTTCTTTTTGGTTGGTATCTATGGTGGTTTTATCCAGGCGGGTGTGGGATTCTTTCTAATCACCAGCCTGGTTCTGGGTTGCGGATACGATCTGGTCAAGTCCAACGCTATAAAGCTGTTTGTGATCCTGTTATATACCCCGGTGGCCCTGCTGATCTTCTTTGTGCACAAAGACGTAAATCTCTGGATGGGACTCGTGCTTGCCGTTGGAAATATGCTTGGGGCCTGGCTGGGAACAAAGATTGCCGTAAAGCGGGGTGCGGCTTTTATCCGCTGGGTTGTGCTGGGAGCTATTCTGCTTGCATCCGCCAAGCTTATCCTGGATGCCGTTAAGGCACTATGATGTACCGGATCCAACCGGTTTGCCGGTAGTTGGCATTCCGGTCCACCGAGAAACGACTTTTCTTTGCCGCTTCAACCACCATGGTCCAGATGCAATTGTCCTGGTAGCTGGCATTCTGAACAATGGCGCTGATCACTTTGCCATCCTGGTCCACCTGGATCTCCACCTTCACTTCGATTTTCGAAGTTACCTCACAACCCGACATATTGGGTTTGGGTAGGCTTCCCATGGCACTTCGCGAACCCAGGCCGCCAAATGATATCCCGTCACCCAGTCCGCCTCCAGTATCATACCTGTCCGCATCGGGACTCCCGTTGATGTTTCCCTGGTTACCTGGACCCTGGGTTATTCCCTCAGATCCTTCGGTCTGGCCTACGCCCTGGTTCCCGAAAGCACTTCTTCCCAGGTTGTTAAGTTTTTCTGCCTGTTGCTGATGCTCCCTCTCAATCCTTTCCTGTTCCAGCCTCTCCTTTTCGATCCGCTCACGTTCTTCCCGTTCACGCTGGATTTTCTGTTGTTCCTCCCGCTTCTTCCGGAGTTCCTCGGCACTGGGTTTGGGTACTTCCTTGACCTGTACTTCTTCAACTTCCTGGGTTTGATCCACGGGAGCCGGTTCAGGTCGGGTGGTTTCGACAGTTTCGGGAAGGGGATCAGACACATCCCCGGCAATCTCCTTGGTCTGTTCCTCCACCGGCTGGTCCGGATTTCCGGCCTGTTGGTCATCACCCATGGGTTCATAGGCTCCGAATCCGCTCTCATCCGTGCCGAAATTCACCAGGATTCCTTCTTCCTCGGGTGGCGGTACCGGGAAGGTAAGTCCTGCAAATATCAGCAGTGCCAGCAATAGTGCATGGTAGATGATGGTACCTGTAAGACCTCTGCGGTTGAGTTTCATTGGTAATTATCTAAAATTTCCATTTGTCTGATGGAACTCTCAGGTTCGTTTCCTGATCTGTCTCCTCTGTTATCCCGAAGGCCGCGTTCCAAGGATCACCTTGTACCGGTTCCTCCTGGCTATATCGAGGAACACGTACACTTCTTCCATATTCAGGTTCCTGTCGGCATTAAGCCGTATGGTGGGAGCCTCACCATATTGTTCCAGTTTCTTCCTGAGTACTCCTTCCAGTTCCCCGAGCGCGTAAACCTGGTCATCTACAGAGATGATCTTTTCCCTGTCGATGGATACAATCAGAACCGGATTGGCCTGGGTCTGGTTGTTGCTTTCCGGCAAATCCACGTTTTGTGCGGATGGTACGATCAGGGTAGAGGTAATCATGAAGAAGATCAACAAAAGGAATACAATGTCGGTCATTCCCGACATGGCAAAATTTTTGTTGGTCTTGTTTCTCGCTTCCAGTGCCATTACAATTGTTTAAGGACCACTGTATAATTCCTCTCAGCCGCCACATTCATGATCTTTACAGCATCTCCCACTGAAACTGAAGGGGAAGTCTCAACCTTGACGGTGGGTTCAGCAACACCCTGAAGTTTGGATTCCAAAACCATGCCAAGTTCATTCAGGCTCACTGTTTGTCCATCTACTGTGATCTTGCTGCCGCTGTGAATGGTCACCGTTGGAATACGGGATTCGGTCTGGATGGTCACATGTCCCCGGCTTGGAAGCAACATCTTCAGTGCATTGGGCACGATCAGTGTGGAGGTAAGCATAAAAAAGATCAGCAACAGGAACACAATATCGGTCATTCCCGACATAGCGAAATCAGCCAGTACCCTGTTTTTTGATTTTAGTGCCACTTTCTTCTATTTTGCAGGTTCGTTGAGCAGGTCAATAAACTCGGAAGCCCCGCCCTCCATGTTGTTGATCACTTTATCCACCCTGGCTACCAGGGTGTTGTACGCAAAGTAGGCGATAATTCCTACGATGAGGCCAGCCACCGTGGTGATCAGGGCGGTGTATATCCCCCCGGAAAGTTCGCCCACATTGATGTTGTTTCCTGCAGTTGACATCTGATGAAAAGCCTGTACCATCCCGATCACAGTACCCAGGAAACCGATCATGGGTGCTCCTCCGGCTACAGTGGCAAGCGTTGGGAGGCCTTTCTCCAGTTTATAAATCTCCAGCTTGCCCACATTTTCGATGGCGGCATTGACATCATTCAATGGCCGGCCGATCCTGCTGATCCCTTTTTCAATCATCCGGGCCACCGGGTTATCGGTGGACTGGCATAGCGCCCGGGCAGCGTCCACTTTGCCATCCATGATGTAATCCCTGATGCGGTTCATGAAATTCTGGTCAACCTTTGCAGCCTTCTTGATGGCAAACCACCTTTCGAAGAAAATGTAAACAGCGATGAAGCTCAACAGGACTATGGGCAACATGACCCATCCGCCTTTGAGGGCAATGTCGATAAAAGACTCTGTGGAAGAGCCTGGTATACTGCTGGTTTCCAGGTTGGTAACTTGTAAAAAAATCAAGCTTTTCATGGGAGGAATATTTTGATCGAATATATAATAAAAAAACGGGATATACTTTGGCGTAGTATATCCCGGTATGAAAGATTTATCTCTTTTATGAACAGCTGTCTGTGCCTTTATTTAAGGTGTATGATCAGGGCCTCCACGTAGTATACACCGGCACCGGCCACATATCCCAGGAAAGCCAGCAGGGAAATGCGTTTTAAATACCAGATGAAATCGATTTTCTCCATCCCCATGGCCGCTACACCTGCAGCAGAACCGATGATCAGGATGCTTCCGCCTGTACCGGCGCAATAAGCCAGGAATTCCCAGAAAAGGCCATCCTGAATGAAGCTGGAGGCATATGTGATGGCAGCAGGGTCTGCCATTGCTGCCAGGGTAGCCGGGGTCTCAATGGGATACATGCCTATGGCACCGGCAACCAGCGGAACATTGTCCACAACGGCAGAGAGGATCCCAATGGCCATATCAATCAGGAAAATATTTCCAAGATGGTCATCGAGCCAGGATGCCAGCACGGTTAGCTGTCCCGCACTCTGGAGGGCAGCAACTGCGGAAAGTATCCCAAGGAAGAAGAATATGGTGGGGGTATCCACATGTTCCAGGATGTAGATGACTTTGAGGCGTTTTTTAATCTCATCCGGTTTATTTTTATGAAGCAGTTCGGAAGTAAGCCAGATTACAGACAAGGAAAGGAGCATCCCCAGGTAGGGAGGCAGATGGGTGAAGGTTTTGAAAACCGGAACAAAAAGGAGTCCGGATATCCCCAAAATCAGTAGCAGCCTGCGCTCGAATGGGGTTGTATATACTTTTTCGTTCGAATCAAGATGGGGGCGTTTCACCTGGCCTTTCAAGGTAAAACTGAGCACTGCCAGGGGTACGATCATTGTAAAAAGACTGGGGAGAAAGACCCGGGTAATGATACTCCCGGTTGTCACCTGTCCGCCTATCCAGAGCATAATGGTCGTCACGTCTCCGATGGGTGACCAGGCTCCCCCCGCGTTTGCAGCAAGCACCACCATGGAGGCGAAGAACCAGCGGGTCTCCTTATCGTAGACCAGTTTTCTGAGAAGCGCCACCATGACAATGGTTGTGGTCAGGTTGTCCAGGGCAGCCGACATGAAAAAAGTGAGGAAGCTAAGGATCCAAAGCAGTTTGACTTTTTTGGTTGTTTTGATGCGGTCGGTAATGATCTTGAACCCGTCATGTTTATCAATTACCTCCACAATGGTCATGGCCCCAAGCAGAAAGAAAAGTATCTCGGATATTTCTCCCAGGTGATGTGTGATTTCCTTTTCGACAATGAAGTGTCGCATGGCTTCAATTCCCTGCTCTCCCTGCTGGTGACCATCGAGAATATAGGTATTCCAGGCATCGCTTAGCCCGGAGGTGAAAATATCAAAAGCGCCGAAAATATAAAGAACCCATAAAAGCGTTCCGATCATTAGTGCCGGAATGGCTTTATCAACGCGCAAAGGATGTTCCAGGGCAATGGTGATATACCCCAGAACAAATACAACAACCATTATAATAAACATGATCAAAAAATTAAGGTTGGAATGAAGAGGCCAAAGATAGAAAACATTTATTCATCCAATTGAGGCGCATCCAATTTTTTTTTCCGCTTTTTGCGGTTGGTTAGGCCCTCCTTGTAACGGGCCATCAGCTGGCTGAGATTGTCAAATTCTTCCCGGTAGGATATACCCACTCCCTGCTTGTATGGTGCTGTTTCAAAGAGCAGTTCATCACGGGCCCGGTTGAAAGCAATAACGCTTATGTTGTCGGTAACCCTGAACTCCACGTCGAAGTCGCCTATAATATAAGGATTTGAAGCGCCCGCTGAAGGATTGGTCTGTTTTCCGCCCACATCCACATTTCCACTGATGATGATCCGGTCATCAAGCAACTGGGTAGACAGTGCAAGTTCTACCTCGTCACTGGTGATTTCGTCACCGGGCCTGTAGTTTACCCCGATATCAAAATCGTCACTGATCTGTGAGAGCCAGTTGCTGAGCTGGTTGGAGAGAAGTTCACTGGCCGTCACACCGGCAATGTTGCCGGTAGTACCTATATCCTGAGCTCCATAACCGCTTACACTGTAAAAATTATTGATCACCAGAAGGGAGAGAAATTGTTTCATAAGCTCTTCATCAGTGCTTGTGCTGTTCTCAAGCAAATTCCTGGTTTCTGCATCTGCAGTGGGCATATTGATTCCGGTTGAGATGGTAGGAGATCCAAGTCCGTCCTGGAGCATCAGGTGGCATTCCACCGGGATTCTCTTTTTAAGCTTCTCCTTCTGCTCGTCCACATCCGGATAGAGGTTATAGGGAGCTGCCCTGAGTGTGTATATGGCTTCCAGGTCAATGGAAGCATCCAGGGGCGATCCATTGAAACTGATTTTACCGCCGGGTTCAATCTTAAACCTTTTGTTGATCACATTCTGCAGTGTGAACAGATAGTCTCCCTGGTCCAGTACCACATCGCCGAACATCCTGAATCCGTTGGACTGGTCAAGCATGATCCGGAGGCTCCCCTTTCCGCTGGTTTCGATGATATCACCCACCTTGGGATCGAAAATCAGCTGGACCATTGCATCATTGGTAATTTCAACTTCGAGATCCATCTCAATGCCAGCTATTTTCTTGATCTGAGGGGATTCAGGAACAGGATCAAACTCCTCCTGCTCCTTCAGGAAGGTAAAAAAATCAGTTTTTTCCACCTCACTGGCATTATATAGCGGAAGAGAAAGAAAAGTGTTTCGCTTGGTTGCAGCATTGATCACCAGCCTGATCTGATTGGTGGGTCCGGTGATATCCGCATTTCCGGTTGCGAAAATGTTTCCGTAGAAAATCTCATTGTCAGTGGATTTGGTATTCATGCACTGAAGGTTATTCGCATCAATGTTCAGACTGAGATTGAAATCTTTAAAGTTTGAATGGGCTACTGATCCATTCACTTTGGCCCGGTTGTCATATGGATCACTTACCATAAAATTTTCAAAATATATATTGTTGTGGTAGATCCGCAGATCATCACTGAAAATATACCTGGTATTGAGAAAATCTAAGGTGGCAGCACCTTTGTCAAATACAATGGTTCCGTTTATTTCGGGTGTTTTTAGTAAACCATCCACGGTCAGGTGCACATAGGCAGAACCATCCAGGCCGTGAGCAATCCCTGAGGTATAGCGGTTGAGCGATGCCAGTTCAAAACCGTATAGTCTGATATCGAAATCAAGGGCTTCGGTTTTGGGATTGATTTTCCCGTTGGTCTCAATGGACCTGATCCCGCCCACTTCCGACAGCATCCGGAGCTGAATGTTACCGTCAACATCATCCCAGTTGGCTTCCACCTGGCTATCTCCCAGAAACTGGTTGTTAAGATAGAGGGAATCCACTTTCAGATTGGTGATAACCACCGGAGTACCCATTTTACGTTTTAAGTCAATGAACCCAGTTACTTCACCTTCCAGCTGCAGATTGGCACCTGTGAGGTTTGGCAGTTCGGCCAGGTTGAAATTCTCAATTTCCAGTAGAAAATCCTGGGTATCATCCGATGAGATAACGCCATCGGCCAGGATTCTCTTGTCAATACAGACCACAAGAAAACTATCGATTTCCAGGAATCCTTTTCTCAGTAAGGCTTCGGTCTTGTTGATATCCCAGCTTATATCATCGATGACAACGTTGCCGGGTTCCAGGTCAACGAGGAATCCACGGCCCCTCACTGAATCGGACTGGAAGGTGCCGTTCAGGCTTATTTCACCTTTGAAGGCCGGAGCAGACACATTGTCCCACGAGATATCCAGGTGTGCCGAATCCCCTTCAGCAAGGAAACTGACCTGCTGATGTTCCAGTGCATAGGTTTTCCCAAAGGTCATGCTGTCCGATGTAAAATCAGCTTCCAGGGCTCCTTCCGAGGATCGGGCCATGGCTTCGAACTGATACCAGTTGGATTGCCCAAATCCGAGTTTTGGGAACACCCCCTGCATTTTCACATCTGTATTCCGGGGATCATAGGTACCTGAAAGAGAGCTGTTATCACCAATCTGCAAAGCAGGAAAAAAGAAGTCAAGAATGGGATTTACATGTTTGAAATCAACCTGGTAAACAAAGTAATCCAGGGTATCTTTATAGGGTTCCGAGTCCGGAATAACATTGAGGTAGTGGTCAACCAGGTTTTTAAACGAGGAAGGAAGGTCTGACAGCCTGTACTGTCCCGTGATATCCACATCCATAATATCTGATCTGACCTGGATCAGGGATGCTTCGGGAGTGTTACGCGCCTTCAGTGTAACATCATAAAGCTGGACCATTTCATCGGTTCTTTCAAAAAGACTGTTAACCAGGGTCATTTCACCATTCATTTCGTCAATGGATCTGCCGGACAGGTCTGTTTCTATCAGGAAGGACGCAAAATAGTTGGGATCACTTTGGCCCAGGTTCAGATAGTAAGGTCTGGCCCTGGCCACATCGGCAGTAAACTTGTGGACGGGAACCTCTCCGGAAAAATCAGTCCTGCCTTCAAAATCAAGTTTGATATTCGGATCACTGATGCTGAATCCCCCGTCGAAGGTATTGTTTGTTAAAGCACCATCCAGGGTGATATTGCTGTATGCATAATTGTATAGCTCAAAGGTGTCAATGGTCCCTTTTATGTTGGCCCTGATCTGTCCTTTATAGAGGTTTCCGTCAGCGAAAACATCCATATCCAACTCCTTCAGGTCCCGCTCCATTTCCAGGAATTCACCTATTTTAAAATCGTTTGTTCTCAGTCTTCCCAGGAAATCCACACCCCGCATGCTGTCGGGATTAAAGGACAAATCCATGAGGGCCCTGCCTATTTCCGTGACCAATAGTCCGTTGGCCACAAACTGGTCTGAATATCCGGTAAACTGACCCGAGAAATCAATATTTCCCAGGTTGATCCAAGGGTAAAGGATCTGGTCCGTGGAATCTCCGGGAGTCCCAAAAAGGTCATTCAGAGCCTGTACGGAAGTATTCAGTCGTTTGAAATTAAAATCCAGAAATGTATTCCGGTAGTCCGGCAAACCGATCATGATGAAATCAAATTCCAGAGAACTCCTGTCACCGGAATGGATCACAAGATCCTCACCGTTCAGATCACAAAACTTGCCATGTACTTTGCCGTCAATAGTGATCCTGTTAAGCACCCTCTCGGTTCCGGGCACGAATTGTGCAAGATCCTCCATTTTCAGGAGAGATTGTCTG
This sequence comes from Bacteroidota bacterium, assembly GCA_043797815.1. Classification (GTDB taxonomy): domain Bacteria; phylum Bacteroidota; class Bacteroidia; order Bacteroidales. The sequence continues at coordinate 15,336 of JAZDPG010000080.1, forward strand.
GATGAGAAGTTCAGGTCCACAGCAGTCGAAAATCTTTTAAACTGACTGAATGATTCAAAATCAAATTCAAGAACCGGGATATCAAGGTCAGACCCTTCGGTTTCAATGGCGAGATCTTTAAAATGGAGGTGTCTTTTACCAATGGTCATGCTTGTGCTCAGATGAAGAATTTCAAATCCTGAATGTTCAACACAGGATAGCGATTCAACATCAATGAGTACAGTGTCCCTGATTATTTCAAGCCTGCTTACTTTGATATCCAGGTCCCTGAGGTGAAAATCGTTAAAATCTATGGGGGAAGGGCCATGTTCGCTTCCCAATCTGGAAAGGGAGAACCTGGAATCAAGTAGTTCAATGGAGGCAAAGTGGACCCGGGATTTCCTTTCCGGAGGAATATGAGGGTTCTCTAATTTGTCGGTGAAGTATTCGATGTTCACTACTCCGCTGCTGTCTATAACCAGGTTCACAAAGGCATCTTCCACAATGGCTTTCCTGATGGTCAGTCCTTTTGGTTCAGGTCTGAATTGCCTGATGTGGAGCTTGGTAAGCCCGGCATAGAGCAGCGTATCCCCATTGAGGTCCTCAACATAGAGATCCCTTACCTGGATCCGCCTGAGAAATGAGTAGTTTACAGATGAGAGTGAAATATGAGCCTGTAATTCTTCTGACAAGCGCTCTGCCACACAGATGCTCAAACGGGTTTGTACCCTGTTATTTTGCAAAAACAACAGAGTCAGAGCCGGAATGGCCAGCAATACCAATACCACGATCAACCCTATTTTCGCTATCTTTTTGATACCTTTGCCCTTTAATTTTAACTGAACGTAACAAATGTAAAAAAAAGTTGCCATGGGCACGATCATTCTGGGCATTGAATCTTCCTGTGACGATACTTCAGCAGCAGTGCTGAATGACAGGGTTTTGCTGTCCAACGTCATTGCAGGTCAGGATGTCCATATACAATACGGGGGTGTAGTGCCTGAACTTGCATCCAGAGCCCACCAGCAGAACATAGTACCGGTGGTGGATATGGCCATTAAACAGGCGGGGATAAAGCCGGGTGAGATAGATGCAGTGGCATTTACACGGGGACCCGGACTGCTGGGATCACTGCTTGTGGGGACTTCATTTGCAAAGGGTTTCACCGCTGCTTTGGGTATTCCCCTGATCGAGGTCAATCATCTTCAGGCACATATCCTTGTTCACTACATCCTTGAGGAGGATGGAACGGGAAGATCTCCTCGATTTCCCTTCCTCTGCCTCCTGGTATCCGGTGGTCATACCCAGCTCGTGATGGTGAGTGACCACCACCATATGGTGATCATCGGTCGAAGCATCGACGATGCGGCAGGAGAAGCTTTTGATAAATGTGCCAAATTGCTGGGATTGCCCTACCCGGGAGGTCCACATATTGACCGGCTGGCTGCCATGGGGGATCCCGGCCTTTTCAAATTCAGCAAACCGGGACTGGAGGGATTTGATTACTCTTTCAGCGGTTTGAAGACCTCATTTCTTTATTTCCTGAGAGACCGGCTGAAGGAGGACCCGAATTTTATCGATAAGCATATCAACGACCTTGCAGCATCACTTCAAAGGACCATTGTCAGTATCCTGATGAACAAGCTTAAAAGAGCGTCAAAGAAAACAGGAATACGGGAAATTGCACTGGCAGGAGGTGTCTCGGCAAACTCGGGCCTGCGCAACGAAATCATCAAAGAATCGGTCAAACAGGAATGGAAGGTATATATTCCCCCGCTTCGATTTACCACGGACAATGCTGCCATGATAGCCATTACCGGATATTACAGATTCCTTGCCGGGGAATTTGCTTCGGAAGAGATATCGCCCTTGGCCAGAATGTATTTCTGATACCCTTGAAAACATTGGTGATAAAATGAATTTGAATTGAATGCCGGTGCAATAAAAATTACTATATTGAGATGAAATTTTTACAACGGATGGATAAACTGGAGTTTCAACCCACTCAAAAAACGCCATACGTTCTGCTGGATCCTTCCGGCAAAATAAAGTTTAAAGGCCGGTCCATTCCAGAAGATGTATCCCTTTTCTATGAAGATATTCTGGATTGGATCATCGCATATGCCTCGCAACCTCCTGCCCATACCGACGTGGACATCGCAATGGAATATCTCAACAGCGGAACCTCCAAATACATGCTTCGACTCCTTAAGAAACTCAAGGAACTTGATAACGACGGCTATGGGTTAAAGATCAACTGGGTATATGAGGAAGGGGATGATGATATCCTTGAAAGGGGAGAGTATTATGCTTCTATCCTCGACCTGAAGATCAGCTTTATTGAGATAGAATAGTTAGAAGGTGGTCTTTCTTCTGTTTTCCTGCAGGATGTCTCCAAGGTATTTCCAGTATGATTTGTGAAAATCGAAATCCTTTGCACCATCGCAGGATTGGGGGTGCAGGAGGGTTGAATCATACAAACCCTTTAATTCCGGATGGAACTGCACTCCAGTGACATTCGGGTAAGTATTATGTTCAATGGCTTCGATGATCTTTCCGTCCATGGAAGTTGCAGATACAACCCAACCCTGACCGGGGATTTCTGCCGACTGATGGTGGCTGCTCATAACAAGCGGGCCGGTTTCTTCCCTGTAGCCAATCTCTTCTATAAAGAATGAGCCCTTTGCACACCTGATCCGGTGAAAATGGTACGATGAGGGCTTTTCATATGTTGTCTGAACCATGTCCGCATAGTTGCGGTGCATCTGGTCGGGAGGAAGGGCTAGGATTTCTTCAGCATTCCAGATCCCGTAAACCTCTGTGGGTATATCCTGAATCAAGGTTCCTCCCGTAGCCACGTTCATGGATTGCATCCCCAGGCAGATTCCGCTTATCAGGTATCTGACATCTCCCTCCAGAAAGGGCACCCAAAGGGAATCCTGATTCCCCCCCAGCAGGTGGAAAAGAAAAGAGATTTCCATAAGATGTCTGAACGGGTCCGTCACGTCAGTAAGCAGATGAACAGGTTCTTTATAAATACCCGGAGGAATATCCGGGCCACCCATAAAAAGTGCTCCGCGTGAACTCTTGAACAGGGCACTGAAAGCTTCCGAGCAAGGATTGGATCCGAATAGTGTTTCCTGGTCCAGTTCTCCGCTTACTGCAAACAGGGAAAAACGGAGATCCGGCTTTTCCTGCAGACTTATCCTGGTTTTTTCGTAATCATAGGCCTCCCTGCAATGGTAGACCCCCAGGACATGATAACCATCCAGGTTGAGTATCTTCTCATCTGTAAGGTTTTTTATAACCGCAATGTTGTTGGTTGTAGGGTGGAACAGTAGGAGGGTATCCTGGCCGGAAGAAAAGCCAATGCAAACAATTAAAAGCAGGGTGATCAGTGCAGCGTTTTTCATTTCAAAATGGATGAGAGCTTGTTTACAAACATGGTCAGGCTCTCCTTGGTTTCATCGTCCAGCTTATCAAATTTCACAATTCCGCTGTTTACATCCTGCAGAAAATTGGATGCCAGTATGGCTCTTGAATAGTTGTTGTTTTGCAGATATTCCGAATTTAACACGGTGATCCCCTCGCGGACCTGAACGATGGATTTCTTAAAGTCGATGGTGGAGAAAAGATCCTCGGCATCCATATAATTGTCCATCAGGATCATTTGCTCCTTTGCCAGGTCCACCTTGCTGTCAAAGAGGTCCTTCCTCAGTTTCTCATGAATAGCTTTCTCCTCTGTGTTTCCAAAATTGAGTACAATATAGTCCAGACCCCAGCCGATGAGTATATTCACCATCATTGGAATGCTCTCAGCCCCCGAGGCCGGAAGGAAGTAACACTCTTTTTTGAATCCTGTGAGGGTAATGATGGCCTTCAGGAAATAGTATGTGGCCAGGTCTTTGATAATCACATTGTTGAAGGATTTGATGATCTCTTGCTGGCTCAGCCGTGCTCCCATTGTAGAATAGATGGGTGAAAGGGTGTCGGCAGTGGCTGCATTCAGTGACCGGGCACTGAAAACCATGGTTTCACTCTTCATGTCATCCTCAACGGCCCGCTGAACGGCCAGAATGCGGTATAGCTTGTTTACATCGATCAGGTGCGGAGAGTGTGTGGTGTAGATGATTTGCATCTGTTCCTTGATGTCGTCGAAGACTGCAAGGACATCCTCCTGTGCCCTGGCATGCAGGCTCACACCGGGTTCATCGATAAGAAGCACTTTGTTTCGATTGCCTTTATCCAGGGCAGTGGCCTTCAATTCCAGGAAAAAGGAGAGGAACCACCTGACCCCCCTGCTTCTCTGTTTGGGATACAGCCTTTCCTGCTCATCCTTGATCCAGAATTCTATATAAGGCTTTCCACTCTTTTCGGGATTGGTATGGTCGTAGTGTGAAAGCTCAAAATTAATCTTGATTTTATTCTTCTTTCCCACATTCTGCCGCCAGAAATCCTGGAAATTCAGCGTAAGTTCCCCATTCAGATTTTCAATCTTCTGTTTCAGGATCCTGCTTGAGGGTTGCTGAAAGAAAGAATATTCCAATCCGGTAATGGTGAGGAAATTAATGGCTGCCTTATAACCTTCAGCACGTTTGTTGGCCCGGACGATATCTTCCAGGTCTATGCGGTTGGGCAAAAGCGAGCTGAAATCCTCAAACAATTCGAAGTCGGGCAGGAATTTGAAGATCTCAGCAGCCAGTCCGGTGGATGAGAAATATTTCAAACGGGATTCAATCTCCTTTTCTGCTGATTTTACTGCACTGTCGAAGGTCATCCCGTCAAACACAAATTCAATGGCCAGAAGCTGCGTATCGTATGATTTTTGCAGCTGAAGAATCTCAGATTTCAGATTCTCAATTTCAGTCCGGCATATCTCCTCCCTGATCTCTGCTGCCCTTTGTTCTTTGTCTGTGGGGTACATTCCGGTCATCTGGAGGATTTCCCTCAGGTTTTCCTGTTCGCTGATGAGTGCATCGTTTTTCTCCCTGATCTGATGATCGGTATCTTCAAGTTTCTTGCTAGCGCCCTGCTTCTCTCCCAGTGCGTTGAGAATATCCTGTTTCTCTCCGAGCCGCTTATTCTTCTTGGAGAGGGTCTCGTTCAGTTTAACGAGCATCGCCTCTTCCTCAGACAATTCTTTCTTTAATCCATCCTTCTTGTCCCTGGAGGAAAATTTTCTTATTGTTTTTTTTAACTCACTGATTCTGAGTTTCACTGATTCAACTTTCTCCCGTGTCAGAGCGAATTCGTTGGTTGCATTGTTCACTTCGGCAGTAGCATCAGCCACCTCTTTGATCATGCTTTCCAGTTTTTCCATGACCACCTTCTCACGCTGCTTTACCTGCTCAGTATTTTCATCGAATATTTCCTGCAGTTCATCACCCATGACCAGGTAGGAATCCATATCGTCCTCCCAAACCCTGGTGATGGTAATGGTTTCAATGGTTCCGATGATTGCCCTGATCTTGGGATCCAACTTTTTCAAGTCAAGGAGTTTCGCCAGATCCTTGCTTAAAGGTTTAAATCCGCAGGTGACCATTGGCAGCGACAGGTCGCTTCGCATCATATCCTCGATAAGTTTGCCGTCATGGAATGCTTTCAGGCCCTCAAGAATGGACGTTTTACCCGATTCATTCTGACCGATAAGACTGGTGATATTGTCATGGGCAAGCTGTTGCCAACCTGTGTCAACGATGGATCTGAAATTCTGAATTCTAAACCCGGTTAATCGCATGGTTCTGGTTTTATAGGAATTTTATTCCAAAGACAAGGATGTCATCTATCTGTGCGTTATCACCTTTCCATGTATCAATCACAAGTTCCAGTTCCTTTTTTTGATCATCCATGTTCTGGTCAGATATCCTGATAAGCAGCTCTTTCATGGGCCCATATTTGAATTTCTTGTTTCGGGGTCCTCCAAACTGGTCTGCATATCCATCAGAAAATATGTATACGGTATCCCCTGGTTTTAGTTGCAAGCTGTGATTTGTGAAGGAGTTTTCCTCAATGGCATTGATCCCCACCGGCATTTTATCAGCCTTGATTTCAGTGAGTACTTTCTTGCGGACATGATACAGAGGATTGTTTGCCCCGGCATACATCAATTCCCGGGTTTCAGGATTAAACACACAAAGGGCCATATCGATGGCATCCTTGTTTTCCAGCTCCTCACCGCGCTGGTGAAGCACGTTCATTACCCGCTCACGGAGCAGGTTCAGAATGCGGCTTGGTCTGCAGGGCCCCCGGCTGTTGAGGATCTCATTCAGGAAGGAGGCGCCCATGATGCTTAAAAGGGCCCCCGGCACACCGTGTCCGGTGCAGTCTCCCGCAGCCACAACAATCAAATCTTCCTTCCGGGAGCAGTAATAGAAGTCTCCGCTTACAATATCCCTGGGTTTGTGAAGGATAAAATAATCAGCAAGCGTATTTTCAAGAATACGTTGATCGGGAAGAACTGCTCTCTGGATAAAACTGGCATACTTGAGACTTGATAGCAGCTCTTTTCGCTGTTCCAGTAGCTTCTCCCTTGTTAATTCTGCCGCTTTCACAATGGATTCACTCTTAGTCCCATCACCAGGATATCATCGATCTGGCTGATCTCTCCCATCCAGCCCAGCAGTACTTTTTCCAGAGCCGATCCCTGTTCGCCCAGGGGAACGGATTGCAGTTCCAGGAGTAACTTCTTGAAATTCTTGCTCATGAACTTCTTTCCCTGTGGCCCGCCAAACTGGTCCAGGAATCCGTCCGAAAACATATAAATATTATACCCTTCATCCCTGAGGGTCGTGGAGGTAAACCGCATGTCCTTTTCGGATACCCCGATGGGCATCTGATCAGCTTTTATTTGAATCAGCACATGATTTTCATCGTGAATAGATCCCCTGGGGAGTTCAAGTTCTTCACCCCTGGTGAGTTTTGCTTTCTCGCTGCGTTTCAGTTTCCTGACCAGGTAGAGGGGATTATAAGCCCCTGAATACTGAATGTTGTTTGTTTTCAAATCCACCGAGATCATGGCCAGGTCCATACCATCTTTGACAGCCTCCTCCATGCTTTTCCCGGTTTGCTCCAGGGAGTTGATCACATGTTCACGCAATGCTTCCATGACCTCATCGGTACTGGTAATCTCCGATTTGATCACAATCTCATCCAGGAAGGTCATGCCCAGCATGCTCATAAAAGCACCGGGGACTCCATGCCCTGTGCAGTCCGCTGCCACAATAAGCAATTTATCTCCTTTTGAGCCTATCCAGTAAAAATCACCGCTTACAATATCCCGTGGTCTGAACAGTATGAAGTGGTCAATGTTGTTCTCATCCATCAACTCGTCCGAGGGCAACATGGCCCGCTGGATTCTGCTTGCATATTCAATGCTGTCGGTAAGTTCCTCCTTCTGTTTCCTGATCTCAGCAGTCCGTTCTTCGATGATTTCCTCAAGCCGCAGGTTTTCATTTTTCAACCTGCGGGTATAGAGCTTGATAATCAAAAAAACCAACAATCCGGAAAGCAGGATGTAGCTGATGATGGCCGGGATGCTGGCGTGCCATGGCCGGCTGATCACGAATGAATAACTGGCAGCGCCGCCCTCGTAGCCATACACATTCCTGGATTCAACGAAAAGTGTATAGTGGCCATATTTCAGGTTGGTGAATTCCTTGTAGGAAGCCTTGTTCCAATCCGACCATTCTTCGCTGAAACCAACCAGCTTATAACTGTAAAGAAGGTTTTCCTCCTGTTCAAAATAGGGTGCAGCCCAATGGAATTCAATATTGTTGTACCGGTACTTGATCACCGGCTGTGTATCTTCCTCCTGGAAAAGATGTATGGAGTATCCGCCATGTCCATTCTCCTTATAATTTGAGCCATGGTAAAGCACTGAGTCACCGTTAATAATTACTTTTCGAATCAAGGTTTGAAAGTGCAGGGTATCGTTGGTGGAAAAGCTTTTATCAAAATGGTAGAGTTCATCCGATTTACTGAACCAGACACCATTTTCGTTATCGTCGGTAAATACATCCACTGAAGCATTGGGGAGTCTCTGGAACGGATTTTCGCTGATCACCTTCAGTTGATCGCCAGTTTTCCGGGCCACAAGTTCGGCCCACCCCTTATACTGGTTTTCAAATGAGAGCCAGTAATCCCCGTCCCGGTCCTGGTGCATGGCCCGAATGCTGTTCTCCCCCGGAGGCAGAATGGTATTGAAAAAAGTGTCGGGCATAAATTGGTCATTGAAATAGTCGAAACGGTAAAATCCATCCTTTGTTCCCACCAGGACCTCCTGGTTTTCAGGATGAAGGAAGACGTTGTAATCTTCGCTTGCAGGCAAACCGTGCTCTGTTGAGAAAAACCTCATGGTGGCCTCATGGGTGAGTGCCATGTCGATGCGAATGACATACTGTAGCGAGGAAATCCAGAGGTAGCCATATTTGTCCTTCATCATCTGAAAGATCTCCTCGTGGAGATTGCGGATCCTGGAAATTTCCCTCCACCTTCCCCCGGTATACCGGAGACCCACCAGTTGGGTGTAGCCCAGATAGATGATATCTTTGTATTCGGGATCAGCAAAGATGTATCTTCCGGATATCTGTTCAATCTCTTCCTCTGTATCCGGTGGATTCACCATGAGGTCCCTCATGGCAGCTACCTTCATCTGTTTATCAATCACAAAGGCCTCCAGATCGCTTGTTGCCACCAAAAAGGATCTTCCCGGGAGAGGTTCCACCACACAAAGGTCCCAAATGGGAATCTGGAGATCCTCCACCGGGGTAAAACCCACACCCTGTGAACCGGAGACCATCTGGAACAGTCCCTCAAAAGTGGAGACATAAAGCCTGTCGTTGAAATAGGTGATATCGGTAATCAGCTTATTAAAACCAGCATTTTTAGTAAGTAGCCTGAAAGGAGTATTGACTTCCACCTTGCTGACTCCCTTCCAGTGAGCAATCCAGATGGGGCCGGAACCTTTTAGTTGTTCATCGGAGTAGACATGCGGAATGGTCCCATCGTCCAGTCCCTCGGACTCTGAAATAATTTCCTGTACTTCACCATTCCTGTCAAGGATATAGAGTCCTCTGCCGAATGTACATACCAGGATCTGATCATTTAGAATGGTCATATATGGTACCTCGCTTGCAATAAATAACTCCATAAGGGCAGGATCCAAAAAGGAGTCATCTGCTGTTCCGTGGTCGAAATCGAAAAGAAAGATCCCATCATCCATGGTACTGACCAGAAGTTGGTTGTCATCCAACTGCTCCATCCCTGTAATGAATTTTTCATGGAAGAATTCTCCCCCGGGAACAGTTACAAACGCATCTCCGTTATGCACCATCAATCCATTTCCCCAGTCCAGAATACAGAGCTTTCTGTTTACAAAGAAAGCATAGAACGCATTCTCCGGGGTTTCAAGGATGGAAATGTCATTTGCCGGTGGGTTGTAAACAAAAATAACATTCGAGCAACAGAAAAAGGTTTTTCCATCCTCGAAGTAGGTTTTCCAGACGATGATGTCGGGGAACTGATCATGGAGTGTGGAATCATAAAGGGATATGAATTGCAATTTACCGTAGCGGTCCGGTTCAAGCATTCCGAATTCTCCTTCGGCCCCCACATAGACCACTCCGTCATCCCCTGTGACCATGGATCTCACAGTCACGTTGTTGGGGACTGGTATGGTCCGCCATTCCACCCCGTCATATTCAAGGACCCCCTTGTCATGATTACCCACATATACCACTCCGCGATGATCCTGGGTAATGCACCAGTTCTGTTCAGTTCCCTTGGTTTCTGTGTAGGGGTAGTTGGTAATCAGCGGAACACCGTATTTATTGGGCTGGGCCTGGAGGAGAAAACTCACCAGCATTCCGGCAAGTGATATCATTATGTTGATTCGAAATCTCATTCAAGCTGCTTATTAACATCCTAAAATATTGAAAAATATGCTTATGACGGCATGAAATATTTCTTTTTTTCAACCACCACCCAAGCTAAAAATCATAAATTGGTTTAACATCATACGGTCCAGAATTGTTAATAGAGAAATGAGACACATTCTGATTGTCATCTTATTCATGGGTTGTTTCCAACCAATGGCTTTGTTTGCGATGGACCGGGAGCCTTCTGTAAAGCTGGGCACCAGTGTGATAAATGGATTTACAAGGCTTGATCCGGAAGGAGACGGCTTCTCTTTTTGTGCTGCAGTGGATGTGATCCATCTTGAGCCGGCAGGGGGAAATCCATCCCTTGTGTTGCTAACCATCCCGGGATATTATTCGGTTGGGAAGGAGGGATCGCCGTCGCTGCCCAGGTATACCATTCTTTTTGAAGCCGGGCCCCGGGATGTACTTATTCGCGTTGAGCAGATGGATTCCATGATATTTGACCTGAACCTGGCGGGGTTTGATGGAAGCTTGATTCCCTTTCAGGACCCAGGGAGGAAGGGGGTCCCGGAGGGTCCTGTAAAGAGGGACAGTGCTGTGTACAGCACGGATGCCTGGGTAGGGGATGCTGTTGTTTCTGTGGAATATGAGGGAACAATGCGTGGCCTTTCCATGAGCACCCTGCATTTTAACCCGGTGAAATATAATCCGGTACAAAACCTGCTGAAGGTTTATTACAATGTGAGGTATACCATTGGAACCGGTCGGTTGGTGCAGCCCGCGGTAATGCCTGAACAGGCATTCTCAGCCCTTTTCAGCAGGGTGGTCCGGCGGGAATCGCAAAGCATGTACAAGGCGGTTTATTCAGAGGAACCCATGACCTTTGTGATCCTTTCTGATACCATGTTCAGGGAGACCATTATACCCCTGGTTGAATGGAAAACCAGAAAGGGATTCAGGGTGGTGGAGGTATACCGGACCGACAGCCTGGTGGGAGGAACACGGGAATCCATCAAGGCTTACCTGAAGAGTCTGTACGACCATCCTCCACTGGGAGTCGCAAGGCCAACCTACCTTCTGATCGTCGGAGACACGGAGCACATCCCCGTGTCCCAGGCCGGGGGAGAAGTTACCGATCTCTACTATGCAGCGTATGACGGAGGAGGGGATTACATACCCGAGCTGTTCTACGGCCGCATCTCCGTCAATTCAACCGGACAATTACAGGAGGTGTTGAATAAGATCCTTGAATATGAACAATACCTTTTCCCTGATCCCTCTTTTCTCGATCAGGCGGTTTTGATTGCCGGGGTCGATGCTTCCTATGCCGGTACCTATGGAAACGGACAGATCAACTATGCAAGTGATTACTACCTGAATGAAGAACAGGGCAATACCACCCATATGTTCAGATATCCGGAATCAGATACCAGCGCCAGGGCCATCCTGGATCTGATATCCGGCGGCGTAGGTTTTGTGAATTATACCGGTCATGGTGAGGTGGACCGGTGGAAAGATCCAGGTTTCAGAATCAGCGACATTGACCAGTTGCATAATGTGGGAAAATACCCTGTCATGATCGGGAATGGTTGTGAAACAAACTATTTTCTGGCAACGGAATGTCTTGCTGAAGCGCTTTTGCGTGCCCCGGAAAAAGGCGCACTGGCCTATATCGGATGTACCAACGACTCCTACTGGGATGAGGATTACTACTGGGCAGTGGGAGTGGGTCCGGTTCAGAGTCATCCTGCCTATGAAGGAACCGGCCCGGGTTATTATGACAAGGTGTTCCATACCCACCGGGAGGATCGCTCCCTCTGGACCCCCTCCCTGGGAGAGATGGTTTTTGGTGGAAATATGGCCGTTCAGCAAAGCAGCAGTCACAGAAAGAAGTTTTACTGGGAGATTTACCAGCTGGCGGGAGATCCAAGCATTGTACCCTGGTTCATTCAGCCAGCTATCCAGGAACCTGTACTTCCCCCATGGCTTCCTCCCGGTTCCGGCAGGGTAGATGTGCGATGTGCCCCATACAGCTACCTGGCCATTTCAAAGGATGGTATTTTGCTGGATGCCCTTCATGCCTCAGGTGAGGGATACGCCACGCTTTTTGTTCCCGATACCCTTGCCACAGGAAGCCTGGACCTGGTGGTAAGCGGTGATCGTTTCAGCCCCTTTATGAAGGAGATTGAGATGGCGGTTCAGGAAGGACCTTACCTGGATCTGCTGGGGTACAGCCTGACATCCGAATCGGTGGATGGGGACGGGTTTCTGAATCCGGGGGAGCAGGCTGCCCTGGATCTGCAACTGATCAACCGCGGCAATTTCACCATCCAGCGTGACTCACTGGTTTTGTTTTCTGAGCACCCTTCCATGATGATTATGGACTCCATTCATATCCTGGAAGGTATTGAACCGGGCGATACGTTGGATTTGCAGCATGTTTTCCTGCTGAAGTCGGATGACCGGCTGATCGACCAAAACCGGGCAATGATGGGGATTCGATCCCATGGAGGGGGTCCATTCTATCTGAAGGTGGTACTGCATGCACCACAGCTGACCTCCAAAGGCATCTGGTGGGATGACAGACCATTGGGCAACGGGAATGGTATTGCAGAGATGGGGGAGAAATTGCTGTGTAAATGGCATTTGGCCAATACAGGCCACTTCAAAACGGGAAATGTGCAGGGCAGTTTCATCCCGGAGCGTTCCTTCCTTGCAGAAGATGTTGTGTTTTACAACCAACCCGTGCTGAATCCCGGCGATAGTGCCGTATTGCAGTTCGGGATCAAAGTGTCTGGCAGGGGAAAAGGCTGGTTTGGTGCAGGATCACTATCAGCCGGGGATCCCTCAGGTACAGTGAAGGATAGTATGTTTATTGCAACGGACCGGTATTTTGATGATTTCAGCCAGGGAAACAACGGCCTTTTTTTATACAGGGACAATTCTCGGGTTCCCTGGGTGCTTGTGGATGATTGCCATGTCTCTCCCTCCAAATCAATCAGGTCAGGGAGGATATCTCATGGCGAGGAGAGTGACATATCCGTCCATTTTGAAACCACCGAAGATGACACGCTTTCATTCTCATACAGGGTATCTTCGGAATCTTACTACGACTTTCTGATGTTCTTTGCTGATTCAAACCTGATCGAGAAATGGTCAGGTGAAACCGGATGGAACAGATATTCCCTCTTTCTGGAGGCTGGGATGCATGAAATGGTATGGTCCTATCGGAAAGACAACAACACAAGCCACAGCGAGGATGCTGCCTGGATAGATGACATCCTGTACCCTGTGTCAGCCTTCAGGAATGGGGATCTTGCGTTCATGGAAATTACAGAGCCAGAATCGGGCCCCTGGCTTACAGACCATGAACAGGTTAAAGTCAGGGTGAGAAATACTTCAAAAGACACCATCCCGGGATTCATTGCACATTATTCCCTGGATGGGGCTGCAAATCATGACCTCCGTTATGAGGGAATTCTGCTTCCGGGTCATGATGCGGAGATCACGGCCGGGGAGAAGTTTGATTTTTCAGGTTTCGGATCCCATTTGCTGGAGTTCGAAGTGGTTTCAGATACCATGGGTTATCCAGGGAACAACAAGCTGGAAAAGGTTGTGGATCACATTGTCTTCCCGGACCTATCCCTTGCACCGGAAAAGCTAGACCAGCTCAACGGGCTCTTTGCCCATGCCGTGGTCAAGGCAGTGAATACGGGGAATATACCCCTGGATTCAATGAGATTTGAAATCTGGATTAATGACCTCCTTGTCCGGTCGGGTATACGTGTCCTGGATCTTGAACCGGGGGATCAGACTGAAATAATTTTCAACATTGCAGACAGCCTCGATCATCTCCCTCCGGGTTTTTACGGGTACCTGATCAAGGCCATGGATCCGGACTGCCTGGCATGGACCAGCCAGGTGGAAGGTCTTCTTTCTTGGTTTGGGCTTGGTTTGAACTCCGGAGCGACTCGCGCAGATTGGTCCATTTACCCCAATCCGGTAAGATCCGCATTCCGGGTGAACCTCAGCCAGCCAGCCGGTCAGGATTACCTGTTCGAACTGGTTTCCCCGGTGGGTCGTGTAGTGGATTCATTTGTAATCCCCCGGGGAGATTATCAACGCTGGATTCAGGTTCGGTCGGCTGCCCCCGGAACCTATGTTTTGAGGCTTTTCCAAACAGGAGAAACCATCCGGCTGGTGATTCTTCCATGAGATTATTCCAGCAGTCTTACATCAAAGATCCCGCCCTTAATGATATAACAGGGAGAACCACAATCATCGGCATAATCGGACAGTGTCATCTGATCCGAATCGAACGCAACAATGGTTTTTGGTCCGGATTTGTATTCAGCCCTGACAGTATATTTCAATCCAACCCTGGCCAGCAGGTAAAAGTCCTCTGAGGTGGCTGTGTCCTGCCAGTCAATTCTGCCATCAGAATCCCCTTCATAAAATGTTAGGGGAACTGTATCATTCTCTTGATTAATGGTCAGGTAAACGATCAGTTTGGCGCTGTCGGGCCTGTACCCGAAACATTCGTTGCAATCCACATTCATGATCCAGTCCTCAGGTTCACACGCTGTAAAATGGCCGGTCAGCAGCAGCAGGGTTAACACGATCACTCCCGGGAACCAAAGGCTCTTTCCGTATCTTTTATCTGATCTCTTTGTATGCATATGTACTGTTTTTATAAGGGATGCGGACAAAAAGGGTGATGTTCATTTTCAGGCGTCTTTCACAGAGGGTGCCGAAGGAATACATTTCTGCACCCGCCTTCAGTCCGGCCATCTTTCCACTGAGGAAAAAACCGGCTGAGGGGACAAGATTGTATTTTAGCGGAGGCGCCTCAGCAATTCCCCTGTATTTTGGAAAAGAGAGCATTCCGTACAGGGCTGTATAGAAACCATAACCGATGCCGGTTTTATCAGTGACCAGGGTAAAGTATTTTCCGGCCCCGTGGGTCCATGCACTCCTTGTTTCCCGGTATTGATGGATCCGGGTATCATCCACATCCACCTGGACGGTCCGCAAGGTGGGACGGATGTCAAATCCGGTTTCTGCAAAGAACCCGAATTTCCGGTCCAGCCACCATACCCTGGCCTGCATCATGTGCTCAACCCTCCCGAAGCTGTTCCCCCAGCCCACACCAAATTCTGAAAAATCGGGAGAAGGAGAGGGGCCTGCTCCCTTTGATTTGAGCAGGGTAATGATCTCCTTTTGATGCTGCTGAACGGCCAGGTCATAAAGGTTCTGGTTTTTGCTTACAAGGTGGTTGACATTGGCGGCCCCGCTATCCACCAGGATGCGTGCAGCTTTTGTCTGGCCGGCACGAATGGCGTGCGCAAGAGGGGTGTAATTCTGTTTGTTGACCAGTTCAGTTTCAGCGTGGTATTCCAGCAGGAGGGAAACCATCTCAGTATTGCCCTGCTGTGCAGCAATCATCAGGGGTGTATTCAGTTCCTTATCTCTTGGATCGGGTGGCGTTCCGTTCTGGAGAAGTACATCCGTGGTCTCTATGAAACCAAGGCAGACTGAAGTCATTGTAGCATTATTTCCATCACGGTCCGTCAGGCTGTCTGAAGCTCCGAAAAAAAGAAGCAGGTCGGCCAGCATGTAGTTGTTCATGGCCGAGGCGTAGATCAGTGATGTGGTGCCGAAATCATCCCTGTGGTCGGGATTCGCTCCTCTTTTCAGCAGCAGGTATGCTGCATCAAACTGCTGGTTCAAAACAGCCACCATAAGCGGTGTGGTGTTCTCCACATGGGTCAGTTCCAGATCAGCCCCGTTCAGAACCAGGAGCTTTACAATCATGGTATCTCCCTTCTCTGCTGCAAACATAAGGGCAGTCATTCCGCCTTCTGCCCCTGCATTGGGATCAGCACCCCTTTTCAGCAGGAACAGCACATTGGCCGGATCGGTCCGGAGCACTGATTCCACCAGATTCCAGTCATCCTCACCTTGCCTGAAATAGGATGTATCCGACAGGACCAGGGCTTTTCCTGGTTGACCACGGATCACGGTCATGCACATCAACAGGCAGACCACAACGGTAAGCCGTGGAAAGAAAAGTGTAGTTTTTACCATGTTATCCGCCTTTGCGCTTGACACCGTAACCTTTTTCCTTTAAAAGCGTGAATACCCGTTCCCTGAAATCTCCCTGAATGATAATCTCCCCGTCTTTTACTGATCCTCCCGAACCACATCTCCCCTTCAGCTCTTTTCCCAGGGCTTTCAGGTCATTGTCGGATCCGGCAAATCCTTCCACCAGGGTTACCGACTTTCCCTTGCGGTTCTTTTTATCCAGGGAAACATAAAGCTTTTGTTCACCCGGCGCCGCTGTTTCCAGGGCCTCTTCCCCTTCAGATTCATAACCAAACGCAGGATTGGTGGAGTACACCACCCCGAGTCTTTTTTTCCAGTCATTCTCCATCATGCAGTTCCTTGGTATTGGATCTTAAATATCGAAAATTATTTTCTTAAATTGGACTACTTATCTCAAAACAGATGCCATGAAGCAGGTTTCATTTCTTTTTCTATCACTTTTTATCCTGGTTGCCTCCTGTAGTCAGGTCCCTGATCAGTACAGATCCCCCGACGGAAGGATCAGCGTTCAGACGGGCACCCGGGAGGATGTTCCGTTTGCCTACAAGGTCTTAAAGGATGGAGAGGTGGTAGTCGGAAGTTCGGCCATTGAACTGGAGTTCCGGAACCAGGAACCGTTTTCAGGCGGACTCCGTATGGAACTGGTCTCCCGGTCTTCGGTGGATGAAACCTGGGAACCCCTCTGGGGAAAGTGCGGGAAGGTCCGGAACCATTACAACGAATACATCTTCAGCTTGAGTGAACAGGGGCAGGATCCCCGGTACCTGGAGTGGATCATCCGCATTTTCGATGACGGGGTAGCATTTCGCTACCGGTTTCCAGAAGGTTCGGGGTTCGGTGCTTTCTCTCTGACCGATGAACGCACCTCCTTTAACCTGGATCCCTCGGTGAAAGTATGGGCAACCAACCACGTACACTATTTCTCCAGCCAGGAGCATACTTTTGATGAGCGGACAGTAGGCCAGATCGGGGTTGAGGAGATGATCGGGTGCCCCTTGCTTGCTGAGCTAAACCCTGGTTCCTGGGTCCTGATTACCGAGGCTGATCTGACCGATTGGGGCGGTCTCTATTTCAGGGCCGGTAAAGACCAGGAAGCGTCCCTGGTCTCTTCACTGTCCTCCCTGAAACGGGACCCGGCAGTGAAGGTGGAGTCGGAAGTTCCTGCAGTATCACCCTGGAGGGTGATCATGGTGGGTGACAGCCCGGGTGTCTTTATTGAATCCAACATCATCGCCAACCTGAATGACCCGGTTGAATATGACGATGTGAGCTGGATCAGGCCGGGTGTATCTGCCTGGGACCGCTGGTGGTCGGGAGATTACGGGCCCGATGCAGGTTTTAAACTGGGCATGAATACGGCGACCATGAAGTATTTTGTGGACCTGGCTGACCGGATGGACTGGGAATACATGATTGTGGACTGGACCTGGTATGGAGAGGTGTTTGCAGAAGGGGGCGGCCCCAATCCCGCTGCAGACATTACCACCTCCGTTGAGGAAGTTGATATTCCGGGCATCATAGCCTATGCCAACGAAAGGGATGTGGATATCATCCTGTGGGTATTGTCACAACATCTCGACAGGCAGATGGATGAGGCGCTGGCCCTCTATGAGCTTTGGGGCGCTGCAGGGATCAAGGTGGATTTCATGGATGCGGAGGACCAGGACATGGTGAACTGGTACCACAAGGTAGCCAGGAAAGCCGCCGAGCATCACCTGGTGGTGGATTTTCACGGTGCCTATAAACCCACCGGTGTAAGCCGCACACTGCCGAACATGATCACCAGGGAAGGGGTACTGGGCAATGAATACAACAAGTGGTCCGACCTGATCACCCCCCGGCATACGGTGGTATTGCCTTATACCCGCGGATTGCTGGGCGAAATGGATTTTACTCCCGGAGGATTCAACCATGTCCAACAGGAAGACTTCGTTCCAGTCGGTGGGGATGCACCCAATCCCACCGTGATGGGCACACGCTGTCATCAGCTGGCCATGCTTGTGGTCTACGAGAGTGCCTTCGCGGTGATCTGCGATTCACCCTACAATTACAAAGATCAGCCCGGTACCGATTTTCTGAAGAAGGTGCCCACCACATGGAGTGAAACCAGGTATGTGAAAGGGTATCCGGGGGAGGATATTGTTCTGGCCCGGAGGAGCGGAGACAGGTGGTATGTGGGTGGAATGACCAACGAGGAAGCCCGCAGATCTTCATTTGTGCTCGATTTTCTGGAGAATGGATCCTACCAGGCCGTGATCTGGAGGGATGCCGGGGATGCCGGTGAGTACCCGGCACACCTGGTGAA
Source organism: Bacteroidota bacterium (assembly GCA_043797815.1). Lineage (GTDB taxonomy): Bacteria > Bacteroidota > Bacteroidia > Bacteroidales. Next base: position 33,603 of record JAZDPG010000080.1, read on the forward strand.
AGAAACACAGGAGTTTAATGCAGGTGACTCGTTTACCATCAGCATGGAAAGGGGAGGTGGGTTTGTCATGATCCTGGAACCCCTTGGATCCGACAACTGATCAATTTCCCAGTTCGAGCTGGTTGCGCACCAGATTGAAGTAATGACCCTTCTTTGCTATCAGGGTATTGTGTTTGCCCTCTTCCACAATCCTGCCTTTGTCGAGCACAATGATCTGGTCTGCATTTTTCACCGTACTCAACCGGTGGGCAACGACCAGTACTGTTTTTCCCCTGAAGACCAATTCCAGGTTGTCCATGATCCGACGCTCGTTGTTGGCATCCAGGGCACTGGTTCCTTCATCCAGGAAGAGGAAAGAAGGATTTTTATAGATGGCCCGTGCAATGAGAATCCGCTGTTGTTCCCCTCCGCTCAGGGTCAGGCCCTCCTGGCCAATCCTGGTATTATAACCCAGCGGAAGCTGATCGATAAAGTCATCAATGCAAGCCATCCGGGCGGCATACAACAGTTGGTCCGGTTTAATTACTTCCTCTCCCATGGCAATGTTCCTTGCGATGGTGTCGGAGAAGATAAACCCGTCCTGCATGACAACGCCACACTGGCTTCTCCAGAGGTCGGGCGACATCATCTGAATGTTCATGTCACCGATCCTTATCTCTCCTGAAGCCGGAGGATAAAAACCAAGCAGCAGTTTTACCAGTGTTGTTTTCCCGCTGCCGCTTACACCCACGATGGCAGTAACCGTATCCTTCTTCAGGGTCATATTGATCTCCTCGACAACATTCCGGCTGACGGCGCCCGGGTAACTGAATACCAGCTTGTTCACCGTTACCTTGTCGATGGCGGGAAGCACGGTTACACCGGTCTGCTTCTGGTACTCATCTTCAAGGTCGTGAATCTCACCCAGTCTTTCAAGACTGATCTTCGCATCCTGTGCCCTGTGAAAAAAGGATATCATCTGTTCAATGGGGCCGTTCAGCTGACCAAGTATATAGCTAACAGCCAGCAACATCCCAAGGGTCATGTCATGGTTCAGTACAGCAACGGCGGCAACAACGTTGATCAGGATATTTTTGGTTTCATTGATAAAGATGCCTCCTGCCTCCTGGTTCTGGTTCAGGGAGAGGCTTTTCATGTTCACGCGGAACAACCCGGCCTGTATGTCTTTCCATTCCCACTGGTTGATTCTTTCGGCGCCGTTCAGCTTAATTTCCCGGATTCCATGGATAATCTGGATGAGCTTGCTCTGGTTTTCTGCCTGTTTGGAAAAATATTTGTGGTCCAGGGACCTTCTTCCTTTCATGAAAACAGAGATCCAGAGGAAATATAGAATCGCCCCGGCAAGAAATATAAAGAGAATCTTGATGCTGTAAATGGCCAGGATAACGGCAAACACGAGCAGGTTAACCATGGAAAACATGATGGTTAGCGAAGAAGTGGTAATGAACGATTCGATCCTTCGGTGGTCGGCCACCCGCTGAAGAATGTCACCCGTAAGTTTTGTATCAAAAAACCCCACCGGTAACTTCATCATTTTTACCAGAAAATCTGATATCAGTGAAATATTAATCCGTGTGCTCAGGTGAAGAAGTATCCATCTCCGGATGAAGTCAATTCCCATCTGCGAGAGGATCAGTACAAACTGAAACAGCAGGATCAGGTAAATAAAAGATAGATCCTGGTTGGTGATCCCGAAATCAACGATGGACTGGAACAGGAAAGGGAGCAGGAATTGGATGATGCTGCCAAGGATCAGACCAAGTAACAGGTGATATACATAGCGTTTGTATGGAGCCAGGTACCGGTAAAGATACCTGAAGCCAGTTTTTTTCACCGGTTCATCCTCCTGGTTGAGAAAATCGGGTGTGGGCTGCAACAACAGGACCGTTCCTTTGGGTTCCCCGTCTTTCCTGGTGCTGAGCCACCCTTTCAGGAATTCCGCCCTGGAATATATGGTCTGGCCGAAGGCTGGATCTGCGACATAAACCTTGTCTTTCCTGATTCTGTAAACCACAATGAAATGGTTCTGTTTCCAGTGAACGATGACCGGGAGGGGGGCCTCAGTTTGCAGGCGCTCCCATGTCAGGGAGACTCCCATGGTTTGCAAACCTATGGCTTCAGCAGCTTTGGCGATACCCAGCATGGAGACACCCTCCACATTGAGCTGGGATTTTTCCCTTAAGGTCTGAAGTGTATAATGTTTACCGTAATGGCGGGCCACCATTCTCAGGCAGGTTGGGCCGCAATCCATTGCATCGAGCTGTTTGTAGTAGGGGAATGAAGGCATACAACAGGTAGCTTATGCCTCCTAAATTAAGAATTATTTTGTCAACATCTTTTTCAACTTATGAGCATCGGCCGCGTAGGAACCCGGAGACTTCAGCAAAGCCTCCAGAGCGATTTCTGCTTCATCTTCTCTTCCGGCTTTCATTAATGCCAGCGTTCTGTACCAGACCATGGCCTGGCCCAGTGCATGGCTTGTATCCGGCACAGCTTTTTCAGTAATGGCCAGCGCCTCCCGCTCCAGATCGAGTTCCATGGAAGCCAGCAAATGGAAAAGAAGGGCCGCCTGGTCCCCGGGGTCTGTTTTGAGTATTGCAGAGGTCAGTTTCAGGGTGGATTGGAATTCCCCTTTGCTGAAAAGGAATGCTGCAGATTCGGAATCGCTTCGTGTCTCTGTGTTCAATGCAAGAATCACCTGGTCTTCATTGGGATGGTAAAAAGCCTGATAGCGCTGATCCGGACTCCGGTGCATCATTAGTATGGCCAGCAGGATGGCAACCGAGGCAGCCAGAGTGGGGATCAGGAGCCACAGTGGGCGTCTCTTTTTTACGCCGGGATCATCCGCAGGGCTTGTCTTATCCATCACCTCCCTGAGCCGGGACCGAAACAGATCCTCATCCCTTTTCCTGAGCTGGTCTCCAATGAGCCTGTAGGCTGCAGAGACCTGCTCAAACAATTCGTGAAGCTCTTTATCCTGCAACAACTCCTTTTCAAGGGACCCGGAGTCTTCTCCGTTTAAATCCCCTGAAAGGTATTTGATCATATGGTCAACGCTCTTCATTTTTTAGTCTTTTAAATAGGGGGTCGTTCATAATCCGCTTAATCAGGCTCTTCTTGCACCTGTATTTTCGGTCTGCCGCATGGTGTAGATCCTTATAGTTCATGCTCTCCCTGATCTCTTCAACCGTTTGATTATTAAAGAGCATGGAAAGGATCTTCTGACAGTCTTCACTGAGCTGGTTGAAGTGTTTATAGAACAATTCGTTCAAATGTTTTTGCAACAGGGGGTCCTCATCCGGTCCGGGATCATTGACCATCAGGGGTTGCTGCCGGAGTTTTTCCGCATGCAACTGGTACTTTTTCCTTTCCTGTATCCATACATTCCTGCAGATGGCATAGAGGTAGGTACTGAATTTGCAGCTTAGCTCCAGATCTCCTTCCCTGATCTTCTTGTAGGCGATGATCATTCCCTCCTGAAACACATCCTTTGCTAGCTCCCTGCTTCCCGAGTGGTGTATAATAAACCCCTCGACCAGCGGGAAGTATGTAAGGTACACGTACTCCAGCACGGCGGAATCATGGTTCCTGATCCCGCTGATGATCTCTTTTTCTGAGTGGATCTTTTTCATTCAGAAAAGTATAAAAAAGGCAGGTGACGCAAAATCACCTGCCCGGATAGCAATAGTTTTAGTTAGTAAGTAGAAAAGAAATGCACCTTTTCTAAATGCAATGTATGCAAATATATCTGAATTTTGCAACAAGCTCATCCGGAATGATGGTTTAAGGCATAATCAGGTGTATATGTGACAGCCAGGCCCCGGATCAGCGTCAGGGAATCATTTTTTTTTAAAAGGGAGGTTGTCCAGGTCTGCATTTCCCCCTGAAAGTATGACCCCGACCTTCCGTTTTTTGAACTCCGCCTTGTTTCTGAACAATGCTGCTACAGCCACGGCACTTGAAGGTTCGATGACGATCTTCATGCGTTCCCATACAAGCCTCATGGCATCAATAATCTCAGATTCTTCCACCCGGATGATCTTGCTGACAAATTTCTGGATGATCGGGAAATTCAGATCTCCAAGCTGGGTCTTCAGTCCGTCTGCAATGGTTTTGGGGTTGATGCTTGGCTGGATCTTTCCGGTTTTCAGGGAAAGATAGGCATCATCGGCCCCAAAGGGTTCTGCACCAATGGTTTCAATGTAATAGTGGAGATAATTGGTGGCCAGTGCGGTTCCTGCCAGCAAACCACCTCCCCCCACCGGGGCAATGACCAAATCCATGGTATCCACCTTGTGGGCCAACTCCATCACTGCAGTGGAATTACCAAGGATCACATTCATGTCATTGGAAGGATGAATAAATGTTGCTCCCGTCTTTTTTTGCTGGGCGATCATGGTCGATTCCCGGTTCTTCAGTCCCGGGGCACATTCGATAATATGGCCTCCATACCCGGCCACCGCCTCTTTTTTTACAGCCGGGGCATCCGAGGGCATTACAATGGTTGCCTTGGTTTCCAACGAACTGGCAGCCAGGGCAAGTGCTGCTGCAAAATTTCCGGAAGAGTGGGTAATCACCCCCTTTGAACGCTCATCCTCAGAAAGTTGCAGGAGAGCATTGATGGCTCCCCTGAACTTGAAGGCGCCCATTCTCTGGAAGTTTTCACATTTAAAAAAAACCGATGAATCCAGCATCCGGTTAATGGTATTGGATGTGAGTACGGGCGTATTGTGTACATAAGGAGAGATCCTTTTCACGGCAGCCTGAACATCCTTTAAAGTTGGTATCATGGTTTGTTTGGGTTTATCCACTTCTAAATATAAGGCTCTTGAAGCAAAAAGTAAAGCCTAAAGCTTGAATCGGTACCTTATTGTAAGGCCGAAGTCCAGCAAATCGTAGTGAAAGGTCTTGTAAATGTTCAACATAGGCTTCCAGTCAAACCCGAAATTCAGAGGAAGATCCCTCAATGTATATTCGATGCCTCCCATGGCAACCAGTCCGAGGGAAAGTTCGTCGTCCCATAATCCGCCGAAACCGCCACCTCCGAAATAGATCTGCCACCTGCTTTTCCGGAAGGGCTCTGTATGAAGTATATAGAGGCCCGAGATATTGAGCCCGTGCTGGTTGTAGGCGAAATCCAATTCGACACCACTCATGCGGTGAAGAAAGAACCCCTTGTACGTAAGCCCGCTGGAATAGCCTGCCCGGATACCGGCAGCATGCTCATAAGGCTGGGCTTGTGAATGAAGCGGAAGCAGAAGGATGGCCACAAGAAGAAAAAATCTGTGTGTTTTCATAGACTTTTTTGTGATTGCACAGTTCCTTTCACATCAAATACCGTTTCCGTGAAGGAAGGAATCATTAATCCCTCCGGAAAGTGGGTGCTCTTAACGATGGTCGTTTCGATGAGCACCCGCTGCCGGGAAACGCACTTTTTCAACCAACCTGTATTTGCATCTACCAGATAATCGAATGTTTGAGATCCAGAAACGGACGATTTCACCAGCCCCAAAGAAACAGTTTCACTGTATTCTCCCAAGGAATTGAGCATTCCCATCCCCTGGATCGTAATTACATCATTTGTGGTTTTGGACAGGTAATAACGGTTCACCATTTTAACCGGCTTTGTGTTGAAATAGTATGTGATGTCCCGTGTCCAGTTTTTTATGGGCTGAATCGCAGGGAAGTAGGCAATAAACAGGTTGAATAAACTTTTAAAAGCATTGGATCCGTATGCTTCCTCCAGTGTATTGATATTGACTGCCAGTTCATTGGAGTCTCTTGCAGGATAGGCAGCCATGGAGTGGAAAATCTGATCAATCCCATCCACCGAATGCAATTCACCGGATGCAAACATGGCAAGCCTGAAGCTGTGCTGTTTTAATGTATCCATCAGTTCCGAGAGGAGCGGGTTTTCCCCAGTTTCTGAGTTGATATCAATGGCCAGCCCGGGTGCAAGCATGGACAACAACAGGTCGGTATACTGCACAGTTATATGTACAAGCCCGTAATGATCCGTGGAGTCCACTTCAAAATCAAGCTTCATTCTGCTGTACATACTGATCTCTTCGCTGTTCAGGGACTCTGAACTTGTATTTTGCTGGATATCGATATCCAGTTTATACCTGTAGCCGGGGACCAGATTGTAGGAGAGCCTGGCACCCTGTGAAAATGCAGATCCTGTCATAAAAGACAGCATCAGGATCATGGCGAATGAACATTTGTGTTGCATGTGTGGATAAAAATAAGAATTAATGGGTGAAAATGTTTTGTTATCCGAATAACAATACATATTTTTGTGCCACTGAGAAGCTGGAAAGGCCGGCTTCAAGGTATCAATAATTCATCTGATCCGGAGGAGGTCCTGAAGGTAAAGAGTGATCGCGAAACACCTTTTGTTTTACTTCCAAAGGCTCGTAAATCGAAACAACGATGATCTACGAACCGCAGGTTTATGCCATTGAAGACCAGGCCATGGTCCCGTTCATCTCCGAAAAGGAGATCTGGGATATCCTTGATAAAACACGGTCCACAAAAGAGAAAATCCGTGAAATAATTTCAAAATCGCTGAATAAGAAGCGGTTAACCTTGCAGGAAACTGCCGTGTTGTTGAAAGCCAAGGATCCTGAACTGGTTGAGGAGATCAAAGCAGGGGCCAGGAAGCTGAAGGAGCAGGTATACGGGAAACGAATCGTGTTGTTTGCACCTCTTTACGTTGGAAACCTTTGCATCAACAACTGTACGTATTGTGGATTCAGGACCACCAACAAGGATCAGAAAAGAGTCACACTGACCCATTCCGAGCTGATCAAAGAGGTGGAAATGCTCGAGGATATGGGACAGAAGCGGCTGATCCTGGTCTACGGTGAACATCCCAGGTACAACCCGGAGTTCATTGCGGATACCGTGCGGACAGTCTACAGGGTGAAAAAGGGGAAAGGCGAGATCCGGAGGGTGAACATCAATGCTGCCCCTCTGGATGTGGCGGGTTTCAGGACTGTGAAAGCAGCCGGCATAGGTACTTACCAGGTGTTCCAGGAGACCTATCACAGGGAAGCTTATGCCCGGTACCATACCGGCGGTGTGAAGAAGGATTATGACTGGAGGATTACTGCCCTGGACCGCGCACAGGAGGCCGGAATTGATGATGTTGGGATTGGGGCGTTGTTCGGGTTGTATGACTGGCGCTTCGAGGTTCTTGGCCTCATACGTCATGTGAACCACTTCGAGGCCGCATACAATGTTGGACCGCATACCATCTCGTTTCCACGACTGCAGAGGGCATCCAATGCAAAGTTTGATCCCGCATGGGAAGTGACCGATGAGGATTTTACCCGTATGGTGGCCATTTTAAGACTGGCGGTTCCCTATACCGGTCTGATCCTGACGGCCCGTGAACCGGCAGCCATTCGTGACGAGGTGCTCCAGTACGGGGTATCCCAGATAGACGGCGGCACGAAAATCGAGATGAAAGCATACTCCGAAGGGGAGAAGGAGCAGGACCTGGATGGTGAACAATTCGAGATATGCGACAACCGTTCCCTGGCCGAGGTCATGGATGAACTGATCGAAAAAGAATATCTGCCCTCGTTCTGTACAGCCTGTTACCGGACCGGCCGCACTGGTGAGCATTTCATGGAGTTTTCTGTCCCCGGTTTCATCAAACGGTACTGTACTCCCAATGCCATCCTGACCCTGGCTGAATACCTGGAAGACTACGCACAGAACGGTACCAGGGAAAAAGGGTATCAACTTATTAAAAAGAATCTGGAGCAAATGAACGGGGATCATTTCAAATCCAGCCTGGAGGAACGGCTCGAACGGGTGAAGCTGGGGGAAAGGGATCTCTATTATTAATTCCAATTAAGTCCTATCTTTGCTATAGCTGATTTTGTTATGGCAGAAGCAACAAAAAAGACTTTTGGAACAGCCCCCGTGTATTTTACGGCCATTGCGACCATTCTTGGGGCCATCCTGTTTCTGAGGTTTGGTTTTGCAGTGGGGACCCTTGGTTTCTGGGGCGTAATCGGTATCATATTTCTGGGGCATCTGGTAACCATACCCACAGCGTTTGCTATTTCTGAACTTGCCACAAACAAAAGGGTTGAGGGGGGAGGAGAGTATTTCATTATCTCCCGGTCCTTTGGAATGAATATAGGTGCAACCATTGGATTCGCCCTCTTCATTTCCCAGGCCATCAGTGTGGCATTTTACATCATTGCCTTTACGGAGGCCTTTGAGTTCTTTTTCAAGTGGGTGACCACCCGTTTCGACCTGACACTCCCCAGGCAGGTGGTGAGCATTCCTGCCGTGATCGGGCTTTCCATACTGATCCTGAAAAAAGGGGCTGCCGTGGGCATGAAAACCCTCTATATGGTGGTGGCCATCCTGGGGGTTTCCCTGCTTCTCTTTTTCCTCGGCAAAACAGAATACAATGCAAGCCATACTTTTAGCCTGGCCTCTCTTGAAAAGGGTGATATGAGCCAGTTCTTCGTGGTATTTGCCATTATTTTTCCTGCTTTTACGGGAATGACAGCAGGGGTGGGATTGTCGGGCGATCTGAAGAAGCCCAGCAAGTCGATTCCCATGGGGACAGTCCTTGCAACCATAACCGGGATGATCGTCTATGTTTTTATTATTTATAAGCTAACAGTTTCGGCTGATTTGCAGACCTTAAGGGATCCGGCCAATCAGCTGGTCATGTCAGATATCGCCATAGCCGGGGCATTTATCATACCCATCGGTCTGGCTGCCTCTACTTTTTCCTCGGCCATTGGCTCCATATTGGTAGCTCCCCGCACCTTGCAGGCCCTGGCCGGGGATGCGTCATTTCCCTCCAAAAGGATAAACCGTTTCCTTCACAAGGGACGGGGAGAGACCAATGA